>NZ_KV799708.1:0-270 GCF_001810035.1 Neisseria sp. HMSC058F07 | reverse complement strand
CAGTTGGCCGAGGATGTTGCGTTTGAAATGGTGGATGTGCCAAGTCTCTGGACGCTCTTTCAGACGGCCTTCATGATTGCTTTGGCCGTATTCGGTCTGTTGAACCAGTTGTCCGGCGACATCGTAGCCGTAGGCGGTGATTTTGCCGTCCCAGCCGGTTTCTTGGATCAGGTTGTCGGTTTGGTCGTAATCGAGACGGTAGGTTTCGCCGTTTTCGTTGGTGAGGACGGTCAGACGGCGGGCTTTGTCGTAGGCGTAGGCGAAGGTATG
>NZ_KV799707.1:0-354 GCF_001810035.1 Neisseria sp. HMSC058F07 | reverse complement strand
CAGTTCGTTGCCGGCGTTGTAGCGGTAGCCGGTCAGCTTATGGTCGAAACCGCTTTCTGCAATCAATCGGTCGAGGATGTCGTAGGCAAAGCGGTAGCGCGCACCGTTTTCATTGGTGAGGCCGACTAGGCGGCGGGCTTTGTCGTAATGGTAGCCGAAGGTATGGCCCAGCGCATTGGTGCGTTGGGTCGGCAGACCGTCCTGGCCGTATTCGTAGGAGGTGGTGTGGCCTTCGCCGTCGGTATGGGTGGTCAAACGACCTGCAGCATCGTAGCCGAAGGTCTCTTTGCTGCCGTCTGGATAGAGGGCGAGGGTGAGGTTTTGATTGGCGTCGTAGTGGTATTCGGTGTGCTG
>NZ_KV799706.1:571996-642883 GCF_001810035.1 Neisseria sp. HMSC058F07 | reverse complement strand
GCTTTTACGGGCGATTTTATTGACGGCCATGGGGTGCTTTACTCCAGAGATTGGATAGTGAGAAGAATAATATCTATTGACTGAATCTTACTTTATTTATATATGAAAAGAAAAGCGTAAAAAGGTTATCTGAAAAATTTCAGGTAAGCTTTTTGTAAAAGTTATTGTACGACTAGGAGAAACAGGAGTTAACAGGCTTAAAATACTAACATTATTAATTTAACATAATATAAATTATTTTCTTTTTTCCTATTCTTCTACAAATTCCGCTTATTGTTCCTATATGTCAAATGAGAATTAGTGATACTCTAGAGAGTGTGCTCATAGTACTCCAATTTTTAGTATAAAATCAATAGGTTTTAAGAGAAACTTGGCTATTTAATTTTACCTTACCTCTACTTCCTAATTTATTGTGTAGTGGAGTAGGAGAGATATAAGAATACCAAGTACCATCAAACTCTTGTGAAACAAGAAAGTGTAGGGGATAGCTAATTTATACTGCAAAGGCCGTCTGAAACATTAAGTTCAGACGGCCTATTTGCAAATTTTTTTAGCAAGTTGATAAGTTAAACTGTAAGAAATTTGCGAGTTAATCACATTATGAATATAAGATAATAATCTTACAAGAGATCATCTGGCTGACCTTTAATTTCAAAACCTATGCTCTATTTTAATTAGAAATTCATTCCGTTTATAGCGATTTAGCCAGGACGAGCTTTTGTTGTCAGTGTGTTTTACGGTGAGGATGGGTACGAAGCCGCGGAGGAAAGGGCGATCGAATTTGATGTCCAACTGGTAGGTGCGTTCGAAATCACGGCGGCGGGTTTCCAGCCAGGCATGGTAATCCTGATAGGCTGTTTTGCGCCAGATTGCCTGAAAGGTGGCGTCGATGCCGGATTCGAAACGTTTATTGACGCCCGCGCGCAGGCCGTGCCGGCGGTAGGAATCCACTTTTTCGCGGCTGTTTTTGCGCAGGTAGTCGTAGCCGCCGAATACCAGCCAGTCTTTCGGCAGGGCGTAGATGGCGGTGGTGAACAGAAGCGTCTGCGGGCCGTTGAAATGTTTTAATTCACCGCGGTAGCGGTCGTATTTGTGGTCGAGCTGCACGCCCAGCGAGGCTTGGTCGGAAAAGGTGCGGCTGTATGCCGTGCTGATGCCGGCGCTGCTGTCGCGCAGTTTCCCGCCCGACCATTCGTATTGCACCTGCGGGCCGATACTGAAGGAATGGTCTTTGCTCTGAAAACTGTAAGCGGGGCTGACGTTGATATTGTGTTCGCCGTATTCTTTGTTGCCGGGATAGAGCCGGCCCCATGCGTAGCCGCCCAGTTGCAGGCCGTGGTGGCCGTTGAGCGAAATGCGTCTGCTTAAGTTGGCTTCATATACCCACATCCGGTTTTTCAACGCATCGGGCGCGTAGGCGTCAAGCTGTTCGTTGCGGCAGGACAGCATTCCGGCATCGTCCAGAATCGGCTGCCCGTTCGAATCGAAACCGCAGCTTGTCTGATTGCGGACAACCGTCGTGCCCGACGACTGGTTTAAGTTGGTGTCGTAACCCGCGCCGAACGAAACCGAGCCGCTCCACGCATCGCGTTTCTTCAAAGCGTCGGCAAACACTTTGATTTTCTCATTGACGGCGGGCACTTCGGGAATATCGATGCCGTCGAACAATGCCGCCGATTCTTTGTTTTGTTTGTCTATAAACAGCAGCCGCGCCAAATCCAGGCGGCCGCGCAGAAATTCGGGATTTTTGCGGTAAAGCTCGCGGTATTTCGCCAGCGCGGCCTCCAAATCGTCGCGGTACACCGCCTGATTGGCCTCGGCAAACAGCACTATATCGGGGTCGTAATCATCCTGACGGCGGTAAATGTCTAACAGCCGAGCCGTTTCCTCTTCGTTTTGCGCGTTGACCGCCTTCATCAGCGACAACGCCAAATCTTCGCCGTCCTGCACTTCTCCCGCGCCGAATTCGATCGCCGTATTGTCCGCTTCGTTCCTTTCCTGCTGAGCGCGGCGGAGTTCCGTTCCCTGTTTGAGCTGCATGAAGCGGTCTTCCCTGTCGTCGGCAAACGCGTGGGGCAGCAGGCTGATAAAAAAGGGAAGGAGCAAAAGGCGTTTCATAAAATTCTTTCCTGTGTATCGGGCGGCTTTGTTTTTCAGACGACCTTTTCAAAGAAAAACTGACATTTCATCTTTACCGGGCAGAGCATTTTTTTATTTGAATGACGGGTCGTCTGAAAATGAGCTTCTCAAGCCCATCGAAACAGCACGCCTTCAAACTCACGGGCCGTTCGAAAAATACCGGCTTAAACGCATTGCGAAGCCCGATATTTCCGAACGGCCCTGTACGATGTGCATTGTGTGTCGGATGATTTGTGTTTTATAGGCGGACGGAATGGGAAACGACAAAAACCGTCCGCCTTATCGCATTATGATTCATTATTTGCCGATTTTCGTACCGCCAAAGGCAGTGTTATAGGCATGGTTTCGACCAAAATCAGCCACGCCCGCAATCGCTGCGCCTTGATTGCCAAAGAAATGACCGTGGGTCGTACCGGCCACTTTGTTTGCCGTAGCTGTACCGGAGAAGGAAGCCTGAGCCGTATTAATCGTGGCATTGTTGATGGCGACATTCAAACCTGCGCGTTCCATTTCTCCGTTCAGCGTTCGCTTACCGAAATCAGCTTTCAACGTACCGTTTAAGAGGGCTGTATTTTGCGTATGATATTGGTTGATACCCTTAACCGTATAAGTGGCAGTACCCGTAGTCGGCAGATTGGTGGTTCGACCCGTGCCGCTATAGAAGGCAGTGTAATTCGTACCTTTTGTACCGACAGCCGCACCGGAAGGAACGGCAGACCAGTCGCCGAAGTAAACATCCATATTACCGACTTTGGAATAAGACAGACGGCCCAAATGGGAATGGTCGGGCATTTTGGGAATCAGATGCCATGCACCGTTCATCCGATACAGATTGGCAACAGTAACGCCGTTTTTGTCTTTACCCAAAATACCGTGAGCAAACGTTTTAACAAAATATTTGTTCGCTGTCGCATCGATTTTAGCAAAAGAGACAGGCTTGTTATTGGCAATACCTTTCTCTGGAGTTCCTGAGACAGCCTTGTTATCACTAACAAAAATGGAAGCTTTACCTTTATGCTCACCTTCGTTTTCAAGAGTAACACCAATATGCTTTACCCCTTCGACTTGAATCGATTTGGTCGTCGCACCAGTCGGGTTGGCTTGAAAACCTTTAGGCAGTGCAAACACAGAAGAAGCGGCAAACGCAACACTCAATACCGCAACGGTTTTTACGAGTTTCATAATTCACTCCAAAATAAAGTTTTACAAAATCAACGAACTTTCTCAAGAAGAATCTGAATCAAACTTACAAATCCGCCCTCTTGGAAAAGTAAGGTAAGTATATTCCTATTTTTAGGAAATAGAAACATGAATTATTATCATTTCTGAAAATTTACACTTCACTAATATCAGAGTTTTGATAATTGTATTTAGAAACTATTTTAGAACTTGCCCGTAATCCCTATCCTGATGGTTCTGCCCGGTGCAGGCAGGTAAGAACGGCTCATCGGGTCGAGGTAGTAGCGGTTGGTCAGATTGCTGCCCACAAGCTCGGCAGTCAGGTTCTTGCCGATTTTATAACGCAGGTAGGCATCCCATACCGCAACAGGCTGCCAGCGCATATCGTTATGCTGGGGCTTCATATTGTCATTCTGATATTTATTGCGCACATCGTAGAATGGCTGCCAAGCATCGTTGCGGTTTTCATAGACGCGGCTGTGGTAATGGAGGCGCACGCCTGTTTCCAGTTTGTTGGCAAGGAAACGGCTGCCCAATTCGGCATCAATCGACCAGCGTGGTTGAAGCGCGCTTGCCAGATAGCCCGAATCGGTCAAGCCGCCGTGGTTGCAGACAGGACGATTCATAGTCTTACCGTTTTTCACAAAATAGCTTGAATCAACCATGCCCTCTGTTGCGGATGTCCAAGTGAAATTTTCGTCGCACATTTTGTTTTTCAGGCTGCGGAATACGTTCAGGCTGCCAAAGACGCGTCCGGTATCGAAGCGGGTGGACAGCTCGACACCACTGCGGATTTGTCTGTCGAATTGTTCGAATTCGAGATTGCTGTCCCTATCGATAACGTTTTCGGTCTTGTTATGGAAGTAATTGACGCGGAAATCCGCTTTTTTCATTTTCGGTAACAGCCCCGTCAAATCATGAATATAGCCCACTTCCCAGTTTTTGGCGTGTTCGGGCCGCCAGCCATAGCCCATGCGGTTGAATGAGCCGGCGGCGGTAGAAAAGCCGTAAGTCCCTTCAAAAATGCTGGGGTAGCGCAGGGTTTCGGTATAGCGCAAATAGGCGCGGCTGTAATCAGTAAAATTGATGGTGGCAGAAAATGCAGGTACCCAACCGCTGCCCTTCTGCTTCATTGCCCTCTGTCTTTCGGCTTCGGTCATTGGCGTTGTGTAAACACTTGCACTGGCTGCGTAGTATTTAGGTACAAATTGCGGACTGTCTGGAATAGACGGGTCATATACAGGATTGGCGACTTTGGTGTGCAAATCAGGAATGCTGCCATTGGTAAGGGGATGATCCTGCATATTCAGACGGCCTTTATCGTCTTTCAACCAATAGAAATCCACCTTTTCATTAGGATTGACCCATTTTTCGCGATCATCTGTCAAAGTCGGAATATATTGCGAATTGACTTGAAACGAAGTCAGGCTAATTTGTGCATGTTTTTTTCTTTGTTCTGCGTATTCCTCTGTTTCATATAAAACTCCATAATCAAGACTGCCATTCGCCAAAGCATCGTCAATTGCCTTGTAATCCGCGTATTCTTGCGGCGTGGCAACCCTGCCGATCGAATATTTTATTCCCCTGTTCATTTCTAACGGATCGCCGGTCTTATTCGTGCCGCTTTCCAAACGTCTGCTTTTATCCTGAAGTTGGAAATTGGTATATCGCCCACCTGCCGTCAAAGTCAGCCAGCGGAAGGGTTCGTAGCGAAAATTAAAGCCCAGATTGTATTCACGCCGCTTGCCGTTGCGAGGTACACCGTATTGGTTCAATTCATAATTTGCCCTGATGGTGCTGTTTTCGAGTTCTTCCCGATATTTGTCGTATCCTCCCCGCTCCAGCTCGTCTGAAAAATCATTGCGCGATGTCAGTTTTTCATTTTGAAAATCGCCCATCAAAGTCAACGACAGTTTGTCGCTCAATTTCATACGGTTGGAGAATTGAAAGCCTGTACGGTTGTTACGGGCGTAATAGGCGTTGCCTTCAATAGTGTTGAACCTGCCGTTTGTATTGGGCGTTTCGGGTTTGGGCGGTTTTGGGACTTCAAAACCTGCATTCAGCAATTCTTGACGCTCTTCAGGCGTAGCTTTTTGCCATCTGTCGTACTCATCCCATGCTATTTGAAATTTGTTGTCCTCATAAACGGTATCGCCGGGTGAGCCACCTGCGGTATTGGTTTTGGATTTGGTGCGCGTTGTCCAAAGCGTGGCATCGAAATCTATCCAACGGCTGCCCTCGGGCTTCCACGAATAGTCGATATTGTAGGAACGCTGTTTTACCCATGCCTGCGGCCATTCGGCAATTTTGTTGAGGACGGACGCATCCCAACTGATGGGGCCGATAATGCGCGAAGGCATAATTTCGCCGAACGTGGAATCGGTATGGCGCAGGCCGAATTTGAGCGTTTGGCGGTTCGGCAGACGGAAGGTGGTTTTACCTACCCATGATTTGGTTTCGAGCGAGGTATTGCTGACTTCCCCGCCCGGATGATAAAAAAGTCCGATTTTTGAAATATCGGGTGCGCCCAGCATGTTTTCACTGCCGAAAAATTTCTCACCCTTGGCAGCGGCTTCTTCTTTACGACGTTTCAATTCGTCTAAAGTTTCTTGTGTCCAAGGACCGATATAACCGTAGCGTTCCGCGCCTTTTTTGCCGGAAAAATAATTGCCTTTACTGCGGTAGGCATAGGCAAGCATGGCATCGAAATTGTCCTGCTTGGTGGCGGCGGCAATGCGGTAGGCTTTATCCTCCCCAAATTTATTGCGTCCGTTGAAACGCTGGTCGATTCGGTCGGTATCGTCAAAAAACGAACGCCAAATACCACCCGTCGCTACTGCGGGAACAGGCAAGGTTCGATAATCGACTGAATGTTCATAAGCATTCTCACGCCTTTTGATGGAATTGTTGGAAGCCTCCGCCTTCACTTCAAAGCCGTATTTCTGCCCTTCGGGGACAATATCGTCGGCATCGATGGTTTTCAGGGCGACGGAGCCGCCTATGCCGCTTTTCATATCACGGCTGAACGAGGGGCCTTTTTCGATAGAAACGCTACTGATGATGTTGGGGTCGACGTAGTTGCGGTTGTTTGCGCCCGCGTAGCCGCGCCAGACGGTAATCGCCTGCTCCGTGCCGTCGATGGTAACGGGAATCCGTCCTTGACCTTGCACACCACGTATATTCGGATCCAGCGCGCCGCTGTTGCGCGCGTCGCCGCTGTACACGCCGGACATACCGCTTAAAAGGTCGGATACGGTGTTGCCTTTGAAGGTTTCGACTTCGTTTTTGCTCTTGTAAAGATTGACGATTTCGCGGGTATAAACGCGGTTTTTACCGATTTCATCCTTATTTCGAGTTCCTTTGACAGTTATGGTATCGAGAATAACTGTCGAATTATCTGCAGCATAAACGGCAGGGACGAAACCAATGGCGGCGATGCAGGCGGGGAGGGTGGTGACTTTGATCGGTTGCATAGAATGAATCCATATAACTTGATTGGTAAGGCCGTCTGAATGAGACAGATCGAATAGATGCGATTACACTCTGACTAAAATAATACAAATAAGTTTGATTATTATTTATAATTTTATGAAATTCTAACTTGTTTTTAATAATATGGAAATGTTTTTTGAGATTTGATCAATAGAATAGGGAGGGGAAGCGGTAGAGATTATTGAGCCGCTATTTCGATTATGTGAGTTATTTCTGACACTGCACCGTAAATTCCGCTATGCCCGGGCAGTCTATTTGGGGCAGAACAAAGTAAGTGTGCAAAGCCATCTGAAGGCGATGTGTTTGAACCTCTTAAAGGCAGCTAACAGGCTAATTGCGCCAGTTGTCACCTTAATTATCGAGTAATGAAGTCGAGTAGGGAGCAGGGAGCCTTAGTACGATACCAAGTACCTTCATATTCCTTGAGAAGAAGTACCTTGTACTAGACATACTTAGAAAAAGTGTTCCGCTAGTTGCAAGATGTGATTTTTTTAAATCTGGAGGCAGGAATCTCATTGTGAACGTAGAAGTTCTTCTTTAATAAGAGAAACAGGAGTTGGCAGGCTAAAATACTAGTATTATGAATTTAACATAATATAAATTATGCGAACCTAAGCTAGCATGATGCAATAGTCTTTTCTGCAAATTATGGCCACAACCAAGCCCATGCGCTTCGTCCTTCGCCTTGCAGCAAAACTAAAGTTCGGCAAGCTGAGGCTGTATTCATGCATTCGAGGCCGATTCCGTAGGCTGATAAGGCTGCAGCAACTTTGGGATGCAGAAATTTTTGTTTTTCTCCTGTACCTATAATAATGACTTCTGGACGGTTTTCTGCTGTTTCAATTGCTGATATAAAAATTTGTTCGTTTAATTCTCCGATGGTTGTTTGAGGAATGATGCTCACTTTGCCATCTTGCCAGCAAATGGGTTCTGAATATGTTTGTTCACCGATTTGCAATATGCCTTGTGAGGATGAAAAAAATGATGCGGTTTCATCAATATGGTTTTCTGTGATTTTCATGGCAATTCCTGTTTTTATGGTAGAACGATTTTTCAGACGGCCTTGGGAAACTTGCAAAAAAAGGTGCAAGATCAAGCAATATCAGGTAGGATTCAACGTTTGACCTTGTGCATTGATGCTTTGCTCTGAATTTACGATTGCAAGCGATTATAACAAGCCTTGGTTTTTCGTGATTATTTTAAAGTATCGGCTCAAAAGGAGACACAATGAAGCCAGTAAATATCGGTCTTTTAGGTTTGGGTACAGTCGGTGGCGGTACGGCTACTGTATTGCAGGACAACGCTGCGGAAATCAGCCGCCGCTTGGGACGAGAAGTCCGTATTTCTGCTGTTTGTGATTTGAGCGAAGAAAAAGCCAAACAAATTTGCCCGAATGCTGCTTTTATCAAAGATCCGTTTGAGCTGGTTCAACATCAAGATGTTGATGTTGTTGTGGAATTGTTTGGCGGTACCGGTATTGCCAAAGATGCGGTATTGAAAGCGATTGAAAACGGCAAACACATTGTTACTGCCAATAAAAAACTACTGGCCGAATACGGCAATGAAATTTTCCCTTTGGCGGAAGAAAAAAATGTCATGGTGCAGTTTGAAGCTGCTGTTGCCGGCGGTATACCAATTATCAAGGCTTTGCGTGAAGGCTTGGCTGCGAACCAAATCCGCAGTATCGCCGGTATTATTAATGGTACCAGCAACTTCATTCTGACTGAAATGCGTGAAAAAGGCAGCGCGTTTGCAGACGTATTGAAAGAAGCTCAGGCTTTGGGCTATGCAGAAGCTGACCCCACTTTTGATATCGAAGGTCATGATGCCGGCCATAAAATTACGATTATGAGCGCATTGGCATTTGGTACGCCGATGAACTTTTCTGCCTGCTATTTGGAAGGCATCAGCAAACTCGACAGCCGCGATATCAAATACGCTGAACAACTTGGCTACCGTATCAAATTGTTGGGGATTACCCGTAAAACCGACAAAGGCATCGAGTTGCGCGTACACCCTACTCTGATTCCTGAAAGCCGTCTGCTGGCTAACGTTAACGGCGTGATGAATGCTGTCCGCGTCAATGCCGATATGGTTGGTGAAACCTTGTATTATGGTGCAGGCGCCGGTGCATTGCCAACGGCTTCTGCCGTGGTTGCCGATATCATTGATATTGCCCGCCTGATTGAAGCTGAGACTGACCATCGTGTCCCTCACTTGGCATTCCAACCTTCACAAGTTCAAGTGCAAAATATTCTGCCTATGGATGAAATCACCAGCAGCTACTATCTGCGCGTTCAAGCAACTGACGAACCAGGAACTTTGGGTCAAATTGCCGCACTCTTGGCCAAAGAAAATGTTTCTATCGAAGCTTTGATTCAAAAAGGCGTGATTAATCAAAGCACTGCTGAAATCGTGATTCTGACCCACACCACGGTGGAACACAATGTCAAACGCGCTATCGCAGCGATTGAGGCGTTGAGCTGCGTGGATGCTCCGATCACCATGATCCGCATGGAAAGCCTGCATGACTGAGCAACAAACGGAAAGGCCGTCTGAAGAACAACTGGCGGCCAGAAAGAAAGCCAAGGCAAAAATCCGCACCATCCGCATTTGGGCATGGATTATTTTGTCTTTGCTGGCTCTGACCGCCCTGCTCTCACAATGCGCCATGAACAAGCCGCAGATGAAGCAAAATGTGGTGGAATCTTGTGTGAAAAACATTCCTTTTGCTGAAAAATGGCAAACTGATTTGAAGGCAAAAGGTTTGGATGCGCAAAACGAGAAATTGGCTCAAGACTATTGTGTCTGCATGTGGGATCAGCCTTTAAGCAAACTCTCTGACGAGCAAATCCGAAACTTCGGCAAAATCAGCCCTGAGGAGCAACTCAAACTCTTGGGTGGCGCGGAAGCTTTTGAGGCACGCGATAAGCAATGCGTGGCTGATTTAAAGGCTGAGTAAACCAAAATTATCGGTTTAAGCCAAAGCTATAAGGCCGTCTGGACAACAGACGGCCTTTCTTATATTGAATAAATAGTAATAAGAATTGATTTCATTATATTTTAAGTTTAAGATAGCTTGGTTAATTGCTTTTCTATGGTTGTTGCCATGCGTTACCACTTTCCTATTGCCGTTGATATTTATGATTTTTTGTATACCGGCCGGTTTGACTATCTGGAAATCGGACAATCGGCAGAGTCTATTTTGCAGATGTTTCCTGCGCCTGATTGCGTCCCTAAAGGCTTGTTGGTACAAAAAGGCTGGAATATTTGGCTTTATGGCGATATCGAACTGCATTTCTCCGACAATCGTTTGACACAGATTCGCGCTGATTTTCAGCCTGATGCTGCACTAAGCGGCGGCCGTTGGGTAAAATTGAATCCGTGGTTTTTTGCAAATGGCTGCCTTGATGTTTATGCCGTCATTCAGCGCTTGGTACAACGCAATATTGACTTTATTAAAACGGAAACGCATACCAATTTGATTTTACAGCTGCAAAGCGGGGTCGAATTGATTTTTGAAAAATGTCGGGGCATGCAACTTGCCTCGTTCCGCAAACAAAAAGCTTCCCTGCCTCATTGGGCGCGTGAAACGGCTTCTTAACTAAAACAATGCCGTCTGAAAACATCATTTCAGACGGCATGATCAATTACAAACCATTCAATAATTGTCGGATTTTCGTCATCGCCATAGAAGTCTGTTCATTACAGCCTACAGTCCCTACTCCGCTATCAAAGCAATCAATGCTGCTGACGCTGCAAAAGTGGGCATAGGCCATTTTCAACTCTCTGGCCAAAACAGCTTCGGGCATACCGGTCATACCAAGTACATCTACACCATCATTGCGATAACGGGCAATTTCTGCGCGAGTTGGACGGCGCGGGCCTTGCAGGCAGCCATATACTGCTGTGTCGTAAATCGGCACATTGTGCGCTTTCGTGATATTTAATAACTTTTGTCGCAATTCATTGCAATAAGGGTTGAAAAAATCGGTATGGACGACAGGGCATTCTTGGCCTTCAAAAAAAGTATCTTTACGGCCATAGGTATAGTCAATCAAATCGTCCGGCAACACCAGACTGCCGTTTTCAAAATCAGGGTTGATACCGACGACTGAAGAAATGGCAATAATGTTTTCAACGCCTAAAGAGTGCAATGCCCAGATATTGGCGCGATAGTTGATTTCATGCGGCGCGATGGTATGGCTGAAGCCGTGTCGGGCGAGAAAAACAATGTCCAAGCGCCCCAACCTGCCGAACAAAATAGGACTGCTGGTTAAGCCGTATGGAGTGCGTACGATTTTTCGTTCAGTAATTTCGAGTTCCGGCAGTTTGGTCAAACCGCTGCCGCCGATAATGGCTAACATATAGACTTCCTTTGTTATCAATGGCCGTCTGAAACTTGGATTTCAGACGGCCTTAATATCATCGATTTATTTATGTTTATAGAAATGGCTGCCGAAATAGGCAGATGCACCTTCACGCAATAAAACCAATGTTACGGCGGCAAGCGGCAGACCGGCAAGCATACCGACAAAACCCATCAGTTGTCCGAAAGCCATCAACGAGAAAATCACCCAGAACGGAGACAAACCGATGCGGTCGCCGACGATTTTAGGCGTAATGAAAAAGCTTTCCAAGAATTGTCCGACACCGAATACAGCCCAGACCATCAACAAACCCTGCCATGAGCCATATTGCAAAAGCGCGGCAACTGTCGCCAGCAAAAGGCCGGTAAATGCACCCAAATACGGAATAAATACCAAAATACCGGCAATCATACCGATGGCAAAGCCGGAATCCAAACCGACCAGCATCAAGCCCAAGCCATAGACCAAGCCCATAATCATCATCACCATCAGCTGGCCACGCAGAAACTCGCCCAAAACTTCATCCATATTGCCGCTGATACGCGTGTAAGTTTCGATAAAACGGCGCGGAACCAATTTGCTGATTCCGGAAGACCAGCGTTTCCAATCCAACAAGAAGTAATACAGCAGCAAAGGTAACAACACCAAATTGCTGACGCCGCTGATGACGTTACCACTTTGACGCATCAAGGTAGGAATCCATTCTTTGAGCGTATTGCTCAACTCATCCGTATGCGACTGCAACCATGCAATAATTGATTCTTGATCGATTTGAATATAATCCCCGCTGACGCTATTGAGCCACGGCAGCAATTTGTTTTGAACAAAGCCTACGATTTGTGGCAGGCGTTCGGCCAGATTGTTAAACTGGTTCAACAACATAGGCACGATAATCAGCACCAACGACAGCAATATCAGCAAAGCCAGTGCCATAATAATCATAGAGGCCGGCACGCGACGGATACGCTTCAGTTGCAGCCATTCGACCAAGGGATTCAAAACATAGGCCAAAACGGCAGCTACGATAAACGGCGTCAAAACATCGCCCAAGGCATATAAAAGCCAAATAAAGGCCGCGATAACGCAAGCCATAATAATCCACGGTTTTGCGCCGCGCGTTTTCTTTTGATACATAAAAAGGTATTTCCCAATTGATGTTTAAGGTTTTCAAAATCAATAAGCAGTATAACAGATTCACAAAGGCCGTCTGAACGCGTGACGGCTATTAAGATAAAATAAAAATTGTTGACAATAATGCCAAAAAATTCAGCCTGAATCCTCTAATTTAAGATAAAATACGCTCCGACAATCTACCCATACCCGAATAAGGAAATCCAATGAGCACTTCTTTGAGCTATCGTGACGCAGGCGTGGATATCGACGCAGGCGATCAACTGGTCGAAAACATCAAACCTTTTGCCAAGCGTACTATGCGCCCTGAAGTGTTGGGTGATTTGGGCGGTTTCGGCGCTTTGGTCGAAATCGGCAAAAAATACAAAAATCCGGTATTGGTTTCCGGTACGGACGGCGTCGGCACCAAGCTGAAACTGGCATTCGACTGGGACAAACACGATACCGTCGGCATCGATTTGGTTGCCATGAGCGTCAACGACATTTTGGTTCAAGGCGCAGAACCTTTGTTCTTCTTGGACTATTTTGCTTGCGGCAAGCTGGACGTTGCCCGCGCGACTGATGTGATTAAAGGCATTGCCCAAGGCTGCGAAGAATCCGGTTGCGCTTTGATTGGCGGTGAAACTGCCGAAATGCCGGGCATGTATCCCGAAGGCGAATACGACTTGGCAGGTTTTGCCGTCGGCGTGGTTGAAAAAGAACGCGTTATTAACGGCCGCAGCATTCAGGCCGGAGACGTTGTTTTGGGCTTGGCTTCCAACGGTGCACACTCCAACGGCTACTCTTTGGTACGCAAAATCATCGAGCGCGACAATCCTGATTTGGACGCGGAATTCGACAACGGTAAAACTTTGCGCGAAGCCATTATCGCCCCTACCCGCCTGTATGTGAAACCTATCCTTGCCGCTTTGGAAAAATTCACCATTAAAGGCATGGCCCATATTACCGGCGGCGGCATTACCGAAAACGTACCTCGCGTTTTGCCTGAAAATACCGTTGCACAAATCGATGCCAAAGCGTGGAAATTGCCTAAATTGTTCCAATGGCTGCAAAAAGCAGGCAATGTGGAAACCCAAGAAATGTACCGTACCTTCAACTGCGGTATCGGCATGGTCGTTATCATTGCTAAAGAAGATGCCGATGCAGTACAAGCATTCTTGAGCGAACAAGGCGAAACCGTTTACCGTTTGGGCGCAGTTCGTGAGCGCAACGGCGACGAACATCAAACCCAAGTGGCTTGATTGAGTTGTAATTAAAAAAGTGCGGATGATGAGTCCGCACTTTTTATTGTTTATGGCCTAGGAAAATCTTCGCCCTAGCCTACTTCTTCCAAAAAGCCGGCCAACTGCGCCGTATCGTGTGCAATCATCAGCTCTTCATTGGTTGGCACCACCAAAACAGCCGGCATAGAACCTGTCGGGCTGATGATACCGGAGTTGCCGTAGCGTTTGTCCATGTTGGCTTTGGTGTCGATGTGCAGACCCAAGAAATCAAGATAGGAAACGGTTTTGGCACGGATGTTACGCGAGTTTTCGCCGATACCGCCGGTAAACACGAGTGCGTCAACGCCGCCACAAGCCACAGCCATAGAAGCAATGTATTTGGCAAGGCGGTAAGTCATTACTTCCAGAGCCAAACGTGCGCCTTCATGGCCTTCATCCGCAGCGATTTCCAAAGAACGGCAGTCGTTGGAGAGTTCGGAAATACCGAGCAAACCTGATTTTTTGTTCAGCATTTCATCAACTTGGGCAACATCCAAACCGGCATGTGAAGTCAGATAGCTGTATACGCCCGGGTCGATGTCACCGCAGCGCGTACCCATTACCAAACCTTCGATCGGCGTGAAGCCCATACTGGTGTCAACGGATTTGCCGTTTTTGATGGCGGTAATGGATGCGCCGTTGCCTAAGTGGGCAATAATCATGCGGATGTCTTCCAACGGTTTGCCCAAGATGCGTGCGGCTTCAGGGGCAACGTAACGCATACTGGTACCGTGGAAACCGTAGCGGCGGAAAGCGTATTTTTTACGCAATTCGCGCGGAACGGCATAAGTGTAGGCACGCTCCGGCATGGTTTGGTGGAACGAAGTATCCATCACGCCGACATTGGGCAGACCCGGGAAATGCTCTTGCGCAGCCAAAATGCCGTTGATATTGGCAGGGTTGTGCAGCGGAGCGAGCGGAATGCAGGCATCAAGTTCATCCATGACTGCTTGGTCGATCAAAACAGATTCGCTGTATTTTTCGCCGCCGTGTGCGATGCGATGGCCGATGGCTTTAATTTGATCGTGCAGGCCGTGTTTTTCCAGTTCTTTCAGCAACATGCCTACTGCACCGGCGTGGTCGTTACGGCTGGTCAAAGCAGTTTGGCATTTTTTGCCGTCTTTGCTGAATGTAATGATTGCTTCGGGCGTACCCAAACGTTCGCCGAGACAGCTTAAGAGAACTTTACCGTTTTTACGGTCGATAACGGCACCTTTGAGTGAAGAGCTGCCGCAGTTCAGAACAAGAATGAGTTGGTTGGACATGGTGTTTCTCCTTTGAATTTTGATTGTTTTTTTGGCTTCAGGCCGTCTAAAAAGAGCAAAAACATTTGAAAGCTTTCCAGATTGCCTTTGGTTTGGTGTTTAGTCAGGCTTCATGCCCAATCCTAATTTCCATTGCAGGTATCGCTACCTGATTAAAATCTGCTTATTTGGTTTTCAGACGGCCTTGTTTAATACTGCGGCCGTCTGAAAACTTAAAAGCAATCTTCCGGCACTCGGACTTGTCCTTCCATAATCACGCGTGCGCTACGGCTCATAACTGCTTTGGTAGCCGTCCATTGCCCATCCTGACATTCAGCGGCGGCACCTACACGCAGTGTGCCTGACGGATGACCGAAGCGGACTTCTTTACGCGCTCCGCCTCCGGCTGCAAGGTTGACCAGCGTTCCGGGCACGGCGGCTGCGGTAGCGATGGCAACTGAAGCGGTCCCCATCATGGCGTGGTGCAATTTTCCCATGCTCAGCGCGCGTACCAATAAGTCGATGTCGGCAGCTTGGACGGTTTTGCCGCTTGAAGCAGTGTAATCGGCCGCGGGAGCAACAAAAGCGACTTTCGGAGTATGGGCGCGGGTGGCGGCTTCGGATACGTCGCTGATCAAGCCCATTTTCAGCGCGCCATACGCGCGGATGGTTTCAAATTTTTCCAGAGCCGCGGCATCGTTGTTGATGTCGTCTTGCAACTCTTTGCCTGTGTAGCCCAAATCTGCGGCATTCAGGAAAATGGTTGGAATACCGGCATTGATAAGCGTGGCTTTCAGACGGCCTATATTCGGCACATCAATTTCATCGACCAAATTGCCGGTTGGGAACATACTGCCTTCGCCATCGGCCGGATCTAAAAATTCGATTTGTACTTCAGCGGCTGGGAATGTTACGCCGTCAAGCTCAAAATCGCCCGTTTCCAAAACTACGCCGTTTTGCATCGGCACATGGGCAATAATGGTTTTGCCGATGTTTTTCTGCCAGATTTTGACGGTACACAGGCCGTCTGAAGGGATTTTGGATTTATCGACCAAGCCTTGCTCGATGGCAAATGCGCCCACGGCGGCGGTCAGATTACCGCAGTTGCCGCTCCAATCGACAAAAGGTTTGTCGATGGAAACTTGTCCGAACAAATAATCGACATCGTGATCGGCGCGTTCGGATTTGTCCAAAATCACAGCTTTGCTGGTGGACGAACTGGCATTGCCCAAACCGTCAATCTGTTTGCCGTAAGGGTCGGGACTGCCGAGTACGCGCAAGAGGATTTTGTCGCGTGCCTCGCCTGCTTCCTGCGCAGCAGCCGGCAGATCGGTACGTTTGAAGAAAATGCCTTTGGATGTACCGCCGCGGTAGTAAACGGCTGGAATTTTAATTTGCGGCATTTCGAGTTCTCCTTTGTATTTTTTAGTATGGTTTTTTCAGACGGCCCCTCAAACATTCGAGGCCGTCTGAAAACCTTTTTTAGCGTAGCCCGGGCATTTTGACGATACCCGATTTACCTTACGCTGCATTTCCTTCTAAAAAGTCTTGTGCGAAACGTTGCAACACGCCACCGGCTTCATATACCAACACTTCTTCTGCGGTATCGAGGCGGCAAGTAACCGGAACTTCAACGGTTTCGCCGTTTTTACGGTGAATCACGAGGGTCAGGTCGCAGCGCGGTGTGCGTTCGCCGACAACATCGTAGGTTTCCGTACCGTCCAGTTGCAGGGTGTGGCGGTTGGTACCCGGTTTGAATTGCAGCGGCAACACGCCCATACCGATCAAGTTGGTGCGGTGGATACGCTCGAAACCTTCGGCAACAATCGCTTCCACACCGGCGAGGCGTACGCCTTTTGCAGCCCAGTCGCGGCTTGAGCCTTGACCGTAGTCCGCACCGGCAATGATGATGAGCGGCTGTTTGCGGTTCATATAGGTTTCGATGGCTTCCCACATGCGCATGGTTTGGCCTTCTGGTTCAACACGTGCCAGCGAACCTTGGCGTACGCTGCCATCTTCGTTTCTCACCATTTCGTTAAACAGTTTTGGATTGGCGAAGGTTGCGCGTTGGGCGGTCAAGTGGTCGCCGCGGTGGGTTGCGTAAGAGTTGAAGTCTTCTTCAGGCAAACCCATTTTCGCCAAATATTCGCCTGCGGCACTGCTGGCCAAAATCGCATTGGACGGCGAGAGGTGGTCGGTGGTGATGTTGTCGGGCAAAATCGCCAGCGGACGCATACCGCTCAATGTGCGTTCCCCTGCCAGTGCGCCCTCCCAGTAAGGTGGGCGGCGGATGTAGGTAGACATTGGACGCCAGTCGTACAGCGGGCTTGGTGCTTTTTGTGCTGTGCCGGTATCGAACATCGGGATATAAACATCGCGGAATTGTTGCGGTTTCACATATTCGGCAACGATGGCATCGATTTCTTCGTCGGTAGGCCAAATATCTTTCAAGCGGATTTCTTTGCCGTCTGCAACGCCGAGTACGTCGTTTTCAATATCAAAACGGATGCTGCCTGCCAGCGCGTAGGCAACGACCAACGGAGGCGAAGCGAGGAAAGCCTGTTTCGCATACGGATGGATACGGCCGTCGAAGTTGCGGTTGCCTGACAATACGGCGGTGGCGTACAAATCGCGGTCGATGATTTCTTTCTGGATTTTCGGATCCAGCGCGCCGCTCATGCCGTTACAGGTGGTACATGCGAAGGCAACGATACCGAAGCCGAGTTTTTCCATTTCAGGCAGCAAGCCTGCTTCTTTCAAATAGATTTCGGCTACTTTTGAACCCGGGGCAAACGAAGATTTCACCCAAGGTTTGCGTTTCAAGCCAAGACGGTTGGCATTGCGTGCCAACAGCGCGGCGGCGACAACGTTGCGCGGATTGGAAGTATTGGTACATGAAGTAATTGCGGCAATAACCACTGCACCGTCAGGCATTTGGCCGTCTGAAGGCTCTTCGTAAGGTTTAGCCAAGCCTTTGCTGGCCAAATCGGCGGTCGCAAAACGGGCATGCGGGTTACTTGGGCCTGCCATGTTGCGCGTTACGCTGCTCAAATCAAATTTCAATACGCGAGGATAAACGGCGGTTTTCAAGGCATCTGCCCACAAGCCGGCGGTTTTGGCGTAGATTTCCACCAATTTCACTTGCGCGTCGTCGCGACCAGTCAGTTTCAAATAATCAATGGTTTGCTCATCAATAGCGAACATCGCGGCAGTCGCACCGAACTCAGGGGTCATGTTGGAAATGGTGGCACGGTCGCCGATAGACAGGCTTCTTGCGCCCTCGCCGAAGAATTCGACAAATGCGCCAACCACGCGCTCTTTACGTAAGAATTCAGTCAGTGCCAACACGATATCGGTGGCAGTAATGCCCGGCTGGCGTTTGCCGGTCAGCTCAACGCCGACGATATCAGGCAGACGCATCATGGAGGCACGACCCAACATTACGGTTTCGGCTTCCAAACCGCCCACGCCTACGGAAATCACGCCCAATGAATCGACGTGCGGCGTATGTGAGTCAGTACCGACGCAGGTATCAGGGAATGCCACACCGTTTTTGACTTGGACAACCGGCGACATTTTTTCCAAGTTGATTTGGTGCATAATGCCGTTGCCCGCCGGAATCACGTCCACATTTTCAAAGGCGGTTTTTGTCCAGTTGATGAAGTGGAAACGGTCTTCGTTACGTCTGTCTTCGATTTCGCGGTTTTTGCGGAAAGCATCGGGATCGTAACCGCCGCATTCAACGGCCAAAGAGTGGTCGACGATGAGCTGGGTTTGCACCACAGGATTCACTTTGGAAGGATCGCCGCCTTTTTCGGCAATCGCATCGCGCAGGCCTGCCAAATCCACCAACGCTGTCTGACCCAGAATATCGTGACACACCACGCGTGCCGGATACCAAGGAAAGTCGATTTCCTGTTTTCCCTCAATCAGCTGACCCAGCCAGCTTTGCAGCGTAGGCAGGTCGACTTTGTCTGCGCGGTTGACCAAGTTCTCAGCCAAGATACGGCTTGTATAAGGCAGCTTGTCGTAAGAGCCTGGTTTGATGTCTTCACACGCCTGACGCGCGTCGTAATATTCCAAATCCGTACCGGGCAAAGCTTTGCGGTAACGTTGGTTGGCAGTCATGTCGGTTCTCCTAAATCTATTCTTTTTTTTGGTTTTGGGGTTTCAGACGGCCTGTTGATTCGGACCTTAAGGCCGTCTGAAACCATAAACTCTGTTTTATTGCTTGTTGTCTGAAATCTATTCGCGGTATGAAAAAAAATTGCTGCTCCGCTACCATCATTCCCGTATAGACGGAAATCCAAACTTAAATCTTTCAGCACTCTTTACAGTAGAACATTTCAACTTTTGAATTTCTGCCTGTATGGGAATGACGACAGCAGAGCAGCATGTTTTTCAAACGGCCGGCTCTCTCTCTCGCATACTGCACTAGGCCGTCGAAAAACGAAAACTTAATTTATTCATTGTTTTCAAACGGCATTTCGAGATGGGGCGGGCTGGCGGCCCACCCTGCTGTTACGCGTATTAGCGGTTTTCAATCTCCACGAATGCCAAATCTTCAGGGCCTGTGTAGTTTGCGCTCGGACGGATGATTTTGCCGTCTTTGCGTTGCTCGAGAACGTGTGCGCTCCAACCGGTTGTACGGGAAATTACGAACAGCGGTGTGAACATAGCGGTCGGTACGCCCAATTTTTGGTAGGAAACGGCAGAGAACCAGTCCAGATTCGGGAACATTTTTTTCTCTTCCCACATCACACTCTCCAAGCGTTCAGCAATGTCAAAGAGGCGCATATCGCCGGTTTCTTTGCTCAAACCGCGTGCCACTTCTTTAATGACAACGTTGCGAGGGTCGGAAATGGTGTACACCGGATGACCGAAACCGATCACGATTTCTTTGCGGCCGATGCGTTCGCGGATGTCGGCTTCGGCTTCGTCGGCATTGCGGTAGCGTTTTTGAATATCGTAAGCCACCTCGTTCGCACCGCCGTGTTTCGGACCTTTCAACGCGCCGATTGCACCGGTAATGCAGGAGTACATATCAGAACCTGTACCGGCAATCACGCGGGCAGTGAAGGTAGAAGCGTTGAACTCGTGTTCGGCATACAGAATCAGTGAAACGTGCATGGCTTTGATGTGTGATTCGCTTGGGCGTTTGCCGTGCAACAAGTGCAGGAAATGACCGCCAATGGTCTCTTCGTCGCTTTCAACTTCAATGCGTTTGCCGTTGTGTGAATATTGATACCAGTACAGCAGGAGGCTGCCGAGGCTGGCGATCAGTTTGTCGGCGATGTCGCGCGCTTCACTTTCCGGATGGCTTTCACGTTCAGGATGAACGCAGCCCAGCATGGATACGCCGGTACGCATCACATCCATCGGATGGGTATGTGCAGGCAGGCTTTCCAAAACTTTAATCACACGGATAGGCAGGCCGCGCATGGATTTGAGCTTGGTTTTATAAGCGGCCAGCTCGAATTTGTTGGGCAGATGACCGTGAATCAGCAGGTGGGCGACTTCTTCAAACTCGCATTTTTGTGCCAAATCCAAGATGTCGTAACCGCGATAGCTCAAATCGTTGCCGGTACGGCCAACGGTACACAATTCGGTATTACCGGCCGCAACGCCAGAAAGCGCAACGGATTTTTTAGGTTTGAAAGTCGGGGTTTGAGTAGTTTCAGTCATGGTATTTCTCCTTTGTATTTTTGTGGGTTTTATTTTTCAGACGGCCGATGCGGATTTGTTGAAAGGCCGTCTGAAAGCGGTTACTTATTTTTGAAACAATTTATCCAGTTTTTGCTCAAAGGCATGATAGTTCAGATGCTCGTACAGCTCGGCACGGGTTTGCATACTGTCAACCACTGCGGCCTGAGTGCCATCGCGCATAATCGCTTCATAAACATTCAAAGCGGCTTTGCTTGCTGCGCGGAACGATGACAGCGGATACAGCACCAGTGACACGCCATTTTCAGCCAGCTCGCTTTGGGTATAAAGCGGAGTGGAACCAAACTCGGTAATGTTGGCCAATACAGGTACTTTCACTGCATCTGCAAATTGGCGGTACATTTTCAAATCGGTCATGGCCTCAGGGAAAATCATGTCTGCACCGGCTTCGACACAAGCCTGAGCGCGTTCGATAGCGGCATCCAAACCTTCTACCGCCAGCGCATCGGTTCGCGCCATAATCACAAAGTTCTCATCAACGCGGGCATCTACGGCAGCTTTGATACGGTCAGCCATTTCATTTTTAGAAACAATGGCTTTGTTCGGACGGTGGCCGCAGCGTTTTTGCGCTACCTGATCTTCGATGTGAACCGCTGCAACACCAGCGCGTTCAAAGTTGCGAATGGTACGGGCGATATTGAATGCACCGCCCCAACCCACATCGATGTCCACCAGCAGAGGGGTATCCACGTTATCTGTAATGCGTCGCGCGTCAATCAGCACATCTTCCATTGTGGTGATGCCCAAATCAGGGATACCGCAAGAGCAGGCTGCCACGCCGCCGCCGGACAGGTAAATCGCTTTGAAACCGCTTTGGGTGGCCAATCGTGCAAAGTAAGCATTGACGCAACCGACTACGGCAAGAGGATTCGATTCTTTCACGGCTTGGCGGAAACGTGCTCCGGCAGAGTGTTGACTCATCATATTTCTCCTTTATAGACTTTTTTTCAGTATTAATCGGACGGTCCAGTTTTTCACAACTTGAAATGAACCGTTTAAAAAGAAACAATCGTTCTAAAAACTGTTTTCAGACGGTCTGCAAAATTTCAATCATCAACTATCTGAAAATTTAAAATCAATAAATACAAATAGTTATCAAAACTAATAAATACAATAAGGCTGAAGCGGAGGTATTTGTTTTTTAAATATTATTAATCAGTATATGAATGCAACAGGGGAAAGAAGTTTTAAAACCCGAAGTGCTTGTGGGAATGCGGAAACTGGATTCGGGTTGAGAGCCTTCAGACCGTCGGGACTGCCAATAAGCTGGCGGCGACGGGAGCGGCAGAGATGGGAGAAAATCTATAACAAGAGAGAGTGGTTTGATACAGATTCATGATGATGTTCCTTTGTAGTGCGATGTAGTTTTTATTTATGGAAACAAATTTAAAAAATAAAATCGGTCTTGTCAAACACTTTTTTCAAAAAAATTATAAAAATTTCAGTTATTAATAAACGATTTTTTTGCAACAAATGTAAAAAACGGACAGGCTGTACCACATCAAATCCTTGCGTGGCTTAGCTTCTGTCCGTTTTGTGCTTTTGGCTTATAGTCAAAATAATTGTAAACAATCTATCCAAAAATAATTTATAATTGATTCATTTATAAGGAACTTTTAAATATACCTTCTGAAAAATTTTAAAATTTTAGCCTTTAAATTTTCAGACGGCCTTTGCATGATGACTACTCTGCACTAAATGCCGTCTGAAAAGTCTGTTTGCCAATGGTAATGTCGGCAGTGTAATCATGGCGGCCTTCGACGCAAAACGGCAAGCGGATTTGCGCAGCCTGCCAACTTTGCGGCGATTGTTGCGTCAGGGTGTAGCGGTTGAAGCCCATATCCATGTTTTTCATACTGAAACTGATACTGACCGCGCCCGTATTCTTCGGCACATTCTCCACCATAATATCGAAAGGTTCGTGTGTATTAATGGAGGTCGCACGCACTTTTGAACCGTCAGGCAGAACGCAGCCTTGTGTTAGACTACATTCGACTACATTCGCTTTTATCTGTTGCCGCTGCCACCAATCCAAGAGCAGCAGTTTGGCCGCCGCAAACACAATCAGTAAAACAGCGGCAATCAGTAGTTTTTGATTTTTACTCATTTCAGACGGCCTCAATGTCATTATCGGTCAAAACGGCATGCGTACCCATGCTCTGCCACTGTTCACGATAAATGGAAATCATACTTTCAGAAGCTGCCACAATCAGCGGCATAGCCACGCCTTGCGCCAAAATATCCGCAACTTGCCCAGCGGCCGCTTCGTCAACCACTTTCCAAACAACGGCATCCGCATTTTGCACCTGCTGCCATTGTTTGACATTTTCAATGATTGGCCACACGCTGGGCGCTTCTATCGGCTTACCTTGTTGCCAATCGGCAAAATCCAACAATACGGCAGATGCGGTTTGATGCTGAGCCAACATATACGGCACAACATGATATTCGCCCATGCTGTTTTGGCCGCTCAAGCCGCTTTTCAGGCGGCCTTGAAGCTGGCGCGGAATGGATAGGGAGCGTAATAATGCGCTATTGGCAGGCAACATCGGCGCAACGGTAAAATCCCCTGCTTTTTGCCATGCCCATTTCTGCCCTTCCCTCGATTGGATTTCGCCTGTCCATTGGTCGGCCTCTACCCATAAAAAATGTAGGCGTACATGTGCGTGTTCGTAGGAATGGATTTTGGTCAACCACGGAGTAGCGGCAAGAATACGGATGCCGAGTTCTTCTTCAAACTCGCGTTGCAAGGCTTGAAAATCGCTTTCACCGGCTTCCACCTTGCCGCCGGCAAATTCCCAATAACCGGCATACGGTTTACCCTCAGGGCGGGAACTGAGCAGGTAGCGGCCGTTTTTGTCGAGCAAAATTCCGGCAACCACTTGCACCAATGGACGTGTATCTTCAGTCATCATGAGATTATTCTTATATGCGGCAGGCAGTGACACCTGCCGATTTATGCGTAAAAAAACGATGTCGGGCCTATACGCCCGACTTTTAACAAATATCTAATCCTTCAGGCCGTCTGAAAAGGATGCTCTATTTCAGAATACTTAAATCCGGCCTTATTTTTCCGCAATGACAAAAGCCATAACGGTATCCTCTTCATCGCTCATACTGAGATGGCAGCTTCGGATGCCCTGCTCTTCCAGCCATTTGCTCAAAACCGGTGCAAAAAACAATTCAGGCTTGCCCAATGCGTCATGCCCGACACCGATATTGCGGAAAGACACCACGCCGCGTATGCCCGTACCGACGGCTTTGGCAAAAGCCTCTTTAGCGGCAAAGCGTTTGGCAAGATAGTTGACCGGTTTGCCTGCCTGTGGAAACTCCAACAGCTCTTCCGGGCTGAGAATGCGTTGTGCAAATGCCAGTCCGAATTTTTTGTTCAAACGGATAATGCGTTTGAGGGAAACAATGTCTGTACCGATTCCGTAAATCATGGGTCTGCTCCTTATTTAAGCCGTCTGAAAGTGTGGATACCGGCCAAAGCCAATTGCCTTAGCCGGTATGACTGATGCCGTTAAGGCAGCATTCTTGCTCTGAACATGACTTCCTTCATTTGGCGGACCGCTTCAGGCAGGCCAAGGAAGAGTGCTTGGGAAATCAGCGAATGACCGATGTTCAACTCGCGGATGGCGAGAATTTGAGCAATCGGCGTTACGTTGTGAATGGTCAGGCCGTGTCCGGCGTTGACGATCAAGCCCAAATCGCTGGCGTAATGCGCACCGTTTTGAATGCGCTCGAATTGTTTCATTCGCTCGGCGTGGCTGTGCGCATCGGCATACGCACCGGTGTGCAACTCGATAACGGGCGCGCCGACATCATAAGCGGCTTGGATTTGCGCGTTGTCGGCATCGATAAACAAGGACACGCGGATGCCTGCGTCGGTCAAGATTTTGGTGAACTCGGCTACTTTATCCTGTTGCGCCAATACGTCCAAACCGCCTTCGGTGGTTACTTCTTGACGTTTTTCAGGCACGATGCACACATCTTCCGGCATGACGTTGAGCGCGTTTTCCAGCATTTCTTCCGTCAGCGCCATTTCCAAATTCAGGCGCGTGCGGATGGCGTTTTTAACGGCGAACACGTCCGCATCTTTAATATGGCGGCGGTCTTCACGCAAGTGCATGGTAATCAAATCTGCACCGTGGGTTTCCGCAATCAGCGCTGCTTCGACAGGGCTGGGATAAATCGTACCGCGCGCATTGCGGACGGTGGCAATATGGTCGATGTTTACGCCTAACAACATAATAATGTCCTTTCTTTAAGGTTTCAGACGGCCTGAACCTTCTCATATCAAAGGCCGTCTGAAAAAAATTCAACTGCCCAAGCCAAACTGCTGTAACTGCTGCAAAACCTGCCGAGACTTAATGCCCTCGGGCAGAAGGTTGTCAATCAAAAGCCGCGTCACTTTCAAAGCCTGCCCGAGGCTTTCCTGATGAACGAAACTGCCTTCCCTCAAATCGATTAACGTCGCACCCGATACGGCAACGCCTTTATTGAGCGGATGGAAACGGTCGGCCTCGGCCAAAGGCACCACAGCCTCTTCCGGTGTGAGCCAATAAGTTTCTTCGCCGTTGATTTCATTGCCGTTGCCGTCATGGAACAAATCGGGGGCAAAGCCCAAGCGTGTCAGTAGCGTCCATTCAAAACGGCGCAAAGCGGCAATGTGGTTGGCCTCGCAACAAATGGTTTTCATGGTTTCCGCCAAAACATCGTAAAGCTCGGGCAATGGGTCTTCACGGACGGTCAACTTCAGCATCAGCTCGTTCACATACAATCCGCTGAACAAAGCTCTGCCCTGCGGCTGAGGCCAACCTCCTATCCATTCGGCGCGATGCAGGGTCTTCAATTCTTGCGAGCCATACCAAGACGCGCTCACCGGCACAAACGGCACCAACACGCCGCGCAATTCGCTCTGCCGTTTGCGCGCGCTTCTGGCCAATAAAGCCACCCGCCCATAACGGCAGCTGAAAGCCTCCACCCACAAGCTGCTCTCGCGCCACGGGGCGGAAGCAAGCAGAAAGATAGGTTCGTGGTTGATGCGGTTTGGTTGCGCCATAAGGGTTTGGAAAGATAAAGATTGTGTCGATTATAACGGAAAATCGACACAAAAGGCCGTCTGAAAGTCCACCTTCTATAAAGGCCGTCTGAAAACCTTTATAATCCGTTTTGAATGAATAACTGACTTTCCTGTGTTTATGCCGAAATTCCCTTTTAAATCCGCCCTTTCCCTGCTCTCTGCAGCCCTATTATCCGCCTGCTCCTTGGTGAAATACCAACCCGTTGCCGGTATTGATGCAGTCGATTTGAAGCAAGGCTACCGCTTTGAAACCAGCAAACTCCAGCGGGAAGACGATGACGATACCTTAATTGTCGTCATGTTTTCAGGCGGAGGAACACGTGCGGCGGCGTTGGGTTACGGCGTTTTAGAACAGCTCAACCAGCAGCAGGTAACCATCGGCGGCAAAAGAAAATCCTTGCTGGCCAACGTCGATGTCGTTGTCGGCGTATCTAGCGGCTCGGTTTTGGCGGCTTATTTTGCACTCAAGGGCGAAGAAACCATTCCCTTGTTTTATAAACGTTTCCTACACCAAAACTTCCAACGCCAAGTCGTCAAACAGGCATTCTCCATGTCCAATCTGCCCCGACTGGCCTCGCCTGAATACGGACGCGGCGATCTGTTGCAGGAGCAGTTTGAAAACTACCTTTTCGGCAAAACCACTTTCCGCGATTTGGAAAAAAATGCCAAGGGCCCGTTTGCCATCATTTCCGCCACCGATATGGGCATAGGCGAGCGTTTCAATTTCACGCAGGAATATTTCGACCCGATGTGTATCGACTTGGGCGACTTGCGACTTGCCCGCGCCGTCGCAGCTTCAAGCTCCGTGCCTATGGTATTTGCACCGATTACCCTAAACAACAACGGCGGACGCTGCAGCTACACGCCGCCGATCAAAATCGAAGATGCAGACGACAGCGAAACAGGCAGACAACAAAGCCGCACCATAAAAGAATTTTACGAGCGCTTCCAAAAATACGCAGACGGGAAAAACCGACCCTACATCCACCTGATAGACGGCGGCCTGACCGACAATCTGGGTATGCGCAGCCTTTTGGATATGACGGAAATGTACCCGGAAAAAATCCTGACAAACAAAATCCTGCAAAACAACATCCGCCATATCGTCGTCATCAACGTCAATGCGCAAAACCAAGTCAGCAGCAATTTAGACAAAACCGCGGCCGTTCCCGGTTTCCGCGACGTCGTCTCCTCCATCGTCAATATCCCCATTGACCAAAACTCGCAAGAATCCCTGCGCCGTTTCCGTGCCTTCGTCGATCAGTGGAATAAAGACAAACAAACCGACGGCATCAGCTTCTCCTTCGTCAGCCTCAACCTCAAAGACCTCCCTCCTTCCGAGCTGAGGGAAAAAGTATTGAACATTCCAACCAGTTTTTATCTGCCGCCGGAAGATGTCGACAACCTGCGTACCGCCGCTGCCGAACTGATGAAGCAATCGTTGGACTACCGCAACCTGCTGACAGAATTTGCGGCACACCACAATCCCGATGCCATCTTTGCCGAACCGCCGCCGGACGCTAAAGATTTCAAACCGTTAAACGAAAAAGAAACACAGAAACAATCTGTTCCATAAAGTATTGCTCTGTTAAAATAGACAAATAGATTTCAACCCCTTCAGACGGCCTCAGAGATAAAGGCCGTCTGAAAAAAATATCAAAAACAGAATACAACCATGACCGAAAAAACCACGCCTATCGTTACCGATATCGACCGCCCCATCCTCGTTCCACCCGGTGACCATAAAAAAGTCCTGCTGCATTCCTGCTGCGCCCCATGTTCCGGCGAAGTGATGGAAGCCATGCTTGCCAGCGGCATTGACTACACCATTTATTTTTACAACCCCAATATCCATCCGCACAAAGAATATATGTTGCGCAAAGAAGAAAACATGCGCTTTGCGGACAAATTTGGCATCCCCTTTGTCGATAAAGACGATGACTACGAAAACGACCGCAAAGAATGGTTCGCCAAAGCCAAAGGCATGGAATTTGAACCCGAACGCGGTATCCGCTGCACCATGTGTTTCGATATGCGTTTTGAAAAAGCGGCCCAATACGCCCATGAAAACGGCTTCCATGTTTTCACCAGCTCACTGGGCATTTCACGCTGGAAAGACATGAAACAGATCAACGGCTGCGGCCATCGTGCTGCCGAACCGTACGATGACTTGGTTTATTGGGATTTCAACTGGCGCAAAGGTGGCGGCAGCGCGCGCATGATCGAAATCAGCAAGCGCGAGCATTTCTACCAACAAGAATACTGCGGTTGCGCCTACTCCCTGCGCGACTCCAATGCCCACCGCAAATCGCAAGGCCGCATCCCCATCAAGCTAGGCGTATTGTATTACGGTGATGAGTCCACCCAATACGAGCCTCAAGCCGAAAATAAAATCATTGTTGAGAAATAAAAATCAAAGGCCGTCTGAAACATTCAGACGGCCTTTGCTTAAATCAGACGATTAACGGCGGCGGAATTTGCCGTGATCAAAATCATCAAATGCCTGATAAGCAGCTTGGCATTGGATTTTTTGCTCGGCATAAGGCAAACCGCGGAACGCTTTTGCCGCTTTACGGTTTTCCCTCAACTCGGCCTTGTTGCCTTTATAGCGATACCAAGCAGCACGACGCTCAAGGTATCTCTTACAAGCAGGATGCAATTTGTTTTTCTTCGCCTGCTGGTGTTTGCTCACATGATGGCCATGCGGTTTGGCCGCCGCTTCAGCAGAATAAGCACCCAAGCTCAATACGGCAACCGCCGCCAGTGCGGAACCTAAATTTCTCAACATTAACATGATTCGCCTCCTAAATAGTTTTTCCATTATATGTTTCGCCAGGGCACCGGCAAAACGCCCATTTTTTACATGACAAAAATGTGGTTAATTACTACATCATACTACTTGCTTTGCAAAATTTAACATACCTTCCATTTAGACGAAACCTGAATATAAATTTCTTTATTTCATAAGCCTCTAGCCAATGTCTGGCCAAATGTGATGCAAACGCAAAATAATGCCAAATCGCCACAAAGCCACATAAAATCTAGTTTAAGCCTCCCATCCCCTAATCCACACCCCGAAAAAAGCGCATTGTCAAGTCTAGTTAAACAAAGAAAAATACATTATATTGTGCCGTTCAAAGCAATCACATACCGTATCTTGTGTTTTTTAATGGGAAGACTGAACAATGAATGCAGCAACGAATATTAAAGTAACCAAACGCGACGGACGCTTGGAAGATATCAATTTAGACAAAATCCACCGTGTTGTTACTTGGGCGGCAGAAGGCTTACAAAACGTCTCCGTATCGCAAGTCGAGCTCAAATCTCATATTCAGTTTTACAACGGTATCCGTACCGACGATATCCATGAAACCATCATCAAGGCCGCGGCCGACCTAATCTCACAAGATACGCCCGATTATCAATATCTGGCCGCCCGCCTCGCCATTTTCCATCTGCGCAAAATCGCTTATGGCGAATTCGAACCGCCTCACCTCTACGATCACGTTAAAAAACTGACCGAAGCAGGTAAATACGACCGCCACATCATCGCAGATTACAGCCGCGAAGAATTCGACGAGCTGAATGCCTATATCGACCACAGCCGCGATATGACCTTCTCTTATGCTGCCGTAAAACAGCTGGAAGGCAAATATCTGGTTCAAAACCGCGTTACCCGCCAAATTTATGAAACGCCGCAGTTCTTATATATTTTGGTGGCCATGTGTCTCTTCAGCAAATATCCGAAAGAGACCCGTTTGGATTACGTCAAACGCTTTTACGACGCCGTTTCCACGTTCAAAGTATCGCTGCCTACGCCTATCATGAGCGGCGTGCGTACGCCTACCCGTCAATTCTCAAGCTGCGTATTGATTGAGTGTGACGACAGCCTCGACTCCATCAACGCCACCACCAGCGCGATTGTGAAATACGTTTCCCAGCGTGCAGGCATCGGCATCAACGCCGGTCGTATCCGCGGCTTAGGTAGTGAAATCCGCGGCGGCGAAGCGCAACACACCGGCTGTATCCCATTCTTCAAAATGTTCCAAGCGGCAGTTAAATCCTGCTCGCAAGGCGGCGTACGCGGTGGCGCTGCAACCTTGTTCTACCCATTGTGGCACATCGAAGCCGAAAGCCTGTTGGTATTGAAAAACAACCGCGGCGTGGAAGATAACCGCATCCGCCAACTGGACTACGGCGTGCAAATCAACCGCCTGCTGTACACCCGCTTGATTAAAGGCGGCAACATTACCCTGTTCTCGCCGAATGAAGTTCCGGGTTTGTATGATGCCTTCTTCGCCGATCAAGACGAATTCGAGCGCCTCTACACTCAATACGAGCAAGATCCAAACATCCGCAAACGTACTTTGCCGGCAACAGAATTGTTCTCCACCCTGATGCAGGAGCGCGCCGGTACCGGTCGCATCTACATCCAAAACGTTGACCACTGCAACACGCACAGCCCGTTTGACCCGCGCGTTGCGCCTGTTCATCAGTCCAACTTATGCATGGAAATCGCCCTGCCGACCAAACCTTTGGACAACATCAACGATCCGAACGGAGAAATTGCCTTGTGTACTCTGTCCGCCTTCAACTTGGGCGCATTGAACAACTTGGACGAACTGGAAGAGCTTGCCGATTTGACCGTACGCGCACTTGATGCCCTGTTGGATTATCAAGACTATCCGGTTGCAGCAGCACGCACCGCAACCATGAACCGCCGCACGCTCGGCATCGGCATCATCAACTACGCCTACTATCTGGCGAAAAACGGCGTACGTTACAGCGACGACTCTGCGCTTGGCCTGACCCACCGCACCTTTGAAGCCATGCAGTATTACCTGCTCAAAGCATCGGTAAACCTTGCCAAAGAATACGGCGCATGTCCGCTCTTCAACCAAACCGTTTATTCGCAAGGCAAACTGCCCATCGACACCTACAAAAAAGACTTGGACGCCGTGTGCAACGAGCCTTTGCACTACGACTGGGAAAGCCTGCGCGCCGACATCGTCAAATACGGCCTGCGCAACTCTACCCTGACCGCACTCATGCCGTCTGAAACCAGCTCGCAAATTGCCAATGCCACCAACGGCATCGAGCCTCCACGCGGATTGGTAACGGTCAAAGCATCAAAAGACGGTATTTTGAAACAAGTCGTACCAGAATTTGAAACCCTGAAAGATGCCTACGAAACCCTATGGCAGCTTCCCGGCAACGAAGGCTACCTGAAACTTGTCGGCGTAATGCAAAAATTCGTCGATCAATCGATTTCCGCCAATACCGCCTACGATCCGAACAAATTTGAAGGCAGCAAAGTTTCCATGAAACAAATGCTGAAAGACCTGCTGACCGCCTACAAATACGGCGTCAAAACCCTGTACTACCATAACACCCGCGACGGAGCGGACGATACGCAGGCTGATATTCAAGATGACGGCTGCGCAGGCGGGGCTTGTAAGATTTGATAAGGAAGGAGTTCAGACGGCCTTTTACATATCTAAACTGCCGTCTGAAATTAAGAAGTTCTCTAAAAAATGAAAATAGCTTGATACATTGGCGTGTATCAAGCTATTGAAAGATTTTTAACGTATTGGCGTACGTTAAAAATTTCTTTAGGTCATTCATGAGAACCTAAAGACCTAACTCAATCGTATGATTTCATTAGATTTATTGCTAGAATTCGAATGATACTGCGATTTTAAGGTTAGTACAAGCTAAATCTCATGAGCTCAATATAAGTGTTTATTTTTTGTAGAGTTTAGTTTTCTACACAAAAAATACACTTTGTGCTTTATGAAAGGAGCTTGAATGCGCGGGAAAACTGTTCCTGTAAGAGCTTATCATCGTTTCCGTAATGGTAACTTTGAACATGTTCGCAAGCATTTTCGCCGACCACCATTACGGTAATCGGTTATAATAACCAGCTCGCAGTTTTTACTGCGGGCTTTTTTTATTTAAAGGATTTCTACAATGTCATGCGAACATTTAACTATGTCCTACAGCACCTTTTCCAAAACCAAAAACGACGCGCTGAAAGAGCCAATGTTTTTTGGTCAGCCGGTGAATGTTGCCCGTTATGACCAGCAGAAATACGAAGTATTTGAAAAACTGATTGAAAAGCAGCTGTCGTTTTTCTGGCGGCCGGAAGAAATCGACGTGTCGCGCGACCGTATCGACTACGCCAATCTGCCCGAACACGAAAAACATATTTTCATCAGCAATCTGAAATACCAAACCCTGCTCGATTCGATCCAAGGCCGCAGCCCGAATGTTGCGTTCTTGCCTTTGGTGTCTATTCCCGAGCTGGAAACGTGGATTGAAACGTGGAGCTTCAGCGAAACCATCCACTCGCGCAGCTACACTCATATCATCCGCAATATCGTGACTGATCCGTCAGTCGTGTTCGATGATATCGTGCAAAACAAATACATCATCGCTCGTGCTGAGGACATTGCCTGCTATTACGATGATTTGATTGAATACACTCAGTATTACAATCTGTTGGGCGAAGGTTCGCACAATGTCGGCGGCAAGCTTGTTACCGTATCTTTGCGTGAGTTAAAGAAAAAGCTCTATCTCTGCCTGATGTGCGTCAACGTATTGGAAGCCATCCGCTTCTACGTTTCATTCGCCTGCTCGTTCGCCTTTGCCGAGCGCGAATTGATGGAAGGCAACGCCAAAATCATCAAGCTGATAGCCCGCGATGAAGCCCTGCATTTGACCAGCACCCAGCATATGCTCAACCTGATGCGTGCCGGTGCCGATGATCCTGAAATGGCTGAAATTGCGAATGAATTGCAGGACGAGTGTTTCAATCTCTTCAAAAAAGCAGCCGAGCAGGAAAAAGAATGGGCGGCCTATCTGTTTAAAGACGGCTCAATGATCGGTCTGAACAAGGAAATTCTGGCTCAATACGTCGAATACATTACCAATCTGCGTATGCAGGCGGTTGGCCTTCCTGCCGGATTTGAAGGTGCGACCCAAAATCCGATTCCTTGGATCAACGCATGGCTGTCTTCTGACAATGTACAGGTTGCGCCGCAGGAAGTGGAAATTTCTTCTTACTTAATCGGTCAGATTGATTCGGAAGTCAATGCCGACGATTTGGGCGATTTCGAGCTGTAATCGAACATTCGGTTTTATGATCAAGGCCGTCTGAACGGTGTGGCAGAAATCTTTGATTTCGTCTTTACACCGTTTCAGACGGCCTTTCCAATCCAAACAAATCATATGGCACTCATCAGCACACACGACAAAACCTTCCAACTCCAACAAGGCGAAACCTTATTGGAGGGCTTGGAGCGCACCGGTCACGAGGTTGAATACCAATGTCGCAGCGGTTATTGCGGTTCATGCCGGGTCAAAATCTTGGATGGAAAAGTCTCTTATGATAATTTTCCGCTCGCTTTTGTCGCGCCCGGAGAAATTTTGCCGTGTTGCTGTCGGGTTACTGAAGATATCAAGCTCGATTGTCGGGAGCGCATCAAAGAGCCGGACTTATTTGATGTCGATTTATTTGAAGATAAATAAAAAATGCCGTCTGAACATTGTGGCCGAAATCTTTGATTTCATTTCCACCGTTCAGACGGCATTTTGTATGGTCAAGCTTACTTACGTTCGCCAACCGGCAAAACCGTCTTGCCGAAAGATTCGTTGATGACTTCTGCCGCTGCCAAGTAGAACGCACCAAGTGCAGTTACCAAGCCTAAGCAACCGCCGATATGGACGATGCTATGATTTTCCATGCCATCGCCAATACCCAATGCAAAGAAAGTCAGTGTCAAGCAAAAGAAAATACCGCTCAATACTTTAGGCTTGGTCAAGGTGGCCACAAACATCATTAGCGAAAACATACCCCATGCGCAGAGATACCAACCGATAAATGCCGGGGCTGTTTCACCTTTAAAAAAGATGGTAAACAAAGCCCATGTCCACCAGAAGGCGCCATAGCTGATAAAAGCGGTAAAGCCAAACGTATTACCTTTCTTGAACTCAAACATGCCGGCAATAACTTGGGCGATACCACCAAAGGCGAGAGCCATGCCCAAAACTAAGCCGACACCCTCTTGAGCAGTAAAAAAGCCGCCGTTAATCAGGCTGAGCAACCAAGTTGTCAATGCAAAGCCACACAGGCCTACTGGACCTGGATTCGCCAGGTTTTCTTTAGTAGTAGTCATTTTATTTCTCCTCTGGTTATTAAAATAGGAAACCCATTGTTACCTATTTTATTTAAAATTAAAAGAAATAAATTTAAAAAAATCAGGCCATCTGAAAAATATTTTTCAGACGGCCTTGAATATTAATAATTAAACTATCCCAAAATTGCCAAGATTTTCCTTAATTCGTTGGCATCAATTTGGCCGGGGGCCGACGTTTTTTGTGCCGCACCAAAGGTAACGGCCGAGCCGAAAGTCGAGCCGGCCAAGCGACTGACAGCTCCGATTTTACCCATAGACATAGTAATAATCGGGCGGTCGATAATTTGTGAAACATCATATGTTGCCTGTAATAAGGTCAATACATCTTGCGACGATTGCGGCATCACGGCAATTTTGCAGATATTCGCGCCCCACTCGGCCATTGTTTTCAGACGGCCTGTAATATCTACCAAAGACGGCGTGGCTTGAAAATCGTGATTGCAAAGCAAGGCGGCAGTTTGATGTTCATGTGCCAAAGCTATGGTTTGTTTTACGCCATTTTCCTCGGCAAAAAGCTCAATGTCGATCATATCAGCTTGTTTGGAACGGATGATTTTTTCCAATAATTCAAAATAATAGTCATCCGAACAAGGTGTATTGCCGCCCTCTTGCGCCCTTCTAAACGTAAACAGTAAAGGCTTGTCAGGAAAAGCCTGTCGGACAATGCCTAATTGTTCGGTAATAAAATCGGCATCAAGCGCTTCTTGAAAAAAATCTGCACGAAATTCAATAATGTCAAAAGCCGTCTCTTTCAATACGCGCAAAGCCTGCTCCAATTCCTGCGTATTGGCGGCCACCAGCGGCACGGCAATTTTAGGCAGGCCTTTGCCGATCTCGATATTTTTGATGATGACAGGTTTCATATTGTTCCTTTTTGCTGTTCAAGCCAATCAGTGCAGATGCTCGTAAATGGTTTCCGCCAAGGCTTTGCTGATGCCTTCCACTTTTTCCAAGTCCTCGCGGCTGGCTGCAATCACACCGCGCAGACCGCCGAATCGGGTAAGCAATGCTTGGCGGCGTTTGCTGCCGATACCGGGGATTTCGCTGAGTGATGAAGTAACGCGTGCTTTGTCGCGTTTTTTTCGGTGGCCTGTAATTGCAAAGCGGTGCGATTCATCGCGTACGGTTTGCAATAAATGCAAGGCCGGGCTGTTGGGTGGCAGGCGGAAGACTTCGCCGGTAAAAGGCAGTATGAGTTCTTCCATACCGGCTTTGCGCTCAGGGCCTTTGGCGATACCGACCAAAGGAATGTGCAACCCAAGTTCTTCCCATACTGATACGGCTACGCCGATTTGCCCTTTGCCGCCGTCAATCAACACGACATCTGGCCATTTGGCGCTTTCGCCGTTGGCTTCGGCCTCCTGCATTTTGCCGTAACGGCGCGTCAACACTTCGCGCATGGCGGCGTAGTCATCGCCAGGCTTGGCGGTCGTGATATTATAGCGGCGGTATTGTGAAGGCTGGATGTTTTGCTCATCGTACACAACGCAGGACGCAATAGTGGCCTCGCCTTGCGTGTGGCTGATATCGAAACATTCAAGGCGGTTGAGGCCGTCTGAATCCATGCCGAGGATTTTGGCCAGTTCATCAATACGGTGTTGCTGACCGCTTTGTTGCAGGCGGCGTTGTGCAATCGCCATTTGTGCGTTTTGTTCCGCCATTTTCAACCAGACTTTTCGTTCGCCTATGGTTTTGGTGACAAATTGCATCTGCTTGCCGTGTTCGCCTTCCAAAGCCTCTTTCAGCACATCGGGAACGGGAAAGTTGCTGATGATGATGTCGGGTTTGCTTTTGCCCAGATAGTGTTGAGCGACGAAGGCTTCGGCGTAATCTTGCCCGTTTGGCTCGGGATCGTTTTTGGTGTCAGGGAAAAAGCTTTTATCGCCGACATGCCGTCCGCCGCGTATGCTGACCCAGTGTACGCAAACCAGGCCGTCTGAAACCGCCAGCGCGAGCAAATCAATATCGTTGGGATTGTTCGGATTTTTGCTGTCGATAAACTGATTACTCTGCATGATGCCGAGTGCTTGGATTTGATCGCGGTAACGGGCAGCTTCTTCAAATTGCAGATTCGCGGCGGCAGTTTGCATCTTGTGTTGCAAGGTGCGCGTCAATTCGTCGGTTTTGCCATTGAGGAAAGTTGCGGCCTCGCGCACGCTGTCGCGGTAATCTTCTTCGCTGATGTGGCCGACACAAGGCGCGGTGCAGCGTTTGATTTGGTACAGCAGACAAGGACGGTCGCGATGCTCGAATACGCTGTCTTCGCAGGTACGCAGCATAAAGACTTTTTGCAACACTTGAATGCTGTCGCGCACGGCGTTGCTGTTAGGATATGGGCCGAAATATTGATTTGGTTTCTTCAGCGTGCCGCGGTAATACGCCATTTGCGGATATTGATGGCCGCTGAGCATCAAATAAGGATAGCTTTTGTCATCGCGGAAAAGAATATTGTATTTCGGCGACAAGGCTTTGATGAAGTTGTTTTCGAGAATCAGCGCTTCGGCTTCAGAACGCGTGATGGTGGTTTCGATATGGTGAACCTGTTTTACCATCAATGCGATGCGCGGCGAATGGTCGTTTTTTTGGAAATAGCTGGAAACGCGCCGCTTGAGATTGACCGCTTTGCCGACATACAAAACATTGTTGTCTTCGTCAAAAAAACGGTACACGCCCGGTAGATTGGGCAGATTTTTCAGAAAAAGAGGTAAATCGAACGGTTCGGTTGCGCTCACGGGATTTTCTTTTGGAATAAGCAGGCCGTCTGAAAACTTTTCAGACGGCCTTTTTCATTGACGTTTAAGATTCTTGAGACGGAGTATCTTCAGCTTCTACCACTTGGTTTTCAGCTGCATCGCTTTCCAAAGCGGCTTCATCTTCAGCCTCTTCGGCCACGCGCTCCAAGCTGACCAAGGTTTCGCCTTCATCCAAATTAATCAGACGCACGCCTGCGGCAGCGCGGCCGGTCTCGCGGATTTGCTCAACTTTGGTACGAATCAGGACACCGCCGCTGGTAATCAGCATCAGGTCGTCGGTTTCACTGACCAAAGTTGCGGCAACCAAATCGCCGTTGCGCTCGCCGGTATTGATAGCGATATTGCCTTGGCCGCCTTTGTTTTTACGGCTGTAATCGGCAATCGGGGTACGTTTGCCATAGCCGTTGGCGGTAGCGGTCAATACTTGCAAATCGCTTTGTTCGGCTTCAGGGGCAAAGGTAATCAGGCTGACAATCTTGCCATCGGCCGGCAGGCGCATACCGCGCAAACCGCCACTGCCGCGACCGGACGGACGGACACCGTGTTTGCCGCTTGGCAATGCGTTTTCGGCATTTTCATCATCCAGGCCGTCTGAATCTTCGTTTTCGGTTTCGATATCGGCATCTTCTGCTTCATCGTTACCGGATTTTTCCCAATATTCGTTAAAGCGGATGGCTTTGCCCAAGTTGGAGAACAACATAATGTCATCCGCACCGCCGGTTTGCGCTGCGCCGACCAAGTAATCGCCTTCTTTAAGCGCGATGGCTTTAATGCCTTGGCTGCGGACGTTTTTAAACGCAGACAACTGGACTTTTTTCACCATGCCTTGTGCAGTGGCGAAGAAAACGTATTGGTCTTCCGGGAACTCGCGGACGGCCAAAATCGCGCTGACTTTTTCGCCCTCTTCCAATTGGATAACGTTGTTAATCGGACGACCACGGCTGTTGCGGCCGCCTTCCGGCAGTTTGTACACTTTAATCCAATGGCACTTGCCCAAATTGGTAAAGCACATCAAATAATCATGCGTATTGGCAACAAACAGGGTTTCGATAAAGTCTTCGTCTTTGGTTGCCGCTGCCTGTTTGCCGCGGCCGCCGCGACGCTGCGCCTGATAATCGGTAGTCGGCTGGGTTTTGATGTAGCCGCCATGAGTCAGGGTAACGACCATTTCACGTTGCGGAATCAGGTCTTCATCGGCGATATCGCCGCCAAACGGATTGATTTCGCTGCGACGCTCATCGCCAAAGTTGGCTTTGATGTCTGCCAATTCTTCGCGGATGATTTGGGTAACGCGCTCAGGTTTGGAAAGAATATCCACGAAATCAATGATTTTGCTCATCAGGTTTTTATATTCGCCGACAATTTCTTCCTGATCGAGACCGGTCAGGTTACGCAAGCTCATGCGCAAAATGGCATCGGCTTGCAATTCGCTCAGGTAATAGCCTTGGCTATGCAGGCCCAAATTCTCTGGCAAGCCTTCAGGGCGCATCATGTGCAGGTCTAAATCCGTACGGCTGAGCATGTCTTCAACCAAGCTGCTGCGCCATGGGCGGGACAGCAGTTTTTCTTTGGCTTCCGGCGCATTGGCAGATTCCTTAATCAGGCGGATAATTTCGTCGATATTAGACAAGGCAACTGCTTTACCTTCGGCAATATGGCCTTCATGACGCGCTTTTTTCAGGCGGAATAAAGTACGACGGGTAACGACTTCGCGACGGTGGCGCAGGAATTCGGACAGGATTTGTTTCAGGTTCAGCAAGCGCGGCTGGCCGTCAACCAAGGCCACCATGTTGATACCGAAGCTGTCTTGCAGCTGGGTCAGTTTGTAGAGTTGGTTCAAAACGACTTCGGCATTTTCATTGCGTTTCAATTCGATCACGACACGCATACCGGATTTATCGGACTCGTCGCGCAGGTCGGATACGCCTTCCAACGTTTTTTCGCGTACCAACTCGCCGATTTTCTCAACCAGCTTGGCTTTGTTTACTTGATATGGGATTTCATCGATAACGATGGCTTCGCGCTCGCCGTTTTTACCGATAGGCTCAATATGGGTTTTACCGCGCATCACTACACGGCCGCGGCCGGTTTTATAGCCTTCGCGCACACCGCTCAAGCCATAAATAGTTGCGCCGGTTGGGAAATCGGGTGCTTGGATAATGTTGATCAGCTCGTCGATTTCAGTTTCAGGCTCATCCAACAAACGCAGGCAAGCATTGATGGTATCGCCCAAATTGTGCGGCGGGATATTGGTTGCCATACCGACGGCAATACCGGACGAACCATTGACTAACAACGCCGGGAAACGGGTCGGCAATACCAGCGGCTCATGTTCGCTGCCGTCATAGTTGGGACCGAAATTGACGGTTTCTTCTTCGATATCCGCCAGCATTTCATGGGAAATTTTTTCCATGCGGATTTCGGTATAACGCATGGCTGCTGCGGCCAATCCGTCGACAGAACCGAAGTTGCCCTGACCGTCAATCAGTACATAACGCATGGAGAAGTCTTGCGCCATGCGGACGATGGTGTCGTAAACGGCTGTATCACCGTGGGGGTGATATTTACCGATAACGTCGCCGACGATACGCGCCGATTTTTTATAGGCGGAATTCCAGTTGTTTTTCAACTCGTGCATCGCGTACAACACGCGGCGGTGTACCGGCTTGAGACCGTCGCGGACATCCGGCAGGGCTCGTCCCACAATCACGCTCATGGCGTAATCGAGGTAGCTCTTGCGCATTTCGTCTTCAAGGCTGACAGGCAGGGTTTCAAGTGCAAATTTATGGTCGTTGCGGATGGTTGCGTCGGTCATGATTATCTGTAATTTCGTATGGCAAAAATCTTGTTGATTCTACCACAAAACAAGCGGTTTATGGCTTTTGCGTGAAGGCCGTCTGAAACAGGATTTCAGACGGCCTTCGTTATTTAATAAATTTAATTTAGTTGCAGCCAGAATCTTCGTTCGCAGCCTGCAAACTCAACTCTTTACGCTTTTTAGCCCTTTCATAACGGCAGCGTTGGCGCTGTGTATTGATTTCCAAAGGTGGTACAGGAACCGGCTTACCGTCTTCAACGGCAACCATGGTGAAGTAGCAGCTGTTGGTATGACGCACTTCGCCTGTGTGGATGTTTTGCGCCTCCACACGGATACCGACTTCCATAGAAGTACGGCCGGTATAGTTGATACTGGCGTAAAAGGTTACCAACTCACCGACATGAATAGGCTCTTTAAACAATACTTTATCAACAGACAGAGTAACGCAATAGGTACCGCTGTAACGGCAGGCGCAGGAATATGCTACTTGGTCGAGCAGGCGCAGAAGATCGCCGCCGTGAACATTTCCGCTGAAGTTTGCCGTATAAGGCATCATCAGTTCGGACATAATCAGTTCATGGGAAGGTAGTTGGCGTTCCGGTTTCATCGTTTATTCTCCTTTTGATATTTATTTTAAAATTGTCTGAAAACTTCAGACTGCACGTGTGCAAAATCATTCTACCGTTTTTAATCGTTGAATTTCAACCCATTGCCTTCCTGTTTACAGCCATTTTCTACGTGAGAAGAAAATCAGCAGTCCGATAATAATGCACAGCATCATACCCAAAACCATGAAGTAGCCGTAATGCCAATGCAGCTCGGGCATATTGTCGAAGTTCATGCCGTAGATGCCGGTGATGACGGTCAGCGGCATAAAGATGATGGTGATAACCGTCAACACGCGCATTTGCTGGTTCATGCGGTTGGATTGGAAGGAAAGGTAAATGTCCATCATGCTCAACACCATATCACGCGAGGCATCAAGCGATTCGATAAGTTGCATATTGTGGTCGTACACGTCGCGCAGATAGACGGTCGACTCGCCTTTGAAAATGGCAAAATCGCCGCGCACGGCCAGTTGATAGAACACATCGCGCAATGGTAAAAGCGTGCGTCGCAGACGGACGGCATCTCGCTTGAGGCGGTGAATCTTACTGAGAATATCGCTGTTTTCATTTTTAAACAGGGACTTGTCTATGACTTCGACGCGGTTGTTGTATGACTCCAAAACAATGAAATAGTCGTCCACAATACGGTCAAGCAGGCAATAAGCAAGAAACGCCGTATTTTTGTTCAAAATATTGTGCGGATTTTCGTGCATCTGCCGACGGAGATGGCTGAACAAGCCCAACGGTTTTTGTTGGAAAGACAACACAAAATCTTTGCCGATAATCACATACACTTGGTCAGAATGGAGTTTGCCCGTAGAGGTATAGTGGTATACCTGTGCGGCAGTAAATACATAGTTGCCGTAGTCTTCGATTTTCGGACGCTGCTTGCGGCTGAGAATATCTTCAATAACTAGCTCATGAATACCATAAGGTTCAAGCGCGTGTTTGAGCAAGACGACATCATTAATACCGACAAAATGCAGCCAGTTGATTTGACCTTCTTGCGGATGGGCAATATCGGGCAAATTTTTTCCGGCAAGATAATCATGCTGAACAAAGGTATCGGCGGAATACAAGGTTTGATGGATAGCAGAACGCGGCGCATTGTCGGTATTGCTGCGCTGCATGGTTTGGTCTTGCAGATTGTCGGTTGTCTCAACTGGATTGGCTGGTTTGCTCATAAAAATAAATCATGTTTTTTAGTTAGAATGAATTGTACAGACAGAAAAGGCCGTCTGAAAACAAATTTTCAGACGGCCTGACAATATCGATCAACGCTTTATGCTTTATTAGGCTTGAGGCGCGGTTTTCTCCAATTCCAATGCGGCAGCAAGCAAGGACAGGCGCGCCATTACGCCGTAAACGTAGAGGCGGTTGTGTTCATTGTCGACGTCGCAGTCTTTTTCAGAACGTGGCATGCCGAGCGAGTCCCATTGTTCAAATACGCGCTTGCAGGCTTCGGGCGCTTCTTGGGAATTGTCGCCGCTGCCGGTGGGGATGCTGTTGGACAGCGGGACGAATACCATGCCGCCGGCGTTGAGGTTTTCGTCTGCACCACGGCCTTCGTGTACACGGAAGAAACCGCCGATAACGAAACGGTCCATCATATAAACGACAGGTTCACACACGGCGCCGTTCATGGTTTCGTAGGTATAAATACCTTCTTGGACAATGACTTCGCTAACTTCTAAACCCTCTTTGACTTTCGCCATTTTGTTGCGGTTTTTACGGTTCAAGCCGCGCACTTCATCCGCAGATTTAACGCTCATCACGCCCATGCCATAAGTACCTGCATCGGCTTTCACAATAACGAAAGGCTGGTCGGTAATGCCCAATTCATCGTATTTGGCTTGAATTTTCGCCAATACGCGTTCTACCGCGTCTGCCAACGCATCCTCGCCTTCACGCTCTTGGAAATCCAAACCGCTGATTTTTTCAAAATAAGGATTGATTTGCCATTCGTCGATATCAATCAACTTGGCAAAGTCGGCAGCAACTTGGTTGTACGCGCCGAAATGTTCGGTTTTACGGCGAGTCGTCCAGCCGCCGTGCAATGGAGGCAAAACGGTTTGGTTGATACCTTTAAGGATTTCAGGAACACCCGCAGACAAGTCATTGTTCAACAAAACAACGCAAGGCGAGAAACCGTCGGCAAGATGTACACGCTCACGGGTACGCAATAAAGGTTCAAGCAAAATTTTGTTGCCTAATGCGGTTTCAAACTCGGTTGGCTCAGTCACTTCAGGATTCAAGCTGCCCAAGCGCACTTCGTATCCTGCCGAACGCAAAATCTCGCTGAGGGCGTAAACGTTTTGCAGATAGAATGTGTTGCGCGTGTGGTTTTCAGGAATAATCAATACGGATTTTGCCGTTTCACATGCGCGCTGTACCGCATCTTGCGCGGCAACCGCCGCCAGCGGGATAAAGTTGGGATTCAAATTATTGAAGCCGCCCGGAAACAGGTTCATATCGATAGATGAAATTTTGTAACCGGCATTACGGATGTCAACCGAGCCATAAAACGGCGGACGGTGTTCGTTCCAATGCGAACGGAACCATGCTTCGATTTTGGCATGATTGGCAAGGACTTTTTTCTCAAATTCCCGTAATTGAGTCAGATGCTCAGGAGCCATTACCGGTAATTTCATTCTCTATACCTCTTGGTAAGTGTGGATGTTGAGTGAGAATGATAGAACTTTTTAGTGCATTTCGACAAGCATTCTTTCAGATAAGATGCATCTTTTTGTTAACAATTCTACAATTTGTCCAATTTTTGATAAGCGTTTTTGAAACTTTGCGACAAATTTTAAAAATTGGACAAATTTCTATTGCGCAGCCCCTATAAAAAGCCTAAAATCCGCCCATAAACGCAAACCATCATTCATACCTACCAATAGCAAAGAATACTCATCATGAGCGCACAAACCCTTTACGATAAACTTTGGAACAGCCACGTTGTCCGCGAAGAAGAAGACGGCACTGTCCTGCTTTACATCGACCGCCACCTGGTTCACGAAGTAACCAGCCCGCAAGCATTTGAAGGCTTGAAAATGGCCGGCCGCAAACTCTGGCGTATCGACAGCGTGGTCTCCACAGCCGACCACAACACCCCGACCGGCGACTGGGACAAAGGTATCCAAGATCCGATTTCCAAACTGCAAGTCGATACTTTGGACAAAAACATTAAAGAGTTTGGCGCACTCGCCTACTTCCCGTTTATGGATAAAGGCCAAGGCATCGTGCACGTTATGGGCCCGGAGCAAGGCGCTACCCTGCCCGGCATGACCGTCGTTTGTGGCGACTCGCACACTTCTACCCACGGCGCATTCGGCGCATTGGCGCACGGTATCGGCACTTCCGAAGTCGAACACACCATGGCGACCCAGTGCATTACCGCAAAAAAATCCAAATCTATGCTGATTTCCGTTGAAGGCCGTCTGAAACCCGGTGTTACTGCCAAAGACGTGGCACTTTACATCATCGGCCAAATCGGTACGGCAGGCGGTACGGGCTACGCCATCGAGTTTGGCGGCGAAGCCATCCGCAGCCTTTCTATGGAAGGCCGCATGACCTTGTGCAATATGGCGATCGAAGCCGGTGCGCGCTCAGGCATGGTTGCCGTCGACCAAACCACCATCGACTATGTAAAAGGCAAACCTTTCGCACCTAAAGGCGAAGCGTGGGACAAAGCCGTCGAGTACTGGCGTACGCTGGTGTCTGACGAAGGTGCCGTATTTGATAAAGAATACCACTTCAAAGCCGAAGACATCGAGCCTCAAGTAACTTGGGGCACCTCGCCTGAAATGGTTTTAGACATCAGCGGCAAAGTGCCTAATCCTGCCGAAGAAGCCGATCCGGTCAAACGCAGCGGCATGGAACGCGCCCTTGAATACATGGGTTTGGAAGCCGGTACGCCATTAAACGAAATCCCTGTCGATATCGTCTTTATCGGTTCTTGCACCAACAGCCGTATCGAAGACTTGCGCGAAGCCGCCGCTATCGCCAAAGGCCGCAAAAAAGCGGACAATGTACAACGCGTATTGATTGTCCCCGGCTCCGGTTTGGTTAAAGAGCAGGCAGAAAAAGAAGGCTTGCACGAAGTGTTTATAGAAGCCGGTTTTGAATGGCGCGAGCCGGGTTGCTCTATGTGCCTCGCCATGAATGCCGACCGCCTGACCCCGGGACAACGTTGTGCCTCTACTTCCAACCGTAACTTTGAAGGCCGTCAAGGCAACGGCGGACGCACCCACCTCGTCAGCCCTGCCATGGCAGCCGCAGCCGCAGTGACCGGCTACTTTACCGATATCCGCACTATGGCTTAAAGTATTTTCAGACGGCCTTTATTGATCAGGCCGTCTGAAACAATACCTTGCTCAAGTAAGTTTTCCTATTGTATTGCGAAAAACGTCCGAAAACCTTCTTAATCATTGATAACTTGAAAGGAATCTAGTATGAAAAAACTGTTTGCATTAGCTGCCGCAGCCCTCATCCTGTCAGCTTGTTCCAGCACTTGGTCCGGTGCAAAAGACGATACCAACCGCAATTGGGACAAAACCAAAGAGACTGCCGAGCGTGTAGCCGATAAAACCAAAGAAACGGCAGAACACGTTGCCGACAAAACCGGCGAAGCCGTTAAAAAAGGCGGCAATGCAGTAGGCCGCGGCATGAGCCATGTTGGAGAAAAAATCGAAGCCGCTACCGAATAATTCGGTAAATCAGGCCGTCTGAAGCTCCTGACTCCGTTTCAGACGGCCTGATACATTATTAATTTTTCAGACATTTTCACGATTCAAAGCAAAGGAAGAAACAATGAGTAATCCGTCAAGCTGGTTTGGTATTCATGCTCATGATTTGGATCGCGCCAAAGCCTTTTACGAATCCGTATTCGGTAAGCCCCTGCAAGACGTTGGCGGCAACGGATTCCGTTTCATCATTTTCCCAGCCGATTACACCCAACACGGTACGGCCGGCATGATTTGGCACGACAGCAATGCCCAGCCCGGCCACGGCGGTACAACCATTTTCTTTAATTGCCCGAATTGCGCCGAAACAGCAGAAAAAGCCGTTGAAGCAGGCGGCAAACTGTTACAAGAGAAATTCCGCATTGCCAACGGCTTTGCAGCATTTATCGAAGACACAGAAGGCAACCGAATCGGTTTGCACAGCACACGCTAACCCGAATAGCCATAAAATAATTTCCCATTATTACTATAAGAATCTGACATGAAAGCCTTTACCAAAATTACCGCCATCGTTGCCCCGCTCGACCGCAGCAACGTCGACACCGATGCCATCATCCCCAAACAATTTCTGAAATCCATCAAACGCAGCGGCTTCGGCCCCAATGCCTTTGATGAATGGCGTTACCTCGACCACGGCGAACCTGGCATGGACAACAGCAAACGCCCGTTGAATCCTGATTTCTCCCTGAACCAGCCACGCTATCAAGGCGCACAAATCCTGTTGACGCGTAAAAACTTCGGTTGCGGCTCTTCACGCGAACACGCCCCTTGGGCATTGGACGACTACGGCTTCCGCGCCGTCATCGCCCCCAGCTTCGCCGACATCTTCTTCAACAACTGCTACAAAAACGGCCTTTTGCCTATAGTTTTGACAGAAGAACAGGTTGACCAGCTTTTCAAAGAAGTTGAAGCCAACGAAGGCTATCAGCTCTCCATCGACCTTGCCGAGCAAACCCTGACCACCCCTAGCGGCGAAACATTCACATTCGACGTTACCGAACACCGCAAACACTGCCTCTTAAACGGCTTGGACGAAATCGGCCTGACCCTGCAACACGCTGACGAAATTCACGCCTTCGAAGAAAAACGCCGCCAAAGCCAGCCTTGGCTGTTTAACGGTTGACATACAAAAGGCCGTCTGAAAAATTTAAGTGTTTCAGACGGCCTTTACTGAATGTTTTGGGATAGACCATGAGATCATTCGACGAATTAATCCAAACCCAAGACCCTGCGTGGCCATTGATTCAAGAGTGGCTTACAGAAGCGGTAAACAGCGTTGAAGTTCTGCCACGTACGCTTGAAAAGGCAAAGGAAGAACTTGTCAAAACCCAAGTAACGATACGTTCGTTTATGGGTGCTGTCGTTTATGAAACCGGCGGTATCCTTATCGATGACGGCTGGTTACGGATACTTGGTTCTAGCAGCGCGAAGCTACCTCGTGGTTTGGGAAGTTGGAATCTAAACCGTACACAATCCGAGCCAGCAGGCCCTGCTCCCTATTATCTGTTTGCCGATGATGTTGCTGGAGGCTATTTTGCGATTAATGGCGGAGGATTGAATGGCAAAGTAGGTAATGTTTTCTACCTACCACCGGATACACTGGAATGGGAAGATTGCGGTAAAGGTTATGGCGACTTCTTAAATTGGGCATTGACCGGCGATTTACAGTTGTTTTACGAAAACCTGCGTTGGGAAAATTGGCGCGAAGAAATCCATGATTTGAATGGCGACAGCGTTTACACGTTCTTTCCGTTTTTATGGGCTGAAGAAGGCAGCGATATAAACCAAGTCAGCCGCAAGCGTATTCCTATTGCTGAACATTATGCTTCCACTTTGAATCTGCAAAACACAACTCCATAAAAAGCCCTTTCAGACGGCCTTGTTGTCATAATCTCAATAAAGCGTCCTTAAAACGTATTCTTCACATCCTGAAGTTTAATTTCTACCTAACCACACCATGATTACCGACACCATAAGCAATGCCACCCGCTACGCTGCCTTGCATCCCGACTTTGCCGAAGCCTTCCATCTGTTGCAGACCCTAAATTTTGCCAAGCTGCCGGACGGCCAAGTACCATGCGAGAATCCCAATATCCGTATTTTTATCGGTAGCGAGCCGATGAGGACTAAGGGAGAAGCCCAGCCTGAAGCGCACTTAAAACATATTGATATTCAAACGCCGATTGATGGCAGCGAAACATATGGCTGGATAGACAGAGGCCGTCTGAAAAACGGTTTAGGCTACAACGAAAAGCGCGATATCGAATTTTTCGACTGCGAGCCGGAAACCTGGCTGACCTTGGAGCCAGGTGAATTTACGCTATTCTTCCCGAATGATGCGCATGCCCCATTGGTTGGCGACAGGCCGAACATACGCAAAGTCGTTTTTAAAATCCGTGTTGAAACCGAACGTCTATAATTTTTCAGACGGCCTTATCCCCTTATTCAGGACACAATATGTCTTTTTTCAGCAGGTTGTTCCGCTCCAAACCTAAATTAATGACTTGGCAGGAATTTGTCGAATACTTTGCCCGTCGCATCCAAGAAGAATTGGATCTTGAGGCGAAAATCGACTGGGGTGAAAATATTGCGTCTTCGCCCATCATTGTCCAGTTTTCCGAAGACGATGAAGCATCGTTCAGCACATATTTGAGCAACCATTACACAAGTTATCTGCAAAATCCCGAGGCCTTGGAAGCTATTGTTGCAGCCAATTTAGCGGTTATCGATAAGCTTCAGGACTCTGATGCCAGTGTTTCAGCACAACAAATTCTTCCGACGATTAAAAATACAATTTATCTGGAAAACGTCAGACTGATTACAAATACGGACGAAGACGAGCCTACCGATTACCTGGTATACAAACCAATTGCCGGCGATATCATGTTGCTTTATATGGTGGATACGGAAGAATCCATGCATACACTCAATCGTGAGCATATGAAAGAGGCCGGTATTGAAGATGAAGACGCCTTGTATCGTACCGCCATGGATAATTTGCGCCAACAGATGAATGGACATGTCCAAATTCATCATGCTGAAGGTTGGTCATTGGCTCAAATCCATTTGGATAACGACTATGATGCTTCCCTGATTTTGCTTTTGGACGAAGTACTTAAAGACGATTCTATGCTGCCGGCCAACCCTGTTTTTGCAGTCCCGGCACGCAACGCCCTGCTCGTTTGCAGCCCGTCCGATGAAGAGGCTTTGCAGGCGATGGCGAATATTGCCCTGCAGGCATTTGAAGATTCTGCCTACGCGATTTCTACCCAGCTTTACCAGTACCATAATGGTACAATCAGCGTTTTCAGAGCAAATTGATTTAAGGCCGTCTGAAAAACAGACGACCTGCCCTTTACCTAAAACCTTCTCATAAGGAAACCCGAAATGACCAAACATATCGCTATCTTGCGCGGCGACGGCATCGGCCCTGAAATCGTTGCAGAAACCGTCCGTGTACTCGACAAACTTATCGAACAAGGTTTGGATGTCAGCTACGAATACGCACCTTTGGGCGGCGAAGCCTATGACGAATACGGCCATCCTTATCCAGAATTCACGCAAAACCTTTGCCGTAAAGCCGATGCTGTCTTGCTTGGTGCAGTCGGTTCTCCTCAATACGATAATCTCGACCGTCCGCTGCGCCCTGAACGCGGCTTGTTGGCCATTCGTAAAGACTTGAATCTGTTTGCTAATTTGCGCCCTGCCATTTTGTATAAAGAGCTGGCCAATGCTTCTACTTTGAAACCGGAAATCGTAGCCGGCCTCGACATCCTTATCGTACGCGAACTGACCGGCGATATTTATTTTGGCGAACCGCGCGGCATCCGTGTTTTAGAAAACGGCGAACGCGAAGGCTACAACACCATGAAATACAGCGAAAGCGAAATCCGCCGCATCGCCCACGTTGCCTTCCAATCTGCCCAAAAACGCAGCAAAAAAGTCTGCTCCGTAGGCAAAGCCAACGTTTTGGAAACCACCGAACTGTGGCGCGAAATCTTTGAAGAAATCGGCAAAGAATACCCTGATGTCGAGCTTTCCCATATGTACGTCGACAACGCCGCCATGCAGTTAGTACGCGCGCCCAAACAATTTGACGTGATTGCCACCGGCAACATCTTCGGCGACATCCTCTCCGACGAAGCCTCCATGCTGACCGGTTCCATCGGTATGCTGCCTTCTGCTTCTTTGGACGAAAACGGCAAAGGCCTGTACGAACCATCTCACGGCTCAGCTCCCGACATTGCCGGTCAAAACAAAGCCAATCCGCTGGCGACCGTATTGTCTCTTGCCATGCTGCTGCGTTACAGCCTGAACGACGAAGCCCGCGCGCAACAAGTTGAAAACGCCGTACAAAAAGTACTGCAACAAGGCTTGCGTACCGGCGACATTTACGAAGAAGGTACCAAACTGGTTTCCTGCTCCGAAATGGGCGATGCCGTATTGGCTGCTTTGTAAGAAGGCCGTCTGAAAAAAGAGTGGGATCAATCCCGCGCTTTTTTATATGCGAAAACTTGAAACCATAAAAAAGGGCGTGTCTTCACACGCCCTTATGTCTTTTTCAGACGGCCTTAAGATTGAAAAAATCAACCTCTTTTGTGTTTGCCGCCAAAGCTGTCGTTAGACTTACGCTTGCCTTTAAAGCCTTCGCCGCCTTTTTTGAAACCATCAGCTTTTTTGAAACCATCTTTCTTAAAGCCATCTTTCTTGAAACCGTCTTTTTTATGGCCTTCGCCGCGAGCTTTACCGCCGAAACCTTCTTTAGCCGGTTTCTTATCGCCGCGCCAGCCGCCGGATTTACGATCGCCCCAGCCGCCTTTGCCTTTCGGTTTAGCGCCGGCAGATTTGCGTTTGCGTGTCGGCTCCATGCCTTCGATGGTCAGCTCAGGCAATTTACGGCCGATGTATTTTTCAATTTTGTGTACTTTGACGTATTCGTTCACTTCGGCAAAAGTAATCGCAATACCGGTGCGGCCTGCGCGGCCGGTACGGCCGATACGGTGAACGTAGTCTTCAGCCTGTTTCGGCAAGTCGTAGTTGATAACGTGGGTAATGGTTGGTACGTCGATACCGCGTGCGGCAACGTCGGTGGCAACCAAAATTTTGCAGCGGCCTTTGCGCAAGTCCATCAGCGTGCGGTTACGCCAGCCTTGCGGCATATCGCCGTGCAGGCAGTTGGCGGCAAAACCTTTTTCGTACAACTCATCCGCAATGACTTCGGTCATGGCTTTGGTGGATGTAAAGATCACGCATTGGTCGATATTGGCATCGCGCAAAATGTGGTCGAGCAGGCGGTTTTTATGGCGCATATCGTCGCAGTACAACAGCTGCTCTTCGATTTTGCCTTGATCGTCCACACGCTCAACTTCGATGGTTTCAGGGTCTTTGGTCAGTTTGCGCGCCAGTTTGCCCACCGCGCCGTCCCAAGTGGCGGAGAACAACAAAGTCTGACGGTCGCTCGGCGTTGCTTCAACGATGGTTTCGATGTCGTCGATAAAGCCCATGTCCAACATACGGTCGGCTTCGTCCAGAATCAGCACTTCCAAACGTTCAAAATCAACTTTACCGCTCTGCATCAAGTCCATCAGACGGCCCGGAGTGGCGACAATCAGGTCAACCGGTTTGCTCAGGGCACGGGTTTGGTAGCCGAAAGATGCACCGCCGACAATGCTGACAGTACGGAACCAACGCATATTTTTAGCATACGCCAGTGCATTTTTTTCTACCTGAGCCGCCAGTTCGCGGGTCGGGGTCAATACCAAAGCGCGCGGACCTTTGCCCGGTTTTTCGCTGCGTTTGGTCAGTTTTTGCAAAGTCGGCAGCAGGAAGGCTGCAGTTTTGCCTGAACCGGTTTGTGCCGAAGCCATAATGTCGCGGCCGTCCAAAGCAAACGGAATCGCTTGCGCCTGAATCGGGGTCGGGCTTTCATAACCCTCGCTGCTTACGGCAGACAAAATGTTTTTATCAAGGTTCAAATCGGCAAATTTAATAGACATATCTATCCTAAGAGACAACAACGCGCACGCCTGAACAATTTCAGACGACCTGAAGCAAAGGAAAGTAACGATACGGGAAATGTGAAGTTACAGGGTTGTCGCAAGCATCTTGCTTGTGGTTAACATCGACGACAACCTGCACAGAAAAGGCTTTGCAAATATGCAAGCAATAAAAGAAACGCGCCCGAAACGGCGGTTTAGGTTGGATGACGATGGCTTCGTATCAAAAGGCGAAGGGCGGATAATAAAGGAGAAAACCGCCCAGGTCAAGCAAAACAGGCTGCGAGTGCAAAATCAAGCTATAATGCCGTTTTATTGAATCAGCACGGATGAATCCGACATGAAGTTTTTCAAAACCGCCTTATTACCTGCACTTGCTGCCGCCCTGTTGCTTGGCGCGTGCAGTGGCTCGGAGAGTTATCGCGGCGAATGGAAGGCCGTTGCGTCCGACGGTAGCAAAGCCGAAATCACCTTTGCCGAAAAAAGCTTTACTGTCAAAGACGAAAAAGGCAAAGAAACCGTTTACGAATACACTCAAAACCAATACAAATTAGAAAGCGGCAGAACCAGCTACGGCATCGACATCAAAAACGCCTCGGAAGCACGAATCGTGTTCCCGTTTAAAGGCAAGACCGACCGTGCCACCATAGTTGCGCCTGACGATACAATTCTCTATATGCTTGACCGCCACGCCTACGTCCCTACTGATCAATTCTGGAAACTTCCCCAATAAGGCCGTCTGAAAACCATGACCGACATTACCCCCTTTGCCAACCGCTTGGGCAAAAACATCAAACATCTTATGAAATGGGCCAAACGCAACAATATCGAAGCCTGGCGCATTTACGACCGCGATATTCCCCAATTTCCCTTTGCCGTCGATGTTTACGGCGACCAAATCCATCTTCAGGAATACGATACCGGCTGGCTGATGCAGCCCGAAGAATACGAAGCATGGCTTGCCGATGTATTGGAAGCTATTGGTTTTGTGACCGGTTTTGCGCCCGAACAAATCCACCTCAAACGCCGAGAACGTCAAAAAGGCTTGCAGCAATACGAAAAAACCGGCAAAACCGGCGACGATTTCGTCATCACTGAAAACGGCCGCAAGTTTTGGGTCAACCTCGACAAATACCTCGATACCGGCCTTTTCCTCGACCACCGAAATACGCGCAAAAAGGTCGGCGACACCGCAGCGGGCAAACGCTTCCTCAACCTGTTTTCCTACACAGGCAGCTTCACCGTCTATGCCGCAACCGGGGGTGCAGTATCCAGCGAAACCGTCGATTTATCGAATACTTATCTGGAGTGGGCAAAACGCAATTTCGAACTCAACGGCATCGACCTTGAGCAACACAAAATCGTCCGCGCCGACGTGTTCCAATACCTGCAAAATGCCGCAGACGAAGGCAAAAAGTTCGACCTGATCGTCATGGACCCGCCCAGCTTTTCCAACAGCAAAAAGATGCTCGACATCCTCGACATCCAGCGCGACCATAAAAAGCTGATTGACGGCGCAATGAGCCTGCTCGCTTCAGACGGCATTCTGTATTTCTCCAACAACCTGCGCAGTTTTGTGTTGGACGATTCGGTCGCGGAACAATACACCGTCAAAGACATTTCCAAGCAGTCCGTTCCCGACGATTTCCGCAACAAAAAAATCCATCAATGCTGGGAAATCAAGCATAAATAAGCATCAGGCCGTCTGAAAGCCAGTTTTCAGACGGCCTGATTACCATATTGAATCTCTCAATCAATAGGCGCATAATTGAAGAAATTGTTGACAATATCAAAAGGAAAAGAACATGCAAAACTACCTGACGCCCAATTTCTCATTCGCCCCCATGATTCCGGAACGCGCGCTCGGCAGCCGGGTTTGGGATACCGAAGGACGAGAATACATTGACCTGTCAGGCGGTATTGCTGTGAACGCGCTAGGCCATTGCCATCCCGATTTGGTCGCAGCCTTGGCCGAGCAGTCGCAAAAGCTCTGGCACATTTCTAATATCTACACCACCCAACCGGCGCAAGAATTGGCCAAAAAACTGGTCGAAAACACCTTTGCCGACAAAGTGTTTTTCTGCAATTCCGGCGCGGAAGCCAATGAAGCCGCACTGAAACTGGCGCGCAAATACGGCCGCGATCATTTTGGCGAACACAAAACCGAAATCATCTCCTGCCTCAACAGCTTCCACGGCCGCACCCTGTTTACCGTATCCGTCGGCGGCCAGCCCAAATACAGCAAAGACTACGCGCCGCTTCCGGCCGGCATTACCCACGTTCCCTTCAATGATGTTGCCGCATTGGAAGCAGCCATCAGCGACAAAACCTGCGCCGTGATTATCGAGCCGATTCAAGGTGAAAGCGGTATCCTGCCTGCCACCCAAGAATATCTGCAAGCCGCACGCCGTTTATGCGACAAACACGGCGCCTTGCTGATTTTGGACGAAGTGCAAACCGGCATGGGTCATACGGGCAAACTGTTTGCCTACGAGTATTACGGCATCACACCCGACATCATCAGCTCCGCCAAAGCCTTGGGTGGCGGCTTCCCGATTGGCGCGATTCTGACCACCGATAAAATCGCCCCAACCTTCGGCCCCGGAACACATGGCTCGACCTTTGGCGGCAATCCGATGGCGTGTGCGGTCGGCAGCCGTGCGTTTGACATCATCAATGCGCCCGAAACATTGGCACACGTTAAACAACAAGGCCAAAAACTTCAGACGGCCTTGCGTGAAATAGGCGAAAAAACCGGCGTATTTAAAGAAGTCCGCGGCATGGGCTTGCTGCTCGGCTGCGTGTTGGCAGACAAATACGCAGGCAAGGCATCTGAAATCACCGCCGCCGCTTTAAAACACGGCCTGATGGTACTGGTTGCCGGCGCCAATGTCGTGCGCTTCGCCCCCAGCCTGCTGCTGAACGATGAAGACATGGCCGAAGGCTTGAAACGTTTTGAAGCGGCCTTGGCCGAATGGTTGGCCTGATTTTCAAAACCCAATATCCAAATCAGCCGACAGCTTTTATTCCCTAATTGATGCCATATAGCGAAGACCGTCTAAAAGACCGTTTGAGTTTTTCAGACGGCCTTTTTTCAATATTGAAAACAACATCCGCCTACATGCTTTGTCATTTGATGTTTGTTAAAAATCGTACCGCTTCTTCGTGTTACGCTTGTCAAACAATTTGATTTTACGAAGAAAAGGAGCAGGAGATGGTATCGTTGAAAACACAAATCGCCGGTTTTTCTTTTGACAACTGCCTGATGAATGCGGCTGGTGTGTCGTGCATGACTGTTGAGGAATTGGAAGCGGTCAGACAGTCTTCGGCAGGCACTTTCATTACCAAAACTGCTACGCTTACCCCTCGTCAAGGCAACCCCGAACCGCGTTATCGGGACGTGCCTCTCGGCAGCATCAATTCGATGGGTTTGCCGAATCAAGGCATTGATTACTATCTGGATTACCTGCTTACCCTTCAAGAGTCTCAGCCGGAACGGACATTTTTCCTATCACTGGTCGGTCTGTCGCCCGGCGAAACACATATCCTGCTGGAAAAGGTGCAAAACAGCGGATTCAACGGCATTACCGAACTCAACCTATCCTGCCCAAACGTCCCCGGCAAGCCGCAAATCGCCTATGATTTTGAAACCACCGAGCGGATTTTGAGCGAAGCCTTCAGCTACTTCGATAAACCTTTAGGCGTCAAACTGCCGCCATATTTCGATATCGTCCATTTCGATCAAGCGGCGGAAGTGTTCAACCGCCATCCCTTAAAATTTGTCAACTGTGTCAACTCCATCGGCAACGGCATGTATATCGAGGACGAATCCGTTGTTATCCGCCCGAAAAACGGCTTCGGCGGCATAGGTGGCCAATACATCAAACCGACCGCACTTGCCAATGTCCATGCGTTCTATCAAAGACTGGATCCGTCTATCCAAGTCATCGGAACAGGCGGCGTTTATAGCGGCCGTGATGCGTTTGAACACATCTTGTGCGGCGCAAGCATGGTGCAGATCGGCACGGCGCTACACCAGCAAGGCGTGGGCATTTTCGAACGGATTTCCCTTGAATTAAAAGCCATCATGGCGCAAAAAGGCTACGAAAAACTGGAAGACTTCAAAGGCAAATTAAAATATTTTTCATAGGGGTTACTCTAAAAAACGCCCAAGGCCGTCTGAAAATTTCAGACGGCCTTGTTGTATAATTGCTCCCCACATTACCCGTCTTCCCCTTCAATGAAACTCAACCCCCAACAGCAAGCCGCAGTCCAATATCTTGGCGGCCCCCTGCTCGTCCTTGCCGGCGCAGGCAGCGGTAAAACCGGCGTGATTACGCAAAAAATCAAGCATTTGATTGTCAATATCGGCTATCTGCCGCATACCGTTGCCGCGATTACCTTCACCAATAAAGCCGCTACGGAAATGCAGGAACGCGTTGCCAAAATGCTGCCCAAATCGCAAATGCGCGGGCTGACGATTTGCACCTTCCACTCTTTGGGCATGAAGATTTTGCGCGAAGAGGCGAACCAAATCGGTTACAAAAAAAACTTTTCCATCCTCGACTCTACCGACAGCGCGAAAATCATCGGCGAACTTTTGGGCGGTACAGGAAAAGAAGCCTTATTCAAAGCGCAGCACCAGATTTCCCTTTGGAAAAACGATTTAAAAACGCCTGAAGAGGTAGTTCAGACGGCCTCTAATGTGTGGGAACAGCAAACAGCGCGTGTCTATGCCAGTTATCAGGAAACCCTGCAAAGCTATCAGGCGGTGGACTTCGACGACTTAATCCGCCTGCCCGCCGTGCTGTTGCAGCAAAACAGCGAAGTGCGCAACAAATGGCAGCGGCGGCTGCGTTATCTGCTGGTTGATGAATGCCAAGACACCAACACCTGCCAATTCACCCTGATGAAGCTCTTGACCGGCGCGGAAGGGATGTTTACCGCCGTCGGCGATGACGACCAGTCCATCTACGCATGGCGCGGCGCGAACATGGAAAACCTGCGCAAAATGCAGGAAGACTATCCGCAGATGAAGGTCATCAAACTGGAGCAAAACTACCGCTCCACTGCGCGGATTCTCAAAATCGCCAACAAAGTCATCGAAAACAACCCCAAACTCTTTACCAAAAAACTTTGGTCGCAGTTTGGCGAAGGCGAAATCGTCAAAGTCGTTGCCTGTCAAAGCGAGCAGCACGAAGCCGACTGGGTTGTCAGCCAAATCGTCAAGCAGAAGCTGGTCGGCGGCGACAAAACCCAATACGCCGATTTCGCCGTGTTATACCGCGGCAACCATCAGGCGCGGATTTTTGAAGAAGCCTTGCGCAGCGCGCGCGTTCCCTACCAACTCTCCGGCGGGCAGAGTTTTTTCGACAAAGCCGAAATCAAAGACGTTTTGTCCTATTTGCGCCTGCTTGCCAACCCCAACGACGATCCTGCCTTCTTGCGCGCCGTCACCACGCCCAAACGCGGCATCGGCGACGTAACGCTGGGCAAGCTCAACACCTACGCGCACGAACACGAATGCAGCCTGTATGAAGCCGCGCAAACCGAAGAAGCGCTTGCCCTGTTGAACAATACCAACCGCCAACACCTGCAAGCCTTCATGGATATGATTGAAAGCTACCGCGCCAAAGCCGAAACCAGCGAAGCAGGCGAGCTTATCCATAACCTGCTGAAAGAAATCGACTACGAAAACCACCTGTTGGCCAACGAAGAAGGCAAAGCAGGCGAAATCAAATGGCGCAACGTTACCGACCTGACCGGCTGGCTGGAACGCAAAGGCGAGCAAGACGGCAAAAACATCATCGAGCTTGCCCAAACCATCGCCCTGATGACGCTTTTGGAGGGCAAAAGCGAAGAAGAAGTCGATGCCGTTAAACTTTCGACCCTGCACGCTTCCAAAGGCTTGGAATACCCCTACGTTTTCCTTGTCGGTTGCGAAGAAGGCATCTTGCCGCACAATGACAGCATAGAAGAAGACAACGTCGAGGAAGAACGCCGTCTGATGTACGTCGGCATTACCCGCGCCAAACGCCAACTTACGCTGACCCACTGCCTCAAACGCAAAAAGCAAGGCACATGGCAATTCCCCGAGCCGAGCCGCTTCATAGACGAAATGCCGCAGGAAGACATCAAGATTTTAGGCCGCAAAGGCGGCGAGCCGATTGTGAGCAAGGAAGAAGGAAAAAGCAATCTGGCTGGTTTGCTGGATATGCTGGGAAACAAAAGAAAGGGATAAAGCAAGGCCGTCTGAAAGCAATCTTTCAGACGGCCTTATTGTCAGCAAAATGTCAAAGACAACAATTAAATAATTTTTACTTTATACCTTTACGCCTATCCGTCCCCACTTCTCTCGATTCTTCAAAAATAAACAAAAATAATCGAATAATCAGGTACAAAATAAAAAATCAAGCGACACGATTGCTCCCATTCTCCTTCAATTTACAAGTAAAAATTGTCAACATTTCAAGTATAAATTCACAAGCAAAATCGCATTTTTCAGGTATAATAACGGATTCCCCAACTGCATTTTGTGAGCTGAATCCATGTCTGTTGTTCTGCCCTTGCGCGGTGTAACCGCCCTTTCCGATTTCCGTGTTGAAAAACTCTTTCAAAAAGCAGCCGCACTCGGCCTGCCCGAAGTCAAATTAAGCAGCGAATTTTGGTATTTTGTCGGTAGCGAAAAAGCACTTGATGCCGCGACAGTCGAAAAACTGCAAGCCTTACTGGCGGCGCAAAGCGTTGAACAAACGCCCAAAGCGCGCGAAGGCTTGCATTTATTTTTGGTAACGCCCCGTTTGGGCACCATTTCGCCTTGGGCTTCCAAAGCAACCAATATCGCCGAAAACTGCGGTTTGGAAGGCATTGAACGTATCGAACGCGGCATGGCCGTATGGTTGGAAGGCGCACTTACCGACGGGCAAAAACAACAATGGGCAGCCCTATTGCACGACCGCATGACCGAAAGCGTGTTGACTGACATCGATGCAGCGGCGCAACTGTTCCACCACATCCAATCGGAAACCTTCTCCAGCGTAGATGTATTGGGCGGCGGTAAAGAGGCATTGGTTAAAGCCAATACTGAAATGGGCTTGGCGCTTTCAGCCGACGAAATCGATTATCTGGTTGAAAACTATCAGGCTTTAAACCGCAATCCGTCCGATGTTGAATTGATGATGTTCGCTCAGGCAAACAGCGAACACTGCCGCCACAAAATCTTCAACGCCGACTTCATCCTCAACGGCGAAAAACAACCGAAATCCCTTTTCGGCATGATTCGCGACACACACAATGCGCATCCCGAAGGCACAGTCGTTGCCTATAAAGACAATTCGTCCGTAATCGAAGGCGCCAAAGTCGAGCGTTTCTATCCGAATGCGGCGGAAAACCAAGGCTACCGTTTCCACGAAGAAGACACCCATATCATCATGAAAGTGGAAACACACAACCACCCGACCGCCATCGCGCCGTTTGCCGGAGCGGCAACAGGTGCAGGCGGTGAAATCCGCGATGAAGGCGCGACAGGCAAAGGCTCACGTCCGAAAGCAGGCTTGACCGGCTTTACCGTCTCCAACCTGAATATCCCTGGCTTGGAGCAGCCTTGGGAACAAGCCTATGGTAAACCCGGCCATATTGCTTCTCCTTTAGACATCATGATTGAAGGCCCGATCGGCGGCGCAGCGTTCAACAACGAATTCGGCCGTCCGAACCTCTTGGGCTACTTCCGCACTTTTGAAGAGAAGTTCGACGGTCAGGTTCGCGGCTATCACAAACCAATTATGATTGCAGGCGGCTTAGGCAGCATTCAGGCGCAGCAGACGCATAAAGACGAAATCCCCGAAGGCGCATTGCTGATCCAACTGGGCGGCCCGGGTATGCTCATCGGTTTGGGTGGCGGCGCGGCCTCTTCCATGAACACCGGCACAAACGACGCATCTTTGGACTTCAACTCCGTACAACGCGGCAACCCCGAAATCGAGCGCCGCGCGCAAGAAGTCATCGACCGTTGCTGGCAGCTTGGCGACAAAAACCCGATTATCTCCATCCACGACGTCGGCGCAGGCGGCTTGTCCAACGCCTTCCCCGAACTCGTTAACGATGCCGGTCGTGGCGCGGTATTCAAACTGCGCGAAGTGCCGCTGGAAGAACACGGCCTCAGCCCATTGCAAATTTGGTGTAACGAATCGCAAGAACGTTATGTGTTGTCCATCTTGGAAAAAGATTTGGAGACCTTCCGCGCCATCTGCGAACGCGAACGCTGCCCATTTGCCGTAGTCGGTACAGCGACCGACGATGGTCATTTGAAAGTACGCGACGATTTATTCTCCAACAATCCCGTCGATTTGCCATTGAACGTCTTGCTCGGCAAACCGCCCAAAACCACGCGTACCGACAAAACGGTTACGCCGTCTGAAAAACCGTTTAACGCGGGCGATATCGACATTACCGAAGCCGCCTACCGCGTTTTGCGTCTGCCTACCGTAGCAGCCAAAAACTTCCTGATTACCATCGGCGACCGCAGTGTCGGCGGCATGACCCACCGCGACCAAATGGTCGGCAAATACCAAACCCCCGTAGCCGACTGCGCCGTTACCATGATGGGCTTCAATACCTATCGCGGCGAAGCGATGTCTATGGGAGAAAAACCGACTGTCGCCCTGTTTGACGCGCCTGCTTCGGGCAGAATGTGCATCGGCGAAGCCATTACCAACATCGCGGCGGTCAATATCGGCGACATCGGCAACATCAAACTTTCCGCCAACTGGATGGCGGCATGCGGCAACGAAGGCGAAGACGAAAAACTTTACCGCACCGTCGAAGCCGTCTCCCAAGCCTGTCAGGCATTGGATCTGAGCATCCCCGTAGGCAAAGACAGCCTGTCAATGAAAACCGTGTGGCAGGACGGCGAAGAGAAAAAATCTGTCGTCTCGCCGTTGAGCCTGATTATCTCCGCGTTCGCGCCAGTTCAAGACGTACGCAAAACCGTTACGCCCGTATTAAAAGACAATGCCAATTCATTCACTATTCTGCTGATGATTGACTTAGGCAACAACAAGTGCCGTATGGGTGGGTCTGCACTGGCTCAAGTGTATAACCGAAGCGGCGGCGAAGCACCTGATATTGATGCAGGCCATCTGAAAGCGTTTTATCAGTTAATTCAGCAACTCGTTCAAGAAGATAAGTTGCTGGCCTACCACGACCGCAGCGACGGCGGTTTGTTTGTGACTCTGGCAGAAATGGCATTTGCTTCTCGCCGTGGCATGAATCTCGACCTGCTGACAATGGTAAGTAAAAATATTAACGTTCAAAACGAGTATTACTCGTCTCAAGAATGGCAAAAATTTGTCCTAACTACCCTGTTTAACGAAGAATTAGGAGCCGTTATTGCTGTTCACGCTGCCGACCACGAATATATTTTCAATTTGTGCGAGAAACTGAATCTCACGCTGCACTATTTGGGAGAGTTTGCCGACAGCGGCCATATGGTCATCAATGCAGGAGAAGAAATTTTCAATCAATCCCTTACCGACCTGCAACGCGCATGGCAGGAAACCAGCCACGCCATTCAACGTCTGCGCGACAACCCTGCCTGCGCCGACAGTGAGTTTGCCCTGATTGACGACAACGACCGCAGCGCATTGTTTGCCGACGTGAAGTTCGACGTGAACGAAGACATCGCCGCGCCTTTCGTCAACAGCGGCGCGAAACCCAAAATCGCCATCCTGCGCGAACAGGGCGTGAACGGACAAATCGAAATGGCCGCCGCCTTCACCCGCGCCGGATTCGATGCTTACGACGTGCATATGTCCGACCTGATGGCAGGCCGCGTCCACCTTGCCGACTTCAAAATGCTGGCGGCGTGCGGCGGTTTCAGCTACGGCGACGTACTCGGTGCAGGCGAAGGCTGGGCGAAATCGATTCTGTTCCACCCTGCTCTGCGCGACCAATTTGCCGCCTTCTTCGCCGATCCAAACACGCTGACATTGGGCGTGTGCAACGGCTGCCAAATGGTCAGCAACCTCGCTGAAATCATCCCCGGCACGGCAGGCTGGCCGAAGTTCAAACGCAACCTGAGCGAACAGTTCGAAGCGCGCCTGAGCATGGTTCACGTCCCCAAATCAGCCTCCCTGATTCTGAACGAAATGCAAGGCTCCAGCCTGCCTGTCGTGGTCAGCCACGGCGAAGGCCGCGCCGACTTCGCGCTTCACGGCGGCAATATTTCCGCCGATTTGGGCATTGCGCTGCAATATGTGGACGGCCAAAACCAAGTGACCCAAACTTATCCGCTAAACCCTAACGGCTCGCCTCAAGGCATCGCCGGTGTGACCAACGCCGACGGCCGCGTTACCATCATGATGCCGCATCCGGAACGCGTATACCGTGCCGCACAAATGAGCTGGAAACCGGAAGACTGGACGGAATTGTCCGGCTGGTACCGCCTCTTTGCCGGAGCAAGAAAGGCTTTGGGTTAACCGGCAGGCTGATTTGATTCGGCTTTAAAGAGAAAGGTCGTCTGAAAACGATTTAGCGGATTCTGCTATATCTGTTTTCAGACGACCTTTATATGTTCTTTTGCGTATAAGACCGAGCCGACCGCCGTCATTCCCGCCTGCGCGGGAATGACGGCCTAGATTTTTTGTCCCGAACCTATATACAAATAAACTTAATTGAATTTATAGAAAGATTTGGAGAAGCTTATGTCTAACATAGTAATTTTTAAAAACATGCCGAATGATGATGACTATATTAAATGGATTGATGAAAACCCAAATGGATTTGTATTAAATATAGATCAAACTAAAGACCCTTCTAAGATTTGGAAAGATTATCCCAAAATACATTTTGCTAATTGTAACCAACTAAATAAAAGGCCGGGGCGCACAACTGGAAAATATTTCAAAGTTTGCTCAAACTCAATTGAAGAACTTGAAAAATGGAGCCTGGATGAATACAGGAGAGAACTAACTCCATGCGGAACCTGTAAGAAAAACGGATTACCGGTAGGACGGCTCATGGGAATACCAAATTTTCAGGTAGCTTCTACCCTGTCCTTAAAATCTAATATAGACGAACTCGAAGAATGTTTAGCCTCCGAGACTAATCCAGAAAAGCGAACCGAAATTGAAACTTTGATAAAAGCCCGTCAAGGGCAAGGCAGATTCCGGCAAAAACTACTCGAACTGTATCCGAACTGCCCGCTAACAGGTCTAGATGTTCGGTCTTTACTTATTGCCAGCCATATCAAACCTTGGAGCAAATGCAATAATGAAGAGAGGTTAGATCCCTTCAATGGACTGATGCTCGCACCCAATATTGACGCATTATTCGATAGCGGACTGATTACGTTTGATGCCGACGGTACGATAAAAATCAGTCCGAAAATCGATCTGGAAAATCAAAAGCGGCTTGGAATTTCTCCCGATATGAAATTAAAAATCGAACCTGAAAGCGAAAAATATTTCGAGTATCACCGCAACCATGTTTTCCAAAAAGAAGAATAAATAGTGTTGAACAGTCCGTTGATTTAAGGTTGTCTGAAAACGATTTAGCGAACCTCGCTATATCCGTTTTCAGATGACCTTTTTGCGTCCTTTTGCGTATAAAGACCAAACTCGTCGCCGTCATTCTGTATAATTGCCACTTTTAAACTATAATCGACATATTCAGACGGCCTTTCCTGACATTATGACTCGACAAGCCTTTATCCTCAGCGATTGCGAATTTTCCGAATGCGGCGAAAAGCCTTACGCCCTGTTGACCGCGAATCCGACGAAGGAACACCACTTCATCGCCCAAACCGAGCAGCGGCAGCACGCGCATAATCCGCAGGTCAGCCCTCAGAATCAGAATGTTTACAAGCTGCCTTTGTCAATATTCCATACTGGTGAAAAAACCCGTAGCAAAGAACAAAACCGCAGCGAAGCGATAAGCGTCAACATCATCGGCAACTTGGCGGCGAAAAACCTCTATACGCTGACCTTTGTCGAAGACTCCACCAACCAATATAATCTGGAAAGCTGGTTCAACCGTCATGAAAGCGGCTACGAAGAAGCCTGCAACCACCTGCGCACCCTGCCTGCAGACCGTCTGAAAACAACTACGGCAAATACCGATACCGTCAAAGTACCGGATGCGTTGTGGCGGATATTACGGCTGAAATTCCTCGGTATCCTGCGCAATCCGCACAACCATAAAAACCTGTTTGCCCACCGCCTACATCAAACACTTCGGGCGCGGCTGCCGGAAGTCGGTTTTGAATTTGTCCGCTTGATCAGCAAACGCGACCCCAAGCGCATCGAAGCCATTATACAGGACTACCGTTTCACTTTTCTCGGCTATGTCGATTGGCTGGGCGGACTTTACGGTATGTTGAGCGAAGGCGTGGCACAGCCGTCGTTGTTTGAACGGCTGTTTTGTAATATCTTTGCCAAACCCGAAGCCGTGAAAATCGAATTGTTCCGCTATCCGGAAAACACGGGGCTATGCCTGTTTGGCGACAGCAGTTTCTGCCTGCAAGCCTCGGCCAAGCTATTCAGTGTCGGCGTTAATATCTCGCACGATATGTTTGCCGTCGTCCATCTGCAAACCGACCGTTGGCACGCGTTTAAGAATACCTTTCATCACGACGCGCCCAAACTGCAAGGCCAAGTGCGGATTATCGACAGCGACCAAACCCAAAGATTGCTGTTCAACCGACTGTGCATCCATCAAGCCCATGAAGCCGTGTTCGGCCAAAGCCCGAATATCAAAGATTATTTAGAGGCCGTCTGAAACCCCAAACCAGAAGAAAGCATATGAAAATCACGCCAATTAAAGCCCTAAACGACAACTACATCTGGATGATTCAAGAAGGCAACCATGCTGCCTGCGTCGATCCATCCGATGCCACGCCCGTTTTGAAATTCCTCGTCCACAACCGCCTGATGCTGGCGCAAACATGGATTACCCATCCGCACCCCGACCATACCGGCGGCGCAAAAAGCTTGTTCCATGGCTTTTTAGAATCCCCAATCTATGGCGAAAGCGACATCGACGTGGCGACGCATACCGTCACCGCAGGTACGCAGTTCCCGTTTGGCGAAGGCTTGGTTACCGTTTGGGCAACCCCCGGCCATACCGACCGCCACATCAGCTATCTGTTGGAAAATTCAGACGGCCTGCACGTTTTCTGCGGCGATACCTTGTTTTCCGCCGGTTGCGGCCGCGTATTTACCGGCACAATCGAGCAGCTTTACGACAGCTTCCACCGATTCAACCAGCTGCCCGAAGAAACACTGTTTTATCCAGCGCACGAATACACCGCCTCCAATCTACGCTTTGCCCAGCACATCGAGCCGGACAACATCGACATTCAGACGGCCTTGGCCGCAGCCGAACACACGCCGACACTGCCTGTCAGCCTGGCGCACGAGCGCAAAGTCAATCCGTTTTTCCGCGTACACCTGCCCCAAGTTCAGGCACGCGCCGAAGAATTGAGCGGACGAAAATTAAACAGCGAACTCGAAGTCTTCGCCGCTTTGCGTGAATTGAAAAATCAATTTTAATTGGGCTTAGGTCCCTAATAAATAAGGCCGTCTGAACAATATCTGTTCAGACGGCCTTTATTATTGAGGGATTATTCCCACTCAATCGTGGCAGGCGGTTTGCCGCTGACATCATAAACCACGCGGTTGATGCCTTTGACTTCGTTGATGATGCGGTTGGACACGCGGCCAAGCAGCGAGTAAGGCAGCTCAGCCCAGTGGGCAGTCATAAAGTCGCTGGTAATCACGGCACGCAAGGCTACGACGTAATCGTAAGTACGGCCGTCGCCCATCACGCCGACGGATTTCACAGGCAGGAATACGGCAAATGCTTGGCTGGTCAGGTCGTACCAAGATGTGCCGTTTTCATCGGTAGTATTGCGCAATTCTTGAATAAAAATATCGTCTGCTTGACGGAGCAAGTCAGCATATTCTTTTTTCACTTCGCCCAAGATACGCACGCCCAAACCCGGGCCCGGGAACGGATGACGGTACACCATTTCGCGCGGCAGGCCCAAAGCGACGCCCAGTTCGCGCACTTCGTCTTTGAACAAATCACGCAAAGGCTCAAGCAATTTGAGCTTCATGTTTTCAGGCAGGCCGCCGACGTTGTGGTGGGATTTGATGGCGTGGGCTTTTTTGGTTTTCGCGCCTGCGGATTCGATTACGTCAGGGTAAATCGTACCTTGCGCCAACCATTTGGCGTTAGTGAGTTTTTTCTCTTCAGCGTCAAAGACTTCGATAAATTCCGCACCGATGATTTTGCGTTTTTTCTCCGGATCGGTCACGCCGGCAAGTTTCGCCAAAAATTGCTCTTCGGCATCAACGTGAATCACACGTACGCCCAAGTTGCGGGCAAACATGTCCATTACCATTTTGCCTTCGTTCAAACGCAACAAACCGTGGTCAACAAACACGCAGGTCAGTTGGTCGCCGATAGCGCGGTGAATCAACGCGGCTGCTACGGAAGAATCCACGCCGCCGGACAAACCCAAAATCACTTCGTCGCTGCCGACTTGTTCGCGGATTTTGGCAACGGCTTCTTCGATGTAGTTCGGCATCGTCCAGCTTGGTTGTGCGCCGCAGATGTCCAAGACAAAGCGGTTCAACAGGGTGCGGCCTTGTTTGGTGTGGGTCACTTCAGGGTGGAATTGGATGCCGTAGAATTGTTTCTCAGCGTTTTCCATCATGGCAATCGGGCAAGACGGGGTGTCGCCAATAACAGAAAAACCGGTAGGCAGTTTGGAAACTTTATCGCCATGGCTCATCCAAACGTCGAGCGTGTTTGGCGCATCGTCTTGAATGCCGCGTGTCAGCTCGCTGTCGATGGTTTTCACTTGCGCATAACCGAATTCACGTTGGTTGCCGGGCTGCACTTCGCCGCCCAAGTGGTGCGCCATAAATTGCATGCCGTAGCAGATGCCCAAAACCGGAATGCCCAAATCAAAAATACCGGTATCGGCTTGATAATCGGATTCGTAAACGGAATTGGGACCGCCGGAGAGGATGATGCCTTTCGGATTGAAGGCTTTGATTTCGTCCAGAGGAATGTCGAAAGAATGCAGTTCGCAGTAAACGTGGGCTTCGCGCACGCGGCGGGCGATCAGCTGGGTAACTTGCGAGCCGAAGTCGAGAATAAGGATTTTGTCTTGGGTCATGGCGGAAACTTTGCAAAATGTAAGAAAACGGTGCGGCCGGGAGGGTAAATTTCAAATTTAAACCACAATAAAAAAGGCCGTCTGAATCGGCGGATTATACCATTGTTCAGACGGCCTTTATAGGGCAAAACCCAAATCTCTCATCTTTCTATTTTGCGTGTTTCTCAGGAATCATATCGCTGCGCGAGAGCAGCAGCAGACAACCCAACACAACCATGCCGATGGCTAATAATGGCGAGAGGTAAATCCAGTAGCTTATGTGCAGATAAATGGCTGTACCGATATAAACCAACATCGGGCCGGAAACGATGGACTGTTTGTTGATGCCGTCCATAATCAACACGGCAAGACCCAAAATAATTAATGCGCCGGCAATCATGGTCGATGTTGCAGGCAAAATATCCGTGGCGCGTAAAAACCAAACTGCGCCAAAGATAATCAAAAATAAAGGCAGAAAAAGTGAAGGACGGGACATAACAACGCTCCGTAAAGGTTTCAGACGGCCTGTATTATTGGGTGCGTCGGTCATACAGACAAGATATAAAAATGCAATCTTGTGTGTAATTATGCAAAGGTTAACCCAACAAAAAGGCCGTCTGAACAACGGCAAACCGAAATCAAATATTTCAATTTATCTTGTTCCAGACGGCCTTTCAAATCATCAGGCTTTGCCCGTGCTGCCGAATCCGCCTTCACCGCGCTCGCTGGCGGCAAACTCGTCCACAACCTTAAACGCAGCTTGGACAACCGGCACAATCACCATTTGCGCGATACGCTCCATAGGCTCGATGGTAAACGCTTCTTTACCACGGTTCCACAGAGAAACCTTCAATTCGCCTTGATAATCCGAGTCAATCAAACCGACCAAATTGCCCAAAACAATACCGTGTTTATGACCCAAACCGGAACGCGGCAGCAAAACGGCTGCATACGTAGGGTTGGCCAAATGCACCGCCAAACCGGTCGGCACGAGATACACATCGCCCGGCTGCAATACAACAGCTTCATCCAAGCAGGCACGCAAGTCCAAACCGGCAGAACCGGGCGTTGCATAAGCAGGCAGGGAATCGGCCATTTTCGGATTTAAGATTTTCAGTTCGACTTCGGTTTGCATGACAGGACTCCGTATTGTTCTATATTGGAAAGGGCTACGATTATACACAATGCCCTTGAGGCCGTCTGAAAAAACGGAGTATGATTCAGTCAGACCTAAGGAGAAAAATCATGGATTTACACAATATCCGCGAAGATTACAGCAAACGCGAGCTATCGGAAGCCGAATGCCACGCCGACCCGATTGTCCAATTCGAGCAATGGCTGAACGAAGCGATTCACGCCGAAGTCAACGAGCCGACCGCAGTCAACGTTGCCGCCGTGGGCGAAGACGGCAGACCCAACAGTCGCATGGTGCTGCTAAAAGAAGTCAACCCCAAAGGCTTTGTTTTCTTTACTAATTACCACAGCCGTAAAGGCCGCTCCTATACGGCACACCCCTTTGCCGCCATGACCTTTTTCTGGCCGGAACTCGAGCGTCAAGTGCGCATTGAAGGGCGCATCGAAAAACTCGACGCCGCCGCTTCGGACGAATATTTTGAAAGCCGCCCCTACACCAGCCGTATCGGCGCATGGGCAAGCGAACAAAGCGAAGTGATTTCCAGCAAAGCCGTTTTGGTAGCCAAAGCCGCAGCCGTCGGCGTCAAACATCCCCTGCATGTTCCCCGCCCGCCGCATTGGGGCGGATACCTCGTTATTCCCGACCGCATCGAATTCTGGCAAGGCCGCCCCAGCCGTCTGCACGACCGCATCCAATACCGCCTGGTTGACGGCAACTGGATACGCGAACGCCTTTCGCCATAATTTTCGGATTTTCAAACAAAAAATTACTGGTTGAGTTACAATACAGCCTTTCATCGGCAGGCCGTCTGAATCTGATTTTCAGACGGCCTTTTCCCCCAATCCAACCCCTGCCGCAACCGCCGCAGAAGAACCGCTTTTTCAAGCGAGTTAGGAAAAATCATGTCCAAACAGCCTTCCAGCAAACGCCAATGGCGCGACGGCGTATCATCTACCGCCAAAAAACCTTCCAAACCGGCCAAATCCTTTGCCAATAAAAAACGTCCAGACAACGAACGCAAAACATCAGGCAAACCTTACGGCCCAAAAGTTTCAGACGGCCCTAAAGCTCAAAATACTGCGCCCAAACAACGTGCTGCCAAAGCCAAAAAACTGGTTGTCCGCAACCCCAACCAAAAAATCATGGAGCACGCCCGCGATTTGAAAGAACGCCGCAGCGACCTTTCTCGCTTCGAACCCGAGCGCCTGCAAAAAGTCCTGGCCGCTTCCGGCGTCGGCTCACGCCGCGAAATGGAAGAATGGATCAGCAACGGCTGGGTAACGGTCAACGGCCACGTCGCCCAACTGGGTGACAAAGTCACCCCCGATGACCACGTTACCGTCAAAGGCAGCATCATCAAACTCAAATGGGCCGATCGCCTGCCGCGTATCATCCTCTACTACAAACAAGAAGGCGAAATCGTTTCCCGCGACGACCCGCAAGGCCGCGTCAGCATTTTCGACCGCCTGCCGCAAGCAGCCAGCAGCCGCTGGGTGGCCATCGGACGCTTGGACATCAATACCAGTGGCCTTTTGATCCTGACCACTTCAGGCGAACTCGTTCAACGCTTTGCCCACCCCAGCTTTGAAGTCGAACGCGAATACGCCGTGCGCGTATTGGGCGAGTTGACCACCGAACAAATGCGCGTCCTGACCGAAGAAGGAGTGATGCTCGAAGACGGTTTGGCAAAAGTCGAACGAATCTACGAACAAGGCGGCGAAGGCGCAAACAAATGGTACAACGTCGTCATCAAAGAAGGCCGCAACCGCGAAGTACGCCGCATTTTTGAAAGCCAAGGCCTCACCGTCAGCCGCCTCGTGCGCGTAGGCTTCGGCCCTATCGGCCTGCCAAACCGCCTCAAACGCGGCCAGTTCTACGAACTCAATCCGGCAGAAGTCGCCAACATCATCAAATGGGCGGACATGCTGCTGCCGGGCGAACGTCGCCGGAAGAAAAGTTAATGTAAGATAAATCGGGGCTGAGGCCTTTACAAAATTGTCTCAGTCCGACAAAATCTTGCCCAAGTCATAAAAATAGTGGGTTAAGTTTAGACCAGTACCGCGTTGCTCCGCCTTGTCCTGATTTAAACTTAACCCACTATTTACGCATTAAAATCTAAATAAAAAGTGACTCTGCGCTCTCGTTGAATCTGCCAATACACTGCCATCAACACTTTATAATAATCAGCATGTGATATTTTCCTGGAGCTTAAATCATGCCCCGTTTCTTCCTAAAAACCGTTTCCATACTCACTTTGACAGCCTTGACAGCATGTTCTGACTCAAAAGAATACTCGAATCCCTCTTTTGGTCCCTCTCTAGGATTCAAGGAAAGCCAAATTGTTGCCATACAGAAGGTTAAAACACCTGCTGTCAATGCTCAAAACACCGAACGCTACCAAGACCAACCCGACCAACCGGTCAAATCCGTTGCTCAAGAACCTGTTTCCACATTCAGCATCGATGTCGATACCGGCAGCTACGCCAACGTCCGCCGATTTCTGAACAGCGGCAAACAGCCGCCTAAAGATGCTGTACGGATTGAGGAAATCGTCAATTACTTCCCTTATAACTATCCACTGCCTACTGACGGTCGTCCCTTTGCCGTTCACACTGAAACCATTGATTCTCCATGGCAACCGGAAGCCAAACTGATCAAAATCGGCATTCAAGCACAAGACACGGCAAAGAAAGACCTGCCGCCCGCCAATCTTGTTTTTCTCGTGGACGTATCCGGCAGTATGGATGCAGAAAATAAACTTCCATTGGTTCAAAAAACGCTGCGTATCTTGACCCAACAATTACGCCCGCAGGACAAAGTTACCCTGATTACCTATTCATCAGGCGAAGAGCTGGTGCTTACGCCCACATCAGGTTCAGATAAAGAAACCATCCTGAAGGCCATCGACAAGCTGAAAGCCGAAGGCTCGACTTCGGGCGAATCCGCTTTACGCATGGCCTACGAGCAAGCGCAAAAAGCCTTTGTACCCAACGGCATCAACCGTATCCTGCTGGCGACCGATGGCGACTTTAACGTTGGCGTATCTGATACCGAAACGCTCAAATCCATGGTTGCCGAAAAACGTAAAACCGGCGTTTCACTCAGTACGCTAGGCTTCGGTACGGACAATTACAACGAAGACATGATGGAACAAATTGCCGATGCAGGCGACGGCAATTACAGCTACATCGACAACGAAAAAGAAGCGAAAAAAGTCCTGCAACAGCAGCTGACCTCCACACTCGCCACCGTTGCGCAGGATGTCAAAATCCAAGTTGAATTCAATCCTGCCACCGTCAAAGAATACCGCTTGGTCGGCTACACCAACCGCACCCTGCGCAATGAAGACTTCAATAATGACAAAGTAGATGCGGGTGATATCGGCTCAGGCCACAGCGTGACCGCCATTTATGAAATCATTCCGGCAGGCAAAAACGGTTGGCTGAACGAATCACGCTATCAAAAAGCCCCGGCCGCCAAAGGCAGTAAAAACGAATACGCCTTTGTCAAAGTACGCTACAAACTGCCTGGGGAAAAAGACAGCAAGCTGATGGAACAAGCAATTCCCGTTGGTAGCAAACCGCTGGAGCAAGCCGATAAAGACACCCTGCTCGCCCTTGCCGCAGCTTCCTATGCCCAAGCCCTGCGCGGCGGCGAATACAACGGCAAACTCAGTTGGAGAGACATCGAAAACATGGCACAGCAAGTCCAAGGCGACGATCCGTTTGAACTGAAATCGGAATTTCTCCAATTGGTTCGCATTGCCGCCGGTAGCGAAAAGCAATCAGGTCCTTTGGTTAAAGAATAAACCTGAAAAAGGCCGTCTGAAAAACATTCAGACGGC
>NZ_KV799706.1:523208-571896 GCF_001810035.1 Neisseria sp. HMSC058F07 | reverse complement strand
GCCGTCTGAAAAACATTCAGACGGCCTTTTAATTAAACTTTTTATTTTTCCGATTTCAACACGCGTTGACGGCGGGTTTCGCTCAATACCATGCCTGCACTGACGGAAACGTTCATGCTTTCAACTGTGCCAAACATCGGAATCGATACCAGCATATCGCAATGTTCGCGCGTCAGACGGCGCATGCCTTCGCCTTCGTTGCCCATTACCCAGGCCACACTGTCAGGCAAGTCGCAGTGGTAAAGGTCGGAGTCGCCGCCCATGTCCGTACCGACAATCCAAATGCCGTATTCTTTCAATTCACGCAAAGTACGGGCAAGATTGGTTACGGTAATATACGGCACGGTTTCCGCCGCGCCACAGGCAACTTTGCTGACGGTCGCATTCAGGCCGGCACTTTTGTCTTTGGGCGCAATCACGGCATGCACGCCCATCGCATCGGCAGTACGCAGACACGCGCCGAGGTTGTGCGGATCGGTAATGCCGTCCAATACCAGCAAAAACGGCGGTTCGCTCAGGTTTTCCAACACATCTTCCAAGTGAACATGGTTTTTGGAAGCATCGATAAACCCGACCACGCCCTGATGACGCGCCCCTTTGCTGATGGCATTCAGGCGGTCGGCATCGGCAAAATGCACGCGTACGTTTTCAGAGGCCGCTTTATCCAATACATCGCGGGTGCGCGCATCGGATTTGCCCTCTTGGATATAGAGTTCGGTAATCGATTTCGGGTTTTGCCACAAACGGGCATTGACGGCGTGAAAGCCATAGATGAGTCGTTGGTTTGCCATGTTTTTGCTTTATCAAAAAATTCAGACGGCCATTATAACAAGTAAGGCCGTCTGAAAATTTTTTATTTCATCAAATAACCGAGTATGCCCGAAGTACCAACGCCGATTAATACCGTCACCAACATCGAAAAACGGCTGGCGGCCAATACCGTCAAGGCAATGGCAATCAGCTCATGCGGTTTGTCCGATACAAAATAAGGCGCAATCACGGAAATCAACACGCAGCCCGGCGCGGCCTCCATCACCACTTGCGCACGACGGCTTAACGTACGGTTGCGCAATGCAAAAAAGCCGATTAATCGGGTTGAATAGGTAACGGCCAACATGCTTAAAAACAGCAGAAACGATTGCAGCGACAACAAATCCTTCATTTTTGCTCTCCCCAAAAATACGCCGCCAACAAACCCGACAACGCTCCAGCCGGAACATACCATGCGCCATCCACGGTCAAATAAGTTGCGCACGCCACAATCAGGCTGACAAACCAAGGGCGTGAAGCCGCAAAGCTCTTCCACATACCGCGCAGCAACACCAAAAACACCGCAGGAAACGCCATGCCGAAGCCCCATGCCGCCACATCGCCGAACATCGGACCGACTGCCGCGCCAAACGCCGCAAAACCAATCCAAGTTACATACAAAATAAAGCACACGCCGGCATAAAACGGCATATTGAACGCAGGCAAACCTGCCGCCTTACGCTTTTGAATTTCAGCAAACGCCATTGCCCAGCTTTCATCACACATCACAAACAGCGCAGGCATCGCCTTTTTCAGCGGCATATCCCTCATATACGGCGCAATCGCCGCCCCCATCAGAATATGGCGCGAATTGATCATAAACGTTACCGTTGCAATCAGCAGAATCGGCAAAGGATTTGCCAACAAATTGACTGCGGCAAATTCCGAGCCTCCGGCAAAGTTCATGCCCGTCATCAGCAGCATTTCCAGCCAACTCATGCCCTTCTGCCCGCCCTGCATACCCAAAATCAGCGCCCAAGGCAACAAGCCGATCAGCATGGGGGAACATTCTTTAATGCCGCGCAGAAACTCAGACTGCGGGGAAATAGTATGACTCATTTTAATTGAAACGGTTTATCAAAAAGAAGCGACGTATTATAAAGCATGCCGTCTGAACAAGGGTATAATACGGAAAAATAGATTTATCACGGAAACCGATATGACCCACACCGTCCATCTGCAGTTTGAAGAAATTGACAATACCGTGTTGCAACGCCTGTGCGGCGCGCTCGACAGCAATCTCGAAGCCTTAGGCAAAGCCCTTGATATCCAAATCAGCCGCCGCTTTGAACATTTCACCTTCATGGGCGAACTGGCACACGCCGGCCGCCGTGCCTTGCTGTCGCTTGCCGAAGCCGCAGAAAAAGGCGACTTGGACGACAACGCCATCAGCCTCGCGGCCGTCGAAGCCAAAACAGCAGATGAAAAACACGAAGAAAAACACCTCGACCAACAATACTATTTCCGCACCAAACGCGGCAGCATTGGCGGCCGCACCCCGCGCCAAAACGGCTATATCCGTGCCTTGCTCAACCACGATGTCGTGTTCGGCTTAGGCCCGGCCGGTACGGGCAAAACCTATCTTGCCGTTGCTGCCGCCGTCGATGCCATGGAAAAACACCAAATCGAACGCATTGTTTTGGTGCGCCCAGCAGTCGAAGCAGGCGAAAAATTAGGCTTCCTGCCGGGCGATTTAGCGCAAAAAGTCGATCCCTACCTGCGACCGCTTTACGATGCGCTTTATGACTTGATGGGCTTCGACCGCGTAACCAAACTGATGGAAAAAGGTTTGATTGAAATTGCGCCGCTGGCCTATATGCGCGGCCGCACCTTAAATGGCGCGTATGTCATTTTGGACGAAGCACAAAACACCACGCCCGAACAAATGAAAATGTTCCTGACCCGTATCGGCTTCGGTGCCAAAGCAGTCATTACCGGCGACATCAGCCAAATCGACCTGCCGCGCAACATCAAATCCGGCTTGAAAGATGCACGCGAAAAACTGCGCGATGTAGAAGGCCTGTATTTCCACACCTTCACCAGCGAAGACGTTGTCCGCCATCCTTTGGTGCAAAAAATCGTCGAAGCCTATGAAGCCGCCGAAGAACAAGCTGAAAAGAAAAACGACGAATAATCTTTTCAAACACTGAAGGCCGTCTGAAAATTAAATTTCAGACGGCCTTACTACATCATTCTCCCCATAATACTGCTATAATCCGAAAATCAAGTAAAACAACGACTTCAAAAGGAAAAATATGACCCTCAAGCCACCCGTCCGAATCGCCGTTACCGGTGCGGCAGGCCAAATTGCCTATGCGACCCTGTTCCGTATCGCCGGCGGCATTATGCTCGGACGCGACCAACCCGTTATCCTGCAACTGCTCGACCTGCCACAGGCTCAGCAGGCATTGCGCGGCGTGATCATGGAAATGCAGGATTGCGCTTTCCCGCTCCTTGCCGACATCTTCGCCACAGACGACCCCGAAGTCGCCTTCAAAGATGCCGACATCGCCCTCTTGATCGGTGCGCGTCCGCGTACGCAAGGCATGGAACGCGCCGACTTACTGCACGCCAACGCCGAAATTTTCAAAGTACAAGGCGCGGCGTTGAACAAAGTTGCCCATCGCAACGTCAAAGTCCTCGTTGTCGGCAATCCGGCCAACACCAACGCCTACATCGCCATGAAGTCTGCACCCGACATCCCACCGGAAAATTTCACCGCCCTGATGCGACTCGACCACCACCGCGCCGTCAGCCAAATTGCCGAAAAAATCAACCGCCCGATTACTTCCATCGAGCAAATGTGCGTCTGGGGCAACCACAGCCCGACCATGTACGCCGACTACCGCTACGCTACCAGCAACGGCGAGTCCGTCCAAGACATGATTACTGAACCCGACTGGAACACCGAAGTCTTCATGCCGAAAATCGCCGGACGCGGTGCCGCCATTATTGCCGCGCGCGGCTCATCATCCGCAGCCTCCGCCGCCAATGCCGCCATCTACCACCTGCGCGACTGGCTGCTCGGCAGCAGTGGTAAATGGATAACCATGGGCGTTCCATCCGACGGCTCTTACGGCATTCCCGAAGGTTTGATTTTCGGCTTCCCCGTCATTTGTGACGAAGGCAGCTACCGCATCGTCCAAGGCTTGGACTTGTCGGATGAATTCAGCCAAAAACGTATCGCCGCTACGCTGGCCGAATTGGAAGAAGAGCGTTCAGCCATCCAGGATCTACTCTAAAACAAAGGCCGTCTGAAAACCAAATTTCAGACGGCCTTTACTGTACAGCCTTATTCCGCCATATCAATACACAAATATTTCAATTCCAAATATTCGTCCACACCATATTTACTGCCTTCACGTCCCAAACCGCTGCGTTTTACGCCGCCAAACGGTGCTACTTCATTACTGATTAAGCCCGTATTGATGCCGACCATGCCGTATTCCAAGGCTTCGCCGACGCGCCATTGACGGGCGGTGTCAGAGGTAAAAAGGTAAGCTGCCAAACCGTATTCCGTATTGTTCGCAGCCTCGATAACTTCGGCTTCGGTTTCAAAACGGAACACCGGACACAAAGGTCCGAAGGTTTCCTCGCGAGCTACCGCCATTTGCGCCGTAACGCCGCTTAAAACAGTCGGCTCAAAAAATGTTCCGCCCAACGCGCTGCGTTTGCCGCCAGTCAGGCAAACCGCGCCTTTGGAGAGCGCGTCGGCGATGTGCTGCTCGACTTTCTCCACCGCTTTTTCCTCAATCAATGGCCCTTGGTTGACGCCTTCATCCAAGCCGTTGCCCAATTTGAGCGCAGCCACTTTTTCACTTAATTTGCTGCAAAATTCGTCGTAAATGCCGGATTGAGCGTAAACGCGGTTGGTGCAGACGCAGGTCTGACCGCTGTTGCGGAACTTGCTGGCCAGAGCGCCTTCAACGGCTTTGTCCAAATTGGCATCGTCAAACACGATAAACGGCGCATTGCCGCCCAGTTCCAAACTGAGTTTTTTAATGTCTGCCGCGCTGTCGGCAAAAATCTTCGCGCCGACTTCGGTTGAGCCAGTAAAGCTGATTTTGCGCACAGTCGGATTCGTGGCAAATTCATGGCTGATTTCCGAAGCACTACCGCTGACAACAGGCAACAAATCCTGCGGCACGCCGGCTTCATAAGCCAAAACGACCAATGCATACGCACTCAAAGGCGTGAGCGATGCAGGTTTAACTATCATCGCACAGCCCACCGCCAAAGCAGGCGCAGCCTTGCGCGCAATCATCGCAGACGGGAAGTTCCACGGCGTAATCGCAGCGGTAACGCCGACAGGCTGTTTCAGTACAACCAGTTTTTGCGACGCTTTCACACTTGTCAGCACATCGCCGTCAATCCGCCGCGCCTCTTCCGCAAACCAGCGCACAAACGAAGCCGCATAATCAATTTCACCACGCGCCTCAGTCAGGCTTTTGCCCTGCTCCATCGTCATGATACGCGCGAGTTCTTCTTTGTTTTCTTTAATCAAAAAATACCAGCGCCACAACACATCGGCCCGCTCCAACGCAGTTTTTGCCGCCCATAATTTTTGTGCCGCCTCTGCCTTTTGAATCAAAAGCTTCAGGCCGTCTGAATCAGTCTTACGGACAAACGCCAAAGCCTCACCTGTTGCAGGGTTATCAACTTTAATGGCATCTGGAATCGGAGAAAAGGAAATATCGGGATGATTGAGCAAACGTGCAAAATCTTTCATGAGAAACGACCTTTCTAAAACCGAGGATATACGTTCATTATCATATTCATACCATGAAAGCGCAACTGAATCGCAAAATAAGACAACAGCAAAGGTCGTCTGAATATCTTATAGCCGGCCTTTGCTTTAACGACATCATATCTATCTTAATAACGAATGAAATACGATTATTAATACCCTACCTCAAAAGGATAAGACACATGTATTACAACTATTTGCTATAATACAAAACTCATCTCGACCCTCATCTAAAATTCCATTTTCAGACGGCCTTTGTCTGTTTATAAGGCCGTCTGAAATATTTTCCGTCCATCCTCTTCTGCCGAACCATGATTCCATCTGATTTCATTGACGAGCTTTTGTCCAAAGTCGATATTGTCGATATTATCGACGAACAGGTTCCGCTGAAGAAAGGCGGGGCGAACTATATGGCCTGCTGTCCGTTTCATAAGGAAAAGACGCCATCGTTTTCGGTCAGCCCGACCAAGCAGTTTTACCATTGCTTCAGTTGCGGGGCTCATGGTTCGGCGATTGGTTTTGTGATGGAACATCAGGGGCTGTCGTTTCCGGAGGCGGTGCAGTTTTTGGCTGATCGCGTCGGTATGACAGTGCCTAAAGTTCGCGGGCAGGAAGACAACCCCGAAATCCGTGCCGAACGTAAAAAAAAGCAACAAACTTTGGAAGAAACGACGGCGGCGGCGGCGGATTTTTATGCGCAACAGTTGAAATTCAATCCGGTGGCGAAGGCTTATTTGGATAAGCGCGGCTTGAGTGCGGAAGTCATCGCGCATTATGGTTTGGGCTATGCGCCTGACGGTTGGCAACCTTTGGCGCAAGTATTCCAACCCTATCCGAATACTGCGTTAGTGGATACGGGTATGGTCATTGATAACGAAGGCAAACATTATGACCGCTTTCGCCATCGGGTTATGTTCCCCATCCGCAATCCTCGCGGACAGGTCATCGGCTTTGGTGGCCGCGTATTGGATGACTCCAAACCCAAATACCTGAATTCTCCCGATACCCCTTTGTTCGATAAAGGGAAAAACCTTTACGGGCTATATGAAGGGCGTGCTGCCGTAAAAGAGGCAGGACGGATTTTGGTGGTCGAAGGCTACATGGACGTGGTCGCATTGGCGCAGTTCGGCGTCGGCTACGGCGTAGCGGCTTTGGGTACGGCAACCACGGCGGAACACGTCAAAATCCTGATGCGTCAGGCCGACAGTATTTATTTTTGTTTTGATGGCGACAGCGCGGGACGTAAAGCGGCTTGGCGCGCGCTGGAAAATGCGTTACCGCAATTAAAAGACGATAAATCGCTGCATTTTCTATTCCTACCCGAAGAACACGACCCAGACAGCTACATCCGTGCCTATGGCAAGGCTCAATTTGAAGATGCCTTGTTAAACCAAAGCAAGCCCCTATCGGAATACTTTTGGGAACATCTTTCAGACGGCCTCAACCTCAATACGCAAGAAGGCAAAGCAGAATTGGTCAAAACCAGTTCTCCGCTTTTAGCGCAAATTACCGCGCCGGCATTGGGCTATCTCCTGAAACAAAAACTTAGTGAGTTGGTGGGTATTGATCCTGACAACCTCGCCCAGTTACTCGGACAAGAAGCGCCCAAGCGGCACGTCAAACAAAAAAGTTACAAACTGCCGCCTATTTCTGTCAAACAGCCAACCATGCTGACACTGGTTCAAAGACAGATACGAAGCCTCTTGATAAATCCGGCTTGGGCTTCATATATAGACCTGCCCGATTATCTGGCGTTAAGCGGCGATTTTGCCTGCCTTGCCAATTTGGCCGAAACCATCAAGCATCACGACACGACTCCTGCAACTGCACAAGTGTTTGAATATATGCGCGGTTCGCCCTATGAGGAAACCGTCAATCAAATCTTTTTATCGACCCTTCACTCTGAAGAAATGGAAGGGGATAACGAAGAAGATTGCGAAAGTTTCCAAATCGGCATGAAAAAGTTGTTAAATGAATTAAAATACAGTCAAATCGAAACTTTAAAGCAAAAAAGTATTCAAACTGGTTTGACTGAAAATGAAAAAAGACTATTGCTGTCGCTTTTGACGGCAAAGCAAAACTAACCCCTCAGGCCGTCTGAACAATCTAAACACACGCTGCGAAACATGACACGCAGAACACTCCATCTGTAATATTTTCAGACAGCCTCAGAGTATTAAAGTGAAATCTGATTTCACAACAAAAAGCTCTGCTCCGCCTTCAGGTACGGCCACATCACCGTAAACCGTCGGCATCCTATCAACCTAGAGAGCAATCCATGTCTAAAAACCAAAACTACGAAGAATACCAAGACCAAGATGACAACCGTCCCTTGAGTATCGAAGAGCAGCGCGCGCGTCTGCGCCAACTCATTATCATGGGTAAAGAACGCGGCTACATCACTTATTCTGAAATTAACGACGCTCTGCCCGACGATATGTCCGATGCCGAACAAATCGACAACATCGTCAGCATGATTTCCGGCTTGGGCATCCAAGTAACCGAGCAAGCCCCCGATGCTGAAGACATCCTCTTGAGCGACAACGCCGCCGCCATGACCGACGACGATGCTGTTGAAGAAGCCGAAGCAGCACTCTCCAGCGCAGATTCAGAATTCGGCCGCACAACCGACCCTGTGCGTATGTATATGCGTGAAATGGGGCAAGTCGATCTGTTGACGCGTGAAGACGAAATCATCATCGCCAAAAAAATCGAAAATGCACTGAAAAACATGGTGCAGGCAATCTCCGCCTGCCCGGGTTCGATTGCCGAAATTCTGGCGTTGATCGAGCAAGTCCGCAACGACGAAATCCGTGTGGATGAGGTCGTTGAAGCCATCATCGACCCTAATGAAGTTTTGTTGAACGAATTGGGCTTAGGTCATTTGGAAAATGCCAAACCTGATGATGAAGAAGGTGAAACCGATAGCGATGATGAAGATGGCGACGAGGAAGATGAAGACGATTCAGGTAACGACTCTGAAGCCATATCCGCCGCCCATTTAGCCGAACTGAAACAAAAAGTTTTGGAACACTTCGCCTTTATCGAGAGCGAATACGGCAAAATGATCAAGCAGTTGGAAAAACACGGCAGTCAGCACGCCAACTACCTGAAACACCGCGATGCCATTGCCAACAAACTGTTAGAAGTCCGTTTTGCCACACGTCAAATCGAAAATTTGAGCAGCAACCTACGCAGTCGCGTTGAAAACATCCGCAAACTCGAACGCGAAATCCGCGATATCTGTATCGACCGCGTACGTATGGAACGCGACTACTTCATCGAAAACTTCCTGCCTGCTATTACCGATTTGGAATGGGTTGAAAAAGAAGTAGCCAAAGGCCGTGTATGGGCAAACGCATTGGATCGTTTCCGCCACGCCATCCTAGAAAAACAAGCCGAGCTGGCCAATATGGAAACCGAAACCCGCATTTCCATCGAAGAGTTGAAAGAAATCAACAAAAACATGGTACTGAGCGAGAAAGAAACCTCAGCAGCCAAACAGGAAATGATTCAGGCCAACTTGCGTTTGGTTATTTCCATTGCCAAAAAATACACCAACCGCGGCTTGCAGTTCCTTGATTTGATTCAAGAGGGCAATATCGGTCTGATGAAAGCGGTGGACAAATTCGAATACCGTCGCGGCTACAAGTTCTCGACTTACGCCACATGGTGGATCCGTCAAGCGATTACCCGTTCCATCGCCGACCAAGCGCGTACCATCCGCATTCCGGTTCACATGATTGAAACCATCAACAAAATGAACCGTATCTCGCGCCAATACCTGCAAGAAACCGGTGAAGAACCTGATTCCGCCAAACTGGCCGAGTTGATGGAAATGCCGGAGGACAAAATCCGCAAAATCATGAAAATCGCCAAAGAGCCGATTTCCATGGAAACACCGATTGGCGACGACGACGATTCGCACTTGGGCGACTTCATCGAGGATGCCAACAACGTTGCGCCGGCAGAAGCTGCGATGTACACCAGCCTGCACGAAGTAACCAAAGAAATCCTCGAAAGCCTGACCCCGCGCGAAGCCAAAGTGTTGCGTATGCGTTTCGGTATCGATATGAATACCGACCACACTTTGGAAGAAGTCGGCAAACAATTTGACGTAACCCGCGAACGTATCCGTCAAATCGAAGCCAAAGCCCTGCGCAAGCTGCGCCATCCTACCCGCAGCGACCGCCTCCGCAGCTTCCTCGACAGCGAAGAAAACAAATCGTAAAAGCAAACCGCAGGTTGAAAGACCTGCGGTTTTTATTAAAATACAAAAAGGCCGTCTGAAAACCAAATCTCAAAAGATTTAATGGTTTCAGACGGCCTTAAATTTTATTCAGCCTCAGTGGTTTTCTTTTTTGGACGGCGGCGGCGACGTTTGGGTTTGCCGTCAGTTGATCCACTTTGTTTCTGACGTTTGCGCTCATTGGCCGCAGTCATTTGCTGACGGGTTTCCTCATCGGCATGCTGGAAAGTTGTCCACCAAGAAGCCATCTCTTTATCAACCTCGCCAACTTCGCTACGCAAAATCAGGAAGTCATAAGCGGCACGGAAACGGGCTTGAGCCAACAGACGATACGGGCGCGCACCGCGCATATTGTCGAATTGCGGCTGAAATTGCCAGATTTCACGCATGGTTGCAGAGAATCTTTGCGGTACGCCCCAACCTTTCTCCACCGTATCGCGCATGGTGTTCATCGCATCCATCAGCGCAGGGACAGGTTTTTGACCATGGCTTTGATTGCGTTGCCAAATGGCGTTTAGTGTCGGCCACAATACCGCCGCCAATACAAAACCGACAGAGACGGACTTATCCGCACGAAGACGCTCGTCGGTATTTTTCAAAGCCAACATAATCATACGTTTGTCGGCTGCTTCGGCAGTTTTCAAGGCATCTAAAAGCGGATGGATGCCTTCGGGAATACCCAACTCGTTCAACCGTTTCAAACAGGCACGGGAATGGCCGGAAAACAGGATTTTCATGATTTCGTCAAAAAGACGGGCCACCGGTTCATTTTTCAGACGGCCTGCGTATTCGGCAATCGGCAAAGCCGTTTGCTCTTCCACTTCAAAGCCCAACTTACCCGACAAACGGACGGCGCGAAGAATACGGACGGGATCTTCCTGATAGCGTTCAGCAGGATTACCTATCATCACCAATTTCTTATCGGCAACATCAGCCACGCCTTGATGGAAATCCCAAATTTCCTCTTTAATCGGGTCGTAATACAGCGCATTGCAAGTAAAATCGCGGCGCATGGCATCTTCTTCAATGCTGCCGTAAGTATTGTCCTTCATAATGCGGCCTTGCGCATTTTGCTGAACCTTATCGCCACCGCGAAACGTCGTCACTTCAATAGTTTCAGGACCAATCATCACATGAACGATTTGAAAGCGGCGGCCGATAATGCGGCTGCGGCGGAATATTTTACGGATTTGCTCCGGCGTGGCATCGGTTGCAATATCAAAATCTTTGGGTTCAACCCCGAGCAACAAATCCCGAACGGCTCCCCCTACAACATAAGCCTGAAAACCGGCTTCATGCAGGCGTTTGGCAATTTTCTCAGCGGCAAAGCTCAACATATCCGCATGGATACCATGTTGCTCAAGCGGAATAATCTCCTTTTCGGGCAACGACTTGACGTGTTTTTTAGGCAACACTTTATGCAGCCATTTTTTTAACATAAGCAGCTCTTTTCACGATAAAAAAGGCCGTCTGAAACTTGTCCGGCTTAAGCCTTTGCACAATATCCTGCCGTAGATTAAAGACAAAACATTGAGCAAAGGCTTCAGACAGCCTAAAAAAGACGTGCCATTATACCTTATGGAAGTTCGATTAATTAGCGTATTGGCAAAAAATATCGGCTATAATGACGGTCTGACAACGATTCAGGCAAAACATCATGTACCACTACAAATCCGAAGCTACCCAATTCCTCGACAAACTCATGTCCGACCATCCCGAATTAGAAGCGCAACGCCTCGAAAACCGCCATTTACTGTGGGATGTAACCCTTAATCCGGCCGAACAGGCTGAATTTGAAGCGGCCAAAGTCAACAAAAAACCTTACACCTACTATCAAGACTAACCCGTATCGGTATGACGACCAACACCCACAATACCGATCCGGCGTTACAGCAGTACCTCAACAGCATCGGTCAGCACGAACATCCCGTTTTGACCGCATTGCGTGAGCGTACCCAATCACATCGTCTGGGAAAGATGGCCATCGCCCAAGAGCAGGCAGCCATGTTGGTGTGGTTGGCCAAATTATTGAATGCTAAAAAATATTTGGAAGTTGGTGTCTTTACCGGTTACAGCAGCACCGCCATGGCGCTTTCCCTCCCCGAAGACGGCAAAATCACGGCTTGCGACATTAATGTAACCTTTACCGATATTGCCCGAGAAACATGGCAGGCAGCAGGTATAGCGCATAAAATCTCGCTTCATCTGCAACCAGCTTTGCTGACTTTGGACGATTTGATTGCGCAAGGCGAATCGGAAAGCTACGACTTGGCACTTATCGATGCCGACAAACCGCCTACGCCAAAATATTTCGAACGCTGTTTGCAACTGGTACGGAGTGGCGGCGTGATTGCCATCGATAATATCTTGTTGGGTGGGCGCGTCATGAATGAAGCTGCCGAAAATGATCCGCCAAGCTTGGATATCCTGCGCCATTTCAACCAAAATCTGCCGCGCGATACACGCATTATTCCCATTACCCTGCCTGTCGGCGACGGTTTGACACTGCTACTAAAAAAATAAAACGACACAATCCGATGAAAACATTATCACATTCCCTGTTTCTTTTGCCGCTTACTCTATTGGCCACATCGTGCGCCGTTTCCCATCCTCTTCAACCAGCCGATAATCCTAACTTCGTCCTGCCGGATATTCCGCGTGAGCCTTTGCCTGAAAAAAGTATTCCCTATCCGCGTTTGGACGCACAAACCCAGATTGACCACTTAGGTATACAAATTGCCCGACTGGAACGCACGGTTGAAGAATTAAATCAACGCTTGCACACATTGGAACAACAACGGACTATCAAACGTCCGACTACTTCTGCTTCCAATCCCAAAGCCCAGCGATTGGACGACCGCAAGCTGAAAATGAACTATTTGGCAAATGGCGGCGGCGTGCCGTCTGAAACAGACTCAGCCGCACAAAACGAATTACGCCTTTATAATCAGGCGCAAAAATACTATCAGCGTAACAACTATTCCGCCGCAGTGGCCATTTTGAAAGAGGCTGACGGCGGCAATGGCAGCGAAATTGCCCGCCGCAATATGTACCTGCTCCTGCAAAGCCAACAACGTCTGGGCAACTGCGAATCCGTTATCGAAATCGGCAACCGCTACGCCAACCGATTCCGCAACAGCCCGCAAGCTCCCGATGCCATGTACAGCATCGGCCAATGCCAATACAAACTGCAACAAAAAGACATCGCCCGCAGCACATGGCGCAAACTGATACAAAGCTTCCCCAACAGCGAAGCGGCAAAACGCGCTTCCATCAGTCTCAAACAAAGATAAACGTTCAGACGGCCTTGTCATCCCCAAGGCCGTCTGAATATTTTTTTACCCTTAATCCATTCAAGCAAAAGGAACTCTTCATGATCCAAGTCGGCATTATTATGGGCAGCAACAGCGATTGGCCGGTGATGCAGCAGGCAGCACAATTTCTCAAAGAATTCGGCGTTGAATACGAAGCGCGTGTCGTCTCTGCACACCGTACGCCTGATTTGATGTTTGAATACGCCGAAACCGCACGCGAACGCGGCATCAAAGCCATCATTGCCGGCGCAGGCGGCGCAGCGCATTTGCCAGGCATGGTTGCAGCCAAAACCACGGTGCCCGTCTTGGGTGTTCCCGTGCCCAGCAAATATCTGCGCGGCGAAGACTCCCTGCTTTCGATTGTACAAATGCCCAAAGGCGTTCCTGTTGCCACATTTGCCATTGGCGAAGCCGGTGCGGCCAATGCAGCGCTGTTTGCTATTTCACTTTTGGCCAATGAAAATCCTGAATTGGCTGAAAAATTGGCGGCTTTCCGTGCCAAACAAGAGCAAACCGTTCTAGCCATGGAATTGCCTGAAGCATAACTGACAAAGGCCGTCTGAAAGTTGTAAAGGGAAACTTTGATTTCGTTTTACGATTGTTTAGACGGCCTTAGTGTTTTATCAAATTGAATTAATGCCATGAAAACCCTAGCATTCATCCTACTCTCCACCCTGCTTTGCGCCTGCCAAAGCCCAAGTACTCCTACTCAATCAACTGCCATCCCATCTCAGCAACAAGCCCAAGATACAAATGGAAACCTGATTATCTTCTATGATGCCCAAACCGGTTCTGCGCCATTGCTAAAAGCAGTGAAAACCTCGGGTGCAAGTTTGATTTATGAATACAAAAACCTGAACGGCATTGCTATTCGTCCGTCTTCCAAGACCAAGATTGAAGATGCCATTGCCTATTTCAAAAAAATAAATGGCGTATTGTCGGTCGAACAAGACCGACTGCTTAAACTTCAATAAATAAACTATTTTCTAACCAAATAAAAAAGGCCGTCTGAAACGTATCACTACGATTTCAGACGGCCTTAACCTTTTCAATAAATTAAATCATGCCTCTGCCTTGCGCTTTTGGCTTGGCTTGGCCGAATTCCAATTTACTCAGCGCAGATAAATAGGCTTTGGCAGTTGCCACCAATACGTCGGTATCCGCACCTTGGCCGTTGACCACACGGTCGCCACGTTGCAGGCGGACGGAAGTTTCGCCTTGGCTTTCTGTACCTTGAGTTACCGCATTGACAGAGTAAATCTGCAAGGTTGCGCCACTTTGTGCTACGCTTTCAATGGCTTTGAAGATGGCATCAACAGGGCCTGAGCCGCTAGCGGAAGCGTGTTTTTCTTCACCGCGAATACTGAACACAATATCGGCGCGCGGCTCTTCACCAGTTTCAGTGCTGATTTTTTGGGAAATGAATTTGTAGCTTTCGGTATTCATATTGCCCATTTCGTCAGACACCAAAGCGTGCAGGTCTTCATCAAAGATTTCGCGTTTCTTATCCGCCAGCTCTTTGAAGCGTGCAAATGCCGCATTCAACGCCTCTTCACTTTCCAACTCAATACCCAAATCTGCCAGCTTGGTTTTGAAAGCATTACGGCCGGAGAGTTTACCCAAAGTCAGGCGGTTGGTTGACCAGCCAACTGATTCGGCAGTCATGATTTCATAGGTTTCAGGGTGTTTCAACACGCCGTCTTGGTGGATGCCTGATTCGTGTGCAAAGGCGTTTGCGCCGACTACTGCTTTATTTGGCTGAATCGGATAGCCGGTAATAGTAGATACCAGTTTGGATACTGGCACGATTTGCGTGGTATCAATGCCGGTTTCCAAGCCGAAAAGGTCGTGGCGCACTTTCAACGCCATCACGATTTCTTCAAGGCTGGCATTACCCGCACGTTCACCCAAACCGTTGATGGTACATTCCACCTGGCGCACGCCTGCCTGAACAGCGGCCAGCGAGTTGGCAACCGCCATACCCAAGTCGTTGTGGCAGTGGGTCGACCAGACTACTTTGTCGCCGTTGGGCACGCTTTTGATGATGTTACTGATACGCTCGTACCATACGGAAGGGATGGAGTAGCCGACAGTATCGGGAATATTGATGGTGGTTGCGCCTGCCTCGATAACCGCCGTAAAGATTTTGGCGAGAAAGTCCAAATCCGAACGCACGGCGTCTTCGGCAGAAAATTCCACATCGTCAGTATATTCTTTGGCAATTTTCACCGCTTTGACCGCCGCATCGATGACCTGCTGCGGCTTCATTTTCAGTTTGTGCTCCATGTGGATGGGGCTGGTGGCGATAAAAGTGTGAATACGTTTTTTCGGAGCAGGGGAAACAGCTTCGCCTGCTTTGCGCACATCGTTTTCAACGGCACGCGCCAATGAGCAAACTGTAGATTTAGTAATGATTTTGGCAATCGCATTAACCGATTCAAAATCGCCCGGGCTGGCGGCGGCAAAACCCGCCTCAATCACATCCACGCCCATTTTCTCCAACTGGCGGGCAATGCGGATTTTCTCCTCTTTGGTCATGGACGCACCGGGCGACTGCTCGCCATCGCGCATGGTAGTGTCAAAAATAATTACACGATTGGTCTGTGTCATTTCTGTTCTCTCCAGAGATTCGTTTTTTTGTAAAAAAGCATTCAAATCAAGCGGTCTGCCTTGCGCTTCCGCCAAAGCGGTCAGTTTTTGCAACTGAGCCAAAGGCAGGGAACCGCGTGTACGCCATTTGTAGATAGCCGCAGTGGTCGCAGCATTTTCCGGGTCGTGCTGTTTCAGGGCTTCGGCCAGCGCGTTTACACCGCCAAAATAGGCAACCAAACGGTCAATGTCTAATTGCATGATGTTCCTTGTCCAAATCTGATTAAGATTATTGAGTTCTGGTTTTGCATTATACTCATTTTAGACAAAACGACAATCTATTTTTATCAAAATATTAGTATAAATTTTAAAACTTGAAAAATTTTTATACATTTTGTCTAATTTGGACTATTAAAAGCTCCTCTCAAACCGAACACATCCTAAATATAGTAAACTAATCCCCTATTTCCCCGATTTGAAACACATTATGCCCCATACCATCCCTACCAACCGCTCCGACATCGAATGGCGCAACGAAAGTACACAAAAGCCACCCAAGCAGGCGGTTTACATACAAGGAGCAGGCGCAACAGAAATCTTAAAAAATGCCCACGCGCAAACTGCAACTGTTTGGACTGGCGATTTTCACAATGCCAAGCAAGTCTTATCTGCAATGAAAAAACGTATCCGCAGGCCGTCTGAAAAAAAGAAAGGCGCACCTGCCGATATTCAGACGGCCTTTCATGCCCACCGTATGAAACAGGCGCAACAAAGCCGTTTGCTCAATATGCTTGCCGTTGAAATTCAACCGAATTTTCAACTGGGCAATGCACGCGCACCCGACATCTACGCCGCTCTGTGCGATGTTTACGACACACCAAACGACAAGCCGTTTCTTTTACCGCTGAATCAATTACTGGGCTTTATTGGTGCGCACGAGTGGCACAAAAAAGGCATAGACATTCCGCAGTTAGACGGAAAAATCCATGTTCCTTTCGGCGTATTCTCTCCACTGCGTGGCGAATATTTGGATTTAATCGCCCAAGCGCCACTCGCTCCCAATATTCAGACGGCCTTTGACATCGGCACCGGCTCAGGCGTTATTGCCGCAATTTTGGCCAAACGAGGCATACCCGACATCATTGCCACAGACACCAACCCCAAAGCAATTGCCTGCGCCATAGCAAACCTCGAACGCCTAGGCTTGGATAAAGCCGTCAACATCCAATCGATTGATTTATTTCCCGAAACTTGCGCCGACCTTATCGTCTGCAATCCGCCTTGGCTGCCGGCAAAACCGACCTCGGCTATTGAGACTGCCCTTTACGACCCCAATCATGCCATGCTGACTGCGTTCCTCAACGGCGTACGCCAGCACTTAAATCCAAACGGCGAAGCTTGGCTGATTATTTCCGACTTGGCAGAACACTTGCATTTGCGCGATAAAGACTTTCTAAACCAATGCTTTCAGACGGCCTCGCTCAATATAGTCGATATTTTGAAAACCAAACCGCAACACAAAAAAGCAATAGATGAATCCGATCCTTTGGCGTTTGCCAGAAACAAGGAAACTACTTATCTATACCGTTTGAAAGCGATATAAAATCAAGGCCGTCTGAACATTTAGACAGCCTTTAAGCATTTCTATAAAAGAAAACGGCATATCCGTAAAGATATGCCGTTGATGGGAGCAGGGACTGCTATATTTGGCAGTGGTTTGTGTTTTAGTCCTCTTGCGCCGCTGTTTGCAGGTAGTTTGGCAAACCAACTTTGCCAATCAATTCCTGCTGAGTTTCAAGCCAGTCGATGTGTTCTTCGTTGATGTCTTTTTGTTTTTCCAACAAATCACGGCTGACGTAGTCTTGTTGCTCTTCTGCAAGAGCGATGGCTGCAACCAGAGCATCATGTTTTTCATACTCTTTTTTCAGATCGCAGGCAATGATTTCTTCGGTAGATTCACCGATCAACAGTTTACCCAATTCTTGCAGATTAGGCAGGCCTTCCAAGAACAAAATACGCTCGATTAAATCGTCTGCGGATTTCATTTCGCGGATGGATTGTTTGAAGAAGTGTTCGCCCAATTCTTCAAAGCCCCAGTTTTTCAAAATGCGGGCATGCAGGAAGTATTGGTTAATGGTAATCAGCAACAAGCCTAAGTTTTTGTTCAATTCGCGGATAACTAAGCGATCGCCTTTCATATTCAGCTCCTTGTATGTTATACGCTAGATTACAGTTGGCTTTGGTAGTAGTTGCCTTCGCCGACCAATTCGATCAGACGCAGTTGTTGTTCCAACCAGTGAGCGTGATCTTCTTCAGTGTCTTTCAGTTGGGCAATCATCAAATCGCGGGTAACGTAGTCTTGAGCTTCTTCGCACAACTTGATGCCTTTTTTCAGCGCATCGCGTACTTCGTATTCAGTGTTCAAGTCTGCTTTCAGGCAAGAGATTACGTCAGTACCAATGTTCAGTTCGGCACGGGTCATTTTAGGCGTACCGCCCAACATCAGGATACGACGGATGAAGTCTTCGGCGTGAGTGGTCTCTTCTTCCATCTCGTGGTTCAAACGTTCAAACAGTTTGGTGTAACCCCATTCAGAGTACAGGCGAGAGTGGATAAAATATTGGTCGCGAGCAGCCAACTCACCAGACAATAATTCGTTCATGTAATCAATAACTGCTTGGTTGCCTTGCATAATTCTTTCTCTTTCTTTTAAAAGTTGATAATCACGAATGAAGATTCGTGTGTTGTTATGGAATGAGGTAATTGTATGCACAAGTAGCACTTTTGACAAATTTTCTATTTAAAATACAAACAATTATCAAAAAATTTAACCTGCCTAAAAGGCCGTCTGAAAAATTAATCCCCTGTTTTTAATAACAATTTTTTGACATTAATATTAAGAATCCATTGCATTATTCAAAAACATTTACATTCGTTAACCATAAATAAAAGCAAATAATCCAACAAAATCAATCAAATTTAATTATGAATTATTCTCAACTGCTTTTGCCTCATTTTTTTTGAATCTTCTACTCGGTCAATACTTAGGAATCGTGCTATAATTACCAGTTATCTTTTTTTTAAGCACCTAGCTGAAACACATAAATCATCATGAAACAAATCCGCAATATTGCCATCATCGCCCACGTAGACCATGGCAAAACCACATTAGTTGACCAATTGCTGCGCCAGTCCGGTACATTCCGTTCCAACCAGCAAGTCGAAGAACGCGTCATGGACAGCAACGATCTTGAAAAAGAACGCGGCATTACCATTCTCGCTAAAAATACCGCCATCGAATACGAAGGCTACCACATTAACATCGTAGATACCCCGGGACACGCTGATTTTGGTGGCGAGGTGGAACGTGTATTGGGCATGGTTGACTGCGTCGTACTGTTGGTTGACGCACAAGAAGGCCCTATGCCGCAAACCCGTTTCGTGACCAAAAAAGCCTTGGCTTTGGGTCTTAAACCTATCGTTGTTATCAACAAAATCGACAAACCATCTGCCCGTCCAAGCTGGGTTATCGACCAAACATTCGAATTGTTCGACAACTTGGGCGCAACCGACGAACAATTGGACTTCCCTATCGTCTATGCTTCCGGCCTGTCCGGCTTTGCCAAACTGGATGAAAACGACGAGAGCAGCGACATGCGCCCTCTGTTCGAGACCATTTTGAAACACACGCCTGCACCAAGCGGCAGCGCGGACAAAACGCTGCAACTGCAAATTTCCCAACTGGACTACGACAACTACACCGGCCGCCTCGGCATCGGCCGCATCCTGAACGGCCGCATCAAACCCGGCCAAGTCGTTGCCGTCATGAATCATGAAGAACAAGTCGCCCAAGGCCGCATCAACCAGCTGTTGGGCTTCCAAGGCTTGGAACGCGTACCTTTGGAAGAAGCTGAGGCCGGTGACATCGTGATTATTTCTGGCATTGAAGACATCGGTATCGGCGTAACCATTACCGACAAAGACAATCCCAAAGGCTTGCCTATGTTGAGCGTGGACGAGCCGACCCTGACCATGGACTTTATGGTCAACACTTCTCCTCTTGCCGGTACTGAAGGCAAATTCGTGACTTCCCGCCAAATCCGCGACCGCCTGCAAAAAGAATTGCTGACCAACGTTGCCCTGCGTGTTGAAGATACTGCCGACGCTGATGTATTCCGCGTTTCCGGCCGCGGCGAATTGCACCTGACCATTTTGTTGGAAAACATGCGCCGCGAAGGCTTTGAATTGGCAGTCGGCAAACCGCGCGTGGTATTCCGTGAAATCAACGGTCAAAAATGCGAGCCTTACGAAAACCTGACCGTGGACGTACCGGATGACAACCAAGGCGCGGTCATGGAAGAACTCGGCCGCCGCCGTGGTGAATTGACCAATATGGAAAGCGACGGTAACGGTCGTACACGTTTGGAATACCATATTCCTGCACGCGGCCTGATCGGTTTCCAAGGTGAATTTATGACCTTGACTCGCGGTACCGGCTTGATGAGCCACGTTTTTGACGACTACGCACCGGTTAAACCTGATATGCCCGGCCGTCACAACGGCGTACTGGTTTCTCAAGAGCAAGGTGAAGCCGTTGCTTATGCCCTGTGGAACTTGGAAGACCGCGGCCGTATGTTCGTTTCTCCAAACGACAAAGTCTACGAAGGTATGATTATCGGTATTCACAGCCGCGACAATGACTTGGTGGTAAACCCTCTGAAAGGTAAAAAACTGACCAACGTCCGCGCCAGCGGTACAGATGAAGCCGTGCGCCTGACTACGCCGATCAAATTGACTTTGGAAGGCGCAGTTGAGTTCATCGACGATGACGAACTGGTTGAAATCACGCCACAATCCATCCGCCTGCGTAAACGCTACCTGAGCGAATTGGAACGTCGCCGTCATTTCAAAAAACTGGACTAATCCCGTCTGATTGACGCATTTTAAAATTGAGGCCGTCTGAAAAGTGTTTTGGAAATCTTAGATTTCATTTTTACACTTTCAGACGGCCTTTTATCATCTGTTCAAATAAAGTAAATCGGCATTTCTTCCGCTTGTACTGCTGCTTCATCAGCGCGATCACTTTTACGATATTGCCCCGGCGATATCCCATATTGCTTTTTAAATGCCTTGCCAAAATGCGTTTCCGATTGAAAACCAACCGAGAGCGCAACCGATAAAACCGAATCCGCCGTCTGTTTCAATAATAATGCTCCCTGTTGCAAGCGGATACTGTTTACAAAGGCGTGCGGGCTTGTGCCCGTCTGCTGCTTGAATACCCGCATCAACTGGGCGCGAGATAAGTTGGCCATCGCGGTCATTTTCTCGATATTCCATTCCTCTTCCGGCTTATCCACTACTGCCTGAAGCAAATTCCGCAGGCGTTTGTCCTGCCAACCATTCAGCAAACCGCTTAATTGCGCTTCCCCATTTTTTTCCAAGCTGGCTCGAAGTAGAAATACCAGCAACACCGAAGCCAATGCATTCACAACCGCTACCGAACCGGACAAGGCTTGACCGCTCTCATATTGCAACAATGCCACCAAATACTGCAAAGAAGGATGGTTGATATTCAGCAAAACCGTGTCAGGCAGCCCCGCCATAATATCCGCCTGCGCTTCATATTCAAACCGTGCACAGAAAAGATGCAAAGCCGCATCGCCTCCTGCATGACTTTGCTTGACTTTAAATGCGCCTTTTTCACTCGTCAGCACATTAACACCAAGATTTTCACAACTGCTATCGCTGCTCAAAGTATGCCCTACACTACGCGGGAAAAAAATGACATCCCCCGCACTCAGCAGCCTTGCCTCTTGCTCCCCATCAATTCGGATATAACCCGAACCGGCAGTGACGATATGCACCAAACCATTCGCACGCTTGGGCTCATGCCGCACATACCACTCCCCCCGAAAAAGACATTGAACATCCACGCTGCCTTTTACCTGCGCCAATTCGACCAGCCTATCCAAAATATCCATAGTGTTTTTTACCAATAAATGAGATGTTTTGACGATTTTATTCTTCCAATTATTGCAATAATACACACACTAAACACAAACGGATAGGATTTTTTATCTTATCCACTCACATTAAGAAAGGACATATCATGTTTAAAGACTGGCCTGAACATACCGCCTTGGTAAAAAAAGCATTCGGTGAACTGGGTAAAAACCATCCTAAAATGCTGCAAGCCTACGGCGCACTGGATCAAGCAGCCGCTGCCGAAGCACTGGATGCCAAAACACGCGAACTGATCGCCATCGCCGTTGCCATTACCACACGTTGCGAAAGCTGTATCAGCGTGCATGCTGCCGCTGCAGCTAAAGCAGGTGCAACCGAAAGCGAAATCGCCGGCGCATTGGCCACCGCTATCGCCCTGAACGCAGGTGCCGCTTATACCTACGCTTTGCGCGCTTTGGAAGCAGTAGAAACCCAACGCTAATCGGTTTGTAAAATCAGGCCGTCTGAAAGCCGACTCCCCTTTCAGACGGCCTGATGAAATGCTAGACTGATAAAGTTATCATATTGTTTTCTGTCTAATAGGAGATTGAACCATGAAGAAACTGCTGACCGCCGTACTTTTTGCCGCCGCTGTTGCCACTCCTTTGGCCGCTTCCGCAGCCTCTATGCCTAAGGTTGAAAAAAGCGCGGCACAGCCTGCAAAAGCAAAAGGTGTTTGGATTGATGTCCGCTCTGCCGAAGAATTTAAAGAAGGCCACTTACAAGGTGCACTCAATATTCCGCATGACCAAATCGTTGACCGCATCAAATCCGTCAGCCCGGATAAAAACGCACCGGTCAACCTCTACTGCCGCAGCGGCCGCCGTGCAGAAGTCGCGCTGACTGAGCTGAAAAAAGCCGGCTACACCAACGTAACCAACCATGGCGGTTATGAAGACTTGGTGAAAAAAGGTTTGAAATAAATCTAGCTGATTTTAAAAAGGCCGTCTGAAACTTTTCAGACGGCCTTTATTGCCATTACAGGCAGCAACTTCCAAACCTCAAACGTTTGCTGAGACCGGTTTCGTGAATTAATTGTTTGATAACCAAAATATTGGTGTTATCGGCCAACGCGCGAATGCTGTGCGCCTCCATCGGCTCAAGACGGATAACTTGCAAGCCTTCGGTCTGCAAAACTTCGTCCACCGTTTTGATTTCGGCTTTGCCGTTTAAAACCAAAAGCAAAATAATCGCATCCGCCTCATATGCCGGAATTTCATTATTCTTCTGCAGTGAAAGCTGAACAATCTCTTGATTGCCGTCTGAAGCAATCACGCCGCCCAATAAAGCTTTGGGGTCTAATTCATAATGTTTCATTATTATCCTTTCCGCCCAAACGTTGCCGATTCATGGACAATCGCTCAAGCAAACCAGTACAATACGGCCCATCTTACCGATAGACACAATATTGTCACATGAACATATTAATCTCAAACGACGATGGTTATCTTGCGCCCGGTTTGGCTGTTTTGGCAAGAGTATGTGCAGAATTTGCCAATGTCAGGGTGGTTGCGCCCGAACGCGATCGCAGCGGCGTCAGCAATTCCCTGACTTTAGACCGTCCTTTACAACTGAAACAGGCGGAAAACGGGTTTTACTATGTGAATGGCACCCCTACCGACTGCATTCATGTCGGCCAACACGCCCTTGCCGATTTCAAACCCGACTTAGTTTTGTCCGGCATCAACAACGGCGCAAACATGGGCGACGATACGCTTTATTCCGGTACGGTTGCCGCTGCGACGGAAGCCTACCTGATGGGCATACCCGCCATTGCTTTCTCCCTCGCCGACTCCAGCGCCCGTTATTGGGAAACCGCGGAAAAAGCCGCTTGGATACTGCTTTCCTACTTTCTCAAACGCCCTATTTCCGAACCCATCTTATGGAACATCAATATCCCTGCCGTCGCACCTGAGGATATCCAAGGCATAAAAATTACACGGCTCGGCCGCCGTCATCATGAACAAAGCATTGTTCCCATGTATAATCCACGTGGCGAACAAATTTATTGGATTGGGCCGGTCGGCGATGTTTCCGACAGCGAAGAAGGTACCGACTTTAGCGAATGCGCATCCGGCTTCATCACGATTACCCCCCTGCAAGTCGATTTGACTGCCTACGGACAAATGGAGCAAACCGCTTCCTTTTGGTCAGAAATCCCTGCGCCTTAACAGTCCCTAACAGCCGAACACTTGAGAAACAAGCATATTTTTATTATGATATGCCCCGACGAGAACAATTACCCGAATACGAAAGTCATTAACATGTTGAAAAAAAGTGTATCTTATGCCGGATCGGCAGCTTTGGTTTTATTACTTGCAGCCTGTGCCAGCCAACAACCGGCTCCTGTAGTCGTCGGCACACAAAGCGGTGGTTCAACAACAAGCTCTACCGCTGACAATCCTTACGGTGCAGCGCCTTACAATACCAACACCAGCCCAGCGGCAGATGCTCCATACACTCCGCCGGTAAGTACACCTGCTCCAACGTACAACAGCGGCAGCACCGGCACTTACACGCCTTCTTATGCGCCTGTTGATATTAATGCAGCGACACATACCGTTGTTCGTGGTGATACCGTTTACAACATCTCCAAACGCTACAACATTACCCAAGACAATCTGCGTGCATGGAATAACTTGGCCGACAACACCATCAGCATTGGTCAAACCCTCCGTGTGAAACCTGAAGGCTACGTTGCACCTGCAGCTTCTGCAAGCAAACCTTCTACTCCAACAACTACAACTACTGCTCCGACTCCAAGCACGCCTGCCAATACACCGACCGTATCTACCGGCAGCAGCCGCAACGTCAGCGGCATCACATGGCAGCGTCCGACTACCGGTAACGTTATCGCCAACTTCGGCGGCAGCAACAAAGGTGTGGATATCGCCGGTACGCAAGGCCAGCCTGTTGTTGCAGCGGCAGACGGTAAAGTCGTTTACGCAGGCTCAGGCTTGCGCGGTTACGGCAACTTGGTCATCATCCAACACAACTCCTCATTCTTGAGCGCATACGGTCACAACCAACGCCTGCTGGTTAATGAAAACCAAACCGTGAAACGCGGTCAAACCATTGCGCACATGGGTAATACCGATGCATCCCGCACTCAGTTGCACTTTGAAATCCGTCAAAACGGCAAACCAGTCAATCCGGCAAATTATGTTGCCTTCTAAGCTGATTCAAGCAACCTAATTTCAATTCAATCCCTGCCTAAATATCATTTAGGTAGGGATTGTTTGTACCGGTTTCCCATGAAATTTCATCTTCCTCTTCTTTATACCCTGCTATTGGGCGGTTGCGCCGCGTTTTTGCCATCATTGGACGAACGCACCCAAAGCAGTTATCTTGACATCCCTTCAACGCCGCGACTGGACAGCGCCTTAGGTATTCCTTCTACCCCCTCCAAGGCCGATATTTCCCATATCTATCTGCTGAACGATGCCCATGAAGCCTTTGTTGCCCGAGCAGCCTTAATTGAAGCCGCCGACCATACTCTTGATTTGCAGTACTATATCTGGCACAACGACATCTCCGGCAAGCTTTTGTTCAACCTGATTCATCGCGCGGCCGAACGCGGCGTCCGTGTGCGTTTGCTTCTGGACGACAACAACACCAACGGCATGGATGATCTCCTGCTGGCACTCGACAATCATCCCAATATCGAAGTCCGTCTGTTTAATCCCTTCATTTTCAGAAAATGGCGTGCGCTCGGCTACGTTGCCGACTTTCCGCGACTTAACCGCCGAATGCACAACAAATCCTTTACCGCCGACAACCGTGCCACCATTTTGGGCGGACGCAATATCGGCGACGAATATTTTAAGGTTAACGACGATACCATCTTTGCCGACCTCGATATCCTCGCAACAGGACGCGTAGTAACAGAAGTGTCCCAAGACTTCGACCGCTACTGGGCAAGCCATTCCGCCTACAATGCAAGTAGCATAATCAAACGGGGAAACCTGCAAAAAGGACTAGCCGAACTTAATTACACCGACCAAGATAAAAACCAAACGCTCATCCGCTACCGTCAAAGCATTGAACACTCCAACCTCTATCAAAAAATACAGAGCAACCTTATGGAGTGGCAAAGTGTCAGCACACGCCTGATCAGCGATGACCCGGCCAAAGGCTTAGACCGTGACCGGCATAAACCGCCTATTTCCGAACGCCTACAAGACGCCCTCAAGCAACCTGAAAAAAGCGTTTACCTTGTCTCACCCTATTTTGTGCCCACAAAATCGGGCGTTAAAGCCATAGAAAAGCTGATTCACAACGGCGTGGACGTTACCGTTTTGACCAATTCGCTCCAAGCAACCGACGTTGCCGCCGTCCATTCCGGCTACGTCAAATACCGCAAGCCCTTGCTTAAAGCTGGGGTCAAACTCTATGAGCTCCAGCCCAACCACGCCGTTCCGACCTCCAAAGACCGCGGCTTGACCGGTAGCTCCGCCACCAGCTTGCACGCCAAAACATTCATCGTGGACGAGAAACGCATTTTCATCGGCTCATTCAACCTCGACCCACGTTCCGCACGCCTCAATACCGAAATGGGTGTCGTCATCGAAAGTCCCCAAATCGCAGGCCAAATGCAGCGCACCCTCGTTACGACCACCCCAAACTACGCCTATCAGGTAACGCTTGGCAATTACAATAAACTATACTGGTATGACCCAAGTGAAAAACGAACTTACGCACAAGAACCAGAAGCCAAATTCTGGAAACGGGTTACTTCAAAAATCCTGTCCATCCTGCCCATAGAAGGATTATTATAGAGACCGTCTGAAAACATAAATCATGCGACCGGAGAAATTCACCATGTCTCGACTCATCTGCAAAACCCTATTTGTTTGTACCACCAGCCTATTGTTGGCCTCCTGCGGCACCACCAGCAAACACAAATCCCACAAGCCGCAAATAACCGCCAGAAAAGTCCAACCTGTCCGCATTTCCCATATTGACCGCACACAAGGTTCGCAGGAATTGATGCTTCACAGCATGGGCCTGATCGGCACGCCCTACAAATGGGGCGGCAGTACCACAGCCACAGGCTTTGACTGCAGCGGCATGATCCAATTCGTCTATAAAAACGCCCTCAATGTCAATCTGCCACGCACCGCACGCGATATGGCCGCAGCCAGCCGTAAAATTTCCGATGACAAATTAAAAGCCGGCGATCTTGTCTTTTTCAATACCGGCGGCGCACACAAATATTCCCATGTCGGCCTCTACATCGGCAACGGCGAATTCATCCACGCCCCCAGCAGCGGCAAAACCATCAAAACCGAAAAACTTTCCACCCCGTTCTACGCCAAAAACTATTTGGGCGCACATACCTTTTTTACTGAATAAATCAAGGCCGTCTGAAAGGTATCGCCACATCATCGATACCTTTCAATCTATTGCTGATGAGTCAAGCTTGATTACAAGATAAGCCCTGCAAAAATTTACCCATAACAAAACACCATCAAGGAAATATCATGCACACAGAATCCGTTCTAACCCTCCTCAAAACCCTGCAAAACCAAATCTGCGCCGCGCTGGAGCAAGAAGATGGCGAAGCCAAATTTGTGCATGAAGCGTGGACGGGGAAACTGGGTATCGGCGAAACCCGCGTATTGAAAAACGGCGCAGTATTCGAGCAGGCCGGTGTAAATTTTTCGCATGTAAAGGGAACCAAAATGCCGGCTTCTGCCACTGCCCATCGTCCTGAATTGGCAGGCGCGGCGTTTGAAGCCATGGGCGTGTCGCTGGTCATTCATCCGAAAAATCCTTATGTCCCGACCAGCCATGCCAATGTGCGCTTTTTTATTGCCTATCCTGAAAATGCCGAGCCGGTTTGGTGGTTTGGCGGCGGCTTTGATTTGACGCCGTTTTATCCTTTTGAAGAAGATATCGTGCATTGGCACACAGTGGTGCGAGACGTATGCACGCCATTTGGCGAATCGGTTTATTCTGAATTCAAACAATGGTGTGACGAATATTTCTACTTGAAACACCGTAACGAAACACGCGGCGTGGGCGGCCTGTTTTTTGACGATTTAAACCGTTGGGATTTCGATACCTGCCTGAATTTTATCAAGGCGGTTGGGGAAGGCTATATCGCAGCGTATCTGCCGATTGTGGCCAAACGTAAAAACACGCCTTATGGAGAACGTGAACGAGATTTCCAACTCTACCGTCGCGGACGCTATGTCGAGTTTAACTTGGTTTGGGACAGAGGCACGCTGTTCGGCCTGCAAAGCGGCGGCCGTACGGAAAGCATTTTGATGTCCATGCCGCCTTTGGTACGCTTCGAGTATCAATATGTGCCGGAAGAAGGTTCACCCGAAGCACGCCTCAATCAATTCCTTATACCGCGCAACTGGCTGGAAGAAGCCGGCAGATAGTTTTACCTATAAGAGGCCGTCTGAAAAGCGATTCTCACTGGTTGAGACTACCTTTTCAGACGGCCTTTGCTTCAATTGCTTTGAATTTGCATACCTTTGCCTATCATGCTGTTTCATCTCTATAGAGTTTTTGAGACAATGCGCCCATATAAAAATCACCTCACAAACCACACTAAAAAGGAATAATCGGTGAAACGCATTTTCTTATTTATCGCAACCAATATCGCAGTTCTGGTTGTCATCCGTATTATTTTGGCCATCTTGGGCATCAACAGTACCGACCAAGTCGGCAGCCTGTTGGCTTATTCCGCAGTCGTCGGCTTCAGCGGCTCGATTGTCTCTTTGCTGATGTCGAAAACCATTGCCAAACATTCGGTCGGCGCCGTCGTCATCGACCAGCCCCAAAGCGAAGAAGAAGCTTGGCTGTTGGCAACTGTTGAAGCGCAAGCCCGCCAATGGAATCTGAAAACGCCCGAAGTAGCCATTTACGACTCCCCAGAGCCTAATGCCTTTGCAACCGGCGCGACCAAAAACAGCTCGCTCATCGCTGTCAGCACCGGCCTGCTCGACCACATGACCCGCGATGAAGTCGAAGCCGTTTTGGCGCATGAAATGGCACACGTCGGCAACGGCGATATGGTAACGCTGACACTGATTCAAGGTATTGTGAATACTTTTGTTGTCTTCTTGGCGCGTATTGTTTCCAGCATGGTGGCGCGCAACAATGACGGCAGTACGTCGCAAGGTACATATTTCATGGTCAGCATGGTATTGCAGATCGTATTCGGCTTCCTCGCCAGCATCATTGTGATGTGGTTCAGCCGCCAACGCGAATACCGCGCCGATGCGGGCGCTGCAAAACTGGTGGGCGCGCCGAAAATGATTGCCGCCCTGCAACGCTTAAAAGGCAGCACCAGCGATCTGCCGCAAACCATGACCGCAATGGGCATTGCCAGCGAAGCCAAAGATTCTTGGTTCAGCACCCATCCTTCTTTGGACAACCGCATCAACCGTTTGAAAAACCGCTAATCGAAAACATCAAGGCCGTCTGAAACATCAATTTCAGACGGCCTTTTTTTATTTCTTCATCAAAGCCCGTTTGATGATAATCATCCAGTCTTTCTTATCCAACAGCGGCCGCTGGTTAAACACGTCATATTTGCAACCGTCCAGTTTCTGCAAAATCAACTGGCCGCCGACAATAATCATGCGCAACTCAAAACCGATTCGTCCTTTGAGGGTTTTGCCCAACGGCGAACCGGCCTTCAGTATTTGAAAGGCACGTTGACACTCGTGTGCCATCAGTCGTTGAAAAGCAAAGTCGGCTTTGCCGGCCGCAATCTGTTCTTCGCTGACTTTGAACTTCTGCAAATCTTCCTGAGGGATGTACACGCGCCCTTTCTGCCAATCTGCCGCCACGTCCTGCCAGAAATTAATCAGCTGCAAGGCAGTGCAAATGCCGTCGCTTTGCGCTATGCTCACTTCATCGGTTTGCCCGTACAAATGCAACATAATGCGCCCCACCGGATTGGCGGACAAACGGCAATAGGCAATCAATTCGCCAAAATTTTCATAACGGTTTTTGACCACATCCTGACTGAACGCCGCCAACAAATCGTAAAACAGCTGCAACGGTAATTGAAACGGCTCAATCGCTTCGTTGTACAAACGCTGCATCAAAGCTGTTTGCGATTTCCCACCTTGTGTAATGCGGTCTAACTCTGCCTTCAGTTCGTCCAGTTGGCGCAGGCGTTCGACTGCTTCGGCATTGCCTTCGTCGGCAATATCGTCCGCCGTCCGCGCAAAAGCGTAAACGGCGTGAACCGGCTTGCGCAAACGGCGCGGCAGCACAATAGAGCCGACTGGGAAGTTTTCGTAATGATTGACTGACATGGGGAAATCCGAAAATTTAAAATAAAGTGTTTTTGCTGACAGGCCGTCTGAAATTCAGACGGCCTTACGTTTGGCCGCAAAGAAATCCTGCAATACGCTTTGGCATTCTTCTGCCAATATGCCGCCCAAAATTGCGGTATGCTTGTTCAGACGTTTGTCGGCAAACAAATCGACCACGCTGCCTGCCGCACCGGTTTTAGCTTCAGCCGCACCATAAATCACACGCCCGACCCGCGCCTGTATCAAGGCAGATGCGCACATGGAGCAAGGCTCTAAGGTAATGTACACGTCGCAGTCTTCCAAACGGTAGTTTTGCAAGGTCTTACCTGCGGCGGCAAGCGCGTTGATTTCGGCATGATGGCTGACATTGTGGTCGCCAATGCAGGTATTGTGTGTCGCTGCGATTGCCTCGCCTTGATATACGATGACCGCGCCAACCGGCACTTCGCCCAATACCGCCGATTGTTTGGCCTGTTCTATCGCCAACCGCATAAAGGTTTCCATATCGCTTTGCGAAGGGAAAACGGCAACAGGCGGATGTTTTTTCAAATCCTCGCACAGCTCCGTCTTTCTCTCCTCGGAAATACGCCGGGCATCCACACCTGAAACCAACGCAGCCAGTTGCCATAAGGTGCTTTTGGTTACGGTCAAACCCGACGCTTTCAGCAATAGAAATGCGTGGACTGCGCCGATTTCCTGTAAATCTTCCAGCGTACAAATACCCAATTCTTTTAGCGCGGTCAATGCTTTAGGGGCAAGTGGTGGCGTAGTCAGCATGGATTATTCCTGAAAATGCTGACGCGCCAAGGCTAAGGCCGTTTGAACATAATCGCTGTCTGCGTAAGGATCTAACGTGTGCGCCAAAGGAATTTTCCGCAACCAGGTCAACTGGCGTTTGGCAAGCTGGCGCGTGGCGATAATGCCTTTTTCGACAAAGGTGTCATAATCGGTTTCGCCTTCGAGATAATCCCAAGCCTGACGGTAGCCCACGCAGCGCATAGACGGCATATCGGCATGCAGTTGCGGATAATCGCGGCGTAAGGCGTGTATTTCATCTAGGAAACCGTGCTCCAGCATACTTAAAAAGCGTTTTTCGATTTGCTGGTGTAACAAATGGCGGTCTTCGGGGATAAGGGCAACCGTGCATAAATCCAATAAAGACGCAGCCTGCTTCTGCTCTGTGAAATGTTCGCTCAAAGGCCTGCCGGTCAGAAGATAGACTTCCAAAGCGCGCTCAATACGCTGGCTGTCATTGGCTTTCAGACGGCCTGCCGTTATCGGGTCAACTTCCTGCAAACGGCGATACAGGCCTGCCAAACCGTGTTCTTTTTTTTCCGCCTGAAGCTGTGCGCGCACCGCCGCATCCGCGCCGGGCAAATCGTTCAAACCTTCCGTCAGCGCATGGAAATACATCATCGTGCCGCCGACAATCAGCGGATAGCGACCGCGCGCATGTATTTCGTTCACCAAGCGCACGCAGTCGCCGACAAAATCCGCCGCGCTGTAACTTTCCAGCGGCGAGATAATATCAATCAAATGATGCGGTACGGCAACAAGCTCTTCGGCAGTCGGCTTGGCCGTACCGATGTCCATGCCGCAATACACCAGCGCGGAATCCAAACTGATGATTTCTACCGGCAACGATCGGGCAATATTTAAGGCCAGTGCGGTTTTACCGCCGGCGGTCGGGCCGAGTACGGCGAAGGCTTTGGGCGCGTTCATAAGAAAACGGAAAAATTAAAAATGCGATTATAGCAAACCCGGGCAAACCATATTTCAGGCCGTCTGAAACATTTGCTCTACATTATCAAAAGCGTTACACTTGCTGCGCCGTTTCAGACGGCCTTTTATATTGATTTCAAACCTGCTGCTGCCGTCATTGCGCCGGCAGTCAAGCCGTCAGCGACACTGCGTCGCTGTAAACACGAAAGAACACACTATGACCGTATCTCCCGTAGCCTTGCGCCGTCAAACCGAGCGCAAGCCGCATCCGACTGCGCGTTATTGGAAAAAATGCGATGTCGAGGCTTTATTCGGACTGCCTTTCCTCGACCTCGTTTTCCAAGCCGCCGAAATCCACCGCCAAAACTTCAACCCGCGCGAAATCCAACTTTCCACCCTGCTCTCCATCAAACCGGCGGCTGCCCCGAAGACTGCGCCTATTGTCCGCAATCGGCACACCACAACACCAATCTGGGCAAAGAGCAGATGATGGATGTGGACGAAATCGTCGAAAAAGCCAAAATTGCCCAATCGCGCGGCGCCAGCCGTTTCTGCATGGGCGCGGCATGGCGCGGCCCCAAACCCAAAGACGTGGCTGTCGTTTCCGAAATCATCAGCGCGGTGAAAGGCTTGGGCATGGAAGTGTGCGGCACCTTCGGCATGCTCGAAGACGGCATGGCGGAAGACTTCAAAAAAGCCGGTTTGGACTACTACAACCACAACCTCGACACCGACCCCGAACGCTACAACGACATCATCCACACCCGCAAACACGAAGACCGCATGGATACTTTGGGCAAAGTTCGCAATGCCGGTTTGAAAGTCTGCTGCGGCGGCATCGTCGGCATGAACGAAACCCGCGCCGAACGCGCAGGCCTGATTGCCAGCCTTGCCAACCTCGATCCGCAACCCGAAAGCGTGCCGATTAACCAGTTGGTCAAAGTGGAAGGCACGCCGCTGGCCGATGCCGAAGATTTGGACTGGACGGAATTTGTCCGCACCATCGCCGTCGCGCGCATTACCATGCCGCACAGTTACGTCCGCCTGTCCGCTGGCCGCAGCAATATGCCGGAATCCATGCAGGCCATGTGTTTCATGGCTGGCGCAAACTCAATTTTCTACGGCGACAAGCTGCTGACTACGGGCAATCCGGACGAAGACGGCGACCGCCTGCTGATGGAAAAATTGAATTTGTATCCGCTGCGCTTTGAATTGGAAGAAGAATACAAAGCCGCTCAGGAAACGCCTAAAATCAAAGTCGACTATTAACCGCCATCATAAAAGGCCGTCTGAAACTTTTTCAGACGGCCTTTTATCGTTATTCAACATTAAAACTTTCAATCTTCCGTACCCATTCTTCCTTTTCCGCCTCGCTCAAAAACGAAGCGCGGAACGAATTCGCGCACAAGGTTTTGATTTCTTCCGCACTCAAATCCAAAGCCTCGGCAAGCGCTTCAAAATTGCGGTTCATATAGCCGCCGAAATACGCCGGATCATCGGAATTGACGGTTACCAACACGCCGCGTTGCAACATACGGCGCAAATTGTGTTTTGCCATTTCAGGGAACACTTTTAATTTCAAATTGCTCAACGGGCAAACGGTCAATGGCATTTGTTCTTTAATCAAACGCGCCATCAACGCCTCATCTTCTTCCGCCCGTACGCCATGATCGATACGGCGGATATGCAGCAAGTCCAAAGCCTCATAAACATATTCCGGCGGGCCTTCTTCTCCGGCATGTGCCACCGTCAACAAACCCTCCGCCCGCGCCTACGCAAACACGCGCTCGAACTTGGACGGCGGATGCCCCTGCTCGCTCGAATCCAAGCCTACGCCAATGATGTGTTCCTTATAAGGCAAAGCCTGATTTAAGGTTTCAAATGCGCTTTCTTCCGACAAATGACGCAGGAAACACATAATCAAACGCGTGCTTATTCCCCATTGCTGTCCGGCTTCATGACAGGCGCGGACAATGCCGTTAATCACGGTTTCAAACGCCACACCCCGCGCAATATGGGTTTGCGGATCGAAAAATATTTCCGTATGCACGACATTGTCTTCACGGCAACGCTCAAGATACGCGCGGGTCAAATCGTAAAAATCCGCCTCGTGCAACAATACGCCGGCACCGGCATAATAAATATCCAAAAACGACTGCAGATTGTGAAAATCATAAGCCTGCCGTACCGCATCGACATTTTCATAAGGAATTGCTATATGGTTGCGCTTGGCGATTTCAAACATCAGCCCCGGCTCAAACGTCCCTTCGATATGAACGTGCAACTCGGCTTTGGGCAGGGCTTGGATAAATTGTTTGATATTCATATTTTCTCTGATTTTCTGTTTATATTTAATATTGAAGGCCGTCTGAAACTTTCAGACGGCCTTTGACCATTTATCTGTTAAAAACCATTTTCCATCATGATTTCGCCGGGGATGCGGTTGCGGTGCATAGCGTAGCCCAAATCCATCAAGGCTTGGAAAGTGTCTTTGACCATTGCCGGATTGCCACAGACCATAAAGCGCGTATCGGCCTTGGTGAACTTGAAGCCGACTTTTTCTTCCAAGCCGCCATTCTTCAGCAATTCGGGAATCCGTTTGCCACTCAATGCGCCTTCCGTTTCCTCACGCGTGGTGACCGGAACAAAAGTGAATTTATGGAAATATTCTTCAATCAGCGGATGCTCTTTCAAATCGGCAAGGCGCTGGTTGAAAATCAACTCGTCGGCGTAAGAGACGGAATGCGCCAAAACCAAACGGTCGAAACGCTGCCAAATTTCAGGCTGCTCAATAATAGAGAGGAAAGGCGCAATGCCTGAACCCGTGCAGAGCATAACCAAATCTTTGCCGTCGGGGAAACGCTCGGGCAAGAGGAAACCGGTAGCCGTTTTATCCAGCAAAATAGTATCGCCCTCTTTCATCGCAGCAAAACGCGCCGACATCGGGCCGCCTTCGATTAATACTGCGAAATACTCAAGCGTATCGGCGTATTCGGCAGACACGACAGAATACGCGCGCCAAATAAAGCCCTCGCCGTCACGGAAACCAAGGCGCGAAAACTGCCCTGCCGAAAAACGGTAGGACTCAGGGCGGCTGATGGCAAAAGTCATCAGCTTGGGCGTATAGTGTTTGATCCACAAGACTTTTTCTTCTGTAAACTTGGCTTCTGGAGAAGCTGCCATAATAGGTTTCCTTGATATTCGGTATCAGTTTCAAATAGGGCTTATTATAAAGATTCAAAAGGCCGTCTGAAATATTTATTTTCAGACGGCCTTTAAGATTATTCACGGCGCAAACGGATATTGATGCCTTTTTGTTCCAAAATCAAATCGTTACCATCAAAACGATAGTTCCACACGCTTTGTTTACGCAAAAACGCATCTTCCAGCTTCATGTCTTCACACAGCATCATACTTACCGCAATATGGCCAAAATCAATTTTGTCCGCTCCGATTACATTCGCTTGAAACATCATACCGTTGCAACCCATATTGCCATAAGCCTTAGGCATTTTGCTGAAATCCAAATAGGCGTTTTTATCTGCCAATTCTTTTTCAGTGAATTTATTGAAAGCGACAACACGCCATTTAGCGGCTAAAGTAGGCATTTTCATTTGCTTTGATTCAGATGATTTGCTAGAAGAAATATGTGGCTGACTTGATAAAGGCTTATCGGCAGGCGTAGAACAAGCAACCAATACAAATGCACCAATCATTGCTGAAATAAGGGTTTTCATGACTCATCCTTTTTTAGAAATCTTCTTTATCGTCTAACTGTACACCAAACGGACAACGGCTTTTTTACTATCCGCATCAAAAAATAGGTACAACTCATCGCAACCATATTCCTGAAATTTATATCCGCTCAAATAGCCGACATAAGAAAAAACTTTTCCATCATCTCGTTTGGGTGTATCCACTAAATTACCGTACTCTTCTTGGAACATTCCATCAATATGGTTAAAACCTTCTTCCAACATACCCTCTGATAATCCGCCGGCATCCTCAATCAAATCTCTATCCAACCCGTCATCCTGACATTGTGAATCTGCAGCTTCCTTCAATGCAACCAATTCTTCCAAAGTATATTTACTGTCCAGCTCAATGGGTACATATCCCTGAAGGAATTTTCCATATTTCAGATACAAATTTTTGATGGCATTAAAACAAAGATGATTGATTCTATATACGTTTTCTAATTCTTCCTGCGTATCCTGCCGATAAATATGCGGCGTTTTATACCAAGCTGCCTGATCAAAACTCATACCCTGTTTTTCCGCAATCTTTTGCGCCTGTTCCATTATTCTGGTTTTAATTTCAGACGGCATTTCCTTGTTTTCCAAAATAAAAAAATGCCAATCGCCATTAAATCGATATTTACCGTTCTCATCGACATCAAAACAAATACTGTCCTCAAAATTATAGCGGTCATGAAATGCCGATGTATGCTCACCTACGCAACCCGAATGAATTTCCGCAGGCTGGACGAAATGTATCCAAAACTCTTCACTATCAGGACGTATAAATTGAAGATTAAGCGAACAAATGGGTAAAAAATGTTTCGCGTGTCGCTCTATCTCTTCAGAAAAAACTTCTTCCGGAGAGGGGAATGGACGAATAAATTTTTCAGGGATATTCATCTTAATCACCATAATTTAAAGGCCGTCTGAAAAACTATCCACCTTCAGACGGCCTTTAAGCCTTATTTACAAAGTCGTATCCAATGCTTTGGAAATATCGTTCCAAATATCGTCCACATCTTCGATACCGACAGAGAAACGCAGCAGGCCGACTTTGATGCCCATTTCCATTTTCACATCATGCGGCACGCCGCTGTGGGATTGGGAATAGCAATGGTTGACCAAACTTTCCACTCCGCCAAGGCTAGAAGCCATTTTGACCAGTTTCATGTTTTTAATCACACTATTGGCCGCTTCACGCGTGTCGTTTTTGAGGTAAACCGTAACCACGCCACCGATGCCTTTGGGCATTTGTGCTTGGGCGAGTTCGTAATGTTCGTGAGACGGCAGGCCGGGATAGAACACTTTTTCAATGGCAGGATGGGCTTCCAAACGGCGCGCGATTTCGAGTGCGTTTTGGCAATGGGCGTTCATGCGTAGAGCCAGTGTTTTAATACCGCGCAACACCAGCCAACAATCCATCGGACCTGCAATCGCGCCGGTATGCACCATCATGTCGTGCAAAGGCTGCGCCAGCTCTTTGGTTTTGGCAACGACTACGCCCATCAGTACGTCCGAATGGCCGCACAAATATTTGGTAGCGGAATGGAACACAAAATCACAGCCCATATCCAACGGCTGTTGCAGATACGGCGTGGCAAAGGTGTTGTCGATGCCGACCAGCGCACCGGCTGCTTTGGCTTTCGCGGCAAGCGCTTTGATGTCCACCAAGCGCAAAAGCGGATTGGACGGCGTTTCCAGCCAAACCAGTTTGACATTGTGCGCTTTAAGCAGCTCGTCCAGATTATCCGGATTGCCCAAATCGGCAAAAACAACGTTCACACCCCATTTTTGATAAACATCGACCAATAAATCATAAGCGCCGCCGTAAATATCGGCGACTGCGACAATGGTATCGCCCGGGCGCAGGAAAGTACGCCATACAGCATCAATCCCCGCCATACCGCTGGAAAACGCAAAGCCGGCCACACCGTGCTCCAAATCGGCAACGGTATCTTCCAAGACCTGTCGGGTCGGGTTGCTCAGGCGCGAGTAGCGGTAAGGCACATTTTCGCCAATCTCGTGCAACGCGAACATACTGTTTTGATAAATCGGCGGCATCAGCGCACGGTTGTGTTCGTCGCAATCGTAGCTGGAATGGATGGCTTTCGTGGCGAATTTCATTGGGTCTCTGCCTATATAGATGTGAATAATTGAAGATTTTATCACTATCTGAAAAATAGAAACAATCAATGCAGGCGGATAAAGCAAGTGATATAATCTCGCATTTGCAAATCGGCCGACACGAGCCGACTCCCTCCACACGCATCTCAACAATCCTATCATGAAGGACATACCACGCATGAACGCCATTGCAGACGTGCAATCCAGCCGCGATTTACGCAACCTGCCGATTAATCAGGTCGGCATCAAAGACCTGCGCTTTCCAATCTCCCTCAAAAGCAAAGAAGGCGAACAATCCACCGTCGCCCGCCTGACCATGACGGTTTTCCTACCTGCCGACCAAAAAGGCACGCATATGTCGCGCTTTGTCGCCCTGATGGAAAAACAAACCGATGCTTTGGATTTCGATACGCTGCACAAGCTGACCGCCGATATGGTTGCCCTGTTGGATTCCCATTCCGGCAAAATCAGCGTTACCTTCCCGTTTTTCCGCAAGAAAAGTGCGCCCGTCTCCGGCATCCAATCGCTGCTCGACTATGATGTTACCCTGACCGGCGAAATCAAAAACGGTACATACAGCCACAGCCTGAAAGTGATGGTTCCGGTTACTTCCTTGTGTCCGTGTTCCAAAGAAATTTCCCAATACGGCGCGCACAACCAACGTTCGCATGTGACGGTCAGTCTTATTGCAAACGCGGATGTAGGCATTGAAGAAATCATCGATTACGTCGAAGCACAGGCAAGCTGCCAGCTCTACGGTTTGCTCAAACGCCCTGACGAGAAGTATGTAACGGAAAAAGCATACGAAAATCCGAAGTTTGTCGAAGACATGGTTCGTGATGTGGCCACGGTGTTAATTGCAGACAAACGCATCGAATCATTCGTCGTCGAAAGCGAAAACTTCGAATCGATACACAACCATTCCGCTTACGCTTATATCGCTTATCCTTAAAAGCCGAGCAGAATAAAAACAAAGGCCGTCTGAACATTTCAGACGGCCTTTGGCATAGATTGAACGATAACATGAGACTATCGGTCATATATGGGCAACTCTATTTCGATATAATTCAAAAGCATTAGATTTCTCTCGCAATATTTAACATAAATTAAGCCGATTGTTTTTTCCATCATTTATAATGACGGTTCCTCAACGGCAACTCCGTAGATACTATGAAAAAATTCCTTTATTTCCTCATTGCATTTTTAGGCTTGAGCAGCTTCGCATTCGCAGTAGATGCCAATGATTTACTGCCTCCAGAGCAAGCCTTTGTACCTCAAGTCAATGTAACCGACCAAGGCATCAGCGTGCAGTTCAAAATCGCCGACGGCTACTATATGTACCAGTCCAAAATCGTTGCAGCGACCAATCCTGACAAAATCCTAGGCGAACCCAAATTCAGCAAAGGCGAAGAAAAAGAAGACGAATTCTTCGGCAAACAAACGGTTTACCACCATACCGCACAGGTTGACCTGCCTTACAAACAAGCCGCACCGCAATACAAACTGACGCTGACTTATCAAGGCTGTGCCGAAGCCGGTGTATGTTATCCGCCTGTGGACACCGAGTTTGACGTAAAAGGCAACGGGGTTTATCAGCCGCAAAGCGATGAGCCGGTTTCTGCCAAAGACCGCTTTTTACAACCGTCCGCCTCTTCAGACGGCCAAATGCCAACGCAACCCAGTACAAACAATCCCGACAGCAGCCGCTTCAAGCTCTCTTGGGATACTTTAAACGCCAACCTGTTGGCGTTTTTTGTCGCAGGTTTGGGCTTAAGCTTTACCGCCTGTATGTATCCGCTCCTGCCGATTGTTTCCAGCATTGTCGTGGGCGATAAAAAAGCCGGCAAAGGCCGCGCGTTCACCTTGTCTATGGTGTATGTACAAGGTTTAGCATTGACCTATACCTTGGTCGGCGTGATTGCCGGTTTGACCGGCGCGCTGTTGACCGTATGGCTGCAGCAGCCGTGGGTCGTACTTGCCTCCGCCGCGTTGATGGTGGTACTGGCAATGTCCATGTTCGGCCTCTTCAACATCCAACTGCCCAACTCCGTCCAATCCTATTTCCAAAACCAAAGCAACAAACTCTCCGGCGGCAAAATCATTTCCGTCTTCATCATGGGTATTTTGTCCGCGCTGATTGTCGGCCCTTGCGTTGCACCTCCGCTGGCATTTGCTTTGGGCTATATCGGCCAGACCGGCGATGCCGTCTTGGGCGGTCTTGCGCTTTATGTCTTGGCACTCGGCACCGGCGTGCCGCTCATCATCATCGGCACATTCGGCGGCCATATCCTGCCTAAAGCAGGCGACTGGATGAACGGCATCAAATACGCATTCGGCTTCATCTTGCTGGCCGTTGCCGTATACCTTGCCACACCGCATCTACCTTATTTAGCAGTAGTCAGCCTCTACACCTTGCTGATGATTGTTCCCGCCCTTATGCTTTTGGCGAAATCCGGCAAACAAAAAGGCCGTCTGAAAACAGTTGCCGCCGTATTGGGCTTTTTACTGTTGATTGGCGGCTCGTGGTTTGGCTGGCAAAGCTTCAATAAACAAACCACCGCCCTGCACCACTTCTTAACGCTGGTTCCGCCATCCGAAGCCGGACAAGAAACCGACCACGGCAAGATGTTTACCGATGTCGGCGAACTCAAAGCCGCTATGGATGCCGCCTTGAAAGCCGATCCAAGCAAACCTGTGCTGATTGATTTCTACGCCGACTGGTGCGTATCCTGCAAAGAAATGGCCGCCTACACGCTCAACCAACCGCAGGTACACGAAGCGGTCGATATGCAGCGCTTCTTCCAAATTGACGTAACCGCCAACACTCCCGACCATCAAGCCTTACTGAAAGAATACGGTCTCTTCGGCCCTCCGGGCGTGTTTGTTGTCCGCGCCGACGGCAGTCATAGCGAACCCTTATTAGGCTTTGTCAAACCCGATGCCTTCATTGAATGGTATCGCAAAAACGAGAAATAGCCGTCTATAAAAAGGCCGTCTGAAAACAGATTTTCAGACGGCCTTTTCTTATGTTTAAAAATTAAAATTCATCTTGAGCCCAACGCGTAGAACGTAAAATGCTGAAATCCACATCTTGAATATTGCGATGACCGGTAAATGCCATGGAAATATCCATTTCTTTATACAGGATTTCCAGCGCACGGGTTACGCCTTCTTCACCATACGCACCCAAACCATACAGGAACGCCCGACCTATCATCGTACCTTTCGCACCCAAAGCCCAAGCCTTCAAAATATCCTGACCGCTGCGGATACCGCTGTCCATCCAAACCTCGATGTCGCTGCCCACCGCGCTGACCACATCAGGCAAAGCCTTAATAGCAGACACAGTATCGTCAAGCTGACGGCCGCCATGATTGGAAACGACCAATGCGTCCGCGCCGCTTTTCGCTGCTTTTCCGCGTCTTCGGGTTCCATAATGCCTTTGATAATCAGCTTGCCGCCCCACAAATCTTTAATGCGTGCTACATCGTCCCAGCTCAGGCGCGGGTCGAATTGTTCGGAAGTCCATGAAGACAGCGAAGACAAATCACCCACGTTTTTCGCATGACCGACAATATTGCGGAAGGTGCGGCGTTCCGTGTTCAGCATTTTCATACACCATTCCGGTTTGGTCGCCAGATTGATTAAATTGGCGATGGTCGGTTTCGGTGGCGCAGACAGGCCGTTTTTGATGTCTTTGTGGCGCTGACCCAAAACCTGCAAATCGGCTGTCAATACCAAAGCCGAACAATTAGCATCTTTTGCACGCTTAATCAGGTTCTCCATAAACTCACGGTCGCGCATCACATAAAGCTGAAACCAAAACGGCGAGCTGGTGTTTTCAGCTACATCTTCAATCGAACAAATGGACATGGTCGACAGCGTAAACGGAATACCAAATTTTTCCGCCGCCCGCGCCGCCAAGATTTCACCGTCGGCGTGCGCCATGCCCGTGAAACCGGTCGGCGCAATCGCCACCGGCATTTTCACATCCTGACCGATCATTTTAGTCTCAAGGCTGCGTCCTTCCATATCAACCAATACTTTTTGGCGGAAACGGATGTCTTTAAAATCCGAAGTATTTTCACGATAAGTAGTTTCCGTCCAAGAGCCTGAGTCAATATAGTCATAAAACATACGCGGCATTTTACGTTTGGCAATAAGGCGCAAGTCTTCGATACAGGTTATTTTGCTTAAATCACATTTCATTGTCGATTGCCTCTGTTAAGGTAAAGATGGATGGTCAAGGCCGTCTGAACATTTCAAACACCTCATTATTTTACTCCATCAAAACAACTAAATTTTAAGAATAATTTTGATAATCTATATCAGTATCAATATTAAATCAAAACATTTTAACCCTAATATTTGTAGGGTTGATAGCCTTTTTTCAGACGGCCTTAAGTCCAAATTACAGAAAAATAAAGAAAATATTTTCCGATTTAAAAATCAGCCCATGCCACCATTTAAACAAACAATCAAACCGAACCGCCACATACTTGACTGAAACACTCAGATATTAGACAATTCCCCCACTAATAAAAACGCCCCACACAGGCAACCACACCATGAGACTGACTACCAAAGGGCGATTTGCAGTAACCGCCATGATAGATTTGGCGATGAACGCGCAAACCGGCGCTGTCAAACTCAGTGCCATCAGCGAACGACAAAGCATATCGCTGTCCTACCTCGAACAATTATTCAGCAAGCTGCGCCGTGCCGGATTGGTTGAAAGCCTACGCGGCCCAGGCGGAGGCTATATCCTTGCCGCACCCGCCGAGCAAATCAATATTGCACAAATCATCTCCGCAGCCGAAGACCGACTGGATGCCACACAATGCGGCAGCAAAGCAAACTGCCACCACGGTGCCCCCTGTCTGACCCATGACCTTTGGGAAAACTTAAACAAAACCATCAATGATTACCTCAGCAGCGTTACGCTGCAAAGCATCATTGAACAAAAAAACTGCAGCGACAGCAGTCATGTCGTTACCTTTACACACATTCATTAAACCGACCTACGGCAAAGACCGCAGGCAGATGACCAAACGAAAGAGCAAACCATGACCGTCAAAACCCCCGTATACCTCGACTACGCCGCCACAACCCCCGTTGACAAACGCGTTGCCGAAAAAATGATTCCCTACCTGTCCGATATTTTCGGCAACCCAGCTTCCAACAGCCACAGCTTCGGTTGGGAAGCCGAAGAAGCTGTAGAAAAAGCACGCGCAGACATTGCAGCCCTGATTAACGCCGACTCCAAAGAAATCGTTTTTACCAGCGGCGCAACCGAGTCCAACAACCTCGCCATTAAAGGCGCGGCGCACTTCTACAAATCTAAAGGCAACCACCTCATCACCGTAAAAACCGAGCACAAAGCCGTGCTCGATACCATGCGCGAACTCGAACGCCAAGGTTATGAAGTAACTTACCTGGACGTACAAGAAAACGGTTTGGTTGATTTAGACGTACTGAAAGCCGCCATCCGCGAAGACACCATCCTCGTTTCCGTCATGTGGGTAAACAACGAAATCGGCGTGGTTCAAGATATTCCTGCCATCGGCGAAATCTGCCGCGAACGCAAAATTATTTTCCACGTTGACGCAGCACAAGCATGCGGCAAAGTGCCTGTTGATGTTGAAGCCGCCAAAGTTGATTTGTTGTCTATGTCCGGCCACAAAGTATACGGCCCTAAAGGCATCGGTGCCCTGTATATACGCCGTAAACCACGCGTACGTCTCGAAGCCCAAATGCACGGCGGCGGCCACGAACGCGGTTTCCGTTCCGGCACATTGCCTACCCACCAAATCGTCGGCATGGGCGAAGCCTTCCGCATTGCCAAAGAAGAATTGGCACAAGACACTGCGCACTACTTGAAACTGCGCGATATCTTCCTCAAAGGTATCGAAGGCATCGAAGAAGTCTACATCAACGGCGACCTCGAACACCGCGCTCCAAACAACCTGAACGTCAGCTTCAACTTCGTCGAAGGCGAAAGCCTGATTATGGCGGTCAAAGAACTCGCCGTATCCAGCGGCTCCGCCTGTACTTCTGCCAGCCTCGAACCAAGCTACGTCCTGCGCGCGCTCGGCCGTAATGACGAATTAGCGCACTCTTCCCTACGCATCACCTTCGGCCGTATGACCACCGAAGAAGAAGTGCAATTCGCTGCAGAACTGATCAAATCCAAAATCGGCAAACTGCGCGAACTGTCTCCGCTGTGGGAAATGTTTAAAGAAGGTATTGATTTGAACTCGATTGAATGGGCGGCGCATTAATCAAGAGAAAAGGTCGTCTGAAAAATCCCCAAGGCCTTTACCTTTTCAGACGACCTCATCAAGAAAAATACTAAAAATGACGATAATAAAAAATAAAATACGCCACTTACTTTCTTGTCTGATTCTATGCTCTGCTCCGCTGGTTTCAGCACAGACACAACCTGATTGGTCACCTATATTCAAATCATTTGAAAACGGCTGCCAATTCGATAAGCGTTTGGAAAACCTGTTGGAACCATTTAGTGATGTAAGCGATAACTGGAACGATAAAGACTCTAAATATCAAAACCTACGTTTGAATCATCCCAATAGAGTCCAGCTGCCAAAGGCTTACCGTGATCTTGTGCACCCGCCGATGACTTTGCACCGCGCGGAGTTTAGTGAAGATGGAGAACAGTTCATTCTTGATCAAACCCGTTTGAAACTCAGCGGTACTTACTATGACTTACCTGTGGTTCATATCAGCCAGACATTCCAATTAGAAACCGCAGGTTACAGCTATACCCGTTTGTTGTTGGATGTACCTTTGGAACAGGCACGCAAGGTGTTAAAAGGAAAATATCGTCCTGTTCGAAAATACAGTTTGATTTTAGAAGAATACGAAACCCTGCAAGCAAAACTAAAACCGATTAATGTTAACGGAAAACCCCAAACAATTTTAGAATGTGCCTTTATAAATGGCTGATAAAACAACTGTAATAGGCAATCAACTTAGACCTTAAAAAGGACGTCTGAAACCTTAAAAAACCTTTTCAGACGACCTAAAAACTACAATCTTCAAATTAAGGATACAAGCCCATGGACGAACAAGAGCTCGACCTCGACAATCTCGACAACCTGCTCGAAGATTTTGACGGCGTTACCGTAGAAGGCGGCGTTGATTCAGAGAATGATGACGGCTGCGAAGGCGGCGCGTGCAAAATCTAAACTTCAGGCCGTCTGAATATTCGTAAACAAACCATTTACACCACTAAAAACACAAAGGAAACCACATCATGGCATACAGCGATAAAGTAATCGACCACTACGAAAACCCCCGCAACGTCGGTACTTTCGACAAAAACGACGAATCTGTCGGTACCGGCATGGTCGGTGCACCGGCCTGCGGTGACGTAATGCGTCTGCAAATCAAAGTAAACAATGAGGGTATTATCGAAGATGCAAAATTTAAAACTTACGGCTGCGGCTCTGCTATCGCTTCTTCCAGCCTGATTACCGAGTGGGTAAAAGGCAAAAGCTTGGATGACGCGCTGGCAATCAAAAACAGCGAAATCGCCGAAGAATTGGAGCTGCCGCCGGTAAAAATCCACTGCTCCATCTTGGCTGAAGATGCGGTAAAAGCAGCCGTTGCCGACTATCGCAAACGTCAGGAAAACAAATAACCTTGTTTGCCAGATACTTAGTTTGCAGACATTAATGTCTAAATCGGCTTGATAGGCCCAACTTGCCATATAAGTGCGCCAGTACCTGCAAAATCAAAGAAGACGATATGCCTTTTACCGATGAAGAAATCCAATCCCTACTTGCTGTCAAAGGAATAGGTAAAACCATATTGCAGCGTTTGCAGCAAATGGGATTGATGATATTGCCACTCTGGAGGTTGCGGATTTAGACGATATTTTGGAACAGGGCGCACAATTAACCGGCTCAACCTGTTGGAAAAATAGTCCGCAGGCCAAAGCTGCCATTACTGCCGCAATAGAGTGGGCAAAACAGCGTTTTCAGACGGCCTGATAGTTCAAGAGGCCATCTGAAATAAAAAAGCAGACAAAACAGAAAATGATTGCGAAATGAGGAAAAAAGCATGATTACCATCACAGAAAACGCAGCCAAACACATCAACAGCTACCTGACCAAACGCGGTAAAGGTTTGGGCGTGCGCTTGGGTGTGAAAACCAGCGGCTGCTCAGGCATGGCATACAACCTTGAATTTGTCGATGAAGTGAACGAGGATGACCTGATTTTTGAAGAACACGGCGCACGCGTTTATATCGATCCGAAAAGCTTGGTTTATCTAGACGGCACGCAAGTCGATTACACCAAAGAAGGATTACAGGAAGGTTTCAAATTTGAAAACCCAAACGTTAAAGATTCCTGCGGCTGTGGCGAGAGCTTCCACGTTTAAAATATCAAAAATGGCGAGAAAGTATCAAAACCATCCCGCCATTTTTTGGCTTCTTGCCTATTATAGCTACCCTTGCCTTTTCTTTTTCGTTCTACTTTGTGTCGGAACAAATCAGATTTGACTAAGGCTTTTAAGGCATTGTCTCGTATTTTGCCTTTATTGTGTTGCACCTTACCGGTCATATTGTTTTCCTTTCGTATAAACAGTTTCTGGATTATATCGTAAAATAATCCTCTTCTTTAGATTTTTTCCTTTGATATCATGTCTCAATACTTCAACCTCTTTCAGCTTGAGCCATCTTTCAATATTGATACCGAAGCACTCGAACAGATCTATCGAGCTTTAGCTGCCCGTTTTCATCCCGATAAATTTGCTTCTGCTTCAGCTTTTGAGCAGAAACAAGCCGTTATGATGTCTTCTACAATTAATGACGCCTACCGCACATTAAAAAGCCCTATTGATCGAGCCGCTTATCTCTTGAAAAGCCAAAATATCGATGCTGATGCACCTGAACACACTTCGTTTTCACCAGAATTCCTCATGCAGCAGATGGAATGGCGGGAAACATTGATGGATGCACAAATGGAACAAAACCATGATGCCATCCGAGCGCTGGATCAAGAAATCCAAGAAGTACAAAGCAACCTATATCAAGATTTACAACAAGCATTTGAACAACAGGATTATGAATCGGCCGCACAATGGGTACGGCATGGCCGCTTTCTTAATAAACTTCGCAATGAAATTGCTTCAATCTTATAAAGTACATATGCTGCTGCATTTGCCTAAGTTTTATTATGGCAAATGATTTTATATGTAAAACAAAAACCGTATCAGATTTATCTGATACGGTTTTCTTATATTAACTACCTATTAGCGTTTTTTACCAGTAACAGTAGCAACAGCCAGGTTTTCATTACGTTTCAGAGAAACACTTTCAACACCTTCTGGCAATTTGATGTCTGACAAGTGCAGAATGTCGCCAGCAACTACAGATGCACAATCCAACTCCAAGAAAGCAGGAATGTTTGCAGGCAAAGCAACTACTTCAACAGAAGTGTTCAACAGAGATACGCGGCCACCTTGCAATTTAACAGCTTGAGAGTTTTCAGCGTTAACAATGTGCAGAGGAACGCGGATGCGTACAGGTTGATCGGCTTTCACAGCTTGGAAGTCGATGTGTTGAACTTCGCGACGGAATGGGTGCATTTGGAAGTCACGCACGATAACGTCTTTGGTTTCACCGTTCAGAGACAGTTTAATCAAAGCGGTATGGAAAGATTCTTTTTCCAATGCGTAGAATACAGTTTTGTGGTCTACAGCGATTGCAACAGGCTCTTGACCGTCACCGTACAGAATGCCAGGGATTTGGCCTTCGCGACGCAGGCGGCGGCTCGCACCAGTGCCTTGGGCTTCGCGTACAGAGGCTTGAATTTCGTAAGTCATGTTTAATACTCCAATTTAGATAAAATTGTCGTCATCGGCCGCGACCAGCTTAAGACGACATGGGGTTATGGCAGCAACATGCTGCCTGTCATCACTTCTTCATTAAAAAGATATGAGACGGATTCTTCATTGCTGATACGGCGTACCGTTTCAGCTAGCAAACCGGCAATAGTTACTTGACGGATGCGTTCACATTTTTTAGCTGCTTCAGACAACGGAATCGTATCTGTTACAACTACTTGGTCAATTTCAGAAGAAGCAATTCGATTCACTGCTTCACCGGAGAATACTGCATGGCTAGCGTATGCCAATACACGATCTGCACCACGCTCTTTCAGGGCAACAGCTGCTTTACACAAAGTATTTGCCGTATCGATCATATCATCTACGATCAAGCAAGTACGGCCTTGAATGTCGCCAATGATGTTCATCACTTCAGCCACGTTGGCTTTAGGACGACGTTTATCGATAATGGCCAAATCAGCATTTAAAGATTTAGCAACAGCGCGCGCACGTACAACACCACCGATATCAGGGCTGACGACAGTCAAATTATCAATGCGTTGCTGTTTAATGTCGTTCAACAAAATCGGGGTAGCGTAAATATTATCTACCGGAATATCAAAGAAACCTTGAATTTGGTCGGCATGCAAGTCAACAGTCAACACACGGTCAATACCGGCTGAGTACAACATGTTCGCTACTAATTTAGCGGAAATCGGTACACGGGCAGAGCGTGGACGGCGATCTTGGCGCGCATAGCCAAAGTAAGGAATCGCAGCGGTAATACGACCGGCAGAAGCACGTTTGAGTGCATCGGCCATAGTCAAAATTTCCATCAGGTTGTCATTGGTAGGCGCACAAGTAGGTTGCAAAATAAACACATCGCGACCACGTACATTTTCCAGCAATTCAATGGCCACTTCGCCATCTGAGAATTTGGAAACGGTGGCTTCGCCGAGTGAAATATCCAAATGTTTGACAACACGTTGCGCCAATTCCGGATTTGCATTACCGGTAAACACCATTAAACTGTCATAAGCAGCCATATCTTCACCTGATTCTAGATTTGATTTACGCTCAGAAAACATTACGCTTCCCTTTGCCCTATGTCCAAGACACTAATTTCGCGATTATACGCGTAAAGACGGGTAAAAAAAAGTTTTTCAGCGTTATTTTTCCCTTAGCGTAAAAAAGCGTGTAAGAAAACTTACACGCTTTTATTTGGCTGGGGAGGAAGGATTCGAACCTTC
>NZ_KV799706.1:470593-523108 GCF_001810035.1 Neisseria sp. HMSC058F07 | reverse complement strand
AGTGTCTTAACCGCTTGACGACTCCCCAACTTACTAAATCATATGAAACAACGGATGAATATCTAATCCTTCCACACAATAAGCTTCATATGATTGAGAAACCTGTTGGTAAATTGTATTTGCTTCTTGATGAGATTCATATGCTATAAATAAGCATGCCCCAGAACCGGTCATTAATGCATGACCATATTGGGATAACTCAACATAAGCCTTCCAAACTTCAGGATATTCCTGAAATACAACCGCCTGCATATCATTTTGAAACGGCTGTAACGATTGGAAAGTCGGCATTATGCTGGGTTTGGAATCCCGTGTCAAGCCTTCATGTGCAAAAATTTTAGCGGTTGCCACATGGACGGGGGGCTTAACGATAACATACCATTGTTTAGGAACATCTATTTCAGCCAGCTTCTCGCCTACGCCTTTGGCAAAAGCACTTCTGCCAAAAATAAAAAAAGGAACATCCGCACCAAGACTTACGCCTAAATCAATGAGTTGCTGCCTGCTCAAGCCGCATTGCCACCATTGGTTTAAAACCATTAAGACCGTGGCTGCATCGGAGCTGCCGCCGCCTAAGCCTCCGCCGGTCGGAATCACTTTATCCAACCAGATTTCGACGCCGTGCGGTACGCTTGCATAGGGCAGTAATAATTTAGCCGCCTGATAAGTCAAGTCTTGCTCAGGCTTAAGCCCTTCGACCGGCGTATGCAGAATAATCTGCCCATCCGTACGCATTTTCAGATGAACGGTATCATATAAGCCGATCAAACAGAAAATACTTTCCAAATTATGATAACCATCGCTCCTGCGGCCGGTAATCCTCAAATCCAAATTTAATTTGGCCGGGGCAGGAAAGGCTTGGATTTCCTCTGAAACAGACATGTTATCCTCTATTTGCGTGCTGCGCATCGGGTTTGTCCATTTTTATCCAAAGAGTGGTTTACCGTGTCGAACACTAAGCGGATATTAAACTTGGCATTTTCAAGTTGTAGCGTTTTGGGCTGTCCCGAGCTATTTAAAGTACGCGATATCGTCCAGTCGAACTGCTCCAGACGGCCATCAGGCAGGATTTTGTATGACGCATTGGCAACGCGTTTACCATCAGCCCAAATATGCAGATATTGAACCGGCAAAGCAAAACCCAAAAGCTGTCTGCTCAATTCTTCAGCCGTTTCCGCCTGATAAACCTTACCCTTACTGTCTACTGCCAATACGCCTTCGCTATCTTGACACAGTTGGCCTACGGTATTGCCCAACGGTGTATTCACATCAATGGTTTGAACCGCGTTCTGATAAGTCCAGTCAAAATTGGCATAAGAGCCTTTGCCTTCCACTTTGACAGCCAAACGACCATCTGCGCTAAAATCCTGCACCTGCTCTGCCGCTTGCCAACTGTTTTGCTGAGGCAAGTTTGGCTGCGCACAGGCAGCCAAAAGCAATAAGGCTGCAACCGATGATAATTGTTTTAAATTCATGGATATTCCTTCATAGGCCGTCTGAAATCAAACGCTTTTCAGACGGCCTGTTGGTTTTATTTGTGTTTTTGAATATGCGGTTTGCCAGATGTTATACCGAATTTGGACATTGTCTCTTTCAATACTCGGAGATTGCTTCCACGTTTCAAACCGTCATTCCAGATTTCTTTGGCCTTCTCTTGATCACCAAGCGTCCATAGGACTTCGCCCAAATGCGCCGCAACTTCGGCTTCAGGTTCTTTTTCGTAGGCATATTGGATATACGGCAAAGCCATTTGGGCATCGCCTTTAAGATAGTACGCCCAGCCCACACTGTCATTAATGGCTGCGCTTTCCGGCTCCATTTGATAGGCCGTCTGAACCATTTTAAACGCTTCCTCCAAATCCTTGCCGTTGGACAGCAAGGTATAGCCCAAAGCATTCCAACCGTGCGGATTATCCGGATACAGCTCTACCACTCGGCGCAAATCGGCAATCGCCTTGCCTGGCTGATTCAGCTTCTCATACACCATCGAACGCTGATACAACACATTGGCAAGCAGCTCGGGGGAAGCTTGAGTTTTCAAGGATTTTTCGGTGGAACTTACCAAACTGTTCAAAGCGTTCAACGATTCTTGAAGATTGGTATTTTTAGACAATACGAACAAAGCCGTACTCAACAAATCCTTAGCTTCAAAATAACGTCCTCTTTGCTCGGGCATTTTTTGTGCGCGTTGTACCAAAGCCCAAGCCTCTTTATGGTTGCCCTGTTTGGCTTCGATGGAAGCGGCCAAAATGGTTTTATCAAATGTATAAGCCGTAGCCGTTACCTTATCCAGCCATTGTTTGGCTTTGGCCAATTCTTCTACATCATTATAAGAAACCGCGCCAATCAACGCCGCACGGCTGCGCTGCTCTTCCGTACCGGCTTTATAAGCCTTTTCCAGATAGCTGTTTACCGCAGAAATATTTTCTGTCTTGCTGGCGGACAATAAGGCGGCCTGAATATACAAATCAGGGTTGGGATTTTCTTCCAACAAAGTCTGTAAACGCTTAAAAGCCTTATCATTTTGGCCATGGGCGATCAAATTGGCGATGTCCAACTCCTGCCAAATCGGAGATAAAGTTTTGGTGTCTGTCTCTTTGAAGAAGCCGTCCAGAATATCAGGATGCCGTTGTGCCATCAGACGCAGGGTAACAAAAGTCGGCGGCAAAATTTCGTTGTCCAACTTAGCCAAACGTTGCAATGCGGCAATGGCATGTTTCTTTTGACCGTCTTTTGCACTAAAAATTGCATCCGCAATCGCCGCTTCTGGAAAATCTTTATAATTCAAGGCCGTTTTATATACCTGTTTGACTGCATCGCTGGTCAGATTCGGCTGTTGGGCTGCAGTTTGTGCCAAAAGCAGGAATACGCGCTTTTGCTCGTCTTCACTACCGCCGGCAATCACCTTGTCCAATCCGCTCAAATTCTTATCGGCTTTGCCCAGCAGCAAATTGCGCAACCAAGTCATGCGCTTTTGTGTTTCACCAGGCTCCGGCTCGATCTCGCGCCATTTCTGGTAAATGGCTTCAGCCTGTTCAAACGCATTTAACGAAACCGCCATTTCCAAAGCGCGTTCGGCCACTTCGGGAGATTTGGTGCGATGCAACGTTAAAATATAAGTAAACAACGCAGAAGCTGCATCACCCTTTTGCAGGGCCAGTTCTGAATTTAACAAAGTGAAAACCTGAGATGTACGGTTTTGTATACCCAACAGACGTATCCGCTCCTGCTCGCGCTCTTCGGGAGAAAAACGGTCGGTACGGCTTTTCTTTTTAATAATCTTAGCCGATTCAAAAACTGCATTTGAATCGCCGGGCGCGGCAAAAGTTTGTGTAACAAACAACATCATGACAGCCGCAGCTGCCACTCGAATACGGGATGGGGAAAACAACATAACTATCCTTTTTGAGAACCTGCCGACATTTTCAGACGGCCTAAGCACTTGCAGAACAGACGCAAAGCTTTATTTATCATTCAGGCATAACTGTAACACACGCACCCTATTTTGTTGACACGGTAACCGTAAACCTTGTGTAATCCTCATCTGCATAAAACGATCAGCGCCAAAAATGAATACCGACCACCTTATCCATTTCCTAACTCAAGCTTCACGCTTCAGCAGCCGTATGCAAGCAGAGCGCAATCAATTAGTTACCACTAAAACGGTCAAAGAAGCAGCCGTTTTGGTCGGCATCGCCTTGCATGAAGGAGCGTGGCAAATTTTACTGACCAAAAGGGCCGAGACCTTAAGGCAACACACCGGACAAATCGCCTTTGCCGGCGGCCGCAAAGATGCCCAAGACGACAGCCTAACGGCAACGGCGTTAAGAGAAGCTTACGAAGAAACCGCCATTCCGATTGCCGCATGGCAGACTTTTGCGCCGCTACCCTTTTATGACACACCTTCCGGCTACCGTGTTACGCCTGTTCCGGCAATTTGCACCCAGCCCGTCAACCCCAAAGCAAATCCCGATGAAGTAGCAGAAATTTTTTATCTGCCTTTGGACTTCACCTTAAACCTGCAAAACTACTCATACCGTCATCTTCATCACAACAATCAAACCCTCGCCCTCCCCGCCCTGCCTTTCCGACACTACGACATCTGGGGGCTGACAGCAATCATCCTATATGGACTGGCAGAACGTTATCAGCAATATTGCCAAGCTTTTAAATAAGGCAAGGCCGTCTGAAAACCAATATTCAGACGGCCTTGTTTGATCAATCCTCTTTATGCAGCTTCTTCATAGCATTCGACAAATTCTCCAAACCATTTCATCTCATCGCGCAGGGCAACCACTTCGCCAATTACCATTAAAGCCGGACGTTCTGCTTCGGCAGCCAACAAGCCCAAATCTTTCAGACGGCCTGTCCGCACGGTTTGATGCGGTAAAGTCCCATTGGAAATCACGGCAACAGGTGTAGAAGGCTGCCTGCCATAAGCCATCAGCTTTTCCGCAATCTCAGCCGCTTTAAGCGTGCCCATATAGATTACCAACGTTTGGCGGCTTAAAGCCAAAGTCTGCCAATCGGGCTGACTGCCCTCGTGTTTGCTGTGGCCGGTTACAAATAAAGCACCTTGGGCACAATCGCGATGGGTTAACGGAATACCGGCATAAGCAGTAGCTCCAAGCGCGGCAGTAATACCCGGCACAATGCGGTAGGCAATCCCGGCCTGATGCAGGGTTTGCACTTCCTCCCCGCCGCGACCGAACACAAAAGGATCGCCGCCTTTCAACCTTACCACACGCTCGCCTTTTTGAGCGTGTTCAACCAATAGACGGTTGGTTTCTTCCTGCTGAACATGGTGCGCACCGGCACGTTTACCCACGCTGATTTTCACCGCATCTTTACGCACCATCGCCAAAATCTCATCCGACACCAAAGCATCGTAAAACACGGTATCCGCAGCCTGTATCGCCTGCAAAGCATGTATGGTCAGCAAGCCCGGATCTCCCGGCCCTGCGCCCACCAAAACCACTTCGCCGCCAAACGGCGTTTCCCGGTTTAACTGCGTGATCAATTCACGTTCTGCCGCCTCGATATTGTTTTGAGCCGCAAAAATACTGAAACGGCTGTCGAACAACTTTTCCCAAAAATAACGGCGTCGTTCGACATGATGAATAGTCTGTTTAACCTTTTCGCGCCATTTACCGGCAATACGCGCCATCGTGCCCGTATGCAGCGGAATCAATGTTTCAATAATCTGCCGCCATTTACGCGCCAATACAGGCGCAGTACCGCCGCTGGATATGGCTATCTTCAATGGCCCCCTATCCACCACGGCAGGCACGATAAACGAACACAAGTCCGCCGTATCCACCGTATTGCACAATTTCACCCGTCGTTCCGCCGCTTCAAAAACACGGCGGTTAAACATGCCATTATCCGTCGCCGCAATAACGAAATACACCTCGTCCAGCATGGCTTCTTCAAACAAGCCACCCAGCCAAACTATTTTCCCTTCAGCCGCCCATTGCTGAAACTGCGGATTCAAAGTTTCCGCAACAACACGCACGCGCGCTCCGGCAGACAACAGGCTTTCCGCCTTACGCTCGGCAACCTTACCCGCACCTGCCAGTAAAACAGGGCGGTTTTTCAAATCGGCAAACAACGGATAATGGCTCATAGTCGTGCTCTTACTTTATCAATGATTGTCCGCCGATATTAAAGGCCGTCTGAAAAAATAGGAAAGAATGGTTTCTGATTTTCTTATGGTGTTTGGTTATATACCTGCAAAAAACCGTCTTTTGAATAACAAAACATTCAGACAGCATTTTTAAATTTCAATCACAAACCGAATTATTTTAGATATTTGCTATCAAACGGGGAACTTATTTTCCGCTCTGCCTACTAAAAAGTCTTAACAATTATTCATATCAACAACTTAAGTGATATTGATTTATTAAGGTAATTTCAAAATATAATATTTAGAAGCGAATATACAGCATGACAACTGAAGCAAAAACAGCCCCTTTACCGACTATTCTCTTTAACAAGGTAGCCTATACCAACGGCGATGATGTTATTCTGAACATCTCCAATGCGACAGACAAAATCACCTCTGTCACCGTCAGCCATTTGGGTACGGAAATCCAAAAATTGGATCATCTGAACTCAACCTCCGTCAAACTCTCTTCCGATATTTTTTCACCCAATTCAGGCTACGTCGTCAAAGTAGAAACCGTTGACAACACCGGCAACCACACCAGCAAAACACTGGGATTGTCTGTCGAAGACGACTGGACTATTTTTCCCCGCTATGGCGTAGTGGCAGGATCTAACGATAATTCGGCAGAACGAAACAACGCCATGACCAATGACCAGCTCGAAGGCTATCAAAACAATATCGATCAGCTGGCACAAATGCACATCAACAATTATTTCTTCTATGATGTGTACGACACAACCTCCAATCCATTTCCAAATGTCAACAGCTTCAAGCAAGAATGGGCGACTTGGGCTGTCGACAACGGCCAACCCAACCCTCCCCAAATCGATACCCTGCTGATTAAAAACCTCGTGAACAAAATTCACGAAAAAGGCGGCAGTGCCATGCTCTACAATATGCTTAACGCCGCCTCCAATGACGAACTCGATAATCCGGCCATCAAAGAAATTTTAAATAATGTCAAACTCTACAATGCCCAAGAGCATTCCAACTTCGGCAAAGCCGGTGCAGAGACCAAAACATCCGTACAACAATTCGTCGATCCTGCCGACAAAAGCTGGCAAAACTATATCGTCAACACCATGATCAAAGCCCTGAAAACAGGCGGCTTTGACGGCTGGCAGGCCGATACCATGGGTGATAACCTCGTTTACAAAATACAAAATGGCCAAAAGACTGAAAACTTCAGAATGTCTGACGGTTATGACGATTTGTCAGCCGCGGCTGCGGAAAAGTTACACGATTACGGTCAAACTTATATGATCAACGACATCAGCACAGGCAGGGCCGATGTCTTATCCACCACCGGCATGGATGTTCCTTACTCAGAAATCTGGCCGCGCGATTTTAAAGATACAGCCGGAAATACCCATTATGAAAACCACAACTATGCCGAGCTTAAACGCTTGGTAGGCCGTCTGTACGATTACAATCACGTTTCCCCGATTATTGCCGCCTATACTCGAAAAGGTACCCACCCGGAAGATAATTCTTCCGAACTCAATCCGGACAACGAATTGCTGGTCGATGCCGTTATCGCAGCGAGTGGCGGCTACCACATGACTGTTGCCGCATTAAACAACCTCCCGGATAAAAACGCACATGGTTTTGGTATTTTGCAAGATCCATACTATCCCGCTCAGACGCTCAAAACCAACGAAACCCTGGCCAAATCAGAATTCAACTATCAACAATTCATTACCGCCTATGAGGAGCTGCTTCGCGGCGAAGGCTTGGTTGAACTCAAAGACAGTCATGCCTCCATCGTAGCATCCGACGGCTATGACATGACTTCCACTTCAGGCGAAGGAGGCAAAGTTTATACATGGACCAAGGCCACCGCAGACGGCGGCCGAGTTGTCCAATTAATCAATCTCGCAGGCCTCGACAAAGACACCAATTGGAACAGCTCCAACCACCACACGCTGAAACTCGACAACCCTAAAGTCAGAATCCCGTTTGATATGGAAATCAGCGCAGAACAGGCCGAGCAAGCCATCGTACAACTGGCTTCCCCCGACTCAGACGATATATCCATGCACACATTGGAATCTTCCGTCATCTATGAAAACGGCAAACCGGTGGCACTGGAAGTCACCGTCCCGAGCCTGGATGTCTGGGATATGCTTTATGTCAGCAATTTAGGGCAGGCAAGCGTCAGCCAAACCTTTGCCGACGGCAAAACCACATTCAACGGCACCCACGCCGACGACCATATCAAAGGTACTGAAAGCGAAGACATCATCTACGGCAACCGGGGTAATGATGAGATTCACGGCGGCAGCGGCAATGACAAATTGTCCGGCGGCACCGGCGACGATGTCATCAACGGCGATGCCGGCAGCGATATTCTCTACGGAGGCGGTGGCAATGACCATCTGAACGGCGGATTAGACAACGACACGCTGTATGGCGGCTCCGGTAACGATACTATGTTGGGCGAAGCAGGCAACGACATCCTTCACGGCGGCGCAGGCAACGACACACTGTTTGGTGGCTTAGGGGACGATATATTGCACGGCGAAGCCGGTAACGATACCTACGTATTCAATCGCGGCGAAGGCCATGACACCATTTTCGACCATCACAGCACAAACGCCATCCAATTCGGCGCTGGCATTTCCCTCTCGGATCTGTCGCTCGAAACGGTCAACGAAAAAGACGGCACGACTTGGAACATCACCATTCGTGGCGAAAACAATCACAACGACCTCATCACCATCGACCACCAATATGCCGACATCCATACCGACGTCCAAGGTCAAAAAATCCCCTCAGTCAGCGAATTCCGCTTTGACGAAGGTACGTTCAACATTGACCAGTTAATGCATATTTTAGGTTAACCATTAAAATATCGAGCATCCCAAAGCCGGACTTTCAAAAAGAGTCCGGCTTTTCTTGCCTGCAACGCCACTTCCATTTTTCAGACGGCCTTTGCCTGCGTATAATATCGTTTTGTCTACAATTTGAAATCCTAACCAATGACCGAATCCATCCGCCTGCCCGCTTCCACACTCAAGCCCTCCACCGTTGCCCTGCCCGGTTCCAAAAGCATCAGCAACCGCACGCTGCTCTTGGCAGCACTCTCCGACAACGTTTGCGAAATCCATTCTTTGCTCAAATCCGACGATACCGACCGAATGCTTGAAGCACTCGACAAACTCGGCGTGCAAATTGAATCTTTACCTGAAGGCCGTCTGAAAGTTCATGGTGCCGGCGGCCGCTTTCCCAACCAATCCTCCGATTTGTTTTTAGGCAATGCCGGTACGGCATTCCGCCCCTTGACTGCCGCACTTGCCGTTTTGGGCGGCGACTATCATCTGCATGGCGTACCGCGTATGCACGAACGCCCTATCGGCGATTTGGTCGACGCGTTGCGTATTGCCGGAGCGGACGTACAATATCTGGGCAATGAAAACTATCCGCCTCTTCAGATCGGCAAACGCCAAGACAACGGCGAGCGCGTTATTCCGATTAAAGGCAATGTTTCCAGCCAATTCCTGACCGCCCTGCTGATGGCTTTGCCCTTGACGGGACAAGCATTTGAAATCCACATGGTAGGCGAGTTGATTTCCAAACCTTATATCGACATCACGCTCAAGCTGATGGCGCAGTTCGGTGTGGACATCATCAATGAAGACTACCGTGTATTTAAAATCCCGGCCGGTGCCAAATATCATGCGCCCGAACATTTATATGTGGAAGGCGATGCCTCCAGCGCGTCTTATTTCTTGGGTGCAGGCCTGATTGCGGGTACGCCCATCCGCGTAACCGGTATCGGCGCACACAGCATCCAAGGCGATGTTGCCTTCGCACGCGAACTGGAGAAAATCGGCGCAGATGTCATTTGGGGCGAAAATTTTGTTGAAATTTCCCGCCCTGCCGAGCGCAAGATTCAGGCTTTTGATTTGGATGCCAACCATATTCCTGATGCGGCCATGACTCTGGCCATTGTTGCTCTGGCTACCAAACAGCCCTGCACCCTGCGCAATATCGGCTCATGGCGCGTCAAAGAAACCGACCGTATCGCCGCCATGGCAACCGAACTGCGCAAACTGGGTGCAGAAGTCGTTGAAGAAGCCGAAGCCATCCATATTACGCCGCCCGAAACGCTTACCCCCGATGCCGTCATCGATACTTACGATGACCACCGCATGGCCATGTGTTTCTCGCTGGTTTCGCTTTTGGGCGTCCCTGTCATCATCAACGACCCAAAATGTACGCATAAAACTTTCCCCGACTATTTCCAAGTTTTTGCATCATTGACCAACTGATTGATTATTCAAAGTTTCAGACGGCCTGTTGCATACAAAAAACACAGGCCGTCTGAAAAATAAAAATAAAACTATACTTTTTCTTAATTTATGCGATAATAGCTAAATAAATTCTTAGCGACTCATATTTCCTTTCGGAGAGAAAACATGTCAGACGAAAAAAGCAAAGCCTTAGCCGCCGCCCTTGCCCAAATCGAAAAAAACTTCGGCAAAGGCTCCATCATGAAAATGGACGGCAGCCAACAGGAAGAAAACCTTGATGTTATTTCTACCGGCTCCCTCGGCGTGGACTTGGCACTCGGCGTTGGCGGTCTGCCCCGCGGCCGCGTGGTTGAAATTTTCGGCCCGGAATCCTCCGGTAAAACCACACTCTGTCTCGAAGCCATTGCCCAATGTCAAAAAAATGGCGGTATCTGCGCATTCATCGATGCCGAGCATGCTTTTGACCCGATTTACGCCCGCAAACTCGGCGTAAAAGTCGAAGAACTCTATCTCTCCCAACCGGATACCGGCGAACAGGCATTGGAAATCTGCGATACCTTGGTACGCTCCGGCGGTATCGATATGGTCGTTGTCGACTCCGTAGCCGCACTTGTGCCTAAAGCTGAGATCGAAGGCGAAATGGGTGACAGCCATGTCGGCCTGCAAGCCCGCCTGATGAGCCAAGCCCTGCGCAAACTGACCGGCCACATCAAACGCACCAATACATTGGTTGTTTTCATTAACCAAATCCGTATGAAAATCGGCGTGATGTTCGGCAGCCCTGAAACCACAACCGGCGGTAACGCGCTCAAATTCTACGCCTCCGTCCGCCTCGACATCCGCCGTACCGGTCAGATTAAAAAAGGCGATGACGTTATTGGTAACGAAACCAAAGTCAAAGTCATCAAAAACAAAGTTGCGCCTCCATTCCGTCAAGCCGAATTCGATATTCTTTACGGTGAAGGCATCAGCTGGGAAGGTGAATTGATCGACTTGGGCGTCAAACATGACATCGTTGAGAAATCCGGTGCATGGTACAGCTACAACGGCGCAAAAATCGGCCAAGGTAAAGACAATGTACGCGTTTGGCTGAAAGAAAACCCTGATATCGCCAACGAAATCGATGCCAAAATCCGTGCGGCAGTCGGTATCAATGTCGATATTACCGAAGGCAAATTGGACGATACCGACGGCGAACGTCCTGAGGAATAAGTCTGTTTGAAATTAAAGGTTAAAGACCAAATAAAGGCCGTCTGAAATCCGACCATTAATCGGATTTCAGACGGCCTTTTATTCAATACTGCTTAAAGCCCCAATGCCTGAGCATGAAACTCAATATGCGAATCGATAAAGCTGGCAATAAAGAAATAATCATGCCCATAGCCCGGGCGTACTTTATATTGGATAGCGAAACCTTTTTCGCGTGCTGAGCGGACAAACCCTTCCGGTTGCAGGACTTCAGGATACAAAGCATCTTCACTGCCGACATCAATCAAAACAGGCAATTTATGCGAGGCCGTCTGAAGCAGCTCTGTACTGTCATAGCGTTTCCATGTTTCCACGTTTTGGCCCAAATAAGCTGAAAACGCCTGCCTGCCGCCTTCCGTATCGATAGGATGACATAAAGGCGCAAAGGCAGAAACCGCAGCATATCGGCCAGGATGCTTCAAAGCCAAATGCAGCGCGCCATGCCCACCCATGCTGAAACCTGCAATGCTTCGCTCTTGCGTTACCGGAAAATGATGCTCGATCAAATCAGGCAATTCTTCGCTGATATAGCTTTCCATTTGATAATGCTGCGCCCAAGGTGCTTCAGTTGCATTAACATAAAATCCGGCGCCCTGTCCAAGATAATGCTCTTCACTGTCGGCAACATGCTGACCGCGTGGCGAGGTATCCGGAAAAACCACAATAATATTCCATTGCGCCGCAAAACGTTGGATTCCGCTTTGCCGAACCAATTCAGAACCATCACTATTTAAGCCGGAAAGAAAATATAAAACAGGCGCGGGATAACCTTTTAAGACTTGTGGCGGCAGATAGACATCAAATACCATATCCGTCCGGCAGGTTTGAGAAAAATGGCGGTACCGTTCCTGATGCCCGTTAAACATCTTTCTGCGTTCCAGCAAATGCAATTCTGAATTTTTCATTTTATTCCTTGTAAGGAAACAACAATAAGCAGAATGTTAGCGCAAAACCTGCCCATCGTGTTGTTGCCCCATCTTTTTAAGGCAACCAAACCTGCTTTAAACAAGGCTTGCCAATCATGCAAAATCATTACGCTAACAGCATTTAAAATCTATACACAATCTCTGTGGATAAATCTGTTGATAAGCTTTGGGTAATCGTAAAATTTTCTTTAGGAACAAACCAAGTCTTAAATTGACTAAAATTTAATCAAATAAAATATAATAAAATCAATTAGTTATATTTATAAGATTTTACTATAATCATACAATGAAAATTTATAGGTAAAACAAGGTTATGCGGCTTTGTGCATAAATTAGGGTTGACATCCCTAAAAATCACCCCGAATCAAAAGCTGCGTAAAACAACGGTCGATTTCATCAGATGCCATTCAAAAGACACGCGGCCATACATTTTGCGTTACAATACGCACTTATTTTTAAGAAAGAAAAATATGCCATGAAAGCCTCCCAGTTCTTCATTTCTACCCTTAAAGAAGCCCCTGCCGAAGCCGCACTTGCCAGCCACAAGCTGATGATCCGTGCCGGCTTGATCAAAGCCAACGCATCCGGTCTTTATACTTGGATGCCGATGGGTCTGCGTGTATTGCGCAAAGTTGAAAATATTGTGCGTGAAGAAATGGCCCGCGCAGGTAGCGTGGAGCTGCTGATGCCGGTGGTACAACCTGCCGAGCTGTGGCAGGAATCCGGCCGCTGGGAGTTTTACGGTAAAGAACTGCTGCGCCTGAAAGACCGTCATGACCGTGATTTCTGTATGGGTCCGACTTGTGAAGAAGTGATTGCCGACATCGTGCGCAAAGAAGTCAACAGCTACAAACAACTGCCGAAAAACTTTTATCACATCCAAACCAAATTCCGCGATGAAGTGCGTCCGCGCTTCGGTGTGATGCGCGCGCGCGAGTTCGTCATGAAAGACGCTTATTCCTTCCATGCCGACTATGCCTCGCTTCAGACGACCTATCAGGATATGTACGACGCTTACTGCCGTATCTTTACCCGTCTGGGCTTGGAATTCCGTCCTGTTGCTGCAGATACCGGCAGCATCGGCGGTACCGGCTCTCACGAATTCCAAGTATTGGCCGAAAGCGGCGAAGACGTTATTGCATATAGCGACACTTCTGATTACGCCGCCAATATCGAGCTGGCGCCGACTTTGCCGCTTAAAGGCGAACGCGCTGCTGCTCAGGCTGAATTGACCAAAGTACATACACCAAACGTCAAAACTATAGAGTCTTTGGTTGAATTCCTCAATATTTCGGTTGAACAAACCCTCAAGTCCATCGTGGTCGAAGGCGAAAACGAAGGAGAACTCGTCCTTCTGCTGTTACGCGGCGACCATGAATTTAACGACATCAAGGCAGAAAAACTGGCCGGCGTGAAATCGCCACTGACCATGGCGAGCCCTGCCGCAATTGTTGAACAGTTCGGCGCAAACGGCGGCTCTCTCGGCCCTGTCAACTTCAAAGGTAAAGTCTATGCCGATTTCGCCACTGAAAAAGGCGCAGACTGGGTTATTGGCGCGAACGAAGACGACTACCACTATACCGGCTTCAACTTCGGCCGCGATGCTGCCGAGCCTGAATTTGTCGATTTGCGCAATGTCATCGAAGGCGACATCAGCCCTGATGAACAAGGCCGTCTGAAACTGGCGCGCGGTATTGAAGTCGGTCACGTTTTCCAACTACGCGACAAATATACCCAAGCCATGAATGTCAGCTTCTTGGACAATAACGGCAAATCCCAAATCATGGAAATGGGCTGCTACGGTATCGGTATCACCCGCGTTGTTGCTGCCGCCATCGAGCAAAACAACGACGAAAAAGGCATTGTTTGGACCAAAGCAATGGCGCCGTTTGAAGTCGTGATTGTACCGATGAACTACAAAAAATCAGACGCCGTGCGCGAAGCCGCCGACAAAATCTACGCCGAGCTTTTGGCTGCTGGTGCGGATGTTTTGTTGGATGACCGCGACGAACGTGCAGGCGTATTGCTGAATGACTCCGAGCTGTTGGGTATTCCTCACCGCATCGTGATCGGCGATCGCGCATTGAAAGAAGGCAATGTCGAATATGCCGAGCGCCGTAACAATCAGGCTCAAGCCGTTGCAGTATCAGAAGTTGTCGCCAAGGTTTTGGCCGCATTGAACGCTTAAATTTTTTTCAATAATGAAAAGGCCGTCTGAAACTGATTATTTCGTTTCAGACGGCCTTTTTCTGTTTTAATAAATAATGTTTTTTCCGTAGCTCTCTAATATTTCTTTGATTTTCAGAATGGTTTCTTTGGGCGGCGGATGTACGCCTTTTAATTTGTATTCGTCGCCGCACAAAGCCCATTTGTGTGCGCCCAATTCGTGATACGGCAAGAGCTCGACCATTTCGACATTATCCATATCACCGATAAACTCGCCCAATAAATGCGCTGACCGCTCATCATCGGTATAACCGGGAACAACCACATAACGCACACGCGTCGGCTGATTGCGTTCAGCAAGATAGCGCGCGAATTTCAGCGTTTTGGTATTTGGAATACCGACAAGCACTTTATGAATTTCAGGATCGATTTGTTTTAAGTCGAGCATGACCAAATTGGTATGATCGAGCAAATCATCCAAAATCGAATCATAGTGCAAAGCATAGCCATTGCTGTCTAGACAGGTATGGATATCGTGTTCCCGACAGGCCGTAAACCAATCGCATACAAACTCATATTGCAATAACGGCTCGCCGCCGGTTGCCGTTACGCCTCCGCCTGTCGCACGCAAATAATGACGATAGGTCATGACCTGCTTCATCACAGTTGCCACATCCAATTCCTGCGCCTGCTCAGTATGAAGATCCCATGTGTCACGATTATGGCAATACAGGCAACGCATCAGGCAGCCTTGCAAAAAGAGCACGTAGCGCAAACCCGGACCATCGACAGCACCGCAAGATTCAATCGAATGAATAATGCCTTTACCGTTATAGTGACGGTGGCCAAGGTCTTTCAGTGCCGGCTCGGGGGTAATGGCAAAAGTCGTGGACATAGTGTTCGGCTCAAAAATGTTTTTGCTTATATGGATTGTACGATAATAAAGGCCGTCTGAACATTTCAGACGGCCTCGGAGCTTTGTTTCAAAACAAACCAAATGCAAATTTAGCTTCCGGTTTGTTTCTCCACCCGGATTACATGGTTTCTGTGAATGTACGGGTAATCACGTCAAGCTGTTGTTCGCGGGTCAGCGAGTTGAAGCGAACCGCATAACCGGACACACGAATGGTCAACTGCGGATATTTCTCTGGATTGTGCATCGCATCTTCCAAAGTCTCGCGATTCAATACGTTGACGTTCAAGTGTTGGCCGCCTTCCAAAATACCGTCTTCATGGTGGAAATAACCGTCCATCAAACCGGCAAGGTTGCGTTCGCGAGAATACTCGTCTTTACCCAACGCGCCAGGAATAATGGAGAAGGTATAGGAAATACCGTCTTTGGCAAACTCAAATGGCAGTTTGGCTACGGAAGTCAATGAAGCGACTGCACCGTTGACGTCACGACCGTGCATTGGGTTTGCACCCGGACCAAACGGAGCGCCTGCACGGCGGCCGTCTGGAGTATTACCGGTTTTCTTACCGTAAACAACGTTGGAAGTAATGGTCAGTACGGACTGAGTCGGAGTGGCGTTGCGGTAAGTTTTGTGGGTTGCCACTTTTTTCATGAAGCGTTCAACCAAATCGCAAGCAATATCGTCAACGCGGTCGTCGTTGTTACCAAATTGTGGGTATTCGCCTTCGATTTCGAAGTCAACGGCAATGCCATTTTCGTCACGAATCGGTTTCACTTTGGCGTACTTAATGGCGGACAATGAGTCGGCAGCCACAGACAAACCGGCGATACCGCATGCCATCGTACGTTTCACATCACGGTCATGCAATGCCATCAATGCAGCTTCGTAGCTGTATTTGTCGTGCATGTAGTGAATAATGTTCAGCGCGGTAACGTATTGGGTTGCCAACCAATCCATGAATTTGTCCATGCGCTCAAAGACAGTGTCGTAGTCCAAAACTTCGTCCATAATCGGCTCGGTTTTCGGACCAACTTGCTCTTTAGATTTCTCGTCCACGCCGCCATTGATTGCGTACAGCAGAGTTTTAGCCAAGTTGGCGCGTGCGCCGAAGAACTGCATTTGTTTGCCGACCACCATCGGGCTGACGCAGCAGGCAATGGCGTAGTCGTCGCTATTGAAGTCAGGGCGCATCAAATCGTCGTTTTCGTATTGGATGGACGAAGTATCGATGGATACTTTGGCGCAGAATTCTTTAAAGCCTTGCGGCAGTTGTTCTGACCACAATACAGTGATGTTTGGCTCAGGAGACGGGCCCATGTTGTACAGAGTATGCAGCACGCGGAAGTTGGTGCGGGTTACCAAGGTACGGCCATCCAAGCCCATGCCACCGATAGATTCGGTTGCCCAAATCGGGTCGCCGGAGAACAGTTGATCGTATTCCGGAGTACGCAGGAAACGGACCATACGCAGTTTCATCACCAAGTGGTCAATGAATTCTTGCGCTTGGGTTTCGGTAATCACACCGTTTTTCAGGTCGCGTTCGATGTAGATGTCCAAGAATGAAGATACACGACCGAAAGACATCGCCGCACCGTTTTGAGATTTAACGGCAGCGAGGTAGGCAAAGTAAGTCCATTGGATGGCTTCTTGTGCATTTTTTGCAGGGCCGGAAATATCGTAGCCGTAAGAAGCTGCCATTTCTTTCATTTGGTTCAATGCTTTATATTGCTCATTGATTTCTTCGCGGCGGCGGATCACTTCTTCCAAGTCCACACCGTTTTCCAAATCGGCTTGCAGTGAGTTGAACTGGTTGAGTTTGTCTTTCATCAAGAAGTCGATACCGTACAATGCCACGCGGCGGTAGTCGCCGATAATACGGCCGCGGCCATAAGCATCCGGCAGGCCGGTAATCACGCCTGATTTGCGGCAGCGGCGGATGTCGGGCGTATAAACGTCAAATACGCCTTGGTTGTGGGTTTTGCGGTATTTGGTGAAAATTTCGCTGACTTCGGGATTCAATTCAACGTTGTACACTTTGCACGCGTCTTGCACCATTTTCAAACCGCCAAACGGCATGATAGAGCGTTTCAAAGGCTCGTCTGTTTGCAGGCCGACAATGGTTTCCAAATCTTTGTTGATGTAGCCTGGAGCGTGGCTGGTAATACCGGAGACGATTTGCGCGTCGATTTTATACGGCTCGTGTGTACGGTTTTCAACCTTGATGCCTTCCATCACTTCCGCCCACAGCTTGGTTGTGGCTTCGGTTGCTGGTGCCAAGAAAGAGGCATCGCCTTCATATGGCGTGTAGTTTTTTTGAATAAAATCGCGGACATCTACGTTGGTTTCCCAGTTGCCACCGACAAAACCTTCCCAAGCGGCAGGACGTTGCTGAACATCATTTGACATATCAAGCTCCTAATTTTATTGAAAATATAGACTGTAAATTTTCTGAAAGGATAACATCAATACCCATTTATTTACAGGGGTTTTTGTGAAATAAAATTACAGATTTGGTTTTTCTTGATTTACGTCAATGAGAATAATTGTTACTTGGTACTACATCTCACTTTCCAAACATTCGTACTTAAAAACAGCGTAAAATACAAAATTCAGCCCTGAAGACAGATGTCCTTCAGGGCTGAATTTTTATTACATTTCATATAAAAGGCCGTCTGAAAAATTCAGACGACCTTTTATTCACTTAATCAATTAAGCAAACGGATGATGCAAAACAATGGTTTCTTCGCGGTCAGGACCGGTTGAAACAATGGCCACAGGCGCACCGCACACTTCTTCAATACGTTTCAGATAAGCTTTAGCGTTTTCAGGCAACTTGTCATATTCTTTCACGCCGAAAGTCGACTCGCTCCAACCCGGCATGGTTTCATAAATCGGTTTGCAGGTTTCTACCGCATCAGAGCCGCAAGGCAGAATGTCGGTTTTGCTGCCATCAGGCAATTCATAGCCTACGCAGATATTGATGTTCTCAATACCGTCCATCACGTCCAGCTTGGTAATACACATGCCGGAAATGCCGTTAACTTGAATAGAGCGTTTCAGAGCAGCCGCGTCAAACCAGCCACAACGACGTGCACGACCGGTTACAGAACCGAATTCATGGCCGCGCTCAGCCAAACCTGCGCCCACTTCGTCAAACAATTCAGTCGGGAATGGACCGGAACCCACGCGGGTGGTATAGGCTTTAACGATACCCAAAACGTAATCCAGCATTTGCGGACCTACGCCTGCACCGGCAGAAGCGGCACCAGCCAAGCAGTTGGAGGAAGTTACAAACGGATAAGTACCGTAATCGATATCCAGCAATGTACCTTGCGCGCCTTCAAACAACAGGCTTTCGCCTTTGCGGTTTTTCTCGTTCAAAACACGGGAAACATCGGTAATCATCGGCGTAATGCGTGGTGCAACTTTTTCAATGACCGCCATCACATCTTCAACTTTTACCGGCTCGGCATTGTGCAGGTGTTGCAACTGAACATTGTAATAAGCCAAAACAGCTTCCAGTTTTTCAACCAGTTTTTCAGGGTGCAACAAGTCCACCACGCGAATCGCGCGACGGGCAACTTTATCTTCATAGGCTGGGCCGATGCCGCGACCGGTTGTACCAATTTTGCTTTTACCGCGAGAAGCTTCGCGTGCTTGGTCAAGCGCAATGTGGTAAGGCAGAATCAATGGACAGGTCGGAGCAATTTTCAGACGGCCTTCAACGTTTTTCACACCGGCAGCGTTCAATTCGTCGATTTCACCCAACAATGCTTCAGGAGAAACGACAACGCCTGAGCCGATGAAGCAGTCCAAAGTCTCGTGCAAAATGCCGCTTGGAATCAGGCGCAAAATGGTTTTTTTGCCACCGACGACCAAAGTATGGCCGGCATTGTGGCCGCCTTGGAAACGTACTACACCGCTGGTTTCTTCCGCCAGCCAGTCAACAATCTTACCTTTGCCTTCATCACCCCATTGGGCACCGATTACGACAACATTTTTAGCCATAGCCATCTAACCTTATTTCAGATACAAAATTTCAAAATAAAACTTAATCGTTCAAAGCGATTACTTTCCAAACACCGTCTACCTGTTTCAGACGGCCTGTAACCTCTTCCGAACCGTTATAGCCGATACCGTAATCGATAACGACACATTGTCCTTGTTCGCGCAAAGCATCTACCGCTTCCTGAGCCGCAGGCATGTCTTTTACATCGACAGCCACCACGGATTCCCGTCCGATAGCAGGAAGGCGGCCGATGAAGCTGCGCAAATCAAAACTGAATCCGGCAGCAGGACGCGCGCGTCCGAAGTATCCGCCCAATCCGTCATAACGGCCGCCGCGTGCCACGGCATCATGACGGTTTGAACCATAAGCCGCGTAAAGCAAGCCGGTATGGTAATTGTCAACGCGCAATTCCGATAAATCGATATGCACTTTTTGATTTGGGAACGCATCGCATACGGCCTGCAATTCATCCAAAGCCGCACTGACTGCAGACAATTCCGGTAATTTCTCTCTAGCCACAGTCAGCACTTCACGACCGCCGTACAGTCGGGGCAACAGTGAAAACGCTTTTGCCCACATGCCGTCAAGTTTCCACTCTTTGACCAACTGGCTGACAGCCTCGGCATCTTTGTCCTGCATCGATGACAGCAGGATTGCCGATTGCTGCTCATCCAAATGCGCGGCATTTGCTAAAGCACGGAATACGCCGATATGTCCCAACGAGAGCAAAACTTCGCCCATGTCGGCGATTTTCATACTTTTCAGCATCAAATCAATCAATTCGATATCCGCTTCAATGCCTTCCAAGCCGTACATTTCCGCACCCGCCTGCAAAGGTTCGCGCATATTGAGCAATCCGTCAGGACGCGCATGAAGCACCGAACCGGCATAGCATAAACGGTTGATGCCTTGGTTGGCAGAAAGCAAGTGGGCATCAATACGCGCCACCTGCGGCGTAATATCCGCGCGGATACCGAGCTGACGGCCGCTAAGCTGATCAACGACCAAAATGGTTTTCAAAGACAAACCGGCATCGATATGCGTCAATAAGGAATGGCTGTATTCCATCAATGGCGGTTGCACCAATTCATAACCATGCACGCGGAACAAAGCCAACAGCCGCTCACGGGCGCTTTCCAGTTGTCGGGCATTCGTCGGTAACACGTCGGCAACGTGTTCAGGAAGCTGCCAAGACTTCATGAGAATCTACCTCTGTTTTTTTGTAAACATAAAGGGCTGATTAAATTTAAAACCAAATCAGCCTGACGACTGAAATTTTCCTGAATGCATCAACGGCAAATCCGATGCGGCTTCAACAAAACTGATTTTAAATTTAAACAGCCCCTGAGTAACGGCTTCAAACCGTCGAGTTATTAAAATCAGACTTTACCATATTAAAACGAATTTTGCACCCTGTTTACAGAGAGCGTAAAAAAAACATTAAAAACAAAGGCCGTCTGAAAACCAAATGCATAGCTGCATCATTTTCAGACGGCCTTAATTCATGCCTGAACAACCCGACGCTTAGCGCCAGTAACGCCACCAAGGCATATCGTCAGATCGCCATTCGTGTTGCAAGAACGGGCTTTGCGGAAAGTTGGTTTCCAAAACGCGGCGTGTATCAGCAGCCAGTTGCGGCTTGTCCAGTTTTTTGTACGCCAATTCCATCATCGCCAAAGCTTCTTCGACGTAACGGGTATTTTGGTAACGGCTGACGATTTTTTGCGCACGGTTGGCCGCTGCGACATAAGCACCGCGTTTCATGTAATAACGCGCCACAGATATCTCGTTACCGCCCAACGCGTCCACCAGCTTGGCCATACGCTCGGTTGCATCGGCAGCGTATTTACTGTTTGGATAACGTTGAACCAACTCGGCAAACGCCTGATAAGCATCGCGGTTGGCTTTCGGGTCGCGGTCGGACCAGTCTTGGGAAGCCAGCTTATTCAAGAAAGACTGGTCTTCGTTAAACAGGACCAAACCTTTCAAGTACAGCGCGTAGTCCATATTCGGATGTTGCGGATGATGGCGTTGGAAGCGCGCAATGGCAGCCAAAGCTTTTTCCGGCTCATCGTCTTTATAATAGGCATACGCCGTATCCAACTGGGACTGCTGGGCATAGCGGCCGTTTGGAAAACGGGATTCTAAAATTTCGTATAACTTGACAGCTCGCGTATAATTGTTGCTGTTCAATTCGTCTTGCGCTTCGGCATAAAGCTTTTCCACACTCCAATCTTGAGTAATTTGGGCGTCTTTATCGATTGTGCCTTTATTTGCGCAGGCACTCAGTGCCAAACCTAAAGAAACTACTAAAAGAATTTTTTTCATGCAGAATACTTCCTTTGATAACGAAGCCGATTATAGCGATGATTTAGACTTTCCGTCATCCCCTGAAACAGAAAGTTGTGTTAATTTGACCGTTCCACTCGAAATGGCGGGCGGAAGGCTAGATGCCGTATTGGCCAAACTCATGCCCGACTACTCGCGCAGCCGCCTGAGTTCGTGGATTAAAGAGGGTGCGGTCATTGTAAACGATAAGCCCGCTCAACCCAAAGATAAAATGATAGGCGGTGAATTGATTGCCGTTACGGTACGTCCGAGCGAAGAAAACCTCGCATTCACACCCGAACCGATGGATTTGGACATTATTTACGAAGACGATACCGTCATCGTCATCAACAAACCGGCCGGATTGGTCGTCCACCCTGCCGCAGGCAACTGGAGCGGTACCCTGCTCAACGGCCTGTTGGCGCACTGTCCCGAATTAAGTCAAGTGCCGCGTGCGGGCATCGTACATCGTTTGGACAAAGAAACCAGCGGCCTGATGGTGGTCGCCAAGACCCTGCCGGCGCAAAACTCACTGGTTCAACAGCTGCAAGAACGCACAGTCAAACGCATTTACCGCGCAGTCGCCAACGGCATCGTTCCTTTTGACGGCAAAATCGAAACCCAAATCGGCCGCGATCCGCACAACCGCCTGAAAATGGCAGTCGTCAAATTCGGCGGCAAACCTGCCATTACCCATGTCAAAGTGTTGGAACGTTATCTGGCACACAGCTACATCGAATGCTCACTCGAAACCGGCCGCACACACCAAATCCGTGTCCATATGCGCGAAGCCAACCATCCGCTGGCTGCCGACCCTGTTTACGGCAACCTGCGTCATCCATGCAGCGACGCGGTTAAAGAAGCCGTCAAAGCCCTCGGCGCACGCCAAGCCCTGCATGCCTACCGCTTGAGCTTTGTCCATCCGAAAACCGGCGAAACCGTTTCCTTTGAAGCGCCCATGCCTGACGATATGTACCACCTGCTTTCCGTCCTGCGTTTGGAAGCCGGTTTGGATTCGTCTTTAAGTAATGAGGAAGAATGGCAGGAGAAATTCGGTACGGACGATGACGACGATTGGAATGAAGACGACTACGATGTCGAAGTCGTTTATGTAAGGGATTAAACCCATTTTTCAGACGGCCTAAAATATTATTTCAGGCCGTCTGAAATCAATCCGTTCCAATATTCAGCGATTCAAAGATTATGAAAACCATCACAGAAACCCTAAACCTCGCCCCACAAGGCAAGAATTTTTTGACTGCCGACTGGCCTGCCCCTGCCAATGTTAAAACGCTTATTACCACGCGCAACGGCGGTGTCAGCGAAGGCGTGTACCGCAGCCTGAATGTCGGTTCGCACGTCGGCGACAATCTGCAAGCCGTGCTCCGCAACCGTGAAATCGTACAGGAACAAGTCGGCCTGCCCGTTGCCTACCTCAATCAAATCCACAGCACCATTGTTGTGAATGCCGTCGAAGCGTTAGGCAATACGCCTGACGCCGATGCCTCGGTGGATACGACGGGTACAGTCGCCTGCGCTTCAATGACTGCCGACTGTCTGCCCGTCTTGCTTTGCGACAAAGCAGGGACGGTGGTTGCAGCGGCCCATGCAGGTTGGCGTGGTTTGGCCGGCGGTGTTTTGCAAAACACCATTGCGGCAATGAAGGTCGAGCCTTTGGAAATCATGGCCTATCTCGCCCCTGCCATCGGCCCTGATGCGTTTGAGGTGGGGCAAGATGTATTTAATGCGTTTTGCACACCCATGCCGGAAGCTGCCGATGCGTTTGAAGACATCGGCGGCGGCAAATACCTTGCCGACATTTACGCTTTGGCGCGCATAATTCTGCACCGCGAAGGCGTGAACATGATTTATGGCGGCACCCATTGCACCGTCTTGGAACGTGATACTTTCTTCTCCTACCGCCGCGACGGACAAACCGGCCGCATGGTCAGCCTGATTTGGTTGGAAAAATAAGATTTGCACCATCAAAGACAAGGCCGTCTGAAATACTTTCCGTTTACGGTTTCAGACGGCCTAAACATTATTCGTTATAATCCGACGATACCGTAACCGGTTTCAACGAAGGAATATCCAATGAAAAAAATCCTATTGCCTGCACTCGCCCTATTACTTGCCTCTTGCGGTTTCCACCTGAAAGGCACGGGTGTGACTTCTCAGCCGCTGCCTTATCAAAACTGGCATGTAGAAGGCGGAGCCATCATGCAAAAAGCGCTGGAAAATGCCTTACGCCGTGCCGACGGTCATCCGGTTAGCGAAGCCGAATCACAAATCACCCTGCGCGTTGTCGACTTTCAAAAACGCCGCGACATCTATACCATCACCCGCGCCGCCGCAATCAACGAATACCTGCTGGCCATGACCATCAAAGCCCAAGCCTTCCGCAATGGCGAGCCGGTTGGCGAACCGATGGAAGTTAAGGTTCACCGCACCATGGACTATGCCGACAGCGAAGTTTTGGGCAAACAGGAAGAGGAAGAAACCATTTGGTCTGAAATGCGCATCGACGCCGCAGATCAAATCGTCCGCCGCCTGACTTTCCTGAAGGCGCAATAATGGCTGCCGCGCCCATTGAGAGCCTACGCCCCGATACGCCGCTCAAACCGTTGTACATTATTCACGGCGAAGAGGATTTATTGCGCATCGAGGCTTTGGATACGCTGCGCTCAGCCGCAAAAAAACAAGGTTATCTCAACCGCGAAGTCTATACCGCCGAAAACAATTTTGACTGGAACGAGCTGTTGCAAAGTGCCGGCAGCACAGGTTTGTTTGCAGATTTGAAACTGCTGGAAATCCACATCCCCAACGGCAAACCCGGCAAAAACGGAGGCGATGCCCTGCAAGCCTTCGCCGAACGCCTGCCCGAAGATACGGTTACGCTCATCCTACTGCCCAAGCTTGAAAAAGCGCAAATCCAGTCCAAATGGTTTTCCGCATTGGCAGGCAAAGGCATCGTCTTAGAAGCCAAAGCCGTTGCGCCACATGCTTTGCCGCAATGGATACAGGGCCGTCTGAAACAGCAGGGTTTGGATATCGAACCTGAAGCACTCGCCCTTTTTACCGAGCGCGTCGAAGGCAATCTTTTGGCCGCCCGTCAGGAAATCGAAAAACTCGCCCTGCTCCATCCCCAAGGCCATTTGATCAATATTATCGATGCAGAGGCCGCAGTTGCCACCGTCGCCCGCTTCGATGTATTCCAACTAGCAGGCGCGTGGATGAAAGGCGATGCCCTGCGCGTTTCCCGTTTGCTGGACGGCTTGGAAGAAGAAGGCGAAGAGCCAGTTTTGCTGTTGTGGGCAGTTGCCGAAGACATCCGCACCCTAATCCGCCTGACTGCCGCACTCAAGCAAGGCCAAAACATCCAAAGCCTGCGCAACAGCCTGCGTTTATGGGGCGACAAGCAGACCCTTGCACCAATGGCAGCCAAACGCATTTCCATCAACCGCCTGCTCGACGCGCTCAAAACCTGCGCCAAAATCGACCGCATCATCAAAGGCGCAGAAGAAGGCGATGCATGGACCGAGTTCAAACAACTCGTTACTTCGCTGGCCGCTTGAAACCGTTGCCACGCGTCAAGAAACTTGCACGCAATACGCCCCAAAAACAGAAAATACTGTAAAATAGCGTAAACTCAAATTCAGGCCGTCTGAACCTCGCATTTCAGACGGCCTCTTCCAGCAAAAAATAAGGAAACACCAACCATATGGATAATAAAACCAAACTTCGCATCGGCGGTCTGGCCCTGCTGACTACTGCCGTATTAAGCCTCATCATCGTTCTGATCGTCGATTCATGGCCGCTGGCCATCCTGTTGGCCGTCATCATCGTGGCCGCTGCCGCAGGCGGTTTCGTTTGGACTTCACGCCGTCAGCAACGCCAATTCCTCGAGCGCCTGAAAAAATTCGACATCGATCCGGAAAAAGGCCGTATCAACGAAGCCAACCTGCGCCGTATGTACCACAGCGGCGGTCAACATCAAAAAGACGCGATTACCCTGGTTTGCTTGTCACAAAAATGTTCCGTTGACGAAGCGCACGCCATCTTCAAAAAACGTCCGACCCGTCAGGAAATGAACCAAATGGCTGCCCAACAGGCACGCGGTCAAAAACGTCCACATCGCTAATCCCGACAGTAACAGGCCGTCTGAACATCCTATCCCGTTTCAGACGGCCTGTTTTTATTCCCATCAAACCCATTTCCGTTTCCATCGCATTATGACCCGTCTTCCTACCGCCCCACTCAAACGCCGCCTCGCCGCACTGGTTTACGAACTTCTGCTGACTGGCGCCGTGACCAGCATTGCCGCCCTTGCAGCCGGTATTGTCGCCATCTTTCTCAATCCCGTTTCCACGCGCCTGTCCATGCTGGCAACCTGTCTGATTCTATTCTACGCATGGTGGCTCTACTTCCGCGCCAACTGGCACAAAAAAGGCCAAACCCTCGCCATGCAGACATGGAAGATCGGTTTAGCCGATAAAAACGATAGCCAGCCGCCCCTGCCGCAACTGCGCCTGCGCTTTATTTGGGCAAGCATTTTTATTGTCTTCATCCCCCTATTTGCCTACGCCGGATTGCGCCATCTACTCAATATACCGCCCAAAGGCGCATTCGGCGCTGCGCTCATTTGGCTCATCCTGCCATGGGGCTTCGCCCTGTTCCATCCCGACCGCCAGTTCCTCTATGACTTCTTGGCCGGAACAAGGCTGGTGGATTTAAGTCAGAAGAAAACAAACGAATAAAATCCAAAAGCGGCTCAAGTTCTAAATGAAATAAAGGCCGTCTGAAACTCAAGATACGTTTCAGACGGCCTTTAATCATAACATCAAGCGATGATTATTCTTGCCAACGTTTGAACACCAGCGAAGTATTGACGCCGCCAAAAGCAAAGTTATTGCTGACCACATAATCTGTTTGAATCTCACGTCCGCCTGTTTGGATGTAATCCACCTTGCCGCAACGCGGATCGATGTTTTCCAAATTGACAGTCGGCGCAAACCAGCCGTTGTTCATCATTTCGATAGTAAACCAGGCTTCCAATGCGCCGCATGCGCCGAGTGTATGGCCGAGATAGCTTTTTTGCGAACTCATCGGTACAAAACCAAACACTGCCTCAGTCGCCAGCGTTTCGGCAATATCGCCTTTTTCGGTCGCCGTACCGTGGCCGCTGACATAGCCGACTTTATCAGGCGTAATACCGGCATCTTTCAGCGCAAGCTCCATACATTTTTGCATGGTCTCTTTTTGCGGCTGGGTAACGTGGCTGCCGTCACTGTTGGCGCCATAGCCGACAAGCTCGGCATAGATTTTCGCACCGCGCGCACGGGCGTGTTCCAATTCTTCCAATACGAAAATGCCTGCGCCTTCGCCGATAACCAAACCGTCTCGAGCGTTGTCGTAAGGGCGCGGGGTCAACTCAGGTTCGCCGTTGCGGCGACTGGCGGCATAAAGCGAATCAAATACATACACTTCGGACGGACAAAATTCTTCGCCGCCGCCAGCCAACATCATATCAATCAGGCCGTATTTAATCGCTTCATAGGCATAACCAATGCCTTGGCTACCGGAAGAGCACGCGCTCGAAGTCGGGATAATGCGGCCTTTCAAGCCGAAGAAAATGCCGATATTGGCGGCAGTCGTATGCGGCATCATGCGCACATAAGTATTGGCGTTGAAATTGCGCGATGTGCCTGTTATCAAAAGTTCGCCCATATCGCCGATGTCTTTGGTGCTGCCGACAGACGAACCGCATGCCACGCCCATACGGCCGTCGGTAATGCTTTCATCACCCAGCAAACCCGCATCCGTCAAGGCTTGCTCCGCCGCATCGACACACAAATGCGATACGCGACCCATGCTTCTAAGCTGCTTGCGCGTCCAGTGTTTGGGAGGAGAATAGCCTTCAATCGGAGCACCCAGTTGCGCTTCCAATTCAGGAAAGCGTCCGCTCCAGTCCATGTATTTGACCGCGTTTTTTTCGGCTTTAAAGGCCGTCTGAATACTTTGCCAATCACGACCGAAAGCGGTAATACCGCCGATACCTGTTACAACGACTCTTCTAGTATTCAACACAAACCTCCGTTCACAGCAATCACTTGGCGCGTAATGTACGCCGCTTTTTCATCCATCAAAAAGCGCACCGCATGCGCCACTTCTTCCGGCAATCCCATGCGCGCGGCAGGGACGGCCTTTAAGATTTCTTCGACAGGCACGTTTTCATCAATAATATCGGTATCGATAAGGCCCGGTGCCACGCAGTTGACGGTAATTTTGCGTTTTGCCAACTCAACCGCCAAGGCTTTTGCCGCGCCGATTAAGCCCGCTTTGGACGCGCTGTAATTGACCTGACCGCGGTTGCCCGTCAAACCGGATACTGACGCCATGCACACAATCCGTCCGGCTTTGCGGCGGCGAATCATCGGCATGGTCAAAGGGTGCAACACATTATAAAAACCGTCCAAATTGGTACGCAGCACTAAGTCCCAATCATCATCTGTAAACGCAGGAAACGCATTGTCGCGCGTCAGGCCGGCGTTCAACACCACGCCGTAATATGTGCCGTTTGCCTCAATGTCGGCAGTCAGAATTTCACGGCAGGCTTCGCGGTCGGACACATCAAACTGCAACACGCGCGCATTTCTACCCAATGCACGGATTTCTTCCGCAACAGCTTCCGCTTCATCACGGCGGCTGCGGCAGTGGACGACAATATCAAAGCCGTCCTGCGCCAAACCAAGCGCGACGGCTTTGCCGATACCGCGATTAGACCCTGTAATTAAAATAGTTTCACTCATACGTTTTCTCACTATATCGACAGGCCGTCTGAATCTTTGTCTTTTCAGACGGCCTTGTAAACGGTTTAAATGACTTGACCGTCTTTCGGACTGTACACATTTAAAGAAGCTTTTGCCAGCAAACCGTCCGGCGGCAACAGATGCTTCACATCTTCCGGCGCATCCGTCCAGCGCAACTCGCAATCAAATACGCCCATGCCGCCCAAATCCTGAATGGACACATGCGCCCTGACTTCCAGCTCAGTACCGACAGGCACGGAATCAGCAAACAAATCCAGCTTGCGCGTTCCCAATAAAAAACCCAAGCGTACAGGCTCTCCGGCCTTTAAAGCCTCAATGCCTGCAAACGCGCCTATGCCCTGCGCCATCAATTCCATATAAGCCATAGATGGTAACACGCCGTCCTGCAGCAAAATATGCTTATCACCAACCGACGCACGGCAAACCGTATAGTCATCGCCAAACTCTTTCACACAGTCGATAAGCACCATATGTCCGCTGTGCGGAAGCAGCGAAGCCACATCATAAATCGGGGCACTCGGTATTGAAGGCATAAAATGTCATCCGGGAATAAATTACGTTACAATATGCATTATAACAGAGCCTAGCTTTTACTAACCTATTTCATTACAATGTATGAAAATGTAAAACATTGAAAGACATCATGCCTCAAAACGTTTGCCGTTTCAGCTTCAATATCGCCGCATGGCAGGCCTCCTCCAGCAAAATCAGTACGCCGGAGCAATGGCAGGACTGGGCGCAGGGAAAACTCGATACCGCATCCCTGCCGGAGTGCAAACCCGCGCTCTCCTTTTTGCCGCCTATGCAACGCCGCCGCTTGGGAAAAGCGGCACGCTTGGTTTGTGATGCCGCATGGAATCTGGCCGACCAATATCCCGAAAGCGTACCGGTTTACGTTTCGCACGACGGCGAAAGCAACCGCAGCTTTGAATTATGGCAAGAGCTTTTGAACACGCATACCGTCTCGCCGACTTCATTCGGCCTGTCCGTCCACAACGCAACGATTGGACAATGGTCGATGTTGCGCAAAGACATGAGCGAACATACCGCGTTAGCCGTTGCCGCCGATTCCTTTGAAACCGCGCTGACTGAAGCATTCGCGCTTTTGCAAGACGGCGCACCGTCTGTTTTAGTGATTGTCGCCGATGATCCGTTGTCTGAAGACTATCCCGTCTTGGCTACACGTGCGCCGTTTGCCTATGCATTGGCACTGGTCATCACCAAAGGCGAAGACTATACCTTAAGCTTGGAAACCTCATCCGCAAGGCCGTCTGAAAACCCTAACAATACAACAGTCGAGCCCTACTGGAGTAGCTTGGAGTGGGTACGCTTCCTGCTTTCAGACGGCCGACAACATACGCAACAATATATCGGTAGAAACTGGCACTGGCAGAAAAACGCATGAAGACTTTAGACTATTTCCGTCGCTTTTTTGCTACACTCTTCGGCTTCATCCTCTTCGGCGTTGCAGGCGTATTGTTCAAAATCGCACTTTTACCCTATACGCTCAAATCGACCAAAGGCGACATCAAACGTCAACTTGAAGCAAGGCGCATGATAGGCAAAGTTTGGCGTTTCTTCGTCGGCTACCTGCAATGGTCGGGCGTATTGAGCGTTCGTTTCAACGGCTTGGAAAAACTCGGCAGGCCCGGCCAGCTCATTCTTGCCAACCATCCCTCGCTTTTGGATGTCGTCTTGCTGATTAGCCATTATTCAGAGCCAAACGTACTGGTTAAAAAAGACCTGTTGCACAACCCCAGCATGAAAAGCCAGATTATCGCCTCCGGCTACATCCCCAACGACGAAAGCATGGAAATGCTGGAAGAAATCGACGCCGTGTTCAAAAGTGGGCAAAGTCTGCTGATTTTCCCCGAGGGCACGCGCACAGGTTGGGACGGACAGGTTAAAATGCACCGCGGCGCCGTATCACTCGGTTTGCGCAGCGCATCAGTCATCACGCCCGTATGCATCAAGATGACGCCGCCCAATTTTAAAAAGGGGCAACCGTGGTACAAAATCCCGCCACAAAAAATTCATTATGAAATTACCGTCGGCGACGACATCCTGCCTGAAGAATGGCTGGCAGAAAAACCCCTGCCCATCGCCGCACGACGTTTAAACGAATACCTGCAAGACTATTTCACAAGGAAAACCACATGAGCAATTTAGAAAACCAAATCAAACAATTAATCATCGACAGCTTAGGTCTGGAAGACATTACCGTTGCTGACATCGGCAGCGAAGATCCGCTTTTCGGCGACGACGGCTTGGGCCTGGATTCGGTTGATGCATTGGAACTTGGTTTGGCCGTACAAAAAACCTTCGGCTTCCAGCTCGACGGCGAAAACGACAACCTGCGCGAAAACTTCGCCAACGTCAAAACTCTGGCCGAGTTCGTCAAGAGCCGCCAAGCATAAGGGAGAGAGAAGATGACCGAACAAGAAGTACGCACCCTGCTGACCGATGCACTGGTTAACCTGTTTGAAATCGAACCGGAACGCATCAAACCCGAAACCAACCTCTACGAAGATTTGGAAATCGACAGTATCGACGCCATCGACCTTATCGACCACATCAAACGCGAAACCGGCCGCAAACTGCAAGCCGAAGACTTCCGCAATGTGCGTACCGTAGAAGACGTGGTTCAAGCGGTTTTGAAAGTACAACAAGATTCCTGATTCCGCTTTGAATCAGCATATTTTCAGACGGCCTTGTCAATCGGCAAGGCCGTCTGAGAATCAATTGCACCATGAAAATATTAGGAAAACTCCTGCTTACCCTCACCAGCCTCGCCTATCCGCTTCTATGGTATTACGGCAGGGAAAACGGCGCATTTTTCTGGCTTGCAGCGGTTATGTGTGTGTTATGGCTGATACGCGCCGCCATGCCGCAAACCACAGCCCAACGCATTACGGCGATTATCCTTGCCGCTTTTTTTGCAGCGGTACTGGTTTTCAGACGGCCTGACTCGATGTATTGGTATCCCGTCGCCGTCAACGCGCTGATGCTTGCCATTTTCGGCGGCAGCCTGTTTGCCAAACAAACTGTCATCGAACGTCTCGCCCGACTGCAACATCCCGACCTTCCCCCCGAAGGCGTGCGCCACACTCGGCGCGTTACGCAAATCTGGTGCGCGTTCTTTATCTTCAACGGCGCAACCGCCGCCATTTTGGCTGGCTTGCAATATTACGACTGGTGGGCGGCTTATACGGGCATCGTGTCTTATGTGTTAATGGGAATCTTATTTGCCGGAGAGTGGATTTATCGGAAATTGGTTTTGAAGGTTTAATCCATTAAAAATATTTCATCAATTAGACGAATAACCATAATGAAAAAAATTATCCTACTCACCCTGATTTCCTTCACATTTACCGCATGTTCTTCGACATCTAAAACGCCTTTATCCCCTGAAGAAAAGGCAGAAGCCGAATATAAAAAAAATTATACGAAAGTTGCCAGCCACACCATCAAAACGCGCTCAGGAAACCTGACCGTCATTGACCGAATACACAATAGGTATTCTGACGATACTACAACCAGCAGCATGAATTTGATGATTATTCGGAAATCCAATACGGTAAAAGCAAGGGCGGCACAAACAGCCGTATTTACAGCAACTTTTGCATTACTGATTCTTGCCCGCAACAGCAATCATATTGGATATGAAGGCCCTGACCTGCTGGGCAAACACAGTTTAAGCGGGAAGCCCATTAAACCGAATTTTGCGAATCCTGTTTTTGAACAATTCTCCCCCAAAGTTCGCGATTGGGCGGCAAAACGGTCATTTAAAGGCAATAGTGCCAATAAAAAACTATTTATCCAACCGGGCCGTTTCTATTTGGTTTATGAAAAATTCAATAAACGAGACCGATTCTTTCTGAACAATGAAGTCAGCCTTTTTTTAGACGGACAAAACGGCAAAACCGATCGCTTACTCCATTGCTTCAAAAGAAGTGAAAGCCATTCATTGGAAGAGTGGCAGGCAAATAATTACCAATTGGTACGCCAAACGACAAACAAACAATACGATGAATGCTTGGCCCAATTCAAAGAAGATACCAAGGCAAATATATCAAAATTATAAAACCTTAGAACCATCATGCACCTAACCCAAATTCTATCCCCCGACCTGCCCCAACACGACCTTATCGCCACGCATCCGAATTGGACGCGTGCTGATTTCAACCGTGCGGTTTTCCATCTGTCAGGCCGTCTGAAACAGGCAGGCGTGCAAACGGCCGCGTTGTGGTTTGATGATGCCGCACTGTTTGCCTGTGCTGTGCTGGCAGTGTGGCATTCTGGCGGGAAGGTTTTATTGCTGCCCAATTTGGCGCAAGACAATTTAGAATGGGGGAAAACTGCAGAGGCGTTTTTAACAGATTCAACAGATAAAAAGCTGTCTTCAGACGGCCTAAATATCTGGCACTTGCCTGATGTATTAGCTAAAACAGATTTGGAAGAGCTGAACACCTATCCTGAAAACTATCTGATTCCCGACCATGCCGAAGCATGGCTGAAAACATCAGGATCCAGCGGCGAAGCGCAAATTATTGTGAAAACCGCCGCGCAAATGCAGGCAGAAACCCTGACTTTGGCAAATACGCTGCCATTTGGACAACACGGTGAAACCGTGATCGGCAGCGTAATTCCGCAACACCTTTACGGCTTCACGTTCCGCTTCGCACTCGCGCTGACAATGGGTTGGACTATGGAACGACAGCAGGCTGTTTATCCAGAAAACCTGCTTTCCAGCACGGCAGCACATGATAAAGTGGTTTGGATTGCCAGCCCGGCCGTACTCAACCGCTTGGGTGAAAACCGCAACTGGCAAAGTATCGGCCATAAAATTGCAGGCATTGTCTCGGCGGGAGGCGCGCTTCCTTCAGCCACGGCGGATTTGCTGCAACAGGCTGCCGTCCGCCCGTTTGAAGTCTATGGCAGTACCGAAACCGGCGTGATTGCCTCACGTTGCGAACGCCAAGAATGGCAGCCTTTCGAAGGCGTGGAAATCGGGCAAAACGAAGAAGGCGCACTGTGGGCTTCTTCGCCTTGGTCGCCCGAACGCCGTCAAACAGCCGATTTAATCGAGCCGCAAGATGACGGTTTTCTGTTACTCGGTCGCCAAGACCGCATTATTAAATTTGAGGACAAACGCGTGTCGCTGACCCAAATCGAACACGAGCTTTTACAGCACCCTTGGATTGCCGACGCCCATTGCGGCCGTCATCCGCAACATCAACGCATTGCCATATGGGCGGCATTGAACGCAGACGGTATCGCCGGCTTGCGCGAGAAAGGCCGCGCTGCGGTTGCCGATACGCTCAAACGCCATCTGGCTGCCACACAGGACACCATCGCCCTGCCGCGTTACTGGCGTTTTACCGACAGCCTGCCGCGCAACGCCCAAGCCAAAATAGCCGCGTCGGATTTTCAGACGGCCTTTACCGTTGCCCAAACTTCTCCCGTTTGGTCGAAAACATCATCTGACGATGAAACCAATACCGAAACTTTTATCGGCCGCGTGCCCTTGGATTTGGTTTATTTCGGCGGCCATTTTGCCACCTTCCCGCTGGTTCCCGGCGTGGTCGAGCTGCAGTGGGTGCGCAACCTGATTGCGCCCAAGCCATGGGGCAAACAGCGCGTCATCCGCATCGAAAATCTAAAATATCAGCAGTTTATCCGTCCTCACGATGAAGTGTCGGTGGAGCTGAAATACGATGAAGGTAAAAACAAACTGAGTTTTAAAATCAACAACGGAGAGCATCCGTGTGCATCAGGACGGATTGTGTTTGAGGCCGTCTGAATATACTTATTAACTTTTTAGTGGAAAACCAACAATATGCAACTCTTCCCTGCCCTAGAACAACGCTATTCCCACGAACACCAGTCCGCAGGCGAGGCTCAACGTCTGGCTCAAGAAATCGCTTTTGCACCGATTGTGTTCCAAGTTTCCCGCCTGATGGTGAAATTTGGCATTCTGGATTTGCTGAACGACCATCCAGACGGCCTCACTCAAGCCGAAATCGCTGAAAAAGCGAAAATCAGCAACTACGCGGCACAAGTCCTGCTGGAAGCTTCGCTGTCTATCGGCACTGTTTTGACTCGCGACGACCGCTATTTCATCAGCAAGGCCGGTTGGTTTGTCCTCAAAGACAAAATGGCCCGCGTCAACATGGATTTCACGCAGGAAATCTGCTACCAAGGCATGTTTGATCTGGAAAAAACCCTGCAAACCGGCAAGCCCGAAGGCCTGAAAGTATTCGGCGACTGGCCGACCATTTACGAAGGCTTGTCTTCATTGCCAAGCATCGCGCAGGAAAAATGGTTTGCATTCGACCATTATTATTCCGACAACTCCTTCTCCGAAGCACTCAACACCGTGTTCGCCAAACCGGTCAAAAAACTGCTCGATGTAGGCGGCAATACCGGCCGCTGGGCGGAGCAATGCGTCAACCACAATGCCGAAGTCGAAGTAACCATCATGGATCTGCCGCAACAAATCGGCTTGATGCGCGAAGCGACTAAAGGCAAAAACAGCGCAGACCGTATCCACGCTCATCCGGCCAACCTGCTTGATCCTGAGATTCCGTTCCCGACCGGTTTTGACGCGATCTGGATGAGCCAATTCCTAGACTGTTTCACCGAAGAACAAGCCACCAGCATTCTTCAACGCGCCGCTGCATCTATGAGCGAAAACACCAGTCTCTACATCATGGAGCCTTTCTGGGACAGACAACGCTACGAAACCGCCGCCTACTGCCTGACCATGACCAGCCTGTATTTCACTGCCATGGCCAACGGCAACAGCAAAATCTTCCATTCTGAAGACCTGATCCGTTGCGTTGAAAAAGCCGGATTGAAAGTAGCGGAAATTTCAGACGGCATCGGCCGCGGACACAGCATCCTGCGCTGCGTTAAGGCCGTCTGAACAATCATCTTTTAAACCCTAAAAAGCAACCGACCCCAACAGCCATTGCAGCTATCGGGGTCGGTTTGTTTTTGGGTGTCCGCCTTAAAACATCAGCCGCGCAACATCCATACTGCGCACACTAAAGCAATCGCCACCAACAAAGCGGCAAGCAGTTGTCCCATTCCGGCCAATTTAGGCTGCTTAGCATCAATGGTTTTAAAGCCGCTCATCATCGGCGTAATCAAATCCTGTTTTTTCACAAAGCGATACAGCAAAACAGCCGCGATATGTACAGCCGCCAAAACGGCCAAAATATTAAAGAAATTGACATGGATTTTTCGCGCCAGCGTACCGGCGTGTTCGCTGACCAAATGATTCAAAAAACCGGAATTGGTAAACGTATTTTCATCGGCGGCAAATAAGCCTGTGGCCGTCTGAAAAACCAAGGCGGCCAATAAAGCGATGACCATCAGCGCGCCCAAAGGATTGTGGCCGACCAATTCGTCTTCAGACATTTGACCTTGCGTATAGCGGCGGATTTCGGAAAAAGGACGCACAAAACGGCTGAATCTTGCCGTATCGCTGCCCCATATCCCCCAGCACAAGCGGAAAACCACCAAAGCCAGCATCAACAAGCCGCCGCGCAAGTGCCATACCAGCATATCGCCGCCTCGGGTGGCGCTGTACCACATGAATCCCATCAATAACACCAAGAGCCAATGGAACAGGCGCGTAGGTGCGTCCCAAACTTTTATTTTTTGCTTCATTACCTTTTACTTTCTGATTTAAAATTAAATTTCTTATCTTGGAAGATTACGCCATGCAGCCCATCTACACGCTTCCCGAATCGCTTCAGGCCTTTCAGACGGCCTTAGTATTTCCCGACGTATTCCGCCCTCGTGCCCAAGAGTCGCACAAAGGCACATACGGCACGCTTACCATTATCGGCGGCGCAACGGGAATGAGCGGTGCGGTAGTTTTGGCAGCTACAGCCGCCATATATCAAGGATGCGGCAAGGTTTGGGCGGGTTTCAACCAAGCCGCGCTGCCTTTTGCCATCATTCCCGAACGCCCTGAAATCATGCTTGCCACTGCGACCCAACTGATGGAGCGCAACGATGTCAGCGCACGGGTAATCGGCTGCGGATTCGGTCTGGACGGATTATCGGAGCAGCTGCTACCCAAAATCCTGTCGACACACCATGACCGGCCTTTATTGATCGATGCAGATGCCTTGACACTGCTGGCCCGTTCTCCCGAATTGGCCGAACGCCTCAAATCGTACAAACATATCGTCCTGACACCCCATCCGGCCGAAGCCGCCCGCCTAATCGGTACCGATACTCAATCAGTTCAAGCCGACAGGCAAAAAGCCGTAACCGAAATCAGCCGTAAATATGGCGCGACCGTCGTGTTGAAAGGCCATCATACATTGGTGGCCACGGCAGACGGCATAGTCTATACCAACACCAGCGGCAATGCCGGTTTGGCCACCGCCGGCAGCGGCGATGTCTTGAGCGGCATTATCGGCAGCCTGATGGCACAAGACATTCCGGCATTCCAGGCCGCTTGTGCCGGCGTATGGCTACACGGAGCGGCAGCCGATGTCATCAAACACAGCAGCCAAATCGAAACCGGCATGCTCGCCGGAGAAATCGCACCTGCCGCCCGATGGCTGCGCAATATTTTATCAAAAGAGTAATACTATCTATATCATAAATACAAATTGCAGGCCGTCTGAAAATCAATCTCTATTTTCAGACGGCCTGGTTTATTTTTAAGTCATTTTGCAAATTAAGGTTAAGGCGTGTATCCTTGATTTCCCTTAAAAACAACTTCACAACATATTATCATGAGTATCCTCAATAAAATCAGCAACTTTATTGGAAAAACATTTTCCCTTTGGGCGGCGCTCTTTGCCGGCATCGCTTTTTTCGCACCCGACACCTTCAAATGGGTCGGCCCTTACATTCCTTGGCTTCTGGGCATCATTATGTTCGGCATGGGCTTGACGCTCAAACCTTCCGACTTCGATATTTTGTTCAAACGCCCCAAAGCCGTCATCATCGGCGTGATTGCACAATTCGCCATCATGCCGGCAACCGCCTATCTGCTGGCCAAGCTGTTAAACCTGCCTGCCGAAATCGCAGTCGGTGTGATTTTGGTCGGCTGCTGCCCGGGCGGCACGGCTTCCAATGTAATGACTTATCTGGCGCGCGGCAATGTGGCTTTGTCGGTTGCCGTTACATCGGTTTCTACTCTGATTTCTCCATTGCTGACCCCCGCTATCTTCCTGATGCTTGCCGGTGAAATGCTGGAAATCCAAGCGGGCAGTATGTTGATGTCCATCGTCAAAATGGTTTTATTCCCCATCGTTTTGGGCTTGATTGTCCATAAAGCCTTGGGCAACAAAACTGAAAAACTGACCGACGCGCTGCCGCTGGTTTCCGTTGCCGCCATCGTACTGATTATCGGCGCGGTAGTCGGCGCCAGCAAAGGCAAGATTATTGAAAGCGGCCTGCTGATTTTCGCGGTTGTCGTACTCCACAACGGCATCGGCTATCTGCTCGGCTTCTTTGCCGCCAAATGGACCGGCCTGGCTTATGATGCACAAAAAACGCTGGCCATCGAAGTCGGTATGCAAAACTCAGGCTTGGGTGCCGCCCTTGCCGCCGCACACTTTGCCGCCGCGCCGGTCGTTGCCGTTCCCAGCGCATTGTTCAGCGTGTGGCACAATATCTCCGGCTCGCTTCTGGCAACTTATTGGGCAGCCAAAGCCGATAAAAATAAAGAATCCTAAACGTCTTTAATCATAAGCCGTCTGAACAGGGATAAACGAAATCAACGATTTCTGCCTTACCTGTTCAGACGGCCTTTATTTTGAAATCAAGCAGTATTATTGTTTCACTGCTTCGATTTGGATATTTATGTTAACTTTTTTGCTCATACCGGCACTTACCAAATAATCCAAGCCCCATTTGGTACGGTCGATGGTGGTGCTGAAATCGCCGCCGCACACTTCTGCTTTTAACATCGGGCTTTGGTAGCAGTTGAATTTGTCGGCTTTGAGTTTCACCGGCGCAGTTTTGCCGTTCATAGTCAGATTGCCATCAACGGAAAGCAGTTTTTTGCCGTTGAAATTGAATTTGGTGGATACAAAACGGATTTCAGGGTATTTGTCTGCATTGAAAATATCGGCAGATTTCAAGTGTTGGGTAAAGCGGTCAGAACCGGTTTGCAGTTTGGACAAAGGCAATACGATATCGATTGAGCCTTGGCGTTTGGCACGGTCAAATTCCAAATTGCCGGTCAAACCATAAATACCGCCGACGTTGGTGCTGGTGTTGAAATGGTCGATGGCAAAGCGGGCATTGGCATGGAATTCGTCCACTTTATAAACAGCGGCAGACGCAGCAGAAGCCAACATGGCCGAACACAATGCAAACATGATTTTTTTCATCGTCTTATCCTTAGAAATGTGAGAAGTTCCCTATCATATCACTTTTTGATGCCAACATTTTTTGCAAATGAGAAAGACAACGTTTCATCCTAAGAAAACTTCAGGCCGTCTGAACGAGAGGACAGCAAATTCAGGTGAAGCAAACACAGTTTAGTTTTATTACAAAATAGCGTGCTTCATCGCTCGTAATTGGTATAAAATAGCCAGTTATTTCTACAACGGGCCGCCAACCAACCAGCCTATTTCAGACGGCCTCAGCATAAAACAAAGGAACAAAAATGCCTGAATACCGCTCCAAAACCTCTACCCACGGCCGCAATATGGCAGGCGCGCGCGCATTGTGGCGTGCGACCGGCGTCATGGAAACCGACTTCGGCAAACCGATTATCGCCATTGCCAACTCCTTCACCCAATTCGTCCCAGGCCATGTGCACCTGCACAATATGGGCCAACTGGTTGCCCGTGAAATCGAAAAAGCCGGCGGCATTGCCAAAGAATTCAACACCATCGCCATTGACGACGGCATCGCCATGGGCCACAGCGGCATGCTCTACTCCCTGCCCAGCCGCGACCTGATTGCCGACTCCATCGAATACATGGTCAACGCCCACTGCGCCGATGCTCTGGTCTGCATTTCCAACTGCGACAAAATCACCCCAGGCATGCTGATTGCCGCCATGCGCCTGAACATTCCGACCATCTTCGTTTCCGGCGGCCCGATGGAAGCCGGTAAAGTTATCGGCGTAGCCAATATTCAACCAGAACGCCGTTTGGACTTGATTGACGCTATGATCGAATCGGCTGACGACAATATCAGCGACAAACAAGTCGAAGAAGTCGAGCAAAACGCCTGCCCGACTTGCGGCTCCTGCTCCGGCATGTTTACCGCCAACTCCATGAACTGCCTGACCGAAGCACTCGGCCTTTCCCTGCCGGGTAACGGTTCATACTTGGCGACCCACACAGGCCGCAAAGAATTGTTCCTCGAAGCCGGCCGCATGATTGTCGAAATCACCAAACGCTACTACGAGCAAGACGACGAAACCGTATTGCCGCGCAGTATTGCCACTAAAAAAGCGTTTGAAAACGCCATGACCATGGACATCGCCATGGGCGGCTCTACCAATACCATCCTGCATTTGCTCGCCGTTGCCAACGAAGCGGGCGTGGATTTCAAAATGGCCGACATAGACCGCCTGAGCCGCGTTGTACCTTGCATCTGTAAAACCGCGCCAAACAACCACGACTACTACATGGAAGACGTGCATCGCGCCGGCGGCATTTTCGCCATCCTGAAAGAATTGGACAAAGCAGGCAAACTGCACACCGACGTGTACACCATCCACGCGCCGACCCTGAAAGACGCAATTGAAAAATGGGACGTGACCAACCCTGAAAACACCCATGCCATCGAGCGTTTCAAAGCAGCTCCCGGCGGCGTGCGCACTACTCAGGCGTTCTCGCAAAACCGTATGTGGAAAACCCTCGACCTCGACCGCGAAAAAGGCTGTATCCGCGATGTTGAACATGCCTACTCGCAAGACGGCGGTTTGGCAGTATTGTTCGGCAACATCGCCGAGCGCGGCTGCGTGGTGAAAACCGCAGGCGTGGACGAGAGCATCCTCAAATTTACCGGCCGCGCCCGCGTGTTTGAAAGCCAAGAAGACGCAGTAGAAGGTATTTTGGGCAATCAAATCGTGGCCGGCGATATCGTCATTATCCGCTACGAAGGCCCTAAAGGCGGCCCGGGTATGCAAGAAATGCTGTATCCGACTTCTTACCTGAAATCCAAAGGTTTGGGCAAAGCCTGCGCCCTGCTGACCGACGGCCGCTTCTCCGGCGGTACTTCCGGCCTGTCCATCGGTCACGCTTCGCCTGAAGCGGCAGAAGGCGGCGCAATCGGTTTGGTACACGAAGGCGACACCATCGAAATCGATATTCCAAACCGCAGCATCCACCTTGTCATTTCCGATGAAGAGCTTGCCGCACGCCGTGCCGAAATGGAAGCACGCGGCAGCAAAGCGTGGAAACCGGAAAACCGCGACCGCTACGTCTCCGCAGCCCTGCGTGCCTACGGCGCGATGGCGACTTCCGCCGACAAAGGCGCAGTACGCGACGTATCGCAAATCGAACGTTAATTAACCTGACTTTAAGGCCGTCTGAACGCTTTCAAGTGTTTCAGACGGCCTTCATTCAAACGGACAAATATGGACAAATTCATTTTAGCGATGATCGGCATGGCCATTGCCCTGTTGATTATTATTGGCGGCGGATTTATCGCTGTCGAATATTTCAAATCCCATCCTGAAGCATTCCAAGTCAAGCCGCTGTCAAAATAATCATTTAACGGCATGAGTTTCAAAGGAAAAGAGCCGCAGCTCAAGGCCGTCTGAACGCAGTACATATAATGAAACACATTCTTTACTGGCTGAGTGGTTTTGCCGTCGCCCTCGGCATATTCCAATACTACGAAACCCATCGCTATTCTGAAGACCAGCTCATCTACGCCCGACCGCCGCAAAATCGTACTGCCGTTGCCGATTTTGATGCCTTGGCGTATTTAAACTTCCTCCGCTCCTCAGCCAATCTGCCCGCACTGGCGCACTCAGCCACACTCGCACGCGCCGCGCGTAATCATGCCCGCTATCTGCTGCAAAACCCTGACGACGGACATGACGAACACAATACACGCAATCCCTTTTATACAGGCCCACGCCCATCAGACCGCACACGCAAAGCCGGTTATGCCTATAAAGGCGTGCACGAAAACGTCAGCACCGGCCAGCATCCGCCAAACGAAAAAATCAACGACCATCTACCTGCCCAACATCAGCTGGATAATCTGATGACGGCGATTTATCACCGTCTCTCCTTACTCGATCAAAATATCGACGAAGCCGGAGCGGCATTTGAATCGCAAGGCAAACAAATCGCACTGAGCATCAATCAAGGCGACAGCAGATTTAACAGCCTCTGCCAAAAAAACCGCCCACTATCCGACCTCAGCCGTTCGTTTTATCAAGATGCCTGTCATGGTCATGCCATTGTTTATGCAGATGAAATCTCCAACCGTAAATTCCGACCTTACGTCACCTATCCGCAAGGTAATTTCGCTTCGCCGGTTTTCCACGGCGAACGTCCCGACCCTATGCCGCATTATGAAATGACCGGCAATCCGGTCAGCATCGCGTTCTCAGAGCAATCACCTCCGGTCAAAATGCGTTCGTTCAAACTGTATCAGGACACAAAAGAAATCAGAGACGTCAAAATATTAGATAAAGATAATGACCCAAACCGCCTCCTGACCGAACGTCAATTTGCGCTGTTTCCTTTACAACCATTGGAATACGACACCGACTACCGAGCCGTGTTCCAATACCATCAAAACGGAAAAGACAAAACGGCCGAATGGACATTCAGCACTCAAAAACCCGATTATCCTTACTTCATCGTCAAAGGCGGTGAAACGCTGGCCATCGAATCCGGACAAAAATATTTTATCCATTGGCAGGATTTTTGGTGCTTGAAGCAATGCGAACGCTACAACTACCGCATGAACCGCGACACCCAAATCGACATTATCGAACGACAGGCCGGCGGTATTATTATCCGTGTCAACGGAAGCAAAGGCAGCAGCATCCGCTTAATGCCCGAAGGCGAAGACAGGCGCGCCATTACACTTTATTTATGGAAATAAAGCCGTTTTCAGACGGCATGAAGCACCAAAAAGCTGATAAAATACCGCCTCACCCCCCTATGGCAAGCTATCCAATATGACCAAACATCCGCAAACAGCAGCCAATACCCGCTATGCCTTTGCCAGCATTGCCGCCATGTTGGCCGCGTTTTTACTGTTCGTTGCCGTCATGTTGCTGCCTTTGGGGCTGACGGCGGGCACGCAAGTAAGCCTGATACGGCTTTCACTCTACGCAATCGTGCTGTTTGCCGTACTTGGCGGTATTTTTTCTGTACGCGTTGCCTATTTGCGTAAAAAGAACGGAGCATGACATGACCCAAGCCGATAAAATTCCACAAGAAATCCGCCTCCAGCAAGAGCGGCGCGTACTGACTTTGGTCTATGTTGACGGTGCCAAGAGCCTTCCTGCCGAATATCTGCGCGTGTACTCGCCCAGTGCGGAAGTGCGCGGACACGGTGCCGGCCAAGATGTTTTGCAAACAGGCAAAGCCGAAGTCAGCATTACCGATTTGGACCCCGTCGGCCAATACGCATTGAAAATTACTTTTTCAGACGGCCACGACAGCGGCCTTTACGATTGGGACTATCTCTACCGACTAGCGCACAATCAAGACGCGCTTTGGCAAAACTATCTCGACCGCCTCGAAAAAGCCGGCGCGTCTAGAACACCAAGTGCCGAAGATTTGAAACCCAAACACACGCATTCCTGCGGTAGTGGCGGTTGCGGCGGAAAGGCCGTCTGAAAAAAGGCGAGACCGTAACATTGGACGACGGTAGGATCATTGACCTCTCCCCGCCCAAAAAAGATAGATAGTAGCCATCTTCGATGATACCAAAGCCTATCCGCAGGCAGCGCACGCCGCACAAAACACAGACGTTTTGGTGCATGAAGCAACCTTTGCGGCAGGCGATGAAGAGACAGCGGAACGAGTGTTCCAATCAACCGTATCCAATGCCGCCAAGCTGGCTTTGCAAGCCAATGTGAAACAACTTTACCTGACCCACATCAGCGCACGTTATACCGAAAAAGAGCAACGCCTGATGCTGGAGCAACAGACACAAACAATATTTCCCGCGTCGAAAGTGGTTGGTGATTTCGACGTATTCGATATCTGAATCCGTATTATTTTAAGAAGGCAGACACTATGAGCGACCACAAAACCCATTTCGGCTTCTCTACCGTTGACGAAGACGAAAAAGCAGGCAAAGTTGCAGAAGTCTTCCACTCCGTGGCAAAAAACTACGACATTATGAATGACGTAATGTCCGGCGGTCTGCACCGTGTTTGGAAACATTTCACCATCAATACCGCCCGCCTGAAAAAAGGCGACAAAGTATTGGATATCGCCGGCGGTACTGGCGATTTGTCCCGAGGCTGGGCAAAACGTGTAGGCAAAGAAGGCGAAGTTTGGCTGACAGACATCAACTCCTCCATGCTGACGGTCGGCCGCGACCGCCTGCTCAACGAAGGCATGATTCTGCCCGTATCGTTGGCAGACGCTGAAAAATTGCCATTCCCCGACAACTATTTCAATCTGGTTTCCGTCGCGTTCGGCCTGCGCAACATGACGCACAAAGATGCCGCGCTGAAAGAGATGTACCGCGTATTAAAACCGGGCGGCACTCTGCTGGTGTTGGAATTCTCCAAAGTGTACAAACCTTTGGAAGGCGTGTACGACCTCTACTCTTTCAAACTGTTGCCGATTATGGGCAAACTGATTGCCAAAGATGCCGACAGCTACCAATACCTCGCCGAGTCCATCCGTATGCACCCCGACCAAGAAACCTTGAAACAAATGATGCTGGATGCAGGCTTCGACAGCGTGGATTACCACAACATGAGCGCAGGTATCGTCGCCCTGCATAAAGGCGTGAAATTCTAAGGCCGTCTGAAACGAACAAAAGGGCGTGATTGATAGACACGCCCTTTGTTTTTAAACCTTATCCAAGCCAATCTGACACAAACCAAAGGCCGTCTGAACAGCCGTAAAACGAAATCAAACATTTCGGTTACACCATTCAGACGGCCTTAATACGTTCAAATCAGCTTATGTACCTGCTTTCACACTTTGCCATTGACGGACCATAAATTTCAACGCCGCCGGTTGGATAGGCACCATGATAAAGCTGTTTTTCAAATCCTCATCGGTCGGGAAAATCGTATTGTCGTTTCTAAACTCTTCATCCATCAGCTCTTGAGCCGGTTTGCTAGACGGCGCATAAGTAACAAAATTGCCGTTTTTCGCCGCAACTTCAGGATCTAAGAAATCATTGATATACGCATGGGCATTGGCCACATGTTTGGCATCTTTCGGAATCACAAACGAATCCACCCAAATCCCCACGCCTTCTTTCGGCATCATCACACGGATTTTTTCCTTGCCGCCTGCTTCTTCGGCACGACGTTTGGCAATGTTCAAATCACCGCCAAAGCCAATCGTTACGCAAGTATCGCCGCGCGCCAAATCATCGATAAAACCGGACGAGGTAAAACGCTTGATGTATGGACGGTTTTTCTTCAAAACTTCCGTAGCCGCCTTAATATCCGCCGTTTCGCTGCTGTTTGGATTTTTACCCATATAGTTCAACACCATAGGATAAATTTCCGCCGCGCTATCCAAATAGCTGATGCCGCATTGTTTGAGTTTGGACGTGTATTCAGGGTTAAACACCAAATCCCATTGATTGTCCGGCAGCTGATCCGTGCCCAACGCCTTTTTCACACGCTCGGTATTGATGGCGAAAGTATTGGTACCCCAATAAAACGGCACTGCATATTCATGCCCCGGATCGACACCTTCCATCAGTTTCATCAACTGCGGATTCAAGTTTTTATAGTTGGGAATCAGAGACTTGTCGATTTTTTGATACGCACCTGCCTTAATCTGCCTACCGACAAACGCATTGGAAGGACCCACGATGTCGTAACCCGACTTGCCGGTCAATACCTTGCTCTCCAGCGTTTCATCGCTGTCATATACATCGTAAGTTACTGCGATACCGTGTTTTTTCTCAAACGCGGCAACCGTCTCGGGATCGACATATTCCGACCAATTGTAAATGCTCAATACCTTTTGATTATCGGTTTGAGCCGCCTTGTCGGCAGAAGTTTTGTCCGAGCCGCCGCAGCCGGCCAGTGCCAGCGCAGTCAGTACGATGAGGGGCAGATGTTTGGTCATTATCATTCCTTGCGTATCCGGTTGAAAATAGAGAGGCATTATAAAGCAGGCAAGCCCGAGCGGATAGGCTTCATTGTTAAAAGATATCGTCCCGCTTGAGGCCGTCTGAAAGACGGATTGCAGCCAACTTAAAACCTTTCTGCCGATAGCTTGAAATATGGTTTTGCGGTAAGATAACGCCCATTCGTTTTTAATCGCAACGCGCCGTCCGGGCCGTCTGAAATCCTTGTAAAAAATTTATCGAGACATTATGAAAACCACCGAACTACGCCAAAAATTCCTGAAATTTTTCGAATCCAAAGGCCACACCATCGTCCGCTCCTCCTCGCTCGTACCACACGACGACCCGACCCTGCTGTTTACCAACGCAGGCATGAACCAATTTAAAGACGTATTCCTCGGCTTTGACAAACGCCCCTACAACCGCGCCACTACCGCGCAAAAATGCGTACGCGCAGGCGGCAAACACAACGACTTGGAAAACGTCGGCTACACCGCCCGTCACCACACCTTCTTTGAAATGATGGGCAACTTCTCCTTCGGCGACTACTTCAAACGCGACGCCATCCACTTCGCTTGGGAGTTCCTGACTTCCCCGGAATGGTTGAACATCCCTAAAGACAAACTCTTGGCGACCGTTTACGCAGAAGACGACGAAGCCTACAACATCTGGCTGAACGAAATCGGCATGCCTGCCGAGCGCATCGTCCGCATCGGCGACAACAAAGGCGCGAAATACGCGTCTGACAACTTCTGGCAAATGGGCGACACCGGCCCTTGCGGCCCTTGCTCCGAAATTTTCTACGACCACGGCGAAGAAATCTGGGGTGGCATTCCGGGCAGCCCTGAAGAAGACGGCGACCGCTGGATCGAAATTTGGAACTGCGTATTTATGCAGTTCAACCGCGACGAACAAGGCAATATGAATCCGCTGCCTAAACCATCCGTTGATACCGGCATGGGCTTGGAACGTATGGCCGCCGTCATGCAGCATGTCCACAGCAACTACGAAATCGACCTGTTCCAAGACCTGCTCAAAGCCGTTGCCCGCGAAACCGGCGCGCCGTTCAGCATGGAAGAACCAAGCCTGAAAGTCATCGCCGACCACATCCGCTCCTGCTCCTTCCTGATTGCAGACGGCGTGATGCCGTCCAACGAAGGCCGCGGCTATGTACTGCGTCGCATCGTCCGCCGCGCCGTACGCCACGGTTACAAACTCGGTCAGAAACAAGCGTTTTTCTACAAACTCGTGCCCGACTTGGTGAAAGTAATGGGTGATGCTTATCCTGAGTTGAAAGAGAAGCAGACGCAGATTATGGAAGCCCTGCGCGCGGAAGAGAGCCGTTTCGGCGAAACGCTGGAAAAAGGCATGGGCTTGTTCAATCAAGTGTTCAACGGCATGAAATTCTTGAAACTGGAAAGCCTGCTGCCGCAAGATGGTGCGGGCAAACCACTGGCATTGAAAACCGCAGAGGGTGTGGAATTCACCGCCGCCTCCCGTGCCGCTTCAGGCAAAAAGCAAATCGTTATCCGTCCCCAAGTTTCAGGTAGCCTGAACGAAGGCATGTATATCGATTTGCAGGCTGCTTTGGAAACCGCCCATATTCCCGACGCGGAAAAACCGTTTGCCGAAGCCTTAAATGCCTATTTGATGGACAACATCGCCAACAGCAAACTCGTTATCGGTGGTGAACACATCTTCAAACTCTACGACACCTACGGCTTCCCTTACGACCTGACTGCCGACATGGCGCGCGAATTGGGCATCGATTTGGATGAAGAAGGCTTCAACCGCGAAATGGATGCACAACGCGCACGCGCACGCGCCGCACAAAGCTTCAAAGCCAACGCCCAACTGCCTTACGAAGGTCAAGACACCGAGTTTAAAGGTTATAGCGAACGCCAAACCGAATCCAAAGTCCTCGCCCTCTACAAAGACGGCGAGCAAGTCAACGAATTGAACGAAGGCGACGAAGGTGCCATCGTTATCGACTTTACCCCGTTCTATGCAGAATCCGGCGGCCAAGTCGGCGACGTCGGCTATATCTTTGCAGGCGAAAACCGCTTTGAAGTACGCGATACCCAAAAAATCAAAGCGGCTGTATTCGGCCAATTCGGCGTACAAACTTCAGGCCGTCTGAAAGTCGGCGACAGCGTTACCGCCAAAGTGGATGACGAAATCCGCAATGCCAATATGCGCAACCACAGCGCGACCCACTTGATGCACAAAGCCCTGCGCGATGTATTGGGTGAACACGTTGAACAAAAAGGCTCTTTGGTTACCGCCGAATCCACCCGTTTCGACATTTCCCATCCTCAAGCGGTCACTGCCGAAGAAATCGCCGAAGTAGAACGCCGCGTCAACGAAGCCATTTTGGCTAACGTTGCCGTCAACGCAGCCATTATGAGCATGGAAGATGCCCAAAAAACCGGCGCCATGATGCTCTTCGGCGAAAAATACGGCGACGAAGTACGCGTACTGCAAATGGGCGGTTTCTCTACCGAATTGTGCGGCGGTACACACGTTTCACGCACCGGCGACATCGGCCTCTTCAAAATCATCAGCGAAGGCGGTATTGCCGCAGGCGTACGCCGTATCGAAGCCATCACCGGCCTGAACGCACTCAAATGGGCGCAAGAGCAAGAGCGTTTGGTTAAAGACATTATTGCCGAAACCAAAGCCCAAACCGAAAAAGACGTACTGGCGAAAATCCAAGCAGGTGCGGCACACGCCAAAGCATTGGAAAAAGAATTGGCACGCGCCAAAGCCGAACTCGCCGTCCACGCAGGCGCCAAACTCTTGGACGATGCAAAAGACTTGGGCGCAGCCAAACTCGTTGCCGCACAAATCGAAGCCGATGCCGCAGCCCTGCGCGAAATCGTAACCGACTTGACTGGCAAATCAGAACAAGCCATCGTATTGCTCGCCGCAGTCAACGACGGCAAAGTCTTCCTATGCGCCGGCGTATCCAAACCGTTGACCGGCAAAGTCAAAGCAGGCGATCTGGTTAAATTCGCAGCCGAACAAGTCGGCGGCAAAGGCGGCGGAAGACCGGATTTAGCACAGGCCGGCGGCAGCGATGTGGAGAAACTGCCCGCGATGATTGACAGCGTGAAAGACTGGGTCGGAGCGAAGCTGGCTTGATGTAAGAAAGGCAGCCTGAAAGTTTCAGGCTGCCTTTTATGCAGAAAAATATAAAAATGTTGGGTCATGATCCAACCTTGCTATTAGATTTTTATAATTTTAAAAGTCAAGGAAACAAAAATGCCTTCTATAAAAGATGTATTTAAATGGGCACTACCATTAACCGAAAAAGAAAAAAAAGAAATTTGGGAAAATGCAGTATTAACAGTTGATACAAATGTTTTATTGGATTTATATCGTTACCATAAAGACACTAGAGAAAGTATTTTGAATAGTTTAAAGCTATTCAAGGGGAGGATTTGGCTCTCAGACCAAGCTGCCAATGAATTCTTTAAAAATAAGAATGAAGTAATTTACTCTGCAAAAGAACAATTTGAAGCTGCACAAACCTCTACAATCCAAAACATTAAGAATAAGATAGATAACATTGCCAGTGATATAAAGGGGAATCGAGCTATATCTAAGAAATTAATTGATGCGTTGGAGCTTGATAAATACAAAACTGATATTTTAGAGAAGCTTGATAAAGTTGAATGGGATGATGCATATATAAATAATACAGAATCAGATAATGTTCTTGAGAATATTTTAGAATTATTTGGAGATAATGATTGCTTAGGTGAGCCTTTTTCAGAATCTGATAAAAAAGAATTAATTGAACTGGCCAATAAAAGATTTGAAAATAAAATTCCTCCAGGATATGCGGATGCAGGAAAGGATGGAAAAGATAGAAAATATGGCGATTTCTTCTTATGGGAACAAATACTCAGGCATGGCAATCAAATTAAAAAACCCATTATTTTAGTTACCTCTGAACAAAAAGAAGATTGGTGGGAAAGACGTTCAGGCAAGACAATTGGTCTCCGGCTTGAGTTAAAAAAAGAAGCTCAAGATAGAGAATGTAAAATTCTTGTATTGCAAACGAAGAGTTTTCTTGCATTGGCGGAAAAATATAAAACAGATGATCAGGACATTGATAATAAAGATGCCATAGATGAGGTAAAACAATTAGATAAAGAAAAAATTAATCAAGAAACACACAAACAAAATAAATCTCTTCTGCACTCAAAAATTCACACTGTAAAAGATGTACAACAAGAAATTGAATATATTGACGATAATAGTAACGTTGGATATTTGATTTGTACTATTAGCAGGCCAACTTCTCGTTTTACTGTAACAGGAAGATTTAATCCAAGATTTAAAATTGTTCCTAAAGTTTCAGTACGATTGATCGATAGTCCAAGTGGCGTATACAGCGATCCACATGCCGCAACAGGTACAACCTACGATTTTAATATCCACTTACATGCAGAACGTGGCAATGCATTACCTGAAGGAGAGTATGTTTTTAAATATTTCGCATTTAATGACTCAATTAATTACTTTGATAGTTATGAAAAAATTGTAAACTGCCCTGAGTGTTTTTCTCCTTATTTAGTCGATGCCAATGTTTGCACAGAATGCGATTATCATGCCTTAAGAGAATGTCAAGCATGTGGTGCTGAAATTCTCCCGCAAGAATTAGATTGCGCCCCATTTTGTGGACATTGTGCTTACATGATAGAAAAGCTAAATGAAGAATGACACAAAGCAAGCCGTAGCCCGCACCCCTGTCAACCGTGTGCGGTACGTACGCAGTTTTTGTTGCTACCGAATGATTTCAAACCATGCCGTAATTCAGTCGGCAGCAAACGCTGCTTGGGTCATGTACCAACAAAACTCAATATCAAAGGCCGTCTGAAAAATAATTTTCAGACGGCCTTTCTGTTTTGATTTTAAGCTGATTAATCCTTAAATTTAAGCTTTTTATTCAATCATCTAACATCAATCTTTCTCAACTGTAAAAAACAGTGCTTCCTGTTTCAAAGCACTGCCGTCTGCATCGGTCAATGCTGCTTCTGCTGCGGAAAACTTGATAACGGCGAGGCTGAGGCTGCCTTGTTCAGTCAGTGCTGTATTGAGGATGACGCCTGCTTCTTCTTCGCCGACTTTAACGGCAATACCGGCGGCTTCTAAAGAATCGCCACTTAATACGGCCAGACCGCGTTTGACTTGGCCTCGGTATTGGGCGCGGGCGATGATTTCTTGGCCGGGGTAGCAGCCTTTACGGAAATGGACGGCGCCGATGATATGTTGGTTGAGCATTTGGGCAACAGCCGCTTCTTTGGTTGCGGCGCAAATCCACGGATAGCCGCTGCGGATTTCGTGCAGGTTCCATGCGTTTTCGGCTCCTGCCTGATATTCGGCTGCGTTTTCGGCTGCTGAAATTTTCAGACGGCCTGTGTGCGGCAGGGCAATTTCTACGGTGTTTTCTTGAATTTGAGCCGGGAAAGACAGTTGCGGTTCGGCAGCAGGATGAGGTTCTGCATTGTCTGCCAACTCGCCGCTTACTGCCAAATCAGGCATCAACTCGAAGACGACTTTTGCACGCAAGACAAACATTCTCAGGCGTTTGACGATGGCTTCGGTCAAATCTTGTGCCATGATCAACAGTAAATCTTCTCCGCGATTGACGACCAACATATTCGCCAACACACGGCCTTTAGGTGTATTGTATGTGGCGTAACATGCCTGACCGGAAGCTAAATTATTAATATCGTTGGATAATTGGCCATGAAGAAATGAAGCTCTGTCTTCACCGCTGACACGGACAACGCTGAAAAAAGGCAGGCGGGTTTGCATAATCGACTCCTTAAATTGTGGATGCTGAATTATCGCCCAAATTGCCGCTTATTATCAAATAAATAAATTCAGGCCGTCTGAATGTTTCAGACGGCCTGTTGTTTGGGTTCAAACAATCAAAATTATTTGATGCTGACTTTGCGGATAATCACGGCTTCGGTTGGAACGTCTTGATGATAGCCGCGTGTCGCTGTTTTCACTTTGCTGATTTTACGGACCACGTCCATGCCGGAAGTGACTTTACCGAAAACGGCATAGCCGTAGCCTTGAGGGGTTTTGCTTTTGAAATTCAAAAAGTCGTTGTCGGCTGTATTGATAAAGAACTGGCTGGTTGCTGAATTCGGATCGCCGGTACGCGCCATGGCGATGGTGCCGACGTTATTTTTCAAGCCGTTGTATGCTTCATTGGTGATGGCTTTATCAGTGGATTTTTGAACCATTTTCTCGGTAAATCCGCCGCCTTGAATCATAAAATTGTCGATAACGCGGTGGAAAATCGTGTTGTCGTAAAAACCTTTTTTGGCGTAATTGACAAAGTTTGCCACGGTTTTTGGCGCTTTGACTTCATCCAGCTCCAGTTGGATGTTGCCCATATTGGTTTCAATCACGGCATGGGTAACCGCTTGAGCTTGCACGGAAAGTGAGAGTGCGAGGGCGCACAGGGTCAGTTTGATGGATTTTTTCATATGTCTTCTCGAATGATGTATTGTGAAAATGGAATATTAACCTTGTTTCGCGTGAAATCCATAAAAAACATGTAAGATTTTTCAAGCGAAAAACATAAGGCAATCAAATCAGGCCGTCTGAAAAGGGATAAAACAAATTCTTGCTTTTTATCATTCCCTTTCAGACGGCCTGCTATTACGGTCAAACCGAAATCAGATTAGAAATCCAATTCCGCTTTCAGCCAATAAGTGCGCGGCATACCGACAACTGCGAAGCTGCGGTCGTATTGGCCGCGCTGTACCTGCCAGTAGTTTTTGTTGAACAGGTTTTCTACCGAGCTGCTGACGGTCAAAGTATTTTTGCCCAGCTTGGTTTTGTAGCGCGCGCCTACGTCAACCAAGGTATAGGACGGGAAGGCGTATTTTTTT
>NZ_KV799706.1:414349-470493 GCF_001810035.1 Neisseria sp. HMSC058F07 | reverse complement strand
TTTTTTTGCGTGTCTTGGTAAGACTTGCCGAAATACGAAACATTACCGTTCAAGGTCAAGCCTTTAGCAAACGGGGTGTCCCATTCAACGCCTGCTTTGGCAATCACGCGTGGGTTGGCGACTTGTACGCCGCTGACCAGCATATCGCGTGAATTTGGATAGTCTTTCACGGTCGATTGCAGATACATCAGACCCAAAGTCGGACGCAAAGTATTGTTGAGCAAATTCGCGTAGGTGTTGAACTCGATACCGCGGCTACGTTCCATGCCTTGTTCGTCGCCTGCCGCAGCACCGGAACGGGCAAAAGCGGAATTGTTGCCATAGGTCAGCGTTTTTTTCTTAGTTTTTGCATTAGTGGTTGTCTGGCCTCTCCAGTAACCCGGACGTTTGATTTGGAACGCGTTTAACGTGGTCACGAAATTGCCCCAGTTTTTACGCACGCCCACTTCAAACTGACGGCTGACACGCGGTTTGGACATGGTGGTATGGTTGTCATCATCGGTTTTGATGTCGGCAGGCTCCAAGTCTTCCATGTAGTTGCCGTAAACGACCAAATCAGGTTGCGGCACCCATGCGGCCATCAGCATCGGGCTGAAGCGTTTGGCATCGCCGCTTTGACCTTCTTTTTTATTGGTGTATTCAACTGCTTGGAAACGTCCGCCCAGCGTCAGGCGGTATTTATTGTCGGCAAAGCCCAGTGTGTCGGACAAGGCCAAGCTGTTGACTTTGATATTGGCATCAAGATAGGCAGAGCTTTCCCAATCGGTTGCATAGTCCGGTTGGAAAGAATCAAGTTGCGCTGCAATATCGCCGCTTGCAGAAATTTTCGCGCTGCTGCTGTCTGCAGACAAACCGCGCGTAGTGGCGCGTTGACGGATAACGCGGTCAAAAGCCGTACTCCAGTTGTGCGTAACCGGGCCGGTTTCAAATTCGCCTCGCGCAGACAGGTTCATGCTTAAAGTGCGGAAGTATTGGTCGGTCAGACGGGCAGTACCGGTGTTGTAGTCATAGTTGCGGGCCGTTACTTTGCCGCTGGTGTTTGTGTTTTGCGTATCGGTACAAGTACTGGTGGCATTCAAACATACGGTCGGGGAAATCAGCGTACCGTAATAACGCGCTTTGTTGTAGCCGATACCGCCTGTAATCTGTGCATTGTCAAACGCATCCCATTCAAACGTCAGCATATTGGTTTGACCGACAGTGTTTTGCCAGTTCCAAGAAGGCAGCAGGTTGGTTTTACCGTCAGGTGCATCAAACAGACGGCCTTGCAGGTTTTGAATGTCCTGCATACGCGCGCGGCCGCCGTTGGTTTTGCGTTTCGCGTAGATGGAGTCAAACGCCACGCGCAGTTTTTCGCCGCGATAATCGGCATTCAATGCAAATTCTTTGTTGTCTTCGCTGTAACCGTGGCGCGGAGTATCACCGTGGCGCAGTTTGCCGTTGGCGCGCACACCGAATTCTTTGTTTTCGCCGAAGCGTTGACCCAAGTCGAACGTACCTTGGGCGCGGTTGTTGCTGAACCAGCCCAAACCGATTTTGCGGTTGCCTTCGTCAGCGGCTTTTTTGGTTTCGATATTGACGGAACCGGATACCGCGCCTTCAGGGTCCATGCCGTTTACGGCAGTGGATGCGCCTTTAATCAGTTGCGCGGAGCCGACTTGCACGCTGGCCGTACCTTGTGTGCCGTACATACCGGCTAAGCCGTTGACGCTGAATTGGCGCGCATCAAGTTGGTAACCGCGGAAATACAGGCCGGTCAAGGTGTTGCTTTCGCCGCCAAACTGCCAAGTCGAAGCGTCTTTTTTCGCTACGGCATCCACCAAAGTACGCGCTTCGGTGTTGTTGAGGGCTTTTTCGTCGTAATTGACCACAGTAATCGGAGCGGTAAAGGCGTTGGCTTTACCTAACACACCCAAATTCACACGGTCGCGCAAGTCGCCGTCGCTGGCGATGGAATAAGAACGGGCGGCTTTGACGCGTTTGGCGTCGGCGCGGACATTGACTTCCTGCAACTGCTGTTGCACGGGGGTTTCGGGTGTCGTTTCATCGGCGGCGTAGGCGAATGCGCTTGCAACCACAAGCGGCATCAGGGCTAATTTGCTGTTCATAAAATACCTTCTGGTTTGAAATATTAATAATTCTTATATCGAGTAAAAAATTACAAAGTAATTTGGTTTTGCGATTATATTTGATAAGATTTCCGCCTTCCACAAAAACAAATAAGAACCGTTTGTACATACAAAAAAATACAACAGTTCAGAAAACTATTATTACAGTTACCATAGTCAAATAAATTTGCCGTCCTTTCAGACGGCCTTTACTTCCTTTCAGAGAAAACCCCATGCAAAAATGGCAAATCGAGCTTTATTCCACGCCGTCTTGGCTATTGCAGACCTTATTGATGGTCGCTGCAGCCTCGGCGGTCATTCTGTTTTTTGCACGCAATACACGCTTCGGGCGCGAGTTTAGCTATATCCTGCGGCTGTGCCTAACACCGAAAAGCGCGGTCAAAGTCTTGCTGCTGATTACGGCGATGATTACGCTGCTGCTGACCGAAGTACGGCTGAATGTGTTGAGTACCTTTATGTCCAAAGGGCTTTACGACTCGATGCAGGATTTGAATGCCTCCGCGTTTTGGATGTTTGCAGCGATGAATGCGGGCGTGGTGTTGATACGGGCGTTTAACAACGTCGTCAACGACTTTCTCGATCAAGGTTTGGCGATTAAATGGTCGGAGCGGCTCAATGAAGTTTTGACTTCACGCTGGCTTGGCGACAAAAACTACTACCGCCTGCAAATGCGCCGCCACGCGCCGGACAATATCGACCAGCGTATCCAACAAGACGCGCAGGATTTCATCGCCTCAACCATCGAATTTGTGCGCGGTATGGTCAATTCGGTCGTTACCTCATTGGAATTTGCCGTTGTTTTGTGGGGATTGGCGGGCATCCTGACCGTGTTCGGCTTCGACATTCCGCACGGCATCGTTTGGTTTGTCTATATGTTTGTGATTTTGGCGACCTTTATCGCCATGTGGATAGGCAACCCGTTGATTCGTTACAACTATGAAAACGAAAAGCTCAACGGCGACTATCGTTATTCCCTCATCCGCGTGCGCGACCACGCCGAAAGCGTAGCGTTTTACAGCGGCGAAAAACACGAACACGACCAGCTTTCCGACCGTTTTAAAGCCATTATCCGCAACCGTTGGCGCATTGCGCGGCAAAGCGTCTGCCTGAGTGGTTTTAACGATATGTTCACCAACGGCATCAAACTCTTCCCGATTATTTTGCAAGCTCCGCGCCTGTTTGCCGGACAAATCAAAATCGGCGACATCCAGCAGACCGTTCAAGCTTTCGCACGACTGCAAAACGCGCTGTCTTTCTTCCGAATGTTCTACAACAAATTTACCGCCTACCGCGCCCGATTGGAGCGTCTGTACGGCTTTTTGCTGAGTACGGAAGAAAAACACACCGCACGACAACCCGACCTTACCGAAGTTTCAGACGGCCTGATCTTAGAAAACGTTGCCCTATACCGTCACAACGGCGAAGTTTTATTAGACGGTATCAATATTAACCTCAAAAGCGGCAATTCCCTGCTGATACGCGGCCCAAGCGGTTGCGGCAAAACTTCGTTGCTGCGCGCGCTGGCAGGACTTTGGCCTTTCGGCAGCAGCGGCAAGGTCAGTCATCCGCCACATCAAGAGATTCTCTTCCTGCCGCAACGCCCGTACACGGCACAAGGCAGTCTGCGCGATGCGATTTGTTACCCCGACATCGACAAGCAGCATCCGGAACTGATCGAAGCCATGAATACTTGTCGATTAGGTTATCTGGTTGATAAATTAGATAAAACCGATGACTGGCAGCACAAACTCTCCCCGGGCGAACTGCAACGCGTCGCCTTCGTCCGCGCCCTACTCTCGCAGCCCAAAGTCATCCTGCTTGATGAAGCCACCGCCGCCTTAGACGAACCGACCGAAGCCATGCTCTACCGCGCCTTAAAGCAAAAACTGCCCGACAGCATCATCATCAGTATCGGCCACCGCAGCACGCTCAATGAGTTCCATGATTTATGTCTCGATGTCGGTCATGTACAATGCTGAATTAATGGCATACCAAAGGCCGTCTGAAACAGTGAAAAACGAAATCAAAGATTTTGTCATCGCCGTTTCAGACGGCCTTTTCAAACGCCATGGCATGTTTATTTGCTATACTCTGCATTGTGTTAACGTCGTCTAAAAAATATTTATGAATACCCTGGCCCTTATTCCACATTACAACCACCCGTCCACCATCAGCCACGTTGCCCAAACCATGCGTGGCTTCGGTTTAAACGTTTTAATTGTGGACGACGGTTCACGCGAAGAATGCAAACCTGTATTGCAGGCTTTGGTTTCAGACGGCATTGATGTCCTTTACCGTCCCATCAACGGCGGCAAAGGCGCAGCGGTCAAAACCGGCTTGGAATACGCTCAAGAACATGGCTATACCCACGTCTTGCAGGTTGATGCAGACGGCCAGCATTGCTTGAACGATACGCCTAAACTCCTCGCCGCAGCAGAACGAAATCCCGAAGCCGTTGTTTGCGGCTGGCCGCAATACGGCGATGACGCGCCCAAAGCACGGCTTTACGGACGCAAAATTACCGATTTCTGGAATATGCTGCACACTTGGTCATGCGACATCAAAGACGGTATGTGCGGCTTCCGCCTCTATCCGCTTGCACCCGCGCTGTCCGTCGTCCGCGAAGAAACCGTAGGCGATCGCATGGACTTCGATACGGAAATCCTTATCCGCCTGTACTGGCGAAACGTCAAACCGGTTTGGATTAAAACGCCCGTCCAATACGCCGCCGACGGCGTGTCCCACTTCGATGCCTTTGCCGATAATGTCCGCATCAGCAAAATGCACACACGGCTGTTTTTCGGTATGTTGAAACACCGACTGGGTAAAGTTTTCGGAAAGGCTGTCTGAAACCATGACCGACAATAAACAAACCCATTGGGCGGCGCAGCCCGAACGCGGCAGCCGCCTGTTTCTCGCTCTGACCACATTGATGGTGCGCTATCTGCCGGCTTTTTTCATGAGGCCGTGTATTTGGTTTGTGGTGCTGTATTTTTATGCAACCGCACCCAAACCGCGCCGTCATGTCTTACGCTATCAAACCCGTCTTCAGACGGCCTTTCCCCACACCGTCCTGCCGAAACACAGCGTATTCAAACAATTCGTCGCATTTGGCGAAGCAGTTTGCGACCGTTTTGCCGTGTGGCAACGCAAAATCCGTTATGAAGATTTGGTGATTGAAGATCCGGACGATATCTATTCGCAAGTCAAGCGCAATGAACGCGGCCAGATTTTTGCCTGTTCGCACTTGGGCAATACCGAAGTTTGCCGTGCGCTGGTGTCGCACCATAAAAATTTCAGACTCAATGTATTAGTGCACAGCAAACACGCGCAGGCATTTAACGAGGCATTGCAAAAAGCCGGCGCAGATCATATCCGTCTGATTCAAGTAACAGATTTGGACACCACCCTGATGATGGAATTAAACCGCCGTATCGAAGACGGCGAATGGATTGCCATTGCGGCCGACCGCGTGCCTGTACGCGGCGAGAAAACCGCCGACATTAATTTCTTAGGCCACACCGCCCCTATGCCGCAAGGCGCATGGCTATTGGCTTCGCTTTTAAAAACGCAGGTAAACACGCTGTTTTGCGTCAAACAAAACGGCCGCTATCATTTGAAACTGCGCCGCTTTACCGATACTTCCAGCTGGAAACGCGGCAAGCGCGAGGCTACCGTCAAAGACGCGATGCAGGGTTTTGCCGACATTTTGGCGCAAGAATGTGCGCAAAATCCGCTACAATGGTTCAATTTTTATGATTTTTGGGGCGAAGACGCCGTCTGAAACCATCACATTCACTCTTTTAAACCATGAAAAAACACATCTACTGCCAACACAGCTTTGAAACTGAAGTTCCTTTTTTTGACGTAGATGCCATGCACATCGTGTGGCACGGCAACTATGTCAAATACCTTGAAACCGCGCGTTGTGCTTTTCTGTCTTCCATCGGTTACGACTATAACGAAATGGGACGGCAAGGGTACAGCTGGCCGATTGTGCAGATGAACCTCAAATACATCCGCCCTGCCCGTTTCGGCCAAAAAATCCGCGTTGATATGGACATCGTCGAGATCGAAAGCTGCCTGCGTATCGATTACACCATTTACGATGCCGAAACCAATGAAAAACTGACCCGCGCTTCGACTACCCAAGCCGCTGTTTCGCTTTCAGACGGCCTGATGCAGTTTCAAACGCCGGACAGCTGGTTGGAAGCAGTAAAAAGACATCCGACATTTAAGGCCGTCTAAAAAATTTAGCGATTAAACAAGATATTGCCTGCTTATCAGCTTTACCCTTTATAATTTTAAGTTTCCATTTCAGACGGCCTTTATCCTCAATCCACATATCATTATGCTACTGAACCTCAACCGCTTTACCTTTCCTGTTTTCTTAAAAGAAATCCGCCTACTTACTGCCCTCGCCCTGCCTATGCTGTTGGCGCAAGTGGCGCAAGTGGGTATAGGTTTCGTCGATACGGTGATGGCCGGTGGCTCAGGTAAGGAAGATTTGGCCGCGGTGGCTTTGGGCAGCAGCGCATTCTCGACGATTTACATTACCTTTATGGGCGTGATGGCGGCGTTGAACCCGATGATTGCTCAGCTGTACGGCGCAGGTAAAACCGAAGAAGTCGGCAAAACAGGAATGCAGGGCATTTGGTTTGGCTTGTGTTTGGGTGTATTCGGCATGCTGTTGATGTGGGCGATGATTATGCCTTTCCGTCATTGGCTGACATTGAACGATTATGTTGAAGACACTATGGCGCAATATATGCTCTTTACCAGCTTGGCAATGCCGGCCGCCATGATACACCGCGCCCTGCACGCTTATGCCTCCAGCTTAAACCGCCCACGCGTAATTATGTTGGTCAGCTTCGCGGCATTTGCGTTGAATGTGCCGCTGAACTATGTGTTCGTTTACGGCAAATTCGGTATGCCTGCTTTAGGCGGCGCAGGTTGCGGCGTGGCAACGGCAGCGGTATTTTGGTTCAGCGCATTGGCTTTGTGGCTTTATATTGCCAAAGAAAAATTCTTTCGTCCGTTTGGCTTAACGGCAAAAATCGGCAAACCCGATTTGGCGGCTTTCAAACAGATTTGGAAAATCGGCGCACCCATCGGCTTGTCTTATTTTTTAGAAGCCAGCGCGTTTTCGTTTATCGTCTTTTTGGTGGCGCCATTCGGCGAGGATTATGTCGCCGCCCAACAAGTCGTCATCAGCCTGTCGGGCATTTTGTATATGGTTCCGCAAAGTGTCGGCTCGGCAAGCACGGTACGCGTTGGCTTTTCGCTCGGGCGGCGCGATTTTTTGCGGGCGCGTTATATTTCAGGCGTTTCGCTGGTGTTGGGCTGGCTACTTGCCACCTGCACCGCGCTGCTCTTGGTTGTCTTTCGCTTTCAGTTGGCAGGTATGTACACCAACGATGCGGCAGTATTAGGCATTGCCGCAACCGTTTTATTTTTCGCTTCCCTATTCCAACTGGCAGATGCCACCCAATGTATCGCTTCATATGCGCTGCGCGGCTATAAAGTGACCAAAATGCCGATGTTCATCCATGCCGTGGCTTTCTGGGGCTGCGGCCTGTTGCCCGGCTACCTGCTTGCCTATCATGCCGATATGGGCATTTACGGCTTCTGGACCGCGCTGACCGTTTCGCTGACGATTGCCGCCATTGCATTGGTATGGTGCTTGGAGCTTTGCAGTAAAGAGATGGTCAAATCACATAAGGCCGTCTGAAATTTCTTTCAGACGACCTCCATTGATATTTCATTTACGGCTTATTCACTCTTAAGGAAAAAAATGTTTTCAACTTCCATTATAGAAAAACTTGCTTACTATATTTATTGCTTGATTGACCCTAGAGATGGCAATATTTTCTATGTAGGTAAAGGCGTGGGCAATCGCGTTTTCCATCATGCCCTAGGTTCATTACAAGAAACAGAAACGCCAAGTGATAAAATTGCTTTGATTAGGGAAATACATAAAAGCGGAAACCAGCCCGTGTATTACATTCTGCGGCACAACATCCAAACAGACAAACAGGCTTTTGAATATGAAGCAATGGCAATAGACCTACTCTCCCTAGTCAAGCCGAGCCAGCAGCCGCTGACTAATATTCAAGGCGGCACGCATTCTTCTGAAGTAGGATTGATGAGCTTGTCCGAATTAAAACGAAAATATGATGCGCAAGAATTGAAAACTGATAAACCTATTGTTTTAATTACGATTAATAACGAATACGAGAAACTGAAAAAAGACATCAGATCAGGGAATATTCCTGAAGCCGATAGGCATAAGGAAATTTATGAGCGCACACGGAAATATTGGAAAATCGGAAGTAGGCGTGAAAAAGCAAAATATGCAGTTGCAGTCTATCGCGGCTGGACATTGGCAGTATATGAAATTGAAAGATGGATTTCTGCCGACGATATTATTCAAGGTCGTTGGATGTTTGAAGGCAAGCCGTTACCAAAAGAGTCCAATATTTATCAAGAAATCGTGGACAAGCTGACCTATTCTTCCCAAGAAAACTATAAAGCGCCCCAAAACCCCATTACCTATCGTAATTGTTAAATAGTAAGTTTTCAGACGACCTGAATCCACAAAATCACAAATCATCATGCAACCCATCCAATACCAAACCGACCTCACCCCCTACAACACTTTCGGCCTTCGCGCCCAAGCCCAAGCCTTTATCGCACTCAAACACGCCGACGAGTTGCGCGACATCGTCCGGCTGCCCGAGTTCAACCGAAATACTGTTTTATGGCTCGGCGGCGGCAGCAATATCCTTTTGATGGAGGACTATGCCGGTCTGGTTGTGCATATGGAAAACAAGGGAATACGCGAAATTGAGCGTTCAGACGGCCTGGTTTATATCGAGGCTCAGGCTGGGGAAATTTGGCATGATTTTGTTTTGCACACGGTTGGGCTGGGTTTAAGCGGGCTGGAAAACCTCAGTCTGATTCCGGGCACGGTCGGCGCGTCTCCGGTACAAAATATCGGTGCATATGGTGTTGAAGCGAAAGATGTTATCCATAGCGTACGCTGCTTTGATTTGGATACGGAAACCTTTGTCGAGCTTTCCAATGCCGACTGTGACTTTGCCTATCGTGAAAGCCTATTCAAACAGGAAGGCAAAGGCCGTTATGTGATTGTTTCGGTTGTATTCGCGTTAAAAGAGCATTTTGTGCCGAACTTGGGCTATGGCGATTTGGCGGCAGCGGTTGCCGAACTAAGCCAAGACCGCGAGGCAACGGCTAAAGATGTTTCCGATGCAGTGTGTGCAATCCGCAACAGTAAACTGCCTAATCCTAACGTGCTTGGTAATGTCGGAAGTTTCTTTAAAAACCCTGTTGTCAGCGCTGAAAAAGCTGCCGATTTGTTGCAACAATACCCCAATATGCCACGCTATCCGCAGCCTGACGGTTCGGTCAAACTCGCGGCCGGCTGGCTGATTGACCAATGCCGTCTGAAAGGCCATCAGATCGGCGGGGCGGCTGTGCATGACAGACAGGCTTTGGTTTTGGTGAATAAAAACAATGCGTCCGCTCAAGATGTCCACCAGCTGGCACAATATGTTTGTAATACAGTATTTACTCAATTTCAGGTAGAATTACACGCAGAACCCAACTGGCTGCCGACTTCATACAGCCTATAAAACAAAGGAGTGTATTCCATGCCGCGCATTGCTAAAGTCAACACTTACACACGAATCATCAATGCCAGCCTCGCCTTGTTCAACGAAGAAGGCGAGCGCAATATTAGCACCAACCATATTGCCGCCCACTTAGGCATCAGCCCGGGCAACCTCTACTACCATTTCCGCAACAAAGACGAAATTATTGTCCAATTGTTCAAGCGTTACAGCGAAGCCCTGCTTGTCTACCTTAACGAAGCCGTATTGCCGTCTAATGTGGAAGACTCCATCAACTACATGGCCGGTATTTATGATGTGATGTGGGAATACCGTTTCCTTTTCAGCGATGTGAATACCCTGCTTGCCCGCAGTGCCGAATTATTGGGCGAGCACAATACCTTTACCCAAGCCAAAGTGTCCCCGCTGTTGGTCAACCTGCTGACCCAGCTCAACGGTCTGAACATCATCAGCGCAGACCAAACCGCCATGAACGACCTTGCCGTCAATATGTGGGTGGTGACGAAATACTGGTTCGACTTCGACAGCTCCCTGCGCGGTCGAGCCAAGTTGACCGAGGATTCCAAAGTACGGGGCATCAGCCGCACACTCAGCCTGTTACGCCCCTACCTCCTGCCGGAACACCGTGCCGAATTCGACCAAAAAATCGGCAGCAACCATTAATTTTTCCATACAAAGGCCGTCTGAAAACGTGGCTTTAACCAAGTTAAAGCTATTTTCAGACGGCCTGTTAATTTTCGGATGCTTTATTTATGCACCTTCCCGATATTTCCATTCTCGGCTTAGGCTATCTCGGCCTGCCGCTGGCACAAAAATTTTATGAGCAAGGCAGTCAGGTAGCCGCCGTCAAACGCAACCTGACCTCCGACGACATCAATCTGCCAATTGAACTCGACATTATCGATTTAAACCAAAACGATATTTTTCACAGTTCGACCTTATGGCAAAACCATATCAACAAGCCGACATGGTTTTGCCTGCTTCCGCCTTCATCATTAAACCATTACGCCGATACCTTAAAAAAATGGATTCAACTTGCCGAGCAATCTAAGGTACAACACATCATCTTTACCAGCAGCACCAGCGTGTATGGCGACCAAGCACGCATATGCGATGAAAGCACGCCGCCCGATCCGCAAACCGAATCTGCCCGTCAAATCCTCGTAGTCGAGCAAGCCCTGCTTGAAAGCGCCGTCCCCCATATCGATATACTGCGACTGGGCGGGCTTTACTCTGCCGACCGTCATCCCGTTACCAAGCTGGTTCAGAAAACACGCATTCAAGGCGGCAATCAACCCGTCAATATTCTTCATAAGGATCTTGCCGTCCAAGTCCTTTTTCAAACGGCCTGCCAAGCTGACGGCAAGCGTATCCGCAATATTGTCGAACCCCGCCACCCAAGCCGGGCCGAATTTTATACTGCCGAAGCGGCCAAACTCGGGCTACCGGCTCCTGATTTCATCGTTGATGACAAAAGCAACGGCAAAATTGTAAATACCGTTTGCGCAGACGGGCTAAGCCTGTAAAATTGCGACTCAACCCATTAATCCGTTTCAGACGGCATTTAGAGTAAACCATGTCCGCCCTATTTCCCCTTATCAACCACCTGATACAGCAAAATCCAGAGCAACAGCGCGAGCTGTCTGAATTTGCAGGCAGCATCATCTGCATCAGCCTGACCGGTTTCAGACTGACCGGACGCATCAGCGAACAAGGTTTTCTTGAAACCGCAAATGAAACCGCCGACACCAACATCACATTCCACAACAGCGCCATCCAAAAAATCCTCCAAGGCGGCCAGCCCGGCGTGGGCGACATCAGCCTCGAAGGCGACTTGGTCTTGGGCATGTCCGTCCTTCCTATTTTGGGTGGACTGCGCTATTATCCGAGCGAAGATTTGGCGCGTGTATTCGGTCATGTGGCCGCAGAAAGTATCAGCTCGCGCGCCGGCGACATCGGCCGCACCATGAAAAAAATCGGCAAAAGCATTGCCGAGCAAATCAGCGACTTTTCACGCGAACCCGAATCCCCTGTTATCGACCAAGCCACGCTTGCCGCATGGTTGGAAGAAGTGGACAAACTGCGTGACGACGTTGCCCGCCTAAACGAACGCCTCGATCGCCTCGAGCGCGATATCTGGATAGATTAGACACTTAATTTCAGACGGCCTACTATCATGAAAAGCCCATTTAAAAACATCGGTATCGTTACACGTCCCAATACGCCCGAAATTCAAGATACCGTCCACACATTGGTTTCTTTTCTGCGCGAAAACGGCTTCACCATCTATCTGGATGAATTGAGCGTAGAAGAACACTGCGTCTATATCCAAGATTCCGCCTACTGCGAAACCGTAAACAAAGCCCAACTGGGCAAATATTGCGACCTCGTCATTGTGCTCGGCGGCGACGGTACCTTCCTCTCCGCTGCCCGCGAAGTTGCTCCGCGCGCCGTTCCTATCATCGGCATCAATCAAGGCCACTTAGGCTTTCTCACCCAAATCTCACGCGACACCATGGTTGAGGGTATCCGCCCCGTACTGGAAGGCAAATATCTGCCCGAAGAGCGCATCCTCATTGAAGCCAGTATCATTCGTGACGGCGAAACCATCGAACGCGCCCTAGCCCTCAACGACACCGTACTGTCTCGTGGCGGTGCAGGCCAAATGATTGAATTTGAAGTATTTATCAATCAAGAATTTGTCTATACCCAACGTTCGGACGGCCTGATTATTTCCACGCCGACAGGTTCGACCGCTTATGCACTTGCCGCCGGCGGCCCCATCATGCAAGCCGGTCTGCACGCCTTCACGCTTGTGCCTATCTGTCCGCAATCCATGACCAACCGCCCGATTGCCATCTCCGACACCAGCGTAATCGAAATCCTCATTACCAAAAGCGGCGACGCACGCGCACATTTTGACGGACAATCCCATATCGACGTGCAAAACTTCGACCGCATCATCATTCGCCGCTATCACAATCCCTTGCGCGTCCTCCATCCCACCGATTACCAATACTTCAAAACCCTGCGCCAAAAGCTGCATTGGGGCGAACAATTGATTTAAACACCACTTCAATAAATAGGCTTACCATGAAAACCATTTCCCAAACCTTAATCATCGCGCTGTGCGCCCTTTCCTCCCTCTCCGTCTCCGCACACGGCATGCACAAAAGCAAACCCTTGTCCTTTGAAGAATTGCCGAAAATCTGCCAGCAATACTTTACCCGTGCGGATGCGTGTTACCAAAAAGCAGGCGATAAAGCATCGTTCCAACGTGACAACACAAAATACCTGCGCCAAATCCTGCCTGCTGCCGACGTAGGCCAACGTGAACGCATGTGCCAAATTGCCATGGATACATTCGCTGAAAAAACAAAAGGCTTAAATTGCGAATAAAGACCTTCCCCTTAGCTCTAGTAATTTTAATTTCATAAAAAGGCCGTCTGAAACATTAGATTGTTTCAGACGGCCTACTTACAAAAACCCTTTACTTTTTAAGAAGAGACCACAAAATCTACCGTATGCGCTTCACTGTAATCAGGGATTTCCAGCTTTTCTATCATGCGGTGCAACACATCATTCGGAACAGAATGTTCGCGGTTACGGTTTTGCGATAGTAATTGCGTGTAAGGCACTTCCAAATAAATGAGATGCACACGTGCGCCGTAATCGGCAAACATCGGCAGCCATTTACTGCGCAAGTCGCGGTTGAGATTGGTCGCATTGAAGACAAATGACGTACGGGCTCGCAGGTATTCTTTTGCCTGCTCTTTACCCAAACGCACTGCTTCGGCGGTATGTTTGGAATCTGCGGGATTGAGTTTACGCTCACGGCGAATCTCATCGAGCGACAGCATAGGTAAATGGGCAAGATGTTGCCTGATGTAGCTGTCTTTGCCGCTACCTGCTATGGCGCACATGGCGTACACCTCAAAGGTCTGATCATCAAATGGCTGATAATCCGGCATTTCGCTACGGCCGTTAAGATAGAGATAGCGTCCGTAATCGCTGGCGAACGTACGTGCCTTACCCCAACAAGCATTTTCTTCACAGAGTTCACGAAACAAATCAACGCGCAGCAAAATATCCTGTTGGTCGCAACATATACGACCCAGGACATCGGCTTTAGCCAGCATGGCAAGATGTGCAGTGTTAACCTGCAAACTGGCCGCTATGACAGCTCGATCAGGATTAGGCTTGTTAATTGCCCATAAAGGCAATCCGTGCAAGCGCACAAGTTTGGCGATTGCTTCTCTTACGGCAAATGGAGCGGCAAATTCGGTATACAGTAAAGTACGGGCAGTATGCTCGCCTTTTTTTGCGTGATGCGGCGAAACGATACGCTCTTTACCGTTTTCTATTTCACGCTTGGTCGTACTGCGTTTTTCCACATCATGCAGTATGGCGGCAGCAAACAGAATATGTTGCTCCTGTTCATCAAGCGCTTGAAACTCGGGCAGTTGTAAAAGGGCTTCGCACACCATTTTGGTATGCGTAAATACATCGCCTTCAGCATGCCACTCAGGGTCTTGCAGAACATCCTTCATATCGGCAAACCAGCTGAAACGACGTTCTAAGGCTTGCCAATCAGGAAGTTGACCGGGTATGTAATCTGGGAATGTCCACATAATTGTCTTTCTTATTATTGGATAATTGGACTTCAGGCCGTCTGAAACTGCCAGCTTTGCCAATGGTATTTGTCGTAATCGATAAGACGGGCAGGCTTCCAAGTTTTCGTCCAATGAACGTCGGTTTTAACGTGTTTGGCTCGCACCAATTTGAAAAGATTATCAAATTCATTGAATTGAACAGGCAGGTTGCCGTTGTTGGTGGCAAAATCAGCGGCGTTCCGGATAACGAAACCTTCACTGCATGCCGCTCCTGTTTTCGGATCGTAGCCGCCAAGCTTACCGGCAGTTTGTACGCTGTCTGTCCACGGCTCTCCCAAATTAGCGGCAAGCCATTGCGCTAAAGCAATATCTTCATTGGCGTATTTTTGAGTGGAATCTGCAAGCGGCTGGACAATTGGGATTTCTGGCACAGTCGGAAAATCAAACAGCTGCGCATAAAATTTAACCTCTTCCCATGAAAGCCAATGTCCGCCACGGCGGACGGCGAATAGATAAAAATAGCTTTCCAGTTGAGAATAGGCAATCGAATGAATGCCGTACATATTCTCGCCAAAAAGTTCGAGATCGCCCAAATCATCTTTGATTTGCTGCCATCGTTGCAGCAAAGGTTTATCCCACGGATGCTGGGTAGGTGCAGCATGACTACGGGCATAGAGGCCGTGCGCGGCAAAGCAGTTGTTTTGCCCATCTAATTTTTCGGTTAAAACCAATTTCGGCAGCGAGGCAAAATATGAAAGAAAGCCGCGCGGCATAAAGCGGTCGTCTGAAGTCGTGCCGAGGCTGATGGGCGCGTGCAGGCTGCGGGCGTATTTTTGAGGTTCAGTTGTCGTCATAATATTTTTTCCTTTTTATTCATTTTTTAATTTTCTTTTCAAGTGTTCCCAGCAACCCGTTACATTTTCCCCACCATATTTCCTTGTTTGGAAACCAAAAGTTGGTCGATTTTCAAATTTTCGGTATCGATGATTTCAAACTTATAACCGGCATAAACCAAAAAATCGGTGCGCTTCGGGATTTTGCGCAAGGAATACATCATAAAGCCGGCGATGGTTTCGTAGTTTTCCGAATTGGGAAACTCTTCAATATCCAGTGCGCGCATGACATCGGTAAGCGGCGTAGCACCATCTACCAACCATGTATCTTCGGTACGGCGGATAATTTGCGGCTCTTCTTCGGTATTGACCAGCTCGCCCATCACAATGCTCATCACATCTTTCAGCGTTACCACGCCAACCACCAGCGCGTATTCGTTCACCACTACGGCGAAGTCTTCGCCGGAAGTTTTGAAGGTCTCCAATACATCATAAAGCGACAATGTGTCGGGGATAAACAAGGCTTTACGCAACACGCGCTTGTCGGTCAGGCGGACGTCTTTTTCTTTTAAAAACAAGGTCAGCAGCGTATGAGATTCGATATAGCCGATGACGCGTTCCAAGTCGCCGTCACATACGAGGAATTTGTTGTGCGGTTTGTCCGACATCATTTCCAACACGGTATCGCTGTCGTCGTGTTTATCGAAATAGGCGATATATTCGCGCGTGCTCATGGTGGAAGTGACCGTGCGCTCCTGCATATCGAAAATGTTTTCAATCAGATAGTGTTCTTGTTCTTTCAATACACCAGCCTGCGCGCCGGCATCAACGACGGCATAAATATCTTCCGAGGTAAGCTGCTCCTGACGGACGGTTGAGATTTTGAAGAGTTTGAATATTGCGTTTGCCAATCCGTCAAAAACCCAGACAAGGGGCTTTAAGATAAAAATCAAAAACATCATTGGACGGACAATGCGTACCGCCACCGCTTCGGGATGGGTCATTGCCATACGCTTGGGCATCAGGTCAGCAATTAAAATAAAGCTGCCTGTAACCAGCGAGAATGTCAGCAAAGAGGCAACTGTGCTGCCCCAACTGCCTGCGTTCTCCAAAAGTTTGCCAAAATACGGACGTATTGCTGCCTCGCCGACAATACCGGCAAGAATGGCGACGGCGTTCAAACCGATTTGGACAACGGTAATAAAACTGCCCGGCTGCTGCTGCATATTGATGACGTCAAGCGCACGCGTATCGCCGCCGTCTTTCGCCATGACCTGCAATTTGATTTTGCGTGCCGAAGCAAGCGCGAGTTCGGAACAGGATACAAACGCGCTAATGACAATCAGCAGGCACAATAATAGTAAGGCTTCAAAAATATTCATGAAAAAGTTTGTGTATGGTATAGGTTAAAAATATTCAAACAGCAAAGGCCGTCTGAAAAATTCAATTTGATCTTAGATTTGTATGATGTACATTTATTGTTTTAATCATCCAGCGCATCTTCATCCAAGGATTTCAACCATTTTAGCTTTTCGCCAATTTTGATTTCCAATCCACGAGGGACAGGTTGATAGAAATCGGGTTCATCCAAGCCGTCGGGCATATAGCTTTCGCCGGCGGCGTAGGCATTTGGTTCGTCATGGGCGTAGCGATATTCGCGTCCATAACCCAATTCTTTCATCAGTTTGGTCGGGGCATTGCGCAGGTGGACAGGTACTTCGTCGCTGGCATTTTCTTTGACGAAACGGCGCATTTGGTTGTATGCCTTATAGCCTGCATTGGATTTGGCGGCGGCGGCAAGGTACAGCACGGCCTGAGCCAAAGCAAGCTCCCCTTCTGGCGAACCTAAGCGCTCATAAGTAGCGGCGGCATCATTGGCAATCGTTAAGGCACGCGGATCGGCCAAGCCGATGTCTTCCCATGCCATGCGGACAATGCGGCGGGCAAGATAGCGCGGGTCGGTACCGCCGTCGAGCATACGGCAGAACCAATACAATGCCGCATTAGGATGCGAACCGCGCACGGATTTGTGCAGCGCGGAAATCTGATTGTAGAAACTCTCGCCACCCTTATCAAAACGACGGATTTGCGCACCCAAACTGTCGGCAAGAAATTCGGCGGTCAGGGTTTTCAGACGGCGTGTATTAGCAGCGCGTAAAAGCTGCTCAATCAAGTTCAACAATCTGCGCGCATCGCCATCGGCGGTATTCACAAGCAATTCTTGCGCATCTGCTTCAATCGTGAAATCTTGGTATTCAGGCAAAGCCAATACTTTGGTAATCAGCTTCTTCAGGTCGTCTGAAGACAAGGATTGCAAGACATACACCTGCGCTCTGCTAAGTAAAGCCGGATTGACTTCAAATGACGGATTTTCCGTGGTGGCACCGATAAAGGTTAATAAGCCGCTTTCGACATAAGGCAAAAATGCGTCCTGCTGCGCTTTGTTGAAGCGGTGTACCTCGTCAACAAACAAAATTGTCGCGCGCCCTTGCTGCAAGGCAATTTCAGCTTTCTCGATTGCCTCGCGTATGTCTTTCACGCCGGAAAATACGGCGGAAACCGGCAGAAACTGGGCATTGAAACTCTGCGCCAAAATCCGTGCCAGCGTGGTTTTGCCTACACCCGGCGGCCCCCATAGCAACATAGAATGCGGCTTCCCGCCTTCCACCGCCACGCGCAAAGGTTTACCTTCGCCGATTAAGTGCTGCTGCCCGATGACATCATCTAAAGAATGCGGGCGCAAGCGTTCGGCTAAAGGGGCTTCGGGTTGGCGGGCGAAAAGGTCGGACATAGCGGCTTTCGTGCTGATTGATTAAAAAGAAAACTCGCTAGCATTATACGGCAGTTTCGCAAACTCACATATCGGGCCGCATTACGGTATAATACATGCTATTTTGAGAACTCTTCGGGCGTTTCAGACGGCCTTGCTAACAGGAAACATCATGACTTCAAAAACTCTTTTGGCAGCTGTTACATCAGCTTTCTTATTGGGTGCATGCGCTACCGGCGGCGAATCTTTCGGCGGCTTGGGCAGCGGTACAGGTATCGGCAGCAGCGTAGTGAAAATGGCGGTAGACAGCCAATGCCGTACCGAATTGAACAAACGTAACGAATGGCGTGTCATTGCTTTGGCCATGAGTGCGGAAAAACAAGCCGAATGGGAAAATAAAATCTGCGGCTGCGCCAGCGAAGAAGCGCCAAATCAATTGACTGCAACCGAAATGATGCAGGTATTGAGCCCAGCAACCCGCGAGCAGGCCATTGCTTCCGTTACCGCAAAAACGGTTACCGCCTGCTTCAAACGACTCTACAAATAATCGTTCAGACGGCCTTTTTTAATATCGAGGCCGTCTGAATTCGTTTTGACTTTCTATTTGAATTTTAAATATATAGAGAAGAAACCATGAAATACATCAGCACCCGCGGTGCAACCGCACGCAAGCAATTCAGCGAAGTTTTATTGATGGGTTTGGCTCCTGACGGAGGTTTGATGCTGCCTGAGCAATACCCTCAAATCGACCGTGCTACTTTAGACCAATGGCGCACACTCAGCTATCCAGAGCTGGCGTTTGAAGTCATGAGCCTGTTTGCCACCGACATCCCTGCTGATGATTTACGCGATATCATCAACCGCACCTACACCGAAGAAGTATTCGGCACCAAAGCCATTACTCCGGTTCGTACACTTTCAGACGGCATCAAAATTCAAGCCCTCTCCAACGGCCCGACTTTGGCATTCAAAGACATGGCCATGCAATTCTTGGGCAATGCGTTTGAATATGTATTGAACAAAGAAGGCAAAGAACTCAATATTTTAGGCGCCACCAGCGGCGACACCGGCTCTGCCGCCGAATATGCCCTGCGCGGTAAAAAAGGCGTTAATGTCTTCATGCTGTCGCCGGAAGGCAAAATGAGCGCATTCCAACGCGCGCAAATGTTCAGCCTGCAAGATGCCAACATCCACAACATCGCTGTTGAAGGTATGTTTGACGACTGCCAAGACATCGTCAAAGCCGTACAAAACGATGCCGAATTCAAAGCCAAATACCACATCGGCACAGTCAACTCCATCAACTGGGGCCGCATTGTCGCCCAAGTTGTGTACTACTTCGCCGGTTATTTCAATGCCACTTCGAGCAATGACGAAAAAGTCAGCTTCTGCGTGCCAAGCGGCAACTTCGGCAATGTCTGCGCCGGCCATATCGCCCGCCAAATGGGCCTGCCTATCCACCGCTTGATTGTTGCCACCAATGAAAACGACGTATTAGACGAATTTTTCAAAACCGGCGCATACCGCCCGCGCAACAGCGAACACACCCACGTCACATCCAGCCCGTCTATGGATATTTCCAAAGCCTCCAACTTCGAGCGTTTTGTGTTTGACCTGATGGACCGCGATGCAGACGAAATCAAAACCTTATGGGCTGAAGTAGGCTCCGGTAAAGGTTTTAATTTGGAATTTATGTTAAACAAAGTACATCAACAATATGGCTTTGTTTCCGGCAAATCGACCCATGCCAACCGCCTTGCCAGCATCAAACAGGTTTACGAGCAAGATCATGAATTGATTGATCCGCATACAGCCGATGGCATCAAAGTAGCGCGTGAAGTACGCGAAGCCGGAGAAACCATTGTCTGCCTCGAAACCGCATTGGCTGCCAAATTTGAAGCCACCATCCATGAGGCTGTCGGCGAAGTTTCCATCCCCCGCCCTGCCGCATTGGAAGGCTTGGAAAATCTGCCACAACGGGTCCGTGTTGTCCCTAATAATGCAACGGCAGTGAAAGACATCATTAAGGAAGCCCTGGCTTAACCGGCCGTCCTTGACGACTGCACAGGCCGTCTGAAAAAGTTTCAGACGGCCGCAACCGATATTTGAGAAGTGGGTAACATTATTGCCAAACCCACCACGCCGCAGTCGTTCCCAATATAAAATCAAGGCGTTAAAACAATACCGACTCCTTTTGACTTTCAATTGCAAACATTGTAATGACAGATATTTTCGTTTAGAATTGCATGTTTGCTCTAAATTTGGATTGATATGCAGACAACACAAGCCACATCCAACTGGGAGCTATACAAGCGCTTGCTTGGATATTTGAAAAGCTATTGGAAGATGTTTATCGTCTCCGTAGTGGCCATGCTGATTGTCGCCGGTACGATGCCGGCTTTCGGTTACTTGCTCAAACCTTTGATCAATGAAGGTTTTGTCGATAAAAACATGAAAAGCATGTCATGGTTGCCGCTGGCAATTGTGGCGCTGTTTTTCGTTCGCGGCCTGTTTAACTTCATCAACGAATATTGCACGACGTATCTGTCCAGCCACTTGGTGCAGCGCTTGCGCGGTGAAATGTTCAACAAAATGATGCACCTGCCGACTTCGTATTTCAGCAGCAATACCGGCGGCCGTTTGATGTCTCGTATCTTGAACGACGTCAATCAAATTACCGATGCAGGGTTTAACGTCATTACCGTGATTGCTAAAGACGGCGTGAGCGTAGTCGGCCTATTGGGCTTGCTGACTTATCTGAACTGGCGTTTGACCCTGATTACTTTTATCATCTTGCCGGTTGTTGCTGTATGTATCCAAACAGTCAGCAAACGCCTGCGCAAACTGTCTGCCAACAACCAAATTTATCTTGGCCAGCTGATGCAGGTCTTGGGCGAAAGCATTAATGGTGAACGCGTTGTAAAAATCTACGGCGGTCAAGATTATGAAAACCGCCGCTTCGACCGTATTGCCAATGATGTTCGCCGCAACCTGCTCAAACAGGTTTCCGCCAGCTCTGCCGGTACCGGCATTACGCAATTAATGGCCTCGGTTGCTCTGGCTGCGATTATTTACGCAGCCGCACGCCAAGCAGGGCTTTCCGGCTTCAGCGCAGGCGATTTTATGTCGTTTTTGTCCAGTATGATCATGATGTTTGATCCCATCAAACGCATGACCGGCGTGATGCAATCCCTTCAACGCGGTTTGGCGGCGGCTGAAAGTGTCTTCACCTTTTTGGATCAACCCGAAGAGAGCAACGAAGGCAAACAAATCCTCAGCCCAAACCCTGGCGATATCGAATTTTGCGACGTTGTACACCGCTATCCTGAAGCCGAACGCAACAGCTTGAACCACATCAACCTGCTTGTACCGCAAGGCAAAGTGACCGCATTGGTCGGCGCATCAGGCTGCGGCAAAACCACCTTGGCCAATATGTTGCCGCGCTTCCTTAATCCGGATGAAGGTAAGGTTTTGATTAGCGGCATCAACATCAATGAATATACACTCGAAAGCCTACGCAGCCGCATGGCTTTCGTCGGCCAGAACGTTGTCCTGTTTAATGGTACGATTGCTGAAAACATTGCCTATGCTCAAGCCGGTAACTTCAGCGAAGAAGAAATTATCAATGCTGCAAAAGCCGCCAATGCTTGGGAATTTATCCAAAAAATGCCGCAAAGCCTGCACACTGAAGTTGGCGAAAACGGTTTAAAACTGTCTGGCGGCCAACGTCAACGCCTCGCCATTGCGCGTGCGCTTTTGAAAAATGCACCGATTTTGATTTTGGACGAAGCCACCAGTGCATTGGATAATGAATCCGAACGTTTGGTACAAACCGCATTGGAAAACCTGATGCAAAACCGTACCACATTAGTGATTGCCCACCGACTTTCGACCATCGAAAAAGCCGACAACATCGTTGTGATGCATGAAGGCAATGTAGTCGAACAAGGCACTCATCATGAATTGATCAACGCAGGCGGACGCTATTCCGACCTGCACAGCCTCAGCGAAAAATCAGCCAAACCGGCAAGTAAGTAGCTGAACAGCATATTCCATTCTTTTTATTAACCTTGGCCGCCCCGACCTATCCTTTTCAGACGGCCTTATCCGACAGGAAATATCAATGGCAGCATTCAACACCCAGAAAGTCTTGTCCGTACACCACTGGACCGACGCTTACTTCACTTTCACCTGCACCCGTGACGAATCTTTGCGCTTTGAAAACGGCCAGTTCGTCATGGTCGGCCTGATGGTTGACGGCAAACCGCTGATGCGCGCATACAGCGTGGCTTCTGCCAACTGGGAAGAGCATCTGGAATTTTTCAGCATTAAAGTACAAGACGGCCCATTGACCAGCCGCCTGCAACACCTTAAAGTCGGTGATGATGTCCTCATCAGTAAAAAACCGACCGGTACATTGGTTGCCGGCGACCTGAATCCGGGCAAACACCTCTACCTCTTGAGCACCGGTACCGGCATCGCACCTTTCTTGAGCATTACCAAAGACCCTGAAATTTACGAGCAATTCGAAAAAATCATCTTGGTTCACGGCGTACGCTACAAAAAAGACTTGGCATACTACGACCGCTTTACCAAAGAATTACCCGAACACGAATACCTGGGCGACTTGGTTAAAGAAAAATTGATTTACTATCCGATTGTTTCACGCGAAGACTATGTACACCATGGCCGTCTGACCGATTTAATGCGCAGCGGCAAACTCTTCGAAGACATCGGCCTGCCTAAAATCAATCCGCAAGACGACCGCGCCATGTTGTGCGGCAGCCCTGCTATGTTGAAAGACACCTGCAACGTCTTGGACGAATTCGGCCTGACCGTTTCTCCGAAAACCGGTGTCCGCGGCGACTACCTGATTGAGCGCGCATTCGTCGATCAATAACGTATCCCCGGCAGCAGGCCGTCTGAAACCCTTCTTTCAGACGGCCTAAACCTTAATAATTTATCCCACATTATGCCTACTCTACTCATCATCCGTCCGTCCAACCGTCCACAGCAAGATATCCAAACCTGCCATGCAGCTGGTTGGCAGGCTCAAGTATTGAGTCCGATCGAAATAGAGGCAGACCGTTCGGCACTAAACAAACTTCCCGAACAATTTAAGCAAGCCGATGTCGTGTTTTGGGTCAGCCCCACCGCTATTGAAACCGCAGCGCCGCATCTGAACTTTTCAGACGGCCCTAAAGCACACATTACCGTCGGCCAAACCAGCCAACATACTTTGGCGCAATTCTCCCCCTATCCCGTATTCTCTCCCGAAGACGGCAACGACAGCGAAGCCGTCTTGAGAATGCCTATTTGGAAAAACCTGCCACCCAACGCCCGAGTTCTAATCATTCGAGGCCATGGAGGCCGTGATTTTTTAGCAGATAAACTGACCGAACTGGGTTTCCAAATCGACATCGCCGAAATCTATTTCAGACGGCCACACGCCATCGATTGGCAGAACTTTAAAACCGAAGACATCGCCGCCGCCTACGTCACATCCGGCGAGCTCGCGCGCGAATTTTTCCATCAGATTCCGCCGCAATTTTCCCGATTCTTCGAATCCTTGCTATACTTCACCCACCATCCGCGTATTGCCGATGCGCTTCGCATCGTCGGCGCCAAACATGTAGAAACCGTCACTTCTTTATCCGCTGCACTTTTATCCATGCCACAAAGGAGCCAAGCAGTGAACCCAGTCGAAGACAATAAAGATACCCAACAAGTTGCCAATACGGCAGCTCCGGCGCCTGAACGTTCTGAAAACACCAGGCCTTCTGAACAAATCAAACCTACCCAACCTCAGCGAGTGGAGGCGAGCATGACCGAGTCCAACAATCTCCCACAAAACAACGCCCCTGTTATCATCAAACAATCTGGCGGCAAAGCCTTGGCTGCAGGTGCAACCGTCTTGGCACTGCTTAGCTTGGGCGCGAGCGGATTCCTGTTTGTACAGGGTCAAAATGTTTTAAAAAACCAAGAGCTCGAATTCAACCAAAAAATCGACAAAGCCGCATTGGGCGAATCTGAAAACGCCAGCCTTTTAAAAGACAACCTCAACCGCCAAACCGCTATTCAGGCCGAGTTAGACCGCCTGAACAACGGTCAAAAAAACAATAGCGATCAAATCCTGCAAACGCAGAAAGCTTATCAAGAGTTACTCAAAGGTCGTATCAACTGGTTGGTCGACGAAGCCGAATCCATGTTGAACACTGCTTCGCAACAATTGATGCTGTCAGGCAACCTTCAAGGCGCGGTCAGCGTATTGGAACACATCGACAGCCGCTTAAGCCGTTTTGAACAGCCTGAGCTTATCCCCATCAAGCAAGCCATCAGCAATGATTTGGCCGCGCTGAAAAACCGTCCTTATGTCGATATTTCCGCCACTGCCTTGCGTATCGACCGTTTGGAAACCGGTATTTCAGGCCTGCCTTTGGTTTTGGACGGCGTATTGAAACCAGGTGCCGCGCCTGTCGAAGCCGCCAATTCAGGAACTTGGTGGGAAAACACATGGGAAAAATCCCTCAATGCCCTCAAAGGCTTGGTTGAAGTCCGTCATCTGGACAGCAACGACGCCATGTTGATTTCACCCGATCAAACCTACTTCATCCGTGAAAACCTGCGCCTGCGCCTTTTGGATGCGCGCATTGCCCTGTTGCAACACAACGGCGAAGTGTATCAAAGCGATTTGAACAACGTTGAAGCAACTGTAAAACAATACTTCGACAGCAAATCCCCTGCTACCCAGTCATGGTTGAAAGAGTTGGCCGAACTCAAAGCCCTTGATGTCCGCATGATCTCAGACGACAGCTTGAAAGCCAGCTTGAGCGCCGTTCGCGCTTATCAAGAAGGTTCGCGTACACAAATGACGACCGAAGAAGCTGCACAAACCCAAGCTACCGAGAAAACCGCTTCCGCTCCGGCTGCAGCTACCGAACAAGCCACAACTGCTGCACCCACTGCCGCTTCTGCACCTCAATCTCTGGAAGCACCTGCTTTGCCGTCTGAAAACAAAAAAGAACCGGCCGCCGAAGCTGCCAAACCACAAAACCAAACCAAGCCTGCTGCCAAAATTAAAGGAGAGCAAGCATGAAAACCGTCGTTTGGATTGTCATTCTGTTTGCAGCCGCCGTTGGTTTAGCGTTGGCTTCCGGCATTTATACAGGTAACGTGTATGTCGTGGTTGAGCAAACCATGCTACGTATCAATCTGCATGCCTTTGTTTTAGGCCTGCTATTGAGCGTATTCGTTTTGTATTTCCTGGTTAAATTCGTGTTCGGCCTCTTGAACCTTCCGGCGCGTATGCAACGCTTCGGCATTGCCCGCAAAGGCCGTCAGGCTTCTGCCTCTTTGAACAGCGCAGGTCTGGCATATTTTGAAGGTCGTTTTGAAAAAGCCGAACAAGAAGCTGCCAAAGTCTTGCAAAACAAAGAAGCCGGCGACAACCGCACCCTGGCTTTGATGTTGGGCGCGCACGCAGCCGACCAAATGGAAAACTTCGAATTGCGCGACCGCTACCTACACGAAATCGAACACCTGCCACAAAAACAACAGCTTTCCCGTCATCTTTTGCTGGCCGAATCTGCACTGAGCCGCCGCGATTATCCGACTGCCGCACAAAACCTTGAAGCCGCAGCAAAAATCAACGGCAACTTGAGCCGCTTGGTGCGTCTGCAATTACGTTATGCCTTTGATCACGGCGATGCTTCAGATGTCTTGGCAAAAGCGGAAAAACTGGTCAAAGCCGGCGCCATCAACGATTACGAAGCCGAACAGTATCAAAACTGGGCATATCGCCGCCTCTTGAGCGAAGTAACCGATGCAGGCCGTCTGAAAGCCTGTTTGAAACAGATTCCCGAAAGTGTGAAGTCTGGCGAATTGTGCGTCGCGATTGCCGAAAAATACGAGCGTTTGGGTTTGTATGCCGATGCAGTCAAATGGGTTAAAACCCATTATCTGCAAACCCGCCAGCCCGAGCTTTTGGAGGCATTTGTCGAATCCGTGCGTTTCCTAAGCGAGCGCGAGCAACAAAAAGCCATCGACTTAGCAGACTCTTGGTTACAGGAACAACCCGACAATGCACCGCTGTTGATGTATCTTGGCCAACTGGCCTACGGCCGAAAACTTTGGGGCAAAGCCCAGGGCTACCTCGAAGCCAGTATCGCCCTGCAACCCAGCGTATCCGCACATTTGGTCTTGGCTCGCGTGTTTGATGAAACCGATCAACCGCAAAAAGCGCAAGAACAACGCAATCTAGTTTTGGAAAGCGTGGCCGAAGAAGAACATCCGGCAGCCCTTCCTCAACCAAATTGATGTGCTGATTTCGCATTAAGCGACAATATGAAATCTACAACAAAACCAACCATTTAATCATTTCAGACAGCCTCTATACATATCTAAGGCCGTCTGAACTTTGTCCAACATACCAAATCAGAAAGCCTATTTATCATGACTGCTCTGAAAAACGACACTTTCCTCCGCGCCCTGCTCAAACAACCTGTCGAATACACTCCCATCTGGATGATGCGCCAAGCTGGACGCTATCTGCCTGAATACAAAGCCACACGCGCACGCGCAGGCAGCTTTCTCGATTTGTGCAAAAACACCGAGCTGGCAACCGAAGTTACCATCCAGCCTTTAGAACGTTTTGATCTGGACGCAGCAATTCTGTTTTCCGATATTCTGACCGTTCCCGATGCCATGGGTTTGGGCCTGTATTTTGCCGAAGGCGAAGGCCCGAAATTTGAACGCGCCTTGCAACACGAAGCCGACATTGCAAAACTGCAAGTTCCCGACATGGAAAAACTGCAATACGTCTTTGATGCCGTAACTTCCATCCGTAAAGCACTGGACGGCCGAGTTCCGCTCATCGGCTTCTCCGGCAGCCCGTTCACACTCGCCTGCTACATGGTTGAAGGCGGCAGCAGCAAAGAATTCCGCACCATTAAAACCATGATGTATTCGCGTCCTGATTTGCTGCATAAAATCCTCGACACCAATGCCCAAGCCGTTACCGCTTATCTCAACGCCCAAATCGATGCCGGCGCACAAGCCGTACAAATTTTCGACACTTGGGGCGGCGTGTTGAGCGATGCAGCGTTTAAAGAGTTTAGCCTGAAATACATCCGACAAATCGTTGCCGGACTCAAACGCGAAAGCGAAGGTCGCCGCGTGCCTGTTATCGTATTTGCCAAAGGCGGCGGCTTATGGCTGGAAAGCATGGCAGAAATCGGTGCAGATGCATTGGGCTTGGACTGGACATACAACATCGGCGAAGCACGCCGTCGCGTCGGCGAACAAGTTGCCCTGCAAGGCAACTTCGACCCGTTTGCCCTCTTCGGCACACCGGAATCTATCCGCACCGAAGTCGCACGCATCCTTGCCGACTACGGCAACGGCAGCGGCCATGTATTTAACCTCGGACACGGCATCAATCAACACGCCGACCCGGAACACGCCAAAATTTTGGTCGATACCGTACACGAACTGTCCCGTCAGTATCACCGTTAATGGAAACAACGCAAAGGCCGTCTGAAAACAAAAACACAATTATCGTGTAAATTTGTTTTCAGACGGTTTTTCTATATACTTAATATCTGAAGCTTATCAGCTGACACCTTCAAACTTAAAACACATCCACTCCCGCTACCGAATATGAATTTTTTAAAAGACATCACCTGGACCGAAATTTTCATCTTCGCCCACACCTGCGCCGCACTCGTCTGCATGCTGCGCGTGTTGTATAAACAAAAAAACATCGGCTCAACCTTCGCCTGGCTGATTATCCTATTCCTTTTCCCCGTATTCGGAACCATCGCCTACATCCTTATCGGCGAGCCTCGTCTCGGCACAGCCCGCGCCAAACGTACCGGCGAAATGAACCGCTTCTACCGCAACTTTGCCGCCACCCATCTAGCCGATATCTATCTCGACATTGCCGACCAAGTCAAATCACGTTACCACGGCATCAGTAAAGTTGCCGAAAAAGGAACGGGGCTGGGCGCAACCAAAGGCAACGCCATGAGCCTGCTCTCGACCACCGATGCAATCATCGACAGCATGCTTGCCGACATACGCGCCGCAGCCCATTCCTGCCTGTTGGCCTTTTACATTATCGAACCCAAAGGCCGCATCGAAGAAATTCTAAATGAAATCCTTGCCGCCAAAGCCAGAGGCGTAGACTGCTCCATATTGGCCGATGCCGTCGGCAGCAGGAGCTTTCTTGAAAGCGATTGGGTAGAGATACTGCGCCAAGCAGGCGTTGAAGTACATACCTCATTGCCTGTCGGCATTTGGCGTACGTTATTCACGCGCACCGACCTGCGCAACCACCGTAAAATCCTCGTTATCGACAGCAAAATCGGTTACACCGGCAGCTTCAACCTCGTCGATCCGCGCTACTTCAAACAAAACTCAGGCGTCGGCGAATGGATAGATGCCATGATGCGTTGCACAGGGCCTATGGTACTGGAGCTGTCAGCCGTCTTCTTCGCCGACCTTGCCGTCGAAACCGATAAAAACCTCCAAAACGTACAAACATACCTCAACCAAGCAAAAAACCTGCTGCCCCAAATCCTTCCCGAAAAAATGCAGCAAGGCAATATTGTTGCCCAAATCATTCCCTCCGCCCCCGAGCAAAGCAGCTTCGTCATCTACGAAACCATCATCAGCGCCATCTATGCCGCTACCAAACAAATCACAATTACCACCCCCTACTTCGTCCCTGACGAGCCGCTTCTCATGGCATTAACCGTCGCCGCCAAACGCGGCGTCAAAGTAACCCTGATACTGCCCGCCAAAGTCGATTCACTGATGGTACGCTACGCCTCACGCGCCTACTACCCTATGCTGCTGGAAGCCGGCGTCAAAATCGCCATGTTTGAAGGTGGTCTTCTACATGCCAAAACCATGACTATTGACGAAGACTACTCCCTCTTCGGTACGGTCAACATGGACATGCGCAGTTTCTTCCTCAACCTAGAAATCAGCCTCGCCATCTACGATCGCGACACCACCAAACAAATCTGCAACCTCCAACGTGACTACCTCAAAAACAGCAGCTACATTGCCATCAAATCATGGCAACAACGCTCCAAACTCCGCGGCCTCGTAGAAAATGCCGTCCGCCTGATGAGTCCTTTGCTGTAAAAAAGAAGTAGTGAGGCCGTCTGAAAGCACTGTTCAGACGGCCTTTTAAAACACCTATACACAATATTGATCATCGATAAATATTCAACTCATCCCTTTTCTTCAGTTTCAAAAAAGTAAGCCTCACTATATTTTCTCTTAAAATAGTTTTACAAAATTTAACCATAAATAAACCGATTGATATTTATAAAAATATTCAAACTACAAATCAAAATGAGACCAATATGTTCTTTTACATTTATTTGTAGTTTGATAATCATTATTAAAATAATTAGAATAAGCGGTCAATTTTTTATTCCTTGGGAAAAATCATGAATAAAACCTCTTTTCCTGTATTCCGCCTTAGTCTCATTACACTCGCACTATCAACAGGCTTCGCCCATGCCGAAAATACGCACCCCGCAGAAACTGCCGAACTGAATGAAATTAAGGTTACCGGTACCGCCGTACCGACCCGCGTTACCCGCAACCAGCTTGACCGCGAGACTTCGACCGATTTGAAACAAGTCATGAAAGACCAAATCGGTATGGATGTCGGCGGTGGCAACGGCGTGGCGCAGTTTTACAGCATCCGCGGCGTCGGCGAGGACAAAATTAATCTGGAAGTGGACGGCACCAGCCAATCCACCAAAATTTTCCACCACCAAAGCCGCTTCCAGCTTGACCCTGCTTTGGTGAAAAGCATCAACGTCGAAAAAGGCACGGGCGCGGCGAGCGCGGGCTTGGGCGCGGTCGGCGGTACCATCCGCGTGACGACGGTTGACGCGAAAGACCTGCTGACCGACGGCAAACCTTTCGGTTTCAAACTCGGCGCGGGCTTGAGCAGCAATAAAGGCTCAACCGGCAACGCGGCGGTTTACGGCTATCAAAACGGCTTCGATGCCCTGTTTGCAGGCAACTTCCTCAACAACCGCGACTACAAAGACGGCAACGGCAATGTCAACCACGGCAGTCGTCTGAAACAGCACAGCTACCTCGCCAAAATCGGCTACGACTTCAACGACGACCACGGCATCCGCCTGACCTACCGTCAGGAATACCAAAAAGGCAACCGCACCGATAAAGCCGAGTTCCAAAACGTTGACAGCTACGTCGGCGTGGACGGCACTTATCAAAAAGAGCAGACCTACAATCTGGAATACCGTGGCCGCAACGTCGGCTTCATCGACAAAATCGACGCCAATGTCTTCCAAATCAACACCGACGACACCAAACCGCCTAAAGGCGCTCCTTCTCCAAAAGCCCAAGCTTCCGGCACGGCGCAAGGCGGCGTTCCCATTGGCCAGCTTGAGTTAAGCAAAATCAAAGCAACCGGCGCGAATCTGAACCTCGCCAGCTCTTTCGGCGACGGACACATGGTGAAATACGGCGTCAACTACCGCCACGAAACCTCCGAGCCGTCCGACAAAGGCGCGTGGCTGAAGATTCTCGGCCTGTATGACCGCGACAAAGAGAAGAAATCCGAATACGGCGTGTACGCGGAAGGTATCTGGAACCTGCACCCCGTTACCCTGACCACCGGCCTGCGTTACGACCATTTCAAATACAACGCCGCCAGCAGACAAAGCGCGTCCCACGGCCAGCTCAACCCCAGCATCGGCGCGATTTGGGACATCAACGACAACTTCTCGCTCTTGGCAAACCTCAATCAGGCAAGCCGCGCGCCCCGCCTGAACGAAGCCCTGTTGGCTAACGAACGCGCAGGCGCCGCCGCCGATTTGGACAGCAACCTCAAAGCCGAAACCGCCCGCCGTGCCGAACTCGGCTTCAAATGGCGCAACGATAACTTCAACGTCAGCGGCAGCGTGTTCCACCAACGCATCAAAGACCTCATCGTCTACCGTTGGGCAAAAATCAACAACAACACCGCCTCCATCACCGAACGCGGCAAGATTTACAACGGCGGCACGCTCAAAACCTACGGCTACGAACTTGACGCATCCTACCGCTGGGGCGGTCTGACCGCGCGCGCCGGCGTGTCCTACGTCAAACCCCGTCTGAACGGCGAAATGTACTACGGCGAAAGCCCGATTCAAGCGGAAGACCACGAAAGCTCGTTCACCTTCTGGAACACCGGCCGCCAATGGCTGACCGGTCTGTCTTATCAGTTTGAAAACCCCAAACTCGAAATCGGCTGGCGCGGCCGCTACGCCCAAAGCGTGAAATACACCGACGTCGCCCGCGGACAAGGCACGATACACGGCAAGAAATCAGGCTACGGCGTACACGACATCTACGCCAACTGGCAGCCGCTGAAAAAAGACAACCTGAACGTCAACTTCGCCGTCAACAACATCGGCAACAAGCAATACCGTTCGCACAGCCAACGCTTCCCTGACGGCAACGGACGCATGCCCTTCTACGAACGCGGCCGCGAGTTTGCCTTGGGCGTGAACTATCGTTTCTGATGATACGAACGACGTTATAAAGAAACCAAAGGCCGTCTGAAATTCAGTTTTCAGACGGCCTTTTATAATTCGTAGACAATTTGATTTTAAAGTATCTCCTCTCCCTTTCTAGTTACACAACGGATTATCCAGTCTTCAAATCTTCTCCATTGGGCTTCTTTTCCAAATCGGTCATGATTTGATTCCTTCTGAAAACTGACTACCAATTCTTCCAATATAAATAAAATATTATATAGATCATCTCCAGTGCCGTCTGAAAATATAAGGCTGTATTTTTACATTTAACCATGACGTTGGAGTTTAAAAATACAATCCAAATATTCATTACACTTTTACTGTAAACCATTTGACAAAGTCATCTTTAAAGCTATAATATTTCTCATATATGATTTTTGTTATATATATTTATTGATAGACAATTCATTCTGAAACAAGGAGCAATAAAATGAAACGAAACTTGGGTACTTTGGATCGCGTAATCCGTATTGTTATCGGCGTAGCGCTGATTGCTGCAGCCGCTACCGGACAAATTGGCTGGTGGGGTTGGCTGGGCATCGTCCCTCTGGGCACAGCACTGATTGGCAACTGCGCACTGTACAGCTTATTGGGCATCAACACCTGCCGCATCAACAAAAAATAACGAAGACAAAACATGAGTACGGTCGGACAACTCCCGCGAATCACGCCTTCCGAAGCTACGGCAAAAATCCGTGAGGACGCGTTGGCAGTCGATATCCGAAGCCAAGCCGAATATCGGGGCGGGCATATTGGCGGTGCATTATCCCTTCCGCCTGAACAGCAGCGAGACAAACTGCCCGATGATACAGCCCCATGCCTGATTTTTTATTGCCTGAGCGGCAAACGTACAACACGGGCAGAAACAATATTGTCAGTGCTTGGCCAAGGTCGAGAATGCTATATTCTAGAAGGCGGCTTACAGGCATGGAAGGCTGCAGGGCTTCCTACTGTTGCCGACCGTGCCGCACCGGACATCATGCGGCAGGTGCAAACCATTGCGGGCAGTTTGATTCTGTTGGGCGTGCTGGCAGGTTGGCTGGTATCGCCTTGGTTTTATCTGATAGACGTAATGGTCGGTGCAGGCCTGTTAACGGCGGGGTTAACCGGATTCTGCGGCATGGCACGCCTGCTGGCCAAAATGCCATGGAATCATTAAGCAAAGGCCGTCTGAAAGTTGCTGCTAAGACTATTATGACTGATAATTCGACCTCCTCATTTGCCGACAAGCGTGAAAAATGACCACTGCCGACAATCAACCACCCTACGAAGAAGCCACCGCTTTTCTCAAACTACTGGCCAATCCCAACCGCCTCGCCGTATTGTGCAAACTACATGAAAGGCCGCACAATGTAACCGAGTTGGCTGAATCATCCGGACTGCCACAAGCGGCAATGTCCAGCCAATTAGCCCTACTGCGTGAAGCCGGTTTGGTATCGTTTGAAGTGAACCATCGGGAACGGCAATATTACATTGCCGACCCGAGGGTAACCAAGATGATACAGTTGCTGTATTCCTTTTTCTGCGCAGAAAAATCTTGAAATATTGCCGGAATAGGAAGGCCGTCTGAAAATTTTTCAGACGGCCTTTATTGTATTTATTTTCAGATGACCTTTTTATACTGCTTCTATATTTACACTTAAAGCTCGCGTGCGTACCGCACACACCCTGCCTACAGGTTTAATGCAGGCTATGGCTTGCTATCGTGTGCCACTTGAAATAAACAACGTAAATATGAGCGTGTGTTGTTTAATGTGGATTGTTAGGGACTAATCTGATTCCTGCTGCTTCCAATCTAATTTCAGGCCTTCCTGTCATAAAATCCCAATCTTTTGGCATGGTGGATTTGAGTTTTAAATTGAAGTCCATAAACTTTGCTTCTTCTTTCGTAATATGTGCCACCTTCCAATTTTTCTGTAATGCATGCGCCAATTCTTCTTGTGTATATTTTTGCTCCTTAATTAACTCTTCAAGCTTTTCAACTATATACGCACAAGGGACAACGTGCTCAATACGACCCTGAACCCCATCTAATAATTTTTCTGATTTCCCTAAAGAAATAAAATACTCTTGTGGGTGTAATAAAGAATCGAATATTCGGCTATGGTAACCTATTCGTACTCCTGTACTCTTTTCGTGTTCAACTAAATTTGTAATATGACGAACCAGCAATAAACAAGTTTGAAAAATTAGCTTATTTTTTTCATCTAGCATTTTATTGTCTCCAAATAATTGTTTGTCTGAATAAATTTAATCTAAATGTTAGATTGTAACCCGATATTATCGTTGAAATAACAATAAATTGCGATGACGGAGCGTTTAAGCAAGTCATAGCCTACATGAAGTCTATTTATAGTGAACGTTTGGGACGCACGCGGTTAAAAGATTTGACAAGATTAATTGCTTTTATATTCCATATCGTCTTTATAAAGGGTCGTCTGAAAGCTGAAAAATCATTTCAGACGACCTTTTTTCACTAGCCTCTACTTTGCTATCACCCTGTCTTTCAAAGTCTTCAATACGTTCTTCACCGTATTAATCCGCACTTCGATATTTTCCATCTCTGCGGTAAATCGCAGCTTATCGGCTCCGGCAAGGCGGTATTTTTTATCTTTTTGAATCAGCAGGATGATTTCGGTTGGATCGACATTGTTATTTTTACCAAAGGTTACCGTTACCGCTTCGCTGGTCGCATCAATGGCATCAATGCCTAATTCTTTTGCCGCAAGCCGTAAGTGGTGGCTTTCGATGAGGGTTTTGACGGGTTGTTCGGGCAGGCCGAAGCGGTCGACGAGTTCTTCGTGTATGGCGTTGATTTGCTGCACGGTTTCGCAGACGGCAAGGCGTTTGTAGAGGACGAGCCGTTCGTGGATGTCGGGGCAGTAGCTTTCGGGCAGCAGGGCGGGGCTGTGCAGTTTGATTTCGGTGGTGATGCCCAGCGGCGCGTCGAGGTCGGGCTGGCGGCCTTTTTTGAGGTCGCGCACGGCTTGTTTGAGCATTTCGGTATAGAGTGTGAAGCCGACCTGTATCATTTCGCCGGACTGCCCTTCGCCGAGGATTTCGCCGGCGCCGCGGATTTCCAAATCCTGCATGGCGAGGGTGAAACCTGCGCCGAGTTCGTCTGCCGCCGCGATGGCGTCGAGGCGTTTTTCTGCGTCTTTGGTGATGTATTCGGGCGTGAGCAGGTAGGCGTAGGCTTGGTGATGGCTGCGGCCGACGCGCCCGCGAAGCTGATGCAGTTGCGCCAGCCCGAATTTATCGGCGCGGTTGATGATGATGGTGTTGGCGTTGGGGATGTCGATACCGGTTTCGATGATGGTGGAACAGAGTAACACGTTGAATCTTTGCTGCAAAAAGTCGCGCATGACTTGCTCCAGCTCGCGCTCGCGCAGTTGTCCGTGCGCCACGCCGATGCGGGCTTCGGGTAGCAGGGTTTCCAGCCGCTCGCGCATGTTTTCGATGGTATCCACTTCGTTGTGCAGGAAAAACACTTGTCCTCCGCGTTTGAGTTCGCGCAACACGGCTTCGCGCACGCTGCCTTCGCTGAAGGGTTTGACAAAGGTTTTGACGGCGAGGCGGCGGCTGGGTGCGGTGGTAATCAGCGAGAAGTCGCGCAGACCTTCGAGCGCCATGCTGAGGGTGCGCGGAATTGGCGTGGCGGTCATGGTGAGGATATCGACATTGGCGCGCAGGCGTTTGAGCTGCTCTTTTTGGCGCACGCCGAAGCGGTGTTCTTCATCGATAATCACTAAACCTAAATTTTTGAATTTGATGTCGTCCTGCACCAATTTGTGCGTGCCGATAACGATATCGACCGTACCGTCCGCCATGCCTTCCAGCGCGGCTTTGGTGGCTTTGCTGTTGTTGAAACGCGAAAGGCTGGCGACTTTCACGGGGAAATCGGCGAAGCGGTCGGCGAAGTTTTGCGCGTGCTGCTCGACCAGAAGCGTGGTCGGGGCAAGTACGGCGACCTGTTTGCCGCCCATTACCGCCACAAACGCGGCGCGCAGGGCGACCTCGGTTTTGCCGAAGCCGACATCGCCGCACACGAGGCGATCCATAGGTTTCGCCTGCGTCAAATCTTTAATCACGGCGGCAATGGCGGCGGCCTGGTCTTCGGTTTCTTCATAGCCGAAACCGTCGGCAAACGCCTGATAGTCCATCTCGTTGATTTCAAACTTGTATCCCGATTGGGCAGCGCGTTGGGCGTAGAGATTGAGCAACTCGGCGGCGGTATCGCGCGCTTTTTCGGCAGCTTTGCGTTTTGCTTTGTTCCACGCGCCGCTGCCGAGCTTGTGCAAAGTAACGTTTTCATGCGCCTGACCGGAGTAGCGGCTGATTAAATGCAGCTGCGAAACAGGCACATAAAGCTGCGCTTCGCCCGCGTATTCGAGCAACATCATTTCGTTGGTTTCATCGCCCAAGTCCATTGTGACCAAGCCCATATAGCGCCCGATGCCGTGTTCTTCGTGTACAACAGGATCGCCGATATTGATTTCGGCAAGGTCGCGCAACAGGCCGTCTGAAACGGCGGCGTGTTTCTTACGATGATGTTTGCGTGAGCGGGCAACATATTGATAAAGATCGGATTCGGTAATGACCGCGATGTTTTGATCTTCTAATTTAAACCCGTAAGCCAACGGCGCCACTGTAATCATCAGCGGCTCATGTGCCGACAAAAAGCCCTGCCAGTCGGATACACTTTTGACTTTTAAGCCGTTTTGCTGCAAGAAACCGAGCATGGTTTCGCGCCGTCCCAGACTTTCGGCACACAGCAAAATCCGTCCTTCAAAGGCCGTCTGAAAATCCTTCAATGCCTGCAACGGCTCGTCGGATTGGCGGTTGACGGCAAGGTCGGGCAGGGTGTGTTCCTTGCCGGAAACATCGGGCAGCACTTGTCCGTAGTTTTTCAGATGGCCTGCAAAGACATCAGAAGAGAGATACAAATGCTGTGGAAGCAAAGGCGGATATGTTTCATCGCCCTGTGCCATGGCGTAACGCGATTTGACGTCGCTCCAAAAACGGTTTGCCTCGGCATGAACATCGCCCAAAGAGACAAACAGCGCATCTTCGCCGATATAGTCAAACAGCGTTTCCAGCTCGTTTTCAAAAAACAGCGGCAGATAATATTCCACGCCCGCGCCGAAGTGGCCGTTGCTGACGGCTTTGTACACAGCGGCATCGTTCGGATTGCCATCGACTTCCTCACGAAAGAGGCTGCGGAAAATCTTTTGCGCCTCGCTGTCGGTGGGAAACTCGTGCGCCGGTAGCAGGCGGATTTCGGAAACGGGGGAAATGGTGCGTTGCGTTTCAGTATCGAAGGTTTTAATGCTGTCGATTTCATCGTCAAACAAATCGATGCGGTACGGTATTTCGCTGCCCATCGGGAACAAATCGACTATACCGCCGCGCACGGCAAACTCGCCTGCCGCGACAACATGGGAAACATGGTTATAACCTGCATCCACCAAATCACTTTTCAGACGGCCTATATCCAAAGTCTGCCCTGTTTTCAGCCAAAACGTACGCCCTGCCAGAAACGGCACGGGTGGCAGCTTCTGCATCGCCGTGGCAACCGGTACGAACAACACATCCGCAGTGCCGCTTTTAATCTGCCACAATGCTGACAAGCGCTCCGACACCAAATCCTGATGCGGTGAAAAACGCTCGTAAGGCAGCGTTTCCCAGTCCGGCAGGAATACCGCCGTATCGTGCGGACGGAAAAACAGCCAGGCCGTCTGAAGGCGTAGCGCCTGTTCCGCATCTTGGGTCAAGACAACCTTGAGCTGCTTATGCGGCAGATAACGCGCCAAAGCCAAGGGCAGCGAGCCTTGAGACAGATTGAGCCAACGGGATTTTTCACGAGGTTTGGGAATCGGATAGGTCATGACAAAACAGTTTGTAAGTAAGTAAATACAAGCACCATAGGCCGTCTGAAAAATTTTCAGACGGCCTTTAGCGATCAAATAGATTTTCAATTTTACTGGATACAGGTTTAAAAGAATATAAGCCCTTACATTCAGACGGCCACGCCGGCCAGTTTTCCAATAAATCCGGTTATCACCAATGCCGCAACGCCCCATAGGCACACGCGCAAAACGGCGGGAACAACAGGCGCGCCACCGAGTTTGGCGGAGACATAGCCTAGTCCTGCCAGTCCGCACAAAGTGGAAACTGCCAAGGCCGGAACAATGGCGCTAGAAGCTGTCAATGCGACCAGTAACGGCAAAATCGCGCCGGCACAAAATGAAGCGGCAGAAGCCAGCGCAGCCTGCATGGGACGGGCGGAAGAAGCTTCGGTAATGCCGATTTCGTCACGCGCGTGGGCGGCGAGCGCATCGTGTTCCATCAAGGCTTTGGCCACCTCTGCGGCAAGCGCATCGGACAAACCGCGGAGGCGGTAAATTTCCGTCAGCTCTTCCAACTCCGCATCAGGATTATTTGCCAACTCAAAACGCTCTTTGTGTAAATCGGCTTTTTCCGTATCCGATTGGCTGGACACAGAAACGTACTCCCCCGCCGCCATTGATACTGCGCCCCCGATAAGCGCCGAAACGCCCGTCAACAGCAGGGTTTGGAAATCAGGCGCGGCAGCGGCTACGCCCGTCAACAGCGAGGCAGTGGAAATCAGGCCGTCATTGGCACCCAATACGCTTGCCCGAAGCCAGTTGTTGCGGTCGCTGAAATGGCGTTCGCTGTGGTGTGAATACATATATGCTCCGATAAATTGGCTGTTTCCAGATGATGATAACATTGTATTGTTTTTTGAAATCAATGTCAGTTTATCCCTTCAAATCAAGCATTCTTAAATCTTTCTGCTGCCATTTCAAACCATAAAACCAACACTCCTCTTTGGATTTTTTCAGACGGCCTTAACGCTTTTACAAGCAAATTTATTGTTCCAAGTCATGGCATTATCACAAGGCAGTTTTGTGCTGCTTGGTTTATTCGTTTAAAGATGCTATCTTTATGAATCTTTCCACTCCTCAATCCATTGAAAGGATGTATCATGGCCGAAGAAAACAAAATCAAAGTAAACGATTTGCCTGAAGATAAAAAAGAGCAAACCGAAGAAACCGAGCTGCCCGTTATCAACAACGAAGAAAAACGCGGCGGTCATGGCGAAGGCGGTTGCTGCGGCGCATGCGGCGGCTAATCTTCCCGACAAAGCCCCCAAGGCCGTCTGAAAAGTCTTACTTTTCAGACGGCCTTTTCCTTTCTAAACAATTACAGGTAAATCAATGAAAGGATGCGGGAGAAGAATTTAAACCCAACCGCGTTTGTGCTACATTCACATCTTTACAAACCACAACAATCTGCACACGCAGACACACAAGGAAGAAAAAAATGTTTTGGTATATCGTCAGCTTTTTCGCCATTATCGTTTCCCTGCTCGCCCTCTGGGTCAACGCCAGCGCGTTCGGTATGCAGGATGACGGAACGCCACAATCCGAATATGAAAAAATGTTGGGCCTGGGTGCGAAGCTGAAAGACAAAGATACGGTTGCCAAGGAACGCGAAGCAGCGCGCCTTCACCCTGACGATTAAGCCTTACCGACTGGACAATCTTGCCAAACTGGGCTAATGTTCCAAACGCATAACGCACACCAACACAACTATACGAGAAGGTAAGAGAAATGACTGTACGAATCGAACACGATTTATTGGGCGACCGCGAGATCCCTGCTGAAGTATATTGGGGCATCCATACTTTGCGCGCCATTGAAAACTTTAAAATTTCCACGCAAAAAATTTCCGACGTACCGCAATTTGTCCGCAGCATGGTCATGGTTAAAAAAGCCACCGCGCAAGCCAACGGCGCATTGGGTGCCATCAAGCCGGAAATCGCGGCCGCCATCGAAAAAGCCTGCGATGAAGTATTGGTCAAAGGCCGCTGCCTCGACCAATTCCCGTCCGACGTTTATCAAGGCGGCGCCGGTACTTCGGTCAACATGAATACCAACGAAGTCATTGCCAACCTCGCATTAGAAGTCTTGGGTCACGAAAAAGGCCACTACGACATCGTCAATCCGATGGACCATGTTAACGCCAGCCAATCCACCAACGACGCCTACCCTACCGGCTTCCGCCTTGCCGTGTATTACAGCATCGGCGAATTGCTCGACAAACTGGCCATCTTGAAAAACTCTTTTGCCGCAAAAGCCGAAGAGTTTAAAGATGTTTTGAAAATGGGCCGCACCCAGCTTCAAGATGCCGTGCCGATGACTGCCGGACAAGAGTTTCAATCTTTCCAAGTGTTGTTGGAAGAAGAAATCCTCAACCTCGACCGTACCCGCTCCCTACTGCTTGAAGTCAACCTCGGCGCCACAGCCATCGGTACCGGCGTGAATACGCCTAAAGGCTATGCGGCTTTGGTTGTTGAGAAACTCTCCGAAGTCAGCGGCCTGCCTTGCAAACTGACTGAAAACCTGATCGAAGCGACCTCCGACTGCGGCGCATATGTGATGGTACACGGCGCATTGAAACGCACAGCCGTCAAACTGTCTAAAATCTGTAACGACTTGCGCCTGCTCTCTTCCGGTCCGCGCGCTGGTTTGAAAGAAATCAACCTGCCTGAATTGCAGGCCGGTTCTTCCATTATGCCTGCCAAAGTCAATCCCGTGATTCCCGAAGTCGTCAACCAAGTCTGCTTCAAAGTCATCGGCAACGACACCACCATCACTTTCGCAGCCGAAGCAGGTCAGTTGCAGCTGAACGTTATGGAGCCGGTCATCGCCCAATGTATGTTTGAAACTATTTCCCTCTTGGGCAATGCCGCGGTCAACCTGTCCGACAAATGCGTCAAAGGCATTACGGTCAACCGCGAAATCTGCGAACACTACGTCTTCAACTCCATCGGTTTGGTCACTTATCTGAACCCATACATCGGCCACCGCAATGGCGACTTGGTCGGAAAAATCTGCGCCCAAACCGGCAAAGGCGTGCGCGAAGTCGTACTGGAGCGCGGCCTGTTGAGCGAAGAAGAGCTCAACCGCATCCTCTCTCCAGAAAACCTGATTAATCCTCATCTGTAATTAGGATTTGAAATCAAAGGCCGTCTGAAACTTTAACGTTTAAAGTTTCAGACGGCCTTTTCGTATTGATATTGATATTTATCGAATTTTTTTTGCGAAATTCAGAATTAAAAGATAGCCTGACCGTCAGGTTTGATTTAACATGGTGTTGCCCCAGCCTGTTTCCTCCTTAAGGTTATGCCGGTAATGATGCCTCAAAAGGAACCGGATATTGGAATAACATCTTCATTTATTAGGAAAACCAGATGAATCAAATTACACGCGAACAAATGCTGCAAGTATTCGAAAATCGCTGCTCCACCCGTTATTACGATCCCAACAAAAAAATCAGCCAAGAAGATTTTGCAGCGATTCTAGAATTTGCCCGCCTCTCCCCAAGCTCCGTCGGCTCCGAGCCATGGAAATTCTTGGTGATTCAAAACAAAGCCCTGTGTGAGAAAATCAAGCCTTTCAGCTGGGGGATGCAATCGCAACTGGATGACTGCAGCCATCTGGTGATTATCCTTGCCAAGAAAAATGCCCGTTACGATACCCCGTTCTTCCGCAGTGTTGCCGAACGCAGGGGCCTGCAAGGAGAGCAACTGGAAAAAGCATTGGCAAGATACAAAAGCTTCCAAGAAACCGACATTAAAATTGCCGACGACCAACGCGCACTCTTTGACTGGAGCGGCAAGCAGACCTATATTGCTTTGGCCAATATGCTTACAGGTGCAGCGGCCATCGGCATCGATTCCTGCCCAATCGAAGGCTTCAACTACGACAAAATGAACGAAGTATTGGCAGCAGAAGGCCTGTTTGATGCCAACGAATGGGGCGTATCCGTAGCGGCAACATTCGGCTATCGCGCCAAAGAAATCACTAAAAAATCACGCAAGCCGATTGATGAAATGGTGACTTGGGTCGAATAAGTAGTTTGTATTCTCAGGGCGGCAAAACCGCCCTTTTACTTTTCCAAAAAGAGAAGCAAATTCCGTAACAACAAATACTTCTAAATTTAAAATCAGAAGGCCGTCTGAAACCATGTGTCAGAAATCCTAGATTTCATTTCACACCGTTTCAGACGGCCTGATTTAATACGCTTCTACTTAAAACGATACTTTCAAACTGCCGTAGAAGGCACGGCCATGCTCGTTGTAGGTCTGCGCGCCGTTGCCGGTGCGGTACAGTTTTTTGTCGAACAGATTGCTGATGCCGCCGCGCACGGCCACGCGTTTGTTCCAGTTGTAACCGGCGTTGATGCCCCAGATGCTGTATCCGCCCAAAACGGTTTGGTTGCGGGCTGAAGCCAGGGTTTCTCCGCTGCCGCCGCTGCCGCTTTGTTCGATGTTGTTGATGGCGACCGAACGCGGTTTGGTGCGGCCGTATTGGGTGAAGGTCAGGTTGGCGTCAAAGCGTTCGTTCGGCGTCCAGGCCAGCGTGCTGTTGATAGTGAACTTCGGAATCAGCGACAGGGGGTTGCCTTTGTAGTCTTCCGATTTCTGCATGTAGGTGAAGTTGTTGCTCCATTTCAGCGTGTTGTGCAGGGGGATGACGAGGTTGCCCTCCAGGCCGGAAACAGTCGCCCTCGGTGAGTTGTCCCATTGGTAGAGGATGCCTGAGCTGGTGCTGCTGCGGGCTATGATTTCCGTGCCGGTGATGATTTTGTTGCGGTAGGCATTGTGGAAGTAGGTTGCCGAGGCCTGCCAGCCGTTTTTTTCGAATTCGATGCCGATTTCCTTATTGACGCTGGTTTCGGGTTTTAGGTTGGCATTGCCCATAAAGTAGCAGTGTGGGTCGCTGCCCAATTCCACGGGGCAGCCGTTACCGCGCGTGTACAGGATGAATTCGGGGTTGCTTTGGTACAGGTTGGGGGCTTTGTAGGCGCGCGCGATGCCGCCTTTGACCAGCCAGTTTGCGCCGATCTGCTGGGAGAAGTTGAGCGCGGGACTCCAGTTGCCGCCGCTTTTGCTGTTGTGGTCGTAGCGCAGGGACGGTATCAGTTTGGTGGACGGGGTCAGCGAAATATTGTCTTCGACATAGATTGCCTTGTTCTGCTGCGATGTTTTGCCGCCACGTATGGCGGAAACGCCCGGGAAGGTCGATGTTTGGCCTTGGTCGGTAAAGCCTTGGCGGTTGGATGAGGGATCGTCCAGTTTGCTGTCGGTAAATTCCGCACCGACGGTCAGTACGTTTTCTACGCCGAGTTTGAACGGTATGTTGGCCTCGCTGCTGAAACGCAGGTTTTTCAGACGGCTTTGGACGTATTCCGTGCCGACATAGCTGCCCTCAGGCCCGCCTGCCAAACCTTCGGGCAGGTGGCTGTTGGTGGTGCGTTCGTAGCTCAATACGTTTTTGGTGTCGCCCCAGTCCCACGCGCCGTCATGGGTCAGGGCGTAGGAGGAACGGTAGAGGCGAGCGGTTTCCTTAATGCCGCTCCGGTAAATTTCGCGCAGGGTCGAATCGGTGTCGGAAATCACCACGCCTGTGGCAGTATCTGTAATGACGGTCCGTGTATTGGCAGCATTGGAATTTTGCGAATCGCCGTTGTAGATATTGCCCTGACGGCTGTAGCTGCTGTCTAAAATCAGGGTTTGTGACGGACTGATTTTCCATTGTAGGCGGCCGGCTATGTCTTTATTCTTCACACCTTCCACCCCTGCCGCTCCATAGGTGGTGTTGGTAACAGTGCGGGTTTGTCCGGCAGGCACAACGACACGTCCGCGTTCCCGTATCGGGCCGTTTTTCGTAGTAACAGTGGTGATAGAATCGCGGTTAATGTCTGTGGAATCGGCATCGGTTTTGTTGAAATTGCCGTAGATACGGAAGCCCAATACGTCTTGGATAATCGGCCCGCCAAGGTTGAAGCCGACACGGTTGGTTGCCCCTTCCTTGCTGTCTTGCGGCTGGTTAGTGTAATAGTTCACTGATCCTTTGAATTCTTTCGGTACTTTTTTGGTGACAATGTTGACCACGCCGCCCATCGCACCCGAGCCATAACGCGTTGCCGCCGGACCGCGCAAAACGGTGATGGATTCAATTTCTTCAACCGGCACCCAGTTGCTGTCGCCGCGCGTATTGCGTTCGCCGCGCATACTGATACGCTCGGATTGGCGCGAGTTCACAGGCTTGCCGTCAATCAGAATCAATGTGTTTTCAGGGCCCATACCGCGCAAGTCGATTTGGCGTTTGTTGCCACGCTGACCCGTCGCTGTATTGCCGGTCAGGTTGACGCCCGGCATGGTGCGGACAAATTCGGAAATATCGTTGACGGCCGGACGCTTGTCAATGTCGTCTTTCGAAATACGCGATACGCCGAGCGATTGCTGCAACTGCTTCTCGGCAGTAACGTAAACGGTATCGACTTCAGCCTGCTCAACTGCTTTCTCTTCAGCTGCGTGTGAGAATGCACTAATTAACGCCAAAGGCAAAATGGCGAGTGTGAATGTTTTCATTGCATCGTTTCTCTTTAACTTTGTTTGTTAAAAATCAAAATAAAAATTATTCGAGATTTTAAATAAACTTAACAGAGTTTTCAATGCAATTAAGAGTGATTTACAATTATTCGTTAAATTAAGCCAATAAAAATAACCAAATGCCTAATAATTAAGGGTAAGCGGATTAAATGGTTGATCTTACCTTTGCATGAGAGTGAGACAGACTAGCATCTCATCGGATTATCTGGTTGATGCTTCACCTACTGCTGGTGCATGTTTCCTTCGCTAATTCCAGCAAGAACCCCACACGCCTCAACTTCCCGGTCATCGTTGCAACTCGCTCTCAGTGAAACGAGTTGTTTCTCAAGCGCTTGCAGAGCGGTTATCTGCGACCGCACATGAGAGATGTGATCATCGAGCAAGGCGTTGACGGCGGTACAAGGCTGATGAGGGTCGTCCTGATAGCTCTGTAGTTCGTGAATCTCAGCCAGTGACAGGCCCAGGATTCTGCAGCGACGGATGAAGGCCAGCCCCTCACCATGCTTCTCGGTATAGACACGGTAACCGTTGTCCTGCCGATCAGGCGGCGGCAATAAGCCCTGCTGTTCATAGAAGCGGATCGTCTGTGTTTCGACCCCTACCAACTGCGCCAACTGACCAATGCGCATCAGCCTCCTCCCCAACGGATTCTTTACTCTATTGACCTTATAGTAGCTTTATAGTTTAAAATGGTACCACAACATTGTTCAAGTGGAGTCATATTATGAGCAAATCCTGTGGTGGCGCCTGTGGCGGTGATGCAACGTCCGCAGCGGATACCGATATACAGGCCTCCTCCGAGGCGACAGGGAGATGGGTCAGTGTTTATGCAGTGCCGAAGATGGACTGTCCATCAGAAGAACGAATGATTCGCCTAGCCCTGAACGGCTTTGAGGAGATTCGGGCGCTGTCCTTCGACTTGTCGAACCGCCGGCTGAAGGTCGTGCATGACGGCGAGATCGAGCCCGTCACCTCGAAACTGAAGACCTTGGGGCTAGGCGCCTCGCTTCAGGAAACCGTCGCTGCAAATCCAGAGACCATCAAGGCCGCCGAGTTTTCGGCAGCTTCTGCTAAGCAAGAATCCTGGACCCTGCGCTGGTTGCTCGGCATCAATGCACTTCTGTTCGTAGTGGAAATGACTGCCGGTCTGATCGCCCAGTCCACCGGCCTGATTGGAGAATCCCTGGACAATTTTTCCGATGCGGCGGTGTACGGGCTTGCCCTTTATGCGGTTGGACATAGCGTGAAAATGCAGGTACGTGCCGCGCATCTTGCTGGTGTACTGCAACTGATCTTGGCTGTGGGCGTGCTCGTAGAGGTGGTGAGACGCTTTGTATTCGGTAGTGAGCCTGAATCTCTGGTGATGATGGCTATCGCATTCGTCGCATTGATTGCCAATACCAGTTGTCTGCTGCTCATATCCAAACATCGGGAAGGCGGGGCGCACATGAAGGCAAGCTTGATATTCTCGGCCAACGACGTGGTGATCAACCTGGGGGGCATCACCGCCGGCGCCCTGGTCGCGTGGACCGGTTCCAATTATCCAGATCTGATTATCGGCACCATCACGGGGGTGATTGTACTTAACGGTGCCAGACGCATTTTGGCGTTGAAGGGTTAAATAATGCTCATTATTGGCAAAAAGCTCTCGCCGTATGCCCTATTGTCCATATCGGGCCTGCTGGCAGCGTCTGATCAGGCTGTAAAGTGGCTGGTGCAGCAATCAATGGCCTATGGCGAGTATGTTTCGGTGACCCCGTTCTTTAACTGGGTGCACCTATGGAACACCGGTGCCGCATTCAGTCTTTTTGCGAATGGTGGAGGCTGGCAGCGCTACTTTTTTATCGGAATCGCGGTAGTGGTCTCGATTTTTCTGATCAAGCTGATCCTTGAAAATCGTCATAAAGGAGAAGCCATCGCTTACAGTCTTATCCTCGGTGGCGCCATGGGCAACCTGATTGACCGGGTCTTTCGCGGCTATGTTGTGGATTCCTTTGATTTCTATTGGCGAGACTGGCATTGGCCGGCCTTCAACCTGGCTGATATTGCAATTGTCCTCGGTGCCTTACTTTTCGTTTCCAGCAGCTTGTTGGGTAAAAAAGCAAACACCAATGCCGAGTCGGATGGATCTGACTGACACCTACGCCTATACAACACCATGACCGAACTTCCCGACAACATCCTTCACCTGCCGCAATACCAAGTACTGGGCTGCAAATCAACCGACGACGAAATGCACTTCCAGGTGGACGTGCCCGATCCCATCGCCTGCGAGGAATGCGGCGTGCAGGGTGAGTTCGTACGGTTCGGCAAGCGTGACGTTCCCTATCGTGATCTGCCCATCCACGGCAAGCGGGTCACTCTCTGGGTGGTCCGCCGCCGATACACCTGCCGGGCCTGCAAGACAACATTCAGGCCCCAGCTACCGGAGATGGTGGACGGATTCCGTATGACACTGCGGCTGCATGAGTACGTGGAGAAGGAATCCTTCAACCACCCCTACACCTTTGTGGCGGCACAGACCGGCCTGGACGAGAAGACGGTGCGCGACATCTTCAACGCCCGCGCCGAGTTCTTGGGGCGCTGGCACCGCTTCGAGACGCCCCGCATCCTGGGCATTGACGAGCTATACCTGAACAAGCGCTACCGCTGCATTCTGACCAACATTGAGGAGCGAACCCTGCTCGACCTGCTGGCCACCCGCCGCCAGGACGTGGTGACCAACTACCTGATGAAGCTGAAAGACCGGCAGAAGGTCGAGATCGTCAGCATGGACATGTGGAACCCCTACCGGGCAGCGGTCAAGGCTGTACTGCCCCAGGCCCGTATCGTGGTCGATAAGTTCCATGTGGTGCGCATGGCCAACGATGCCCTAGAGAGAGTGCGCAAGGGCCTCAGAAAGGAGCTGAAACCGTCCCAGAGCCGGACTCTCAAGGGAGACCGGAAAATCCTGCTGAAACGCGCTCACGAAGTCTCAGACCGGGAGCGCCTCATCATGGAGACCTGGACAGGCGCGTTCCCGCAACTGCTGGCCGCCTACGAGCACAAGGAGCGCTTCTACGGCATCTGGGACGCCACCACACGGCTCCAGGCAGAAGCCGCCCTGGACGAGTGGATAGCCACCATCCCGAAGGGCCAAAAGGAAGTCTGGAGCGATCTGGTCAGGGCAGTGGGAAACTGGCGTGAAGAGACCATGACCTACTTCGAGATGGACATGCCCGTCACCAACGCTTACACGGAGTCCATCAACCGACTGGCCAAGGACAAGAACCGTGAAGGGCGCGGTTACTCCTTCGAGGTGATGCGGGCACGAATGCTCTACACCACGAAGCACAAGAAGAAGGCACCGACTGCGAAGGTCTCTCCTTTCTACAAGAAAACCATCGGTTACGGACTGCCGGACTTCGCAGAGGAACTCAACTACGGAGTCGATCTATCAACCATCTGAGGGTGGTATCAGATTGATGGGGTGAAGGTGCCCCATCAACCATTAAATCCGTATACCCATAATTAAAAAGGCCGTCTAAACCGGCATGAAAGGGAATCTGAGATTTCCATCATACCGTTCAGACGGCCTTATTCAAATTTTAATTATTTGCCTGCTGCTTTTTGCAAAAGGGCATACAATTCGTCTTTGAGTTTGAGTTTGGCTTTTTTCAGCTCCTCGATTTCTTCGGCGCCGCTGGTTACCACGTTATTCACCAAACCGGTAATTTTATCGTCCAGCTCGTTGTGCTCCTCAAACAAACGGGCAAAGTGTGCATCCTCTTGTTTCAGTTTAGAAATCAGATCGCGATATTCTGGAAACATTTTGTTTTCCTCTCTTGTTAATTAAATAAAAAAGTACTGCTGCCAAAAACTAGGACGAATTAATCTTTAGCTTCATTATAACAAACACGGGCGTTTTATCCAGTCTTTTTTAAGCCGAAACTGTTTTATGTCAAAATTAATAATATCACCATTAGCCATCGTCCCAATGGAAAGAAACAGGTTTCTAGACGGTTTGCCGACTTGGGCATACAATCGGGCTTATGCGTTTACACAATGGCCGAACCACCCTATTCCGTCATATCAACGGCATGGACGGACAATTTATCCTGCTTGAAAACCATCCTTCATGGATGCCGGTCAATGATGCCGATTTCAACCATGCTGCCCCCTTGCCTGACGGTTTGGCCGTGCACGAAGAATCATTTTATCCATTTGAAAAAATAGATGCCGCCGAATCGGCAGACAATATCAAAATCTTCAGCGAAGAAGCTCTACGGTTGGAGAAAGAACGATTAAATGCAGTAGCCTTGGTAGAACTGGCAAAAAATCTTAAAGCCGCCCAAGCCGAATCCGATTTGGTCGCACTTCTGGAAAAAATGGATTTTCATTTAAAACAAGATGATATTTTCAAATAAACCCTTCAATCTCAGGCCGTCTGAAACCAAACACCCGACACAATTGTTGACAATGCAAGAAAAATAGTTCATCTTGAACCAATCCGCAGCACTCCATCCCATATTTTCAGCCCATCACAAAGGAATCGAGAACATGTTTTCAAAAAGCGTTACCCTCGCACAATATGACCCCGATTTGGCAGCAGCCATCGCCCAAGAAGACAAGCGCCAGCAAGACCACGTCGAGCTAATCGCCTCTGAAAACTACGTCAGCTGTGCCGTTATGGAAGCCCAAGGTTCGCAATTGACCAACAAATACGCCGAAGGCTATCCTGGCAAACGCTACTACGGTGGCTGCGAATACGTTGATATTGTCGAACAATTGGCGATTGACCGCGCTAAAGAGTTGTTTGGCGCAGAATATGTCAATGTCCAACCGCACTCCGGCTCGCAAGCCAACCAAGCCGTATATGCTTCAGTTTTGAAACCGGGCGACACCATTTTGGGCATGTCTCTGGCACACGGCGGCCACTTGACCCATGGCGCAAGCGTTAACATCTCCGGCAAACTCTACAACGCCATTACTTATGGTTTGGATGAAAACGAAGTTCTCGATTATGCCGAAGTAGAACGCTTGGCGCTTGAACACAAACCTAAAATGATTGTGGCCGGCGCATCTGCCTATGCGCTACAAATCGATTGGGCAAAATTCCGCGAAATCGCCGATAAAGTCGGCGCATACCTCTTTGTCGACATGGCGCACTATGCCGGCCTGATTGCCGGCGGCGAATATCCTAACCCCGTACCATTCTGCGACTTCGTAACCACCACCACCCACAAAACCCTGCGCGGCCCTCGCGGCGGTGTGATTTTGTGCCGTGACAATACCCACGAAAAAGCGCTGAACTCTTCTATCTTCCCAAGCCTGCAAGGTGGTCCGTTGATGCACGTTATCGCTGCCAAAGCCGTGGCGTTTAAAGAAGCGTTGCAACCTGAGTTCAAACAATACGCAAAACAAGTGAAAATCAATGCTGCCGCTATGGCGGAAGAGTTGGTTAAACGCGGTTTGCGCATCGTTTCCGGCCGTACTGAAAGCCACGTTTTCCTCGTTGACCTGCAACCGATGAAAATCACCGGCAAAGCCGCCGAAGCCGCTTTGGGCAAAGCTCATATCACCGTCAACAAAAACGCCATCCCGAACGATCCGGAAAAACCATTCGTTACCTCCGGCATCCGCATCGGCTCCGCCGCCATGACCACACGCGGCTTTAACGAAGCCGACGCGCGCGTATTGGCAAACTTGGTTGCCGACGTATTGGCCAACCCTGAAGACGAAGCCAACCTCGCCAAAGTCCGCGAACAAGTGACTGCTTTGTGCAATAAATATCCGGTTTACGGCGCATAAGCATTTCGCCTTGGATAAAATAACAGGCCGTCTGAAACTTCAGACGGCCTTTTTTTATTGCAACTTTCTTTTAAATTTCAAAACTGTTTGTTTCACTGACTTTGCGTATCATGCCTGCTGCGACAGTATGGTTGGTGGCTTCGTCAATCAAAATAAACGCGCCTTGTGCATGGTTGTCTTCGTATGCGGCAGCAGAAAGCGGCTGCTGGGTTTTGAGGCTGACGCTGCCGATGTCGTTGAGCTTGAGCGTTTCGGCGGATTCGACGCGGCTGAGGGTGTTCACGTCCCAAACATAGGCAATTTCGCTGATTTTTACGGGCGTGGTTTGGGTAGTGTGCTTCAGCAAATATTTGCGGCGCAGATTGAGCGGAATATCGTCAAACCAGCAAAGCGCGGCTTGAAATTGTTGTTCGGGAACAATGGCGCTGTCGGCTGAAACAATACTGTTGCCGCGTGAAATATCGATATCGGTATCCAAAACGACAGTCAACACTTCCCCTGCCTCGGCAGATTCGGTTTTACCGTTTGCATTATAGATTTCGGCAACTTTGGCAACATGGCCGCTGGGTAAAACTTTAACTTCATCGCCCACTTTCAGACGGCCTGCTTCCAATCTGCCTTGATAGCCGCGGAAGTCGTCGCTGCTGCTGCCATCTTGGCGCGCTACGCGTTGTACGGGAAAATGCGCGGCTTGGTCAGCGGCATTTTGACGGTTGACAGGTAGGCTTTCAAGCAAAGGCAAAAGCGGCAAACCTTCATACCACGCGGTTTGGCTGCTGGCATTGACGATATTGTCGCCTTTTAAGGCGCTGATGGGTAGGAAGTGGATTTGTGCTTTGAGGCCGATTTGTTCCGCCAGTTTTCGATAGGCCTCGATAATGGCTTGATATTTGGCTTCGTCAAAGTCGAGCAGGTCGAGTTTGTTGACGGCGACGATGATGTTGGGGCAGCCCAGAAGTTTTAGAATCGCGCTGTGGCGTTTGGTTTGGGGCAGGAGGACAGGCTCGCTGCCGGAAAAATCGACGCGCGTGGCATCGACCAAAATAATGGCGGCATCAGCAGTTGATGCGCCGGTAACCATATTGCGCGTGTATTGCTCGTGTCCCGGCGTGTCGGCAATAATGAATTTGCGTTTGGGCGTGGCGAAATAACGATAGGCCACGTCAATGGTAATGCCTTGTTCGCGCTCGGCGGCAAGGCCGTCTGTCAAACTGGCAAAATCAGGCGTTTCGCCGTTTTCAGTGGCACGGTTGAGCTTGTCAATCTGGTCGGTCAGTAAGGTTTTGCTGTCGTAGAGCAGGCGGCCGATGAGGGTGGATTTGCCGTCATCGACACTGCCAGCGGTAATGAAGCGTAAAAGCGGAGCGGAAGCTACGGTCATGATTCTTTCCCATTTCTCGTGATTTCTCAAACTGACTGCTACTTTAAACAGGCCGTCTGAAAATGGGAAAGAATGTTTGGTTGTTAAAAAAGCTGTTTTCGTTATATCGCAAAACTATGGGATATTACCTCACACCATCCGTTTTCTCCGGGTCGCCAACCAACATACAATCGACCCTAAGCACACCATTCCCGCACCCTGCCAAAATGTCATGGACAAAGGCGCGCTAATCAAAAATGATGACACTACCGCAGACAATACCGGAATGAAATAAGATGCGCCTGCCAATACGGTCAGGTTGCCGCGCGAAATACCGATATTCCACACTGCATAGCCCAAGCCCATACAAGACGCGGCGGCAACGGCATAGCCGAGCGATACGGAATCAAAACTCAACGTATCCGCGCCGCTGAGAAAATACTCTATCCACAACAATATCGACACCAGCGCAAAGAAAAAGCCGACGCTGCTGCCTTCCGCTTTCACGCGCGCCGTCAGCGTACAATATGCCGCCCAAAACACCGCATCCGCAAATGCCATGATGTAGCCGCCGGGATTGGTGCGGACATTGTGGTAGATGCCGGAAATTGACAAGCCGACATCGCCGCCCAATACAGTGGCAATCCCTAAAAACGACAGCACAAAGCCGATGACTATCCACCATTTTGACGGCTGTTTGTTGAAATATACCGCTCCGACGATGGTAAACGTCGGCCACAAATAATTGACCATGCCGATTTCCACCGCCTGTCTCGCGTTTTGCGCAAAACCGACCGAGAGCGACAAACACAGTTCGCAGCCGACAAAAAACACACTCGCCCAAAACAGATAGCTGCGGTTGTAATTGCGTAAATGCGGCCGGCCGAAAATCAGCCAAATCAATACGGTGGACAGGGTGTACATCATTGCCGCTCCGCCCACTGCCCCCATATGCAGGCTCAAAGAGCGTATCAGAGAAATGACAAAGCTCCACAAAGCAACGGCAAGCAGCCCGATGGCAGTGGCTTGTTTAGAGGAGATGTTTTGAGATAAGAAATGAATCATGGCGTATGTGCTGAAGATGGTTTTATTAGGTTTATCGTAGTTTGAATATATCGTTTCTACATTAATTATTTTAACGGTTTCAAGGCCGTCTGAAAATGATTGTTTCAGACGGCCCTCCATTTGCAATTAGTCCTAAACATGACTATAATCCGCATCCAATTAGTCAATATTGAGACCAATTTATGAATCAGCTCGACCAACTCGGCATGCGTATCAGCCACATAGACAGCGCATTTGACCAATGGATTAAACAGCAAAACACCAACTACAATACCTTCGCCGTTCTCTACACCTTGGCCACCGAAGGCAGCCGCACTCAAAAACACATAGGCGAAGAATGGAGCCTGCCCAAGCAAACCGTTTCCGGCACATGCAAAACGCTGGCGGAACAAGGCTTGCTGACATTTCACGAAAGCGAACAAGACAAACGCGAACGCTTATTGTCGCTGACCGAGCAAGGCAAAGAATCCGCCGCACCATTGGTGCAAAACATGCAGGAATTCAGCAAACGAATTTTTACCGCCTTCGGTGAAAAACGTGCAGCCCGACTGTTTGCCGATTTGGACGCGTTGGCCGAATTAATGGCGCAAACCCTCAATACTAAATAAGGAAGGAGGGCAACCATGTGGAAAATGTTGAAACACATCGGTCAAACACACCGCCGCAAACTCATCACAACCTTCTCTCTCGTCGGCTTGGATAATCTGCTCTTGCTGGTATATCCCGTGTTTGGAGGCTGGGCGATTAATGCCGTTATGGAAGGCAACGTCTGGCAGGCAATGTTGTATGGTGTGGTGGTCTTATTAATGTGGATAATCGGCGCCGCCCGAAGGATAGCCGATACGCGTACATTTACCAAAATCTATACTGAAATAGCCGTCCCGGTCGTTTTGGAACAGCGCAAGCGAGAAGTACCGCATTCCGCCATTACCGCACGCGTTGCCCTATCGCGCGAGTTTGTCAGTTTTTTTGAAGAACACCTGCCCATCGCTGCTACTTCGCTGGTCTCCATCTTCGGTGCATGTATGATGTTGCTGATATTGGAATTTTGGGTGGGCGTATTGGCTGTCGCGATACTTGCCCTGTTTTTATGGTTGCTGCCGCGTTTTGCCGCCATCAGCGAAAACCTATATTTCCATTTAAACAATCGGTTTGAACGCGACAACCACCTTATCCGCGACGGCAACGAGCATCAGCTCTACCGCCACTATGGCTGGTTTGCCAAACTACGCGTGCTGATTTCCAACCGCGAAGCCTTAGGCTATCTCAGTATCGGCATGGCGATGAGCGTATTGTTCGGCTTCGCCTTTATACACATGACGCTTAAAGGCTACGGAAGCGCCGGCCATATCTATTCCGTCAGCACTTATTTATGGATGTTTGCAATGAGCTTGGACGATGTACCGCGCTTGGTCGAACAATACTCCAATCTAAAAGATATCGGACAACGCGTTGAACTTTCGGAAGAAAACAATCTTTCTAAGGCCGTCTGAAACCTTAACACACTATCAGGACATATTATGAGTTGGTTTTATTTAATCTTAGCCGGTATGCTGGAAATCGGCTGGCCATTGGGCTTGAAGCTGGCACAACAGGAAGGCTACCGCTGGCATGGCTTTGCCGCCGCGCTTGCCTGCATCGTCGGCAGCGGATACTTCCTTTACCTTGCCCAAAAAAGTATTCCGATGGGTACAGCCTACGCCGTCTGGACAGGCATAGGCGCGGCAGGGGCTTTTTTGGTAGGCGTTGTATTTTTCAACGATGCTGCCAACTTCGGCCGCTGGCTTGGCGCATTTCTCATCATCTCCGGCGTCGTAGTGATGAAACTCTCCAGCGGAAACTGAAAATCTCGTTTCTATCCAATCCAAGGCCGTCTGAACAGGTATGCTCAGACGGCCTAATACCTTCCCGAATATAACGAAATCATCTTAAATTAAAACCAAGCATTCTTTCCTTTTTTCAGACGGCCTGTTTAAAGTGGCGACTGTCCATTATTCAAACAATCGGTTATAGCCGTCCAATAAAGGAATCCAAATGAGCCAAGCCAATCCGCTTCCCCCCGAACTCTCCGTCCAACTCTCCACACTATCCCCCACCCAACTTGCCTGGCTCTCCGGCTATTGCTGGGCGCAAAGCCAAGGCGTATCCGGTATAGTAGCCGAACCATCTGCCCTGCAAACGGCCGCTTCGGCAGTCAGCCGCCGCGTGTTAGTCCTCTCCGCCTCCCAAACCGGCAATGCCCGCAGCGTTGCCGAATCCCTACACGCCAAACTTCAAGCCGCCGGCGTAGAAGCCCGCCTCAGCAGCGCAGGCGATTTCAAAAGCAAAACCCTGCCCGACGAAGACATCGTCCTTTTGGTTACCTCCACCCAAGGCGAAGGCGAACCGCCCGAAGAAGCCCTACCCTTGTACAAATTCATCTACGGCAAAAAGAAACCTGATCTCAGCAAACTCACCTTTGCCGTCTTGGGCCTTGGCGATTCCTCCTATCCCAACTTCTGCCAAGCAGGCAAAGACTTTGATGCCAAATTTGCCGAACTGGGTGCAGGCCGTCTGAACGACTTGGGCATTTGCGACTTAGAATTCCAGGCCGATGCCGACGCATGGATTGCCGCCGTCGTACCCAAAGTGGCTGAGTTAACCGCCCAAGCAACAAGTCCAAGTACAACCGCTGCACCAAACAGCTCAGCCACACCAAGCAACGATGCCATCTACACCAAAGAAAACCCCTACATAGCCACCCTATCCGTGCGCCAAAAAATCACCTCGCGCGACGCGGAAAAAGACGTCGAACACATCGAAATCGATCTCAGCGGCTCAGGTTTGTATTATCAGGCAGGCGACGCGCTCGGCGTATGGCCGCTTAATTCCGCCGACCTCGTTCAAGAAATCCTCGACCTCAACCAACTGAACGGCAACGAAACCGTCCAACTTTCAGACGGCCGCGAAACCGACATCCGCACCGCCCTGACCGAATCCGCAGACATCACCCAAAACACACCGGCATTCGTCCAACAATACGCCGAATTAACAAACAACGAGGAACTCAAAACCATAGTTGCAGATAAAGCCCAACTGGATGCCTACCTCGCCGCCACACCGCCCGTAGGCGTACTTGCCGCCTATCCGCACCCACTGGACGCACAAACCCTATACAGCCTCTTCCGTCCACAAACCCCTCGCCTTTACTCCATCGCCTCCGCACAAGATGAAGTCGGCGAAGAAGTCCACCTCACCATCGGCGTCGTCCGTTTCGACCACCACGACCACACCTACACCGGTGCAGCTTCCGGCTACTTGGGCGAACGCCTCGAAGAAGGCAGCGAAATCCGTGTCTTTGTCGAACCCAACCCCAACTTCTGCCTGCCCCAAAAGGGCGATACACCCATCATCATGATCGGCGCAGGCACAGGTGTTGCCCCCTTCCGCTCCTTCATGCAACAACGCGCCGCCAATGGCGACAGCGGCAAAAACTGGCTCTTCTTCGGCAACCAACGCCTAGCCGACGACTTCCTCTACCAACTCGAATGGAGCGATTGGCGCAAAGACGGCCTCCTCACCCGCGCCGACCTCGCATGGAGCCGACAAGGCGAACACAAAGTCTATGTCCAACACAAAATCACCGAACGCGCCGCCGAAGTTTGGAACTGGCTGCAACAAGGCGCACACATCTACGTCTGCGGCGACGCTACACGCATGGCACGCGATGTCGAAAACGCCCTGATCGAAGTCATCGAAACCCAAGGCAAACTCAGCCGTGACGAAGCCGAAGACTACCTCAACGACCTGCGCGAAGACAAACGCTACCAACGCGACATTTATTGATTGGATAAACAAAAATAAAGGCCGTCTGAAATTCAGTTTTCAGACG
>NZ_KV799706.1:398565-414249 GCF_001810035.1 Neisseria sp. HMSC058F07 | reverse complement strand
GTCTGAAATTCAGTTTTCAGACGGCCTTTTTAAAGAGCCTGCTCGGATTGTTATCAATTCACCCGGTTTTGCATTATAATTGTGCAAATTTGACTCACTCGAAAGAAAATAAATTGGAAGGATTACAACAACTTGTAGATTTATTGGTGGGTTTTGTCGATTGGATATTGAAATTACTGGCATTCTTGTTTTAAACTACGTTCCATTCTTTTATACATTAAAGACGTATTTTCATCATGCAAACCGCGCAACGCTCTGCTACTTTCTTCTATTGGTACCACACAAACGTGCGGTACTTTTTTGCGCTTGTCTAAAACAGACCAAATTGAAAATACGCAAATTAGAGCCGCCTCATTTGAGCGGCTTTTTTTATACCCACCATGGCCGCTTAAATCCACCCATTTTTAAGAAATAAGGAATACAGCCATGACTGCCTCAACTAAAATCCACAGCCAAACACAAATGTTACACACCTGCCGCATGGTCGTTGACAGCAACAGCCACCACAGCATGCTCAACATGCACACTTTGCCTGATTCGCCTGACAGCCTCATCAGCGAAGCCCTGATTCCGCAAGTACGCACCATCGCGACCTTGATTGCCGCAGAGCGCCACGACTTCAATCAAAGCAGCCCCAACGTTTTTACTGATGAAGCGGATTTCTTCGCAGCGCGTATTTTGGTTTTGGGCGTACGCCGTTTCCATTTGGACATTACCCTGCTGCCTATGCTCAAAACCGCCAACAAACGCGCCGAAGCTTTCGCCAAACGCCATCACATGCCCTTCTCTCCCGCTGAAATGCAAATGTCCCTGCACACCCGCCGCCCTGCCAACCTGCTGATTATCGAAACCGAACACGAAATGCCCGCACTGGGCAATCTGGCTGCCAACAGCCGTGCATTTGCAGCGCAACTTTCCAATATTATTTTGTAAAACTACTTGAAAAACAGGGAAATGGTTTAATATTAGGCGAACACACTCCGCCGAAATCTCGGCAAAGACAAACTTCTCTCAGGAAAAACAATGAAAAAACTGATTGCCTTAGCCGCCCTTTCCACTTTTGCCCTTGCTGCCTGCAAAGACAATACCCAAGCGCAGCTTGAGCAGCAACAAAAACAAATCGAAGCATTACAACAACAGTTGGCACAACAAAACGGCCAACAAGAAGACAATACGGTTTACCAGCTCACGCCTGAAGCCGTGAAAGACACCATTCCTGCCGAGGCACAAGCCAACGGCAACAACGGCCAACCGGTAACCGGTACAGACGGCCAACAATATATCTACGACCAATCCACCGGCAGCTGGCTGCTGCAAAGCTTGGTGGGCGCGGCAGCCGGTGCATTTATCGGCAACGCATTGGCCAACAAATTCACACAGGCAAGCAATCAAAACAGCCCGATTGCACGTCAAGCCCGTGCCAACTATTATCAAACCGCACGTCCAAACAGACGCACCAGCCAACAGCTGAATACGCGCACCCTGCGTGCCCAGCAACAAAACGCTCAACAGCAACAGCGTTACCGCGAAACCGCGCGTCAGCCTTCCAACTACCGCCGCCCAAGTATGGGTCGGGGCTTTGGCCGCCGTCGCTGATTTAGTTTATATTCCATCTTTGATATAAACGCTCCCAATATAAAAGGCCGTCTGAAAATCTGATTTTCAGACGGCCTTTGGTTTTTCTCTATTTTCTTATTGCAGACTTGTGGGTCTGTCTGTATGACTTATGCCCAAAAGTCTCGCGGAGCATCCAATACGGGTTTGACGATACCGGTACGGATGGCAAAATCACCAAAACCTTCCTCATCCAAACGGTTTCGAGACCAATCCGCCACCCAGCCTTCGACAATTTCAAGGATTTCAGGTTCGGTAATATTTTCTTTAAACAGGCGCGGAATGCGGGTGCCTTCGCGGTTGCCCCCTGCGTAAAGGTTGTAGCGACCGACTGCTTTACCGACCAAACCGATTTCCGCCAGCATGGCGCGACCGCAACCGTTGGGACAACCGGTTACGCGCAAAACGATGTATTCGTCTTCCAAGCCATATTTGGCGAACATTTCATCAATTTTATCGGAGAATGTCGGCAGGAAGCGTTCGGCCTCCGCCATCGCCAGCGGGCAAGTCGGCAAGGCAACGCAGGCCATTGAGTTCTCACGCTGGATGGTAATCGATTTGCTGATAAGGCCATGCTCTTTGGCGATTTTATCAATCGTGTCTTTCAATTCGGGCGGTACATTGGCAACCACCAGATTTTGATTGGCAGTCAGACGGAAGTCGCCGCGATGAATTTTGGCAATTTCACGCACGCCAGTTTTTAAAGGTCTGCCGGGATAATCAAGCAGACGGCCGTTTTCAATAAACAAAGTCAAATGCCAGTTGCCTTCATGCCCTTGTACCCAGCCGATATGGTCGCCGCGATGGGTAAATTCGTAAGGGCGGATGGGTTCAAACTTAATGCCCATGCGTCTTTCGACTTCTTCTTTGAACACATCCACGCCGACGCGTTGCAGCGTATAGCGTGTACGCGCTGCTTTGCGGTCGCTGCGGTTGCCCCAGTCGCGCTGGGTGCTGACGACGGCTTCGGCGGCGTTAAGGGTGTATTCGAGCGGTACGAAACCAAATTCGTAAGAAATGTTTGGATAAGTTTTGGTATTACCGTGTTCACTGGATAAACCGCCGCCGACCAATACATTGAAGCCCACCAACTTGCCATTTTCTGCAATCGCCACAAAACCCAAATCGTTGGAATGAATGTCCACATCGTTATCGGGCGGAATCACGACGGCAGTTTTGAATTTGCGCGGCAAATAGGTTTTACCCAAAATCGGCTCAACCTCATCGGCAATTTCTTTATTGCGCGGCTCGGTCGGCTCGGTCGTGAACACTTTTTCGCCGTCCAGCCACACATCGGCATATGCCATGGTGCGCGGCAGAAGGTGCATACTGATGCGCGCCGCCCATTCATAGGCTTCTTGGTGCAACGTGCTTTGCACCGGATTGCTGGTACACAACACATTACGGTTGACATCGCTGGCTGTGGCAATGGAATCCAAACCTAGTTTGTGCAATGCCTGATGTGCCTGTTTTAAATCGGTTTTCAGAATGCCGTGGTATTGGAAAGTTTGACGGTTGGTCAGGCGGATGGAGCCGTAAATCGTATTTTCACCGGCAAATTTGTCGATACCCAGCCACTGCTTCGGCGTAATGATGCCGCCGGGCAAACGGCAACGCAACATCATGTTTTTTAAGGGTTCGAGCTTTTGTTCGGTACGCTCGGCACGGATGTCGCGGTTGTCCTGTTCATACATGCCGTGGAAACGGATAAGCTGAAAGTTGTCGGCAGTAAAGCCGCCGGTAAAATCGTCTTTCAACTCTTCCTTAATCGTACCGTGCAGATAATCGCTGCGCTCTTTTAAGGCTTCGTTGCCGGACAAAGGCGTCTCGGGCAGCTTGGCACGTGGGTCGGTTGTGGTAGCAGTCATTGAAGCACTCCTTATTTTTGATATAGGCATTACTTTAATGAGGCCGTCTGAAAATGAGAAAGAATGGTTTGTTTGTTTTAAAGACGATTTTGTTATATTGGCAAAATATCGCACTAACTTATAGACAATTTGAATTTACTATATTTATGTTCTGACTGATGAACGTTGGCAGATCAAAAATAAACTAAATCGATGGCTTACATCATTAGCCTGCGTCAAGCCCGATTTTAATTAAATCCACTATAATCCATTATCTTCCACGGACTTAAACCGTAAAAATACAGCAAGCAAACTTTATGCCTCACTCCCTTATACGCACCTTCGCACAAACCTTTGGTTTTCCCTATACAGAAACGTTGCAGAAACTGCCCCCACTGGAAGGTAACCGTCATCTACATTTGGGTGCATTAGCCGACTTCTACCGCCATATGGACGGCATATGGCATTCCGACAATCTACTTGCCAATTATTGGCTGGAGATGGAAACTCTGTTTTTACAATGGGTGACTTATCCCAAATTGCCCAACAGTTGGCACGATTGGGCCTTCGGCTGGGATAGGAAGACCAAGCAATATCTGCCTACACAAGGCTGGCGTGAAGAATGGGCGATATTTGGCATAATGTTTGACGATTCAATTCTTTTTGCTGATACCACCGCTCCCGGCAGTCCTGTTTATTGGTTGATAATAGGTTACGGTACAATAGAAAAACGCCGCCTTATCGCCCCTTCCGTAGCAATACTAATGCAAACCTTATTGGCAATTTATGATTTTGAGCGCGAATGGCGGAAAGCAGGCGGGGAGTTCTACGATGAAGAAAGCTGCGACATACCTCCAGAATTATATTCTGCTCTGCATGATTTACTACAACGGGAACTGCCACCAGAATGCGCGGCAGGATTTGAAAAAGCGTTTTGGGGCTGATGCTGTAATTGCAATCTAGAAAACCTATTCTCTAGCCGTCTGAAATTTCGGCTTTAGGGAACAATTATTTAAAATAATATGATTGATTCGTTTGAAATATCAGTTTGAAAATGCTTGAAGGATTGATAGGCTGCTGAGATATAAAAAGGCCGTCTGAAAATCTGATTTTCAGACGGCCTTGATATTGGATGGGGCAAACCGATTAGGCTTGTTTGTTCCAACGTTCGATAGATTCTTTGATGACTTGTTTCGCTTCTTCTACATCGCCCCAATATTCAACTTTAGTGGTACCTGCTTTTTTCAGGTCTTTGTAGTGGTTGAAGTGGAACTCGATTTGTTTGATCAGTTGTTGCGGCAAATCGGCCAAAGTTTTGTAGGCGTTGCCGTTGTTACGGTCGTCGGCCGGAACGCAGACGATTTTGTCATCCACTTCGCCGTCGTCAACGAATTTCATCACACCGATAACGCGTGCTTCCAGGAAAATACCGGTTGCCAAAGGCTGCTCGGTCACCAGCAATACATCCAATTCGTCGCCGTCTTCGTCCAAAGTTTGCGGAATGAAGCCGTAGTTGGTCGGTTTGGCGAAAATTGCCGGTTCAACGCGGTCGAGTTGGAAAGCGGCCAGTTTGCGGTTCCATTCGATTTTGTGGTTGCTGCCCGCAGGGATTTCGTTGACAACGTTGATGATGCCGCCGTCCACATCGCCCGGGGTCAGGATTTTATTGAAGTCTGCCATGATGGTTTCCTTTGATTTTAAATAGAGTCAAACGGCGAAAGTATAGCAAACCCAAGGCCGTCTGAAAATGTGAAACTGTCGTATTCAGACGGCCTTTTTGGCATTCAGCCTTTTGACCAGTTCTAAAATTGCGCGTTTATTGGAAGGCGAAAACACTTTTTCTGCCGCTTCTTCCGCACTAAACCAACCGTAGGCAACGTGTTCGTCCGGTTGCAGGACGATAGGCGTATCGCGCGGAATTTGGGCGGAGAAGATGTGTTCGCGGTTTTCAAAAACGCCTTTGGGATAGCGATGGCGCCAGTGATGATAGATTTCATAAACGGTGCTGTCGTGCCAGTTTTCCAGCTGTCCGTCTGCAAGGCGGATACCGGTTTCTTCCCACACTTCGCGCCATGCGGTTTCTTCGATACGCTCGCCCTCTTCCAAGCTGCCGGTAACCGACTGCCAAAAACCTTGCGGCGCCGTGCGTTCAATCAGCAGGATATTGCCGTCTTTATCATACAAAACAACCAAAGCGGAAACGGGATACTTCAAAGGCTTACTGCTCATGACTTGTCCTTGCCGGTTTGGTTGGGGAGGCTGATTTTTTGTAGTAAGTAAGCCAAAAGGTTTTCCATGTATCACTCAAAAATGGGAAATTGATATTCAGACGGCCTTTGCCGGAAATCCGCAAAGGCCGTCTGAAATTATACCTGATTTAACTGCGCCAGTTTCCGAGACACCAGCTCTGCCGCTTCTTCCGGCGAGTTGGCTTTAAATCCTGCTTCACCAAAATACGAAATTTTAGGCAAATCACACAAAAACTTATCGACGTCTTGCGCCGTCAAAAAACGACCGTGCAAATCGAATCCGACATTTAAAGCACGCCCTTTGATTTCCGCCACCCTGTCATGCAAATGGCCGTACAAGTGATACCAGCCCTGATAGCAGCCGTCCCATTCCTGAATCGGATAGTGAAAGAGAACCAGTGTATTCTTAATTTCCGGCAATTTGAGTTTCAAATACGGCAGTATGGACGACAGCAGCGGATGGCCGTCATGCTTGGTTTGGCTGCGGAAAAAATCGGCATACTGCCGAATCACATGATCATGATTGCCGTAAATCAAGTGATGTTGCCCGTTTAACCGCGACAAAACGCGCTCTATCTGCTTATGGTCTTGGGCAAAGGAAAAATCGCCCAAGTTGTACACCGTATCTTCAGGCGTAACGGTTTCATTCCATATCCGGATTAAAAATTCATCCATCTGCTCCACGTTATCGAACGGTCGAAATTGGGGGCAGAATTTAGCGATGTTTTTATGTGAGAAATGTAGGTCTGATGTGAAGTAGGTTTTGCTCATACCGTGCTTTCTGCGTTGCAGGCTTGAATCGTATCACGCGCGGGCGTATGCTGAGTAATGTTTATTGTGTGCTTCAAGGAGTTTTTATGCGTTTGGTTATTGCCGCGCCGGCCAACGGCGCAATATTGAAAGACGCGCTCAAAGCGCATCTGCAAAACGACCCGCGCGTCAGCAGCTTGGTCGATTTATCCTCGCCCGAAGGGACCTATCCGCAACTCTCGTTTGCCGCGGCCGAAGAAGTCGCGGCAGGACGCGCCGACCGTGCGCTGTTGATTTGCGGCACCGGCGTGGGTACGGCAATCGCCGCCAATAAGGTGCGCGGCATACGGGCGGCAACGGCGCATGATTTACTCACCGTCCGCGGCTCGGTGGAAAACTATGATGCGCAGGTTTTATGTATGGGGCAAAACGTGATTGCCGCTCCGGCTGCTTGGGCATTGGTCGATATCTGGTTGGACTTGCGTCACGACACAAACAGCGGCTATGCACCTAAAGTCGGTGAAATTGAAGCATACGAGCGCGGAAAATAAATACATGTTGCTCCATATATTTTCAGACGGCCTTACAGTTGCCGCAAGAATGCTTGGATAAACGCGATTTTATCCAATTCCGGCATAGCATTGAACGCTTCCTGATGCTCGTGGATGTAGTCGATTAAGTGGTAAAACTCTTCATCGACGTGGCGTTTGTCGAGTTTGCGGCCGATATTCCCCTCGTTGCTTCGTCCTAAAAACTTGGAAATCAGGTAATACGGCGATTTGAGTTTGAACAGCATTTCGCCGGTTTGGGCATCAAACACCATAAAACCTTCGTGTTCCACGTTTTTCAGACGACCTTTCAACTCCCCGAACGTGATGTTTTTCAGCGTTTTGGGACGGCGCACTCCGTATTGTTTGCCGATTTCGTCCAATTCCGATTCAGAAAATTGACGGCCGGTCGCCACGTCAATGCAGCCGATTAAAGTTTCGCCAAATTCTTCGCGGATGATGTGCACGTCTTTCGCATCTGTGATTTCAAACAAAAAAGTATGGTTCGGATACGTGCGGAACAGGGTTTCGTATTGAGCGCAATGTGCGGCGGTCATGTCCGCAAACGCGCTATCAAGAGAACCGGTAGTCGAATACAGCACTTTGCCGTCAAACGCTGCTCCGTGGGACGGATGGTCGTCTGAAAGCGATACGAAAGTGCAGCAACCGAGGAAGCCGTTTACTTTTACCACAGCATCCACCAATCTCTCATCGCCGATTCGGATCGGATAACGGCTGCCTTTGGCAATACGTTCCGAATAATTGAACACTTTTTTAAACGGGCGCACGATGATTCGATTATGCGCGTCGATAATCAAACCGCGCATTTCCAGCAAAGCATCATTAAAGCGGTTGTTATAGAACACGCTGCGTGCGTATTTCAACACGCGCAATTCAGGATAACGCTTGGATGCTTTGGCGGTAAAGTTACGGCTGCTGTGTTGCAGATAGTGATCGGTCACAAAGGTTTGCTGCGCCTCATCAAACACCAGCGGCTTATGCTCGATAGCCTGCATCTGTTCGATTTTTTCTAACTGTTCCGCATTTGCCGGCTGCACGGCCTCGATATGGATTTCGTTTGCCACTCGGTTTTGGTTCAACTTGATATACGCCGCCAACACGTCATGCTCTTTTACACCGTGCAGGTTGGGATAGAAATTGTGCAGTCGATAAACTTCTGTTTCAAAACCGCTTTTCTCCGCCTGATCCAATAAATGACGGCAACGCGAAGCTTTTTGGTTGGTATTGGAATTAATGATCAAAATATTTCGATTCGGATTTTGGCGTCCAAGTCTCAAAGTTTCAGTCATCAAAGCATTACCGCGTTTTTGCGCCTTATCCACTGCTTCGCCCGACCAACGATATTCACCATATTCATCGGTAATGAACAAATCGTTTTCAATACGGACCACTTCCGCATCTGGATACTGTACTTTAAATTCGGCGGCTTTTTGTTCGGCAAACGTCGATTTTCCCGAACCTTGATGACCGCGGATTAAGATAAATTTTTGCATTTTGTTTCCTTATTCTTTTCTCAGCTGGTACTGAATAAATAGGCCGTCTGAAAAATATTTCTACCCTTTTTTCAGACGGCCTTAGCTTCAGTTCACAGCTGCCAACGGCGTTTTCTCAATCTCTTCTACCCAGAAATCTGTACCCATACCTCGTTCGGCAAAGGAACCAATCAGGGAGAATACTTGGTCGGAGAAGCCGCCGATGTTCAAGATATCGTGACGGTTTCGTGTTTGAGCCTTGGTGTAGGGCTGGATATCCAGACAAACGAGTTTGGCTTCTGGGCAACGGCGTTTCAGAATATCCCACTCTTTCATCAGGCTGGTTGTGGCGCCCCATCCTTGGCTGTCATCCGCCCAACTTTCGTTGTCTGATACGATGACGACCAAATCCACGTCGGCTTTTTCGCGGTTCAGCATGGCGAGCGGTGCGCTGCATGCCGTTCCGCCGCCACCAACATTGGCGAGTTTTTCGGCGTTGGTCATGATGCTGTCGCGCGGATTGAGCTTGACGTTTACCGTGATTTGTTCAAACGGTATCACGCGGGCTTGCGGATTGGTACGCAACATGGCGGCGGATACGAGCGCGGCAATGTCGATGCAGCGGGTTTTGCTGGTCGCGCTGCCGCGATAGCCTGTAACTGAGCTGTGCATAGAGCCGGAAACGTCCGGACAAACCACGACTTTGCCTTGGATTGCCGGTACGTTTTGTACGGCGGTTTCCATCGCATCTTGCAGGGCTTCACGGATTTCAGACGGCATTTGGTCAGATGTTGCCTGATACGCGGTCAGCAACTGATAAGGCAGGACGCGGGCGCGGGCAATGGCGGTTTCGTCACGCAGTTTTTCTGCCACCATTTTGATGTTTTTGCTTTTAGCAAACACTTCGTGGCGCAGGAAAGTGTTCAGGTTTTGACGAATCTGCTGCCATGAGCCGTTGCGGGCGATTTGTGCCCAGTCGCCGTTGTTCAAGTCTAAAGCAGTGAGCATTTGGAAAGGAACGTTGGGCAATTCGCCTTGGCGGCTTTGTTTGTAATCTTCAAAAGCGCGGGTAATGGGTGGCAATGCTTCGCGGTCGTACGGTTTGCCGATCAGCCATGCAAACCATGCGGCACGCCATGCTTCACGCGGTTTTGGGTGCACCATTTTGACCACGTCTGCCAGCGACGGCGAATTGCCGACGGCGGCGTTCAACAGTTGTTTTTCGGTAGCGGTCAAAAGCCAAGTCTGCATCAGTTTTTTCGGACGGTTGCCGAAAGATTTTCTGCCGACTGCACCGCTGCGGATAATTTGTGCGAAGTTACGCAACATTTTACCGTTGTCCACTACTTGGTCGAATACACGAGCGAGCATGTTCACGTCTTTTTGCGCCAACACGGCAAGCAACAGCGCAGGCATATCTTTCATAAAACCTTTTTGACGGGCATATACGGCAGTTTTGGCAATAAACTCGGCATCCAGGCTTTCTGCCAATTTCAGCACTTGGTCAAGTTGGCTTTGTGCATCAGCATAGAAGGTATTATTCAGACAACCGGTAGCCGCAAGCTGTGCCAGCTGTTGTTTGGGCGTCAGCGTGTAGGCGATGCCGCCGGCTTCATTATGGGTATCGGTTTTAGTAAAACGGTTTTTAATAGATTGAAACAAATTAGTATTAGCCATTTTCATTTTCTTTCATATTGTTGGTTTGAGGCCGTCTGAACTTGTTTTAGCTTTGTTTTTCAGACGGCCTTGAATGGGTGGCAGCGTGGCGGCTAAAGATGAAGAGAAGCGTTTTTAACTGAAAGCTAATGTATTCTCTTCCGGGCATCCGCCTACTGCCGTAGGGCGACCAGTTTAATTAGGATCATTCGGGTTTGTAGCAAGAAAGGAATGTAATCCTAATAGCATTCGCCCATAAGGGGTGGCACATTGGGCAACAAAGAGTGGAGAAATTTTTACGCGCTCTATCCTCTGAGCTACTCTGCCATAGTTGGCGACAGAGACGGGACTCGAACCCGCGACCTCGAGCTTGGCAGGCTGTAATTCCTCCGGTATTTGCCAAATATACCGAAAACGGTTTTTATATCAGCCCGCCTGAATATTTCAGACGGCCTCGAATGGATGGCAGCGTAGCGGATAAACATGAAGAGAAACGGTTTTAACGTGAAAGGTTAATGTACCCTCTCCGAGCATCCGCCTGCTGCCGTAAAAGTAATATGGCACGCAACAAGTTTTTAAGGGAAACATGCCTTTACTCTACCAACTGAGCTACTCTGCTATTTTGGATAACAGAGACAGGACTCGAACCTGCGACACAAGGATATCCATGTTGTAGTTTCCCCAGGCATTTGCCTGCCATATTGAAAAGGGTGAGCGACTAAATAAACAAGACGTTCAACGTCTATCAGACGAGACAGGATTCGAACCTGTTAATCCAAATGTAGTCTTGTTGGCATTCGCCCTGTAACCACACAGCAACTAAATTTACGGAAAATTTTTCTCCGGTAACTGTATTTCCCGAAGCATCTGCTGTATCGTTACATTCACAACATAGCCAACAGCGTGCCAAGAATAAAATTTTTATAAAAATAATTTTTAATTAATTGAATATAAAGAAAATATATTTTAAAGTGGCTTTTATCGCCAAATAGCGTATAATACTAAAAAATATATTTATAGATAGTTATATAGAAAATAAAATATACAAGGATATATGATGCGATTCGATGATTTGGACAAACACTTGCGGCTAAGTAAACGGAAAATTTGTCCTGGAAAAATAATTTAAAGGCCCTCTGAAACATGAATACCATCCCCAAAAAACAAGTCGCCGTCAGCTTTCTTGGTACAGTGCTGGACAAAGGTTTCGGTCAGGGCCGTTGGTTGAAATGGCGGCCAAACGTCGCCATGAATCAGCGTCAAGATTTTCATCTCGACCGTATGGAGCTGTTTTATGCGGAGAAATACCGCGAACTGGCGGATCATGTAAAAGCCGATATTCAGCAAGTATCGCCGCACACAGTCGTCAATCTCGTGCCTATGGAGCTGGCAAACCCGTGGGATTTCTCCGAGGTTTATACCAAACTGCACGATTGGGCAGCAAACTATCCATTTGATACAGAAGAAGAAACCTATCTCACCCACATCACGACAGGTACACACGTTGCCCAAATCTGCCTGTTTTTATTGGTGGAATCACGTCAAATCCCCGGCGTACTGTTGCAAACCGCTCCGCCCAAAAATCAAAGACGCAGTATGGAGGACGGCAATGTCGGTAGTTATGAAATCATCGATTTGGACTTGGCGCGTTACGACGTGCTGGCCGAACGCCTCGCCGCCGTGCGCGATGACGCAGTGCGCTACCTGAAAAGCGGCATTTCTACCCAAAACGCCGCCTTCAACCGCATGATTGCCGAAATTGAACAAGTCGCACTCAACTCTCCTTCCCCCATTCTGCTTTCCGGCCCGACAGGCGCAGGTAAATCCATGCTGGCACGCAGGATTTTTGAATTGAAAAAAGCGCGCCATCTGATTAAAGGCACATTTGTCGATGTAAACTGCGCCACCCTTCGCGGCGACGGCGCAGCATCTGCCCTGTTCGGCCACAAAAAAGGCGCCTTTACCGGTGCTGCAGAAAAGCGTGAAGGCTATTTGAAAACCGCCGACGGCGGTGTATTGTTTTTAGATGAAATTGGCGAATTGGGCTTGGACGAGCAAGCTATGTTGCTCAAAGCCATTGAAGAAAAACACTTTTATCCCGTCGGCAGCGACAGCGAAGTCAAAAGCGACTTCCAACTTATCGCCGGCACCAACCGCGACCTACGCCACGAAATCCGCGCCGGACGCTTCCGCGAAGACCTGTTCGCCCGCATTAATATCTGGAATTACCCACTACCTGCACTCGCCAACCGTCGCGAAGACATCGAGCCCAACGTCGAACACCAGCTCGCCTTAGCCTCGCAAGAACTCGGCCGAACCACCCGCTTCAACAAAGAAGCCCTGGCCACCTACCTCGACTTCGCCCACTCCAACCAAGCACCATGGCGCGGCAACTTCCGCGACCTCGCCGCCAGCATCATGCGCCTGGCCACACTCGCGCCGCAAGGCAGGATACAAGTAGAACAAGTCCAAGCCGAAATCGAACGCCTCAAATGGTTATGGTCGGAAGAACCCTTTTCAGACGGCCTCCTACATAACAGGCCGTCTGAAAAAGCACAAGACTACCCCGATAAAATCGATTGGGACACATTGGATTTATTCGACAAACTACAACTGCAACACGTTATCGACGAATGCCGCAAACATCCCAACATGGCCGCCGCCGGCCGTGCATTGTTCAACGTCTCCCGAACAGAAAGGGCAAAAGTCAATGACAGCGATCGACTGAGAAAGTATTTGCAACGGTTTGGACTGGAATGGGGGGATATTTAAATAGAGTGGGCAGACTAGTTCATTTTGAGAGCATTATTTTTTATCATTTATAAAAAACAAAAGGCATCAATCTGATGCCTTTTTATTTTCGTTAACATAAAAAATTAACGTTCATACCAACGTTTGGTCGATTCACGAATCACTTCTTTGGTTTACTTCAAAAATGCCGCATGATAGGCAATATGCTCGCCAACAAAACTGGCGATGAAGTAATAGCTATGATCATAGCCTTTGTGGAAGCGCACATCGACTGGTTGATTTGCCGCACGACAGGTTTCAATAAAATCTTCGGTACGTAATTGTGTTGGCAAAAACTCATCTTCCAAGCCCTGATCAATGCGCATACCTTGTACTTTATAGCCTTGTTGAATGAGTGAGCTGGCATCATATTGCTGCCATTTTTCGCGATCTTTTCCTAAATAGGCAGAAAAGGCTTTTTCTCCCCAAGGCACGAGGCTAGGCGATAAAATGGGCGAAAAGGCAGAAACACTTTGATAACGTTCTTGGTTTCGCAGCGCCAATACCAATGCGCCATGTCCGCCCATTGAATGTCCCATAATCGAACGTTTGCCGTTGGTAGGGAAATTTTCCTCAATCAGACTAGGCAACTCATTCAAAATATAATCATACATTTGATAATTCGTCGCCCAAGGCTGCTCGGTCGCATTAAGATAAAAGCCCGCACCCTGCCCTAAATCGTAAGCATTATCGTTCGGCACTTGCTCTCCGCGAGGGCTGGTATCGGGAGCAACCACAATTACTTGATGTTCTGCCGCGTAACGCTGAAAGCCTGATTTGGTAATGAAATTTTGTTCCGTACACGTTAAGCCGGAAAGCCAATAAATCACACCAAGCGGTCGATTCTCCGGATTATCCGGCAAATAGACGGCAAATTTCATTTCGCATTGCAGCGTTTGGGCATGGTGTGCCCACACTTGTTGCGAACCACCAAAAATTTGATGTTGTTCAATCAGTTTCATCGCGTACCTTAGTAATGAATAACAGCGCGGATCGATTTACCTTCATGCATTAACTCAAAGGCTTCATTAATTTGATCGAGCGTCATTGTGTGGGTCACAAACGGTTCTAACTCGATATCGCCTTTCATTGAATCTTCCACCATTTTCGGCAGTTCAGAGCGGCCTTTCACGCCACCAAACGCCGTGCCTTTCCAAACACGACCGGTTACCAACTGGAACGGGCGAGTTGAAATTTCTTGCCCTGCACCCGCTACGCCGATGATAATGGATTGTCCCCAACCACGGTGTGCGCTTTCTAATGCTTGACGCATCACGTTTACATTGCCGATACATTCAAAGGTATGGTCAATACCCCATTTATTGATGTCTAACAACACATCTTTGATTGGTTTATCGTAATCGTTAGGATTTAAACAATCCGTTGCACCAAATTGTTTTGCCAGCTCGAATTTTGCAGGATTGGTATCAATAGCAATAATACGACCCGCTTTAGCTTGACGTGCACCTTGCACCACAGCTAAACCAATCGCCCCTAAACCAAACACTGCAACAGAGTCGCCTTCTTGCACTTTTGCCGTATTATGTACCGCACCAATACCTGTGGTAACGCCGCAGCCGAGTAAACATACTTGTTCGTGGTTTGCTTCCGGGTTGATTTTCGCCAGTGAAACTTCGGCAACAACTGAGTATTCACTGAAAGTCGAACAGCCCATATAGTGATAGATCGGCTGACCTTGATAAGAAAAACGCGTCGTGCCATCTGGCATTAAGCCTTTACCTTGTGTATCACGCACTGAAACGCATAAGTTGGTTTTACCTGAACGACAAAACTCACATTCGCCACATTCAGCGGTGTAAAGAGGAATGACGTGATCACCTGGTTTTACGCTTGACACACCTTCGCCCACAGCAACGACCACACCCGCACCTTCGTGTCCAAGCACCACAGGGAATACGCCTTCAGGATCGCTTCCTGACAACGTAAACGCATCAGTATGGCACACACCAGTGTGAGTGTTACGAATTAACACCTCGCCTTTGCGTGGCATTTCTACGTCGATTTCCACAATTTGTAAGGGTTGATTTGGGGAGAATGCCACCGCCGCACGAGATTTGATGGTTGGATTGGTTTGTTTAATTTCCATTATTTTTGCCTTTTAATTCATTAATAAAGTTATCTAGCCTACGAAAGATAACCACAGTTTATACTTTGGAACCCACCCTGAAGCAAGCATTTTTGCAATTTTGGCTCCGGCGATAGCTTGATCGACTAAAGGGCTGCCATGTAATTGGCGGTTAAAGGCTTCCGAATATTTCCCTTAGTCATGAAGCTGTCCAGTATGGCAGGCACCGAATACCCGAGCAAACTCCACCGCCATTTTCCCAACATTGACCAAATGGCTTTGTAAGGTTTGCCAATGTTCGTAAGGCAAGAGATTACCGAGTTTGTCTTGGGCAGAATGGGCGTAGTAAATTAGGGTTTTCATATTGAAATTCTAAAAAATTTAAACTGATATTATGCAATGATAATATGATATTAAATTTAATATGCAAATAGAAAAAATGCTGTCTGAAACTTTTTCAGACAGCATTGTTATTGATTACCCTTTATGACTTGCTTCTAATATCCTTCACAGCTTTCACTAAAGCTTCGGAAAGCGAAGGATCAAAAGAAGAGCGGTCTGCTTGGACAATATTTGAACATACAGCCCCTCTTCCTTACTTAGACATGAGATACGGTGGCAGAGTTTCAACACACAGCCGCCCGAAGGCGG
>NZ_KV799706.1:398049-398465 GCF_001810035.1 Neisseria sp. HMSC058F07 | reverse complement strand
CAACACACAGCCGCCCGAAGGCGGCTGGACCTGATCCAGTGAATGCCTGCAACTCTTTCAGTTTCAACACACAGCCGCCCGAAGGCGGCTGCTGTAAACCATCATTACATGACCCTCAGGTACTTCGTTTCAACACACAGCCGCCCGAAGGCGGCTGCTTTCGATGTCTTGCTATCGGCTTCTGCCTACCTGTTTCAACACACAGCCGCCCGAAGGCGGCTGCGGATTTGTCAGAAGATGAAGTCGACTATTTGCGAGTTTCAACACACAGCCGCCCGAAGGCGGCTGTTCAAGACATGAATGTTTGGCTAAAATGGCCTGAGTTTCAACACACAGCCGCCCGAAGGCGGCTGTTGCAACATTGCAACCCTTACCGCTCAGCTCAATCAGTTTCAACACACAGCCGCCCGAAGGCG
>NZ_KV799706.1:397135-397949 GCF_001810035.1 Neisseria sp. HMSC058F07 | reverse complement strand
ACACACAGCCGCCCGAAGGCGGCTGGTTATTAACAATCAGGCGCGCGATACCGATAAACGGGTTTCAACACACAGCCGCCCGAAGGCGGCTGGTTATATCCAGGCGTTATTTGACATCATCAACGGCGTTTCAACACACAGCCGCCCGAAGGCGGCTGGAGCCGCGATAGTGATTGCTGACACGGTCAAAACACTGCGTTTCAACACACAGCCGCCCGAAGGCGGCTGATTCACGCTCGGCAGGCGTTTGGTATTCGGCGATGTTTCAACACACAGCCGCCCGAAGGCGGCTGGATCACGACAGTGCAAAGCAAAGCAGACGGCAATGTTTCAACACACAGCCGCCCGAAGGCGGCTGCCGATGCCATGATTGCCAACGCGCATACAACATGGTTTCAACACACAGCCGCCCGAAGGCGGCTGAAGATAACTTTTTCATTGTGATTTCCTTTCGATAGTTTCAACACACAGCCGCCCGAAGGCGGCTGTAGTTTTCCTGTAAATATCACATCTGCTCTACCTATGTTTCAACACACAGCCGCCCGAAGGCGGCTGAACATAAAGGCTTCATCTCCCCGAATTTCGCCTAGTTTCAACACACAGCCGCCCGAAGGCGGCTGGACAAGACATGCTTTACTCCCGTTATTGGTAAAAAGTTTCAACACACAGCCGCCCGAAGGCGGCTGCCTTTGCCGCCGTATACGCTGTCAGCATTGGTGTAGTTTCAACACACAGCCGCCCGAAGGCGGCTGCGTTGACGTAGGCGACGGCGTTGATGGCGGTGTCGTTTCAACACACAGCCGCCCGAAGGCGG
>NZ_KV799706.1:334858-397035 GCF_001810035.1 Neisseria sp. HMSC058F07 | reverse complement strand
TTCAACACACAGCCGCCCGAAGGCGGCTGAGCCTCTCTTAAAAGCCTTGTTCCATCAGGTTTCGCAGCCCCGATTTCGCTAAGCTCCTAAGAAAAGCGTGAACGCGAGTATAACACAGCCTTTTCCGTTACGCCCGCATTCGCAATATCCTGATTATTAAAGAACAATCCCAATTCGCCAACCCTGCCGCATTTTCATGAGAACCGCAGGTTGGCGATTTACACAATCAACGTATCCTTAAACACATCCACCGCCGGTTTTGCGCCATGGTGTTCCACTTTGCGCCGCCATTTACTGCCCAGATGGTAAAAGCGCAGACTGTCGGTTTCGGGGTTGTAGGTTTTTAAGAGTTTGTCTTTTAAAACAACCCATTGATCGGGCGCGATGTCGCATTCGAACACCGAATACTGTACGCGCACGCCGTAGTCCAAACACAATTTTGCCACGCGCCGCAGCCTTGCCTGTCCTTCCGCATCTTCCAGCGAAATATCGTAAGTAATCAGCATCAGCATTTTGTATTCCCATGTGCAGGCTGCTTTAGAGGTCGTCTGAAAACATCCAACCCATTTTCAGACGACCTGCAAACCTATCTCATCAAAAACGGCGGATATTCCGCCAAATCTCCGCGCAAGTGCCGCGCCAACAGCATTGCCTGAATATACGGTAGCAGCCCGATTTCCACTTCCTCGCCTAAAAACGGATGAACGATTTTCTCCTGCTTTTTCGCCTGCAAGGCTTGAAACGACAGCTTACGCGCATCGGCTTTTAAACTCACCGCGCCGCTTGCTTCGGTAACGAAATCCTGCGGTTTGATTTGCCCTCGGTTAATCAGCGACAACACCAGCCTGTCTGCCCACCACGCGCGGAATTCTTCCAAAATATCCTGCGCCAAACTGTCGCGTCCCGGTCGGTCGGCGTGCAGAAAACCCACCTGCGGATCCAGCCCCACGCCTTGCAGCGCGCCGCTGATGTCCTTGCCCAGAATGCTGTACACAAACGACAACAGCGCATTCACCCCGTCTCTGGGCGGACGGCGGTTGCGCCCGTCAAAAACAAAACCGCTTTTTTCGCTCAAAAGCTGCCCAAATACGCCGAAATAACGCGCCGCCGCATCGCCCTCAATACCGCGCACCACGTCCAGCTCCGCCGCGCCCTTCAACTGCCGCAGTGAAATGTTCAAAGCATCGACCGCACTTTGAATCGCCGCATTCTCGCCATAATTGCGAATCTGCCGCTGAAGCACCCGTTTACTCGCCTGAATCTTCGCCGCAATGATATTGCGCGCAATCGGCACGGGATTTTGCTCCGACACCCGATACTGCGCCCGACGCAGCAGCACATTGCCGCTCTGCCGCCCCTGAAGCCGCCCCAAATAACGCCCGTTTTCGGTAAAAAACGCCAAATTCACATTATTTTCGCCGCAAAACCCTAGCAAAAACGGCGAAACCAGCACATTCCCAAAACAGAAAATATGCCCTATGGAATGCACCGGCAACTGCGCCACCTTCTTACGCTCCTGCTCCACCACCAGCGTCTCCCGCTCCTTATGCAGATAGCTGCCTTGGGTGGTGATATAGAGCGTGTTTTGCAGTTTGCGCATGGGAAAACTCCTTGGGTTTTTACCTCGTTTTTGGAAAATAGAATTAGATATCAGGAATAATTATTTAGACTATATTTTTAATCCTATAGAAGGTAAAACGCAGTTATGATGCATTTAACTTACTAAACTTCAAACTCAAAAACTTGGGTGAATAAATCCCTCTTATCATTCGTAACATAAACAGGAAAATGGCATTCCGATGTTAACTGCTTAATAACCATACTTGATGGATGACCATAAGAGTTAGATAAACCAAATGAAATTGGAGATATTATTTTACAAGTTCCTTTATCAAAATCTTTAAAGAAATCAATGCTAAATCCATTTTTACTGCCATGATGTGGAACTTGTATTGTATTAATTGGTAAATGATTACTGAAACTTTTTATTTGTTTTATAAAATTATTTCTAATTACTTTTAGATCTACATCTCCAGTATAAATACATCCAATTTTAAACTCATTATTTAAAACGCAATAACACAAGAAACAATCATAACGCAATAAGTTAAAGCTAAAGTCTTTACCAATATAGTTTAGTGAACAATTATATAATTTATCTTTAATGCCATTAGAGTATAACACTAACGAGTTTTGATTGATATTTCCACTTATTTTCTTATAACACTCCCTAATTAATTTAATGTTAATATTTACATAATCAGCATCATTTAAATCTTTAATTGACAAACCCTTTGACTGAAGCTCAATTATTAATTGTTTATATCTTTTTTCATAATCATAGTTGTATGGCTTGTAAACCCAAAACTCTTTTCCATCAATAGAGAAACTAATATTTTCCCCGCTATTTAAAGTATCAGAATAAACTTCATTTATATTAACTATGGATTGAGCAGAATCCAAATTTACATCTTCATTAACTTTCTTAATACGAATAATCTTTGTATCATCATCAAAAAAAACATTTGGATTACTGATAATTTCTATAGAATCCTCATAATCTTTACCTAATGACTCATATAAAGCTAGCAAAATATACTTGTTCTCATCAGAGAGCAAAGGCATGACTACATTTTTTATTTTTCGCACACTATTTTTTAAAATTTTAATTTTATTAACATGATCATTATCAAAGTGAGAAATGAATAAAATATCTATATCTTCATTTTTATCAAAACTATTTGAAACTACTTTATCAATACCTTTTGATACTGAACCACAATCATACACAACATTAAATTTACTATTTTCTGTTGAAAATGATTCACTATAAAATCCCCCCTGTCCTACAGGATAAAAAACTCTTTGCATTTTTATTTTCATAAAATCACCTACGATATGGTTATAATTAAGCTTATTTAAATATTCACTCAATTCCCAAACAACTCCGCTACATACCCCACACTCCTATCCCGTTTCCCCAGCAACTCCGGCTGGCAAATCTCCACCAGCGAGCAGGCTTTGCAGCGTTTGCCGTAGTCGGGCGGCGGAGTTTGTCCGCTGTTTAGAAGTTCGCGCACGGCGGCGATGGTGGCGAGAGTTTGGGTGCGTAGGTCGTCTGAAAACACGACGGGGATACGGTGGCGGGTTTGCATATACCACAGCGCGCCATCAGAGACGATTTGCCCCGTCATTTCTTCCAGGCACAAGCCTTGGGCGCAAAGCTGGATTTCGTCCATCGGGTCGGGTTTGGGCTTGCCACGTTTGTATTCCACGGGTTTCAGACGGCCTGTTTTTGTATCCACTTCCACCAAATCCAACACGCCGCTGATGCCCAGCTTCTCCGCCGACACATGCACCGTCCGCTCAAAGCGCACGCCCTTGCGCGTTTCCGGCTCGCCCGAATCCACCCGCTCATGCAGCGCCTTTCCCTGCGCGGTCAAATAGTTCTCCGCCCACGCCTGCTCGTTGTGAATCAACGCGCATTGGCGCGGACAAAAGGCGTAGTGTTGCAGGGCGGAAAGAGGAATCAGGCGCGTGTCCTGATTTTCCTTTTCTGCTTCTATAATACAAGCGGTCATCTTTTCAGACATTTTTACAAATATTCTTCCACACTCACGCCATTTAAGCCGTCTGAAACCACGCTGATTTTGTAATCGCCAAAACCGCTTGCCGGCGTACCTGATTCGCCGTTTACGCGTTCGACTTTCACGGTGTCAAACAGTTTATGTGCAGGCTGGCTGCCGAGTGCGCTGTCGTGTTTGAAAACAATCAGTTTGCGTGCTGCCATTTCGCCACGGGCGGCGGAGCGGTCGTGTTCAAACATCAACGTCAGGGTTTGCCAGAGTTTGGCTAAGTCGTCGTCTGAAAAACCGGTTTTGGCGGCAAGGTTGGCGGAGATAAAGCCGTGCACGCGGTAGAGCGCGTAAGGTACGATGTATTTGCGCCCCATAGTGCGTTCTTTTTCCAAGTCTTTTTCGTTGGTTACCGCCATGCGGGTGATGGAAACTTCCAGCGGCACAATCGGGTCGATGGATTGGGCAAACGCCAGCTGCACCGGGCCGCGCACTTGTCCGCTGTTGACTTCGGTGGTCATCACGGCGCCAAAGGTGCGGATATCGAAGAAGTTTTTGCACATCCACGCGGTAATATCGCGGGCTTTGGCTTCGTCCTTGGGCAGTTTTTTGGCTTCAGATTCAATGCCGAGCGCTTCATAAGCGCGTTTGTTTTGCAGGTTTAACACGCTTTTTTCTTTAACGTAGATTTCGTAACCGGCTTCGTTTTCGCTGCTGATTTCGACAAAATTACGAATTTTGCGTTTCAGGCAGACATCGGTTACCAAACCTTTACTGGATTCGGGGTCAAGACGCGGCATATTGCCCGCATCGGGATCGCCGTTGGGGTTGCCGTTGGTGACATCAAAAAAGTAAACAAATTCATAGCGGTTTTGAATGGCAGACATTTTCTGGCTCCTTAGTTTTCAATGGTTTCAGCGGTTTCTTTTTTAGCAAAATAGCTTTGTTTTTGATGGTAATAGCCGATGGCGAAGCGGCCTTGCTCGTCAATGCTCAAATGGCGCGGAAAGGTTTCGGGCAGTTTGGCAATGATTTCGCTCAAATCTTTATCCAAATTCACCGCCATGCCGGCCTTGTCTTTACGCAGACGCGATAAATGGTGTTTTGCACCCGACAAAAGACGCGGAAAAATCGAAAACGGCACAGCGGATGCAGAGCCGTAATAGCGGTCGGCGATGCCGGCGTTTAATTCTCCCAACGCCTGATATTGAATGCGCTCCAACACGGCAAACAGCCGCCCTAAAAGATAAGCGCGATTCGGGCTTTCATTGTTCAAACTCATAGGAACTCCTTCTTCGATAAAACCTTTTCTAAAACGCCGCTCTAATACGGCTTTTATCATTGCCACGCGCAGACCGTTCACGTCTCCATCGGCGCGGATTCGGGTAATCAGTTGCGACAACAAACTTAAGGGATACGGCGTACCGCAAATCACGGCGCGGGTCATTTCACCTGCCAATACAGGGGAGATATTTTCGCTTTTGCCCAATACGGCAGTTTGCAATAAAAGTCGCCAAATAGACGGCGGCGTTTTCCATGCGCAAGGCTCAAGGGCTAAATCTTGCCAATGCTGCGCCAAATTTTCCGCCAACTGCCCAAAGGTGGTGTCCAGCCAAAACCGAACAGAAATCCGCGCGGCATTGGGGGCAAGCCCTAAGATATAAAAACGGGTATTGGGAGAGAGTTCGGGCGCAATTTCTTGCAGCGGACGACCTTTGCCGATTTGTTCCAATACGTTGAAAACTTTGGCGCTTTCTTGTTCGTCATCTGGTGGCGTGAACACTTGCGCGAAGAAGCCTTCGGCAGTCTGCGCCGTCGCATTATCGTCCGCTTCCGCCCAAAAGACCGTGCTGGCATCGCCTATGGTCAGGCAGTGATCATTTTCGCGACGCAACAGATAGTTCAGCGCGGTGGTGTAGGCAAACGCGGATTGTTCGGAAACAGGCGAATTTGCGCCTTGCTCTTTGCCAAAAGAGGCAAAGGCTTCTTTGTTGAATGAAATAATCGAACCGCCGGAGCTTTGCCCGCCAAACACGCCTTTAATCGCCGGATGCAGCCGTGCAATCGGGGCGGTGTCGCCGCTAATCAGGCACAAGCCTTCTTCAGCCTCATCACTTTTCAGACATTTAGCCCATATGGTCTGTGCTGCTTCTCGCTTATGAATACAAGCGGTCGGTTTTTCAAAAGAAAATGCAATATTAGCATCGAGCATTTCGGCAGGCAGATTTTCGGTAGCGAAATTATCAGGCTGCCAGTTTTGCAGAAAACGGCACAAGGCTTGCAAGCCTTCATCTTCGCTGTTTTGCAGTAAATCGAGATGGTATTGCTTAAAGGCGTCAAAAGTTTTTTCAGACGACGTAAAGGGTTTTTCTTTCGCTTCGGCTTTGTTTTTATTGGCTTCCACGCCAAGCGCGTAAGCGGTTTTATCCCACAAAAAATTCGGTTTGATACCCGACGTGCGTTTTTCAGGGCGCGGCACGCTCATCAACTTCGGCTGCGGCTTTTTATCGGCAGTCAGATTCGGCACAACGGTTTTCAGACAGCCTTCTTTATCCAACACCAAAATCCAACCGATTTTCTCCTCACTAAAGCCATAAGGCGGTACTTTCGGGTTGCCCATTTCATCGGTTTCCGCCGCCAAACGGCGGTAATAGCGGGCAAGGGACGCAAGAATCATGCTTTCACCTCCTCGGCGTAAAACGGCGGCACATCAATCACGCCATCTTTCATTTCCGCGCGGAAAAAATGCGGCGTATTGCCGTGGTCAAAATCAATATCGTGCAGCATCCAGCCTAAATCGCGGTTTGCCTCGTTTTCCGATAATGCCGACGGCGGCAGCGGCTCGCCTTCATCAATCAACGCAAAATCGGCAGGGAATTCACGCACACCCAAACAAGGCTGCTGAAAGCATTGCCCTTTTTTCGCACGGCGTTTGAACATCTCGATATGCTTGGTAACGGTCTCATCCGTCCCCGCTTTTGCCGTCAGCACCGCATGGGCTTCAATCACATAAGCCACATCTTTAAGCACCGTCGCTGCGCGCTGCTGGCGGTCGTCTTCAATCAGCGTATATAAATCAGCAACGCTCTTGCGCTTCATCGCGCCGCTGACCTTGCCCGCCGAAATCTTGCCGCCCAACTCATTGCGCCGCACCGACTCAAACCGAATCGGTTTCAACACATAAATCCGGTCAATCACCCACCGAATCGCCGGCTTCCAATGCACCGCCGCCAAAATCCCGCGCGCCGCCGACGGCGTGATGACATCATAAGACACCCGCTCCACCTTCATCTCCGGACGGGTAAAACAGGCATAATCGCCCCAAATGTGTAGGCGGATTTGGTTCATTTGGTTCTCCTTTTGGTTGTACACACGCCCCTTCATAAAGAAGGGGCGGATTAGCTGACTAATCTAACTACTTTAGTTTCAATCCACGCACGGTTAAGTGCGAAAAGTTTTCAGATGACCTAAAAAACAACGGAAAAACTCTTATAAATCAGTATTAAACATTCTTTAGAAATATTTTCCCGAACGATTATCAAAGGCTGGTTTAGTACCCTCTAGTACCGTAACTACTCGTTTATTGATTTCATCGTTTTCAATAGCACCAGTCTGATAACTTATTGTGAAATTATCGGAACGGCTGAAATTGGCATAAATAATTTGTTCAGCATCGCAAACAACCGCCAAATTAGGGTTATGCGTAACCATAATAATTTGGCGTTTTTTCTTTGCTTCAGAAAGCACTGGTACTAATAAGCGAAATACTGTCTCGTTATCTAAATTCTCTTCCGGTTGATCAAGAATAATCGGCAATTGTCCTTTATCCACCAATAAGTAGAAGATTAATAACAATGCTCCTCTTTGTCCTGGTGATAGCTGTTCTATCTGTGTATCCTGAAATACTAATGAATATCTTGGCTCAAGGAACTCCAAGCCAAATATCAGATCATAAACAGCATTGGCAGTCTGATCTTTCTTCAATATATTAGAGATACCAACTGCCTTTTCATTATTGCCCTTGGAAGCTGTTTCAATTTTTTCAAATAGATTACTTATAAAACCTGTAACCCCCTCTTTATCATTTAAATCATAGGCATCAAATAATGTTCTAATAACGGTTAATGCCTCGTCTTGTCCACGAAATTCTCCAGAAGTTTGTTTGATTAATCCAAATAGCTGGTTAGCAATTGCATCCGAAGAAGCAGACAACGTCGCCTGAAATTGTAATTTATAGTCATCTCTTATCAGAGAATTATCTTGGATTAAATCTTGAACAGGTTTAAATAATTTTTCCCTTTCTTCACGTTGCGCATTTAACGTATCAAAAATATCTCTTGATAACTGCAATCTTCTTTCACGGAGTTTTTCAAGCTCTAAAGGTAGTTGTTCAATCTGTTGTATCCTTGTTTCCAACCCTATTTTCGTTTCAGGTTCAGTAGGAGACCCTGTTAAAGCATCAAGTTTTTGCGTCCATTCTGTGAGTTGTCGTTGATATGCCTCATACTGCCTTTGCGGCGCATCCAATTGAGCAGTATATGTTTTTTGTTTTCCTGTTAATTCGTTAATCTCACCTGCAACTCTTTCACTCTCCGTTTTGAACTCTAACTGTTTAGATGAAATCACTTCCTTTTTGGAATCTAATGCTGATATTCTAATATCCAGTACAGCAATATCATTCCAAGACAACTCAAGTAAAGTTAAATCATCTGTTGATTCTTGTTCCAGTTGCTCAAATGAACGTTGAAGTAAGGATAATCGTTCCTGAATATTGAATATCGCTTGTTTTTGCTTAGCAAGTACTGTATTTGCGCTAGCAATAGTCTTCTGACGTTCTTGTCGGCTTTGTATTTGTCGATTAACTTCATCAAGATCATCAGCAATTTTCTGTTGTGTTGTATCCAAAGCAATTTCGGGCTTGATAACCTCATTTGGCTTGAGCTTTTTGTGTTCCTCAATTTGCGTATTTTTTAGTTGAAGTGCTTCAGTCAGTTTTTTTAGTTCGATAGGCTGTAATTGCTCTTCAATTCCAACAATTTCTTCATTAATCTTAGCTAAATCTTTACGATATTCACTTAGTCTATTTCTAAGAGATTGTTCCTGTTTTTCTATTAATTGTTCGAAATCAAGTGCATCAAGTCGCATATCTTCACTCGTATGTGAAAATATGACCGAACGAAGTTCTCGTTCAAAAGCATTTGATTTACCTGATGTATGCTCATTACAAAGTTCTTCGAAATATCCTTGCGGGATATAACGTACACGTTCTGTTTTTTCTTCTGGAGATAATTCATTAAGTAAACGTGATTCTTCACCACCATCGCACCAAATTAACGTTCCTGTAAAATGATTAGCTGGCTCTCCTGATTTGCCCCAAAAGCGATCTCTTTTCAAAAAACTAAAATGCTTTGATTGCTTGGAATTTCCAAGCATCGCAATTACATCAGCCAATGCGCTTTTACCACTACCTTTATTCCCAATAATAGCTGTCAAATCAGGATTTAAAGGAATTTCACAACCATCCAGCCATTGACCTACAGGTTTTATTCCTGTTTTTTGAACTTTTACAGAATCAATATAAAAAGTTTTATTTAACTCAATTTCATGTAATTTGGGTGGTTTTTCTCCAATATAAGAACGTTTTGCAGGCTCTAAAATCGCTTGTTGCAATCCTTTAAAAGTTGGTTCTGCTTTAATCCAAGTTTTCTTATTTGATGGGAAATCACCATAGCCACGCTTATTGTTATTACCTTGTTCGCCAATAAAACAATGCGCATCGCTACCTGAAACAGCAAGTCTAGAGATATTTTTTAAGCCAGATTGAAAACTATCAAAATATTTCGCATTACCAGATGTTTTCTCCCCAACAAATGCAGCCCGCAAATCAGTATTATTTCTTGTCTCAAAAATAAGGGAACTCTGGAACAATTTCATTGCGTAAGCATAATGTTCTTGCCACTTAACTTCCACTAAGCCATCATTTGTATCCCAAGGCATTAATCCTATTGCATGTCCATTAGGAACTTTTGAGATTGCTTCTTTATAGGAATCAGCATTAATTTCAGCAATGATTGCTCCTGCTAATAAGGCAGTTGTATCGCAAGAAACTTTCTGTTTATTAAAACCATGAACTCTTAATTTATCTTCACCTATATGTTCTTGAGCTAGTTCTATTAGTGCGGATTCTGATAATGGTCTATCGACTAATTCTATTTTTAATGCAGAACGAAAATCTAAAAGGTTCTGTTCTTCAATTTCATTAGAAAAGATAACATGGGCATTCAATCTTCCTTTCATTGGGGAAGCTAATCGAAGTTCCATTCCTGGGAAAACAGTTTTTTCCAATTTAGGCGAATCGGGTTCTTTTAACCTATTTTGCAATTTAAACCATCCGTCAAACGTCCAATAATCCATAATGGCAAAGACTTCTGGTTCTGCATTATTCAAAGCATGAATCATTTCATCGATTAAAGCATCATCATGTTTTTTATCTCCGTTGAATTTTTCTCCATTCCAATGAAATGAAGCTGGAGTATGAATGTGCAAATCCCATTGACTCCAAGTTGAACCACGCAAAAATTTTTTGTTATTCATAATGTTATCCTTAAGTTAAGATTTTCTAATCAGTCTTATTTCGTTAGTCTCATATCAATGAATTAGCATTCTGTAGTATATTATCCCTAGCAAATACCAAAATCAACTTCTAAAGAAGTTAAATAAAGAAATCAACCTCAAAACACCAAACTCTCTCCCTTCAAAACTCCGTATCCTCCCAAGAAAGCCCAGCCACTTCATCATACAAATCCAGCCCAATCAGCGTATAAAACTGTTTGCCAAAGTTTTTCTCGTTAATCGGTTCAATACGTCCTGCTTTATATAAAGCGGCAAGGGCTTTTTCGGGGATTTGGACGGTGTAGGGTTGCAGTTTGCGTAAGAGTCCGCCGATGTGGTCGGCGTGGTGCAGGCTGCTGATGAGGTTTTCAGCATCAACATCGAACGGAATAATCAGCGGCTGCATGTGACTTTCGATCATGCGGAACTTGTCGGCGATGGTTTGGAATGGGAAATCGAGGCTTTGCCCTGTATCGTTGTGCATTTTCAGAATTTTTTTATTGTCCAGTTCGCTGCCTTTTAATTGATAAAGCTCGGCGAAGTAGGCGGCAACTGCTTGGGTTGATAAGAGGTCGTCTGAAAAGCTGTCGGCGGTCAGGCGCATGACGGCGGCTTGGGTGGCAAGTTCGGGCGGGGCTGTCCATTTATCCTCAGGCGCGAATATCCAGACAAAGCTGTTTTCAGACGGCCTTTTACCTTCGCGGTTGCAGCGTCCTGCAGCTTGGGCAACGCTGTCTAAACCTGCTTCGGCGCGCATTACTAGCGGAAAATCCACATCAACGCCGGCTTCGATTAAGGAGGTGGCGATGACGCGGCAGGGTTCGTCGTTTTTCAGACGGCCTCGGATTTCATCGAGTTTTTGGCTGCGGTGTTTGGCACACATTAAGGTAGTCAGGTGGAACGTGCCGTCAAGGTGTTTGGCTTGGTCGTACAGGCTGCGGGCGTGGCGACGGTTATTGACGATGACGAGCATTTGCGGGTGTTCGGCGAGTTTGGCGAGCAGGTCGGCATCGGTTTGTGTGCCGATGTGTTGCACGGTGGTGCGGCGCAGTTTTTCGAAAAGTGCGGTCGGTTTTGGAGCGATTTCGCGCACGTTTTCAAAGCCGCGATAGAAGCCGTTTTCGGCTTGCACGGCTGGCTGGGTGGCGGTGCACATGACGACACTGCAGCGGTAGTTCTGCGCCAATTCTTTGATGGCTTGCATAATGGGCAGCAAAAGATTGAGCGGCAGCATTTGCGCTTCGTCGAGGATGATGACGGAGCCTGCGATGTTGTGCAGCTTGCGACAGCGCGAGGAGCGATCGGCAAAGAGGGATTCGAAGAATTGCACGGCGGTGGTCACGACAATCGGCGCATCCCAGTTTTCCGAGGCCAGGCGCAATTTGTCTTTGGTGGCCTCATTTTGCAGTTTGCCGTCGTCGAAGGTGCTGTGATGTTCCAATACGGCTTGTTCGCCCAATTCGCCAAAGGCTTTACGGAATTCGGCGGCATTTTGTTCAATGATGCTGGTGAACGGGATGACGTAAATCATGCGCCGCATACCGTGCCGTTTGGCGTGTTCCAGCGCAAATGCCATGGAAGTGAAGGTTTTACCGCCGCCGGTCGGCACGGTGAGCGTAAACAGTCCTTGCGCTTGTGCCGCTTGTTCTACGCCATGATCGAGAATTTCGCTGCGCAGGCGGTTTAAAGCGGCATTGCGTTTTTCGGCTTCGGTTTGCTCTGGAGCTTGGGCGATACGTCGTCTGAAATCGTTGATAAATTGATTGAAATTGTGTTGTAAGGCGTTTAAATCGGGATAACTACCGCGCTTGACGGTTTTGTTTTCTAGGTTTAAATAAAAGGCTTCAGTATCAAGATAATCGGCATCCACCAAGCAGGAATAGAGCATTCTGGTGAAAAAAGCGTAGGAGAAAAAAGGATGATGCGCGTCGGCTTTGAGTGGTGGCGGAGAGAGGGTTTCAGGAAGCTTGATTTCTTGTTGCCACAGGTTATCGAGAGCGGGAATATCTGCGCCAAATTGCAATACTAACCGCTGCTTTAACGTGCGGCGGTTATCCCCTTCACCATTGCCATTTGCCAACCCGGCATGATGCCCCGCAATGCAAAACGCCATCAGTTTGCCGATAACATTTCCCCAGTGTTCTACCGCAATTTTTGCTCCAGCGGTGGCATGATCAACTGAAGGACCGCCATGCAATCGGTGATTAAAGGGTTCCGAATATTTCCCTAAGTCATGAAGCTGTCCCGTCTGGCAAGCAATTTCCTGTGCACCAAATACCCGAGCAAACTCCGCCGCCATTTCGCCAACATTGACCGAATGGCTTTGCAAGGTTTGCCAATGTTCGTAAGGCAAGAGATTACCGAGTTTGTCTTGGGCAGAATGGGCGTAGTAAATTAGGGTTTTCATATTGAAATTCTAAAAAATTTAAACTGATATTATGCAATGATAATATGATATTAAATTTAATATGCAAATAGAAAAAATGCCGTCTGAAACTTTTTCAGACGGCATTTTTATTAATTACCCTTTATAACTTGCTTCTGATATCCTCCACCGCTTTCACTAAAGCCTCGGAAAGCGAAGGATCAAAAGAAGAGTGGCCTGCTTGGACGATTCTCAATTCTGCTTCAGGGAAGGCTTGCGAGAGTTCCCACGCGCTTTGCATCGGGGTGCACAGATCGTAGCGGCCTTGGACGATGATGGTTGGGATATGGCGGATTTTGTCGATGTTTGCCAAGATGGCTTTATCGCCCTGCAACCAGCCTTCGTTCACGAAATAATGGTTTTCCATTCTTGCGATGGCAAGGGAGGCTTGCGGGTCTTCATCCACGTCTTTTGGTTCAAACCGAATAAGGTAGCTTTCCCAATCTGCCCATGATTTAGCTGCTTTGAGGCGCGTAGCTTCATCTTCGCTGAACAGCATTTCATGGTAGGCTTTAATTAGGGCTTGGCGTTTGTTTTCGGCTACGGGGGCAATGAATTTTTGCCATTGAGCCGGATAAATTTGGCTTACGCCACCTGCTTCGTTCAACCATGCCATTTCAGACGGCCTGCACAGGAAAATACCGCGCAAAACTAAGCCGCTGACGCGATCGGGATGGGTTTCGGCATAAGTCAGCGACAAGGTGCTGCCCCATGAGCCGCCGAAAACCAGCCATTTTTGAATGCCGAGCATTTCGCGTACTTTTTCAATATCGGCAACCAAATCCCATGTGGTGTTGTCTTCAATACAGGCATACGGTTTAGAGCGTCCGCAACCGCGTTGATCAATGATGACGATGCGGAAATGCTCTGGGTTGAAAAAGCCGCGACAGGCCGGTGATGCGCCTGCTCCGGGGCCGCCATGCAGGAAAATCACGGGGTGGCCATCAGGATTGCCTGACTCTTCCCAGTAGATTTCGTGAATGTCGGATACGCGCAAAAGGCCGCTATTTCGTGGTTCTTGAATCGGATGCATGAGCTTTCTCCTTTGTCTGATGAATAGGTTGATTGTAACACTTTACCTGCTGATTTTTCAGACGGCCTACATAGGTTTATCGCCACAAATGGCGTAAAATAGCACTTTTTTGACAGGATTATTTATGACTGACAACAAACAAACACATGCGGCACCCGAAGGACAACTTTTATTGCGTACGGTAGCCATGCCGCGCGATACCAACCCTAATCAGGATATCTTCGGCGGCTGGATTATGTCGCAAATGGATCTAGGCGGCGGTATTTTGGCGGCAGAAATCGCACAGGGACGAATTGTAACCGTAGCCGTTCAAGAAATGAATTTCATCAGACCGGTAAAGGTCGGCAACGTCGTGTGCTGCTACGGTCATTGTGTCCGCGTAGGCAATACTTCTTTGCAACTGAAAATCGAGGTATGGGTTAAGACTTTGATGAACGATATGGTAACGGAAGACCGCCAACTGGTCACCGAAGCCGTGTTCACTTACGTCGCTATCGATGCACAAGGCAATCCGCGCCCTATTCCTCGCGAAGGCAATGCAAAGCTGGCACATTTGTAAGTTTAAAAATCAAAACAAGGCCGTCTGAAACCTCAATGTTCAGACGGCCTTTTTTCATACAGAAGCAAAATGTAACCAGCAATATGATGATCATGTCTTTAGGCAGATTGGCCGGACGGATTTCCTCCAAAATGCTGCTGCGCAACTGGGTTATCGTCTGCATGGGCAATTTGGTGGGCACACTGGCAATGGCTTTTTTCCTTGGGTACTATGTCGGTATGATTGAAGGCAGCATGGCAGAAAAAACCATTGCTGTGGCGGAGGCAAAAGTCCATATGGATTTCGGCCGCGCTTTTGTATCGGCAGTAGCATGTAACTGGATGGTCTGCATGGGCGCGTGGCTGCATTTTGCCGCTAAAAACACAACCGGACGAATGCTGGCCATTTGGTTCCCCGTCATGATTTTCGTATTAAACGGCTTCCAACACCTTGTCGCCAATATGTTCGTTATCCCAGCGGGTATTCTGGCAGGCGCAAACATCACATGGGGGCAATTTTTCTTTAACATGATTCCCGTATTCTTGGGCAATGTCGTCGGTGGTGCATCCTTTGTCGGCGCGTCTTATCTTTATACTTATAAAGACACGCTGAAAGATAGTGCCGAATAGCCCTGCTTTAGAAACAACAAAACCTGCTTTGAGAAAGCAGGTTTTGTTTCAGACGGCATTGGTATTAAGTTTTAAAATCCATTCGGACACATTATTCAGATAAATCATCCAAACGAAAAAAGAGCCGTTTTTAAAACGACTCTTTCCAATTTTTTGGTCGGAGTGAAAGGATTCGAACCTTCGACCCCTTGCACCCCATGCAAGTGCGCTACCAGACTGCGCCACACTCCGACTCGATAAGCTGTGAATTCTAGTTTCAAACGCTGATTTTGACAAGTGCTTTTTAGAAAGGGAAATTTACTCGTTTGAAAACATTTAAATTATTTGTAAACAAAAAAAGGCCGTCTAAAATCATTCAGACGGCCTTTGATTATCCAGGCAAATATCAAGCTTCAACCGGAATAATACCGATTTTGGCCTGCCATTGTTTTGGCGCAATGGCGTGAACCGATTCACCGTTGCTATCCACCGCAACGGTCACAGGCATGTCTTTGACTTCAAATTCGTAAATCGCTTCCATACCCAATTCTGGGAACGCCAAGACTTTAGATGCTTTAATGGCTTTGGCAACCAGATATGCCGCGCCGCCGACAGCCATCAGGTAAACGGCTTTATTATCGGCAATGGCTTGGCAAGTTGCTGCACCGCGTTCGGATTTACCGATCATACCCAGGAGGCCGGTTTGTTCCAGCATTTGGCGGGTAAACTTATCCATACGGGTGGAAGTAGTCGGACCGGCCGGGCCAACAACTTCGTCACGGACTGGATCAACCGGGCCAACGTAGTAAATCAGTTTGTTGGTGAAATCTACCGGCAATTCTTCGCCTTTGTTGAGCATATCAACCAAACGTTTGTGCGCGGCATCGCGTCCGGTCAGGATTTTACCGTTCAGCAACAACACGTCGCCGGTTTTCCATGTTGCCACTTCTTCTTTGGTCAGATTGTTGACATCGACACGTTTGCCGTTGTCCGGGCTGTAAGTCAAATCCGGCCAGTCTTCCAAAGATGGGGCTTCCAGTTTGGCCGGGCCTGAGCCGTCCAATTCAAATTCGATGTGGCGGGTAGCCGCGCAGTTTGGAATCATGGCAATCGGTTTGGAAGCCGCGTGGGTTGGGTAGTCAAGGATTTTGACATCCAGCACGGTGCTCAAACCGCCCAAACCTTGTGCGCCGATGCCCAAGGCATTTACTTTTTTGTAGAGTTCCAAGCGTAGGGCTTCGGTTGTAGACAATTCTGCACCGGAATCGGCTTTTTCTTTGAGTTCCTGAATATCGATATGGCTCATCAGGCTTTCTTTGGCCATCAACACTGCTTTTTCAGGCGTACCGCCGATGCCGATACCCAAAATGCCCGGAGGACACCAGCCGGCACCCATTTGAGGAACGGTTTTCAATACCCAATCAACGATATTGTCTGAAGGGTTGAGCATGGCAACTTTGGTTTTGTTTTCAGAACCGCCGCCTTTGGCTGCGCAAGTGACTTCGACTTTGTCGCCTTTTACGATTTCCATATGTACAACGGCAGGGGTGTTGTCTTTGGTATTTTGACGTTTACCAGCCGGATCGGCCAATACAGAGGCGCGCAGTTTGTTGTCAGGATAGGTGTATGCACGGCGTACGCCTTCGTTAACCATTTCCTGTACGCTCATCTCGGCATCCCACTGTACATCCATGCCCACTTTCAAGAATACGGTCGCAATACCGGTATCCTGACAAATCGGACGATGGCCTTCAGCACACATACGGCTATTGACCAAAATCTGCGCCATCGCATCTTTGGCGGCAGAGTTTTCTTCTTTTTGATAAGCCTTATACAAAGCCTGAATGTAGTCTTTAGGATGGTAGTAGCTGATGAATTGGAAAGCATCGAAAATACTTTGGATAAAGTCTTCTTGCTTGATGACGGTCATGATTGTGTTCCTTTTCGGGAGTCATGGTAGGAAGGGTTTGTTTATTTTTTAAGAGACCGATTTTTTCAGACGGCCTTCAATAGTGTAATAGTGCTTTCAAATGAATAATTCAGACAATATCATTTTCATACCTTATTGATTTAAATAGAATTTAATATCGCATTAAATCACTTGGTTATTGATAATATATATCCACTGACCATTCACTTACACAGAAATAAAATTACATTATTTTTAAATGATATTCTAATTACAAGTCCGTCTGAAAATGTTTGCTTTAAGTATCTGAGAAAGAAATTTAGTAGCTTGTATTTAAAAGGAAACTACCTAAATTTCAGACGGCCTTTCTTATTTTCCAATACGATACACAATTGTAAAATCTGTGTCATTTTCTCCCTCAATCTTCTTGACTGATATCAAACTCATTTAATTTTCTGAAATTTTATAACAATCTTTTCACTTACTTACCTATAAGAATATTATTCAATATATACAACAATCTATGTAAAATTGTCTAACATATAATAATGATTTTTACTAGTAAATATACGAATATTTTAAAATTTATAATAAAAAAGTAATTTTATTTTACTTTTAAAATCAAGTTGTTGTAATAAATTTGTCTAAATAATAGGCATATTTTGTTTGCAATCCTCCTTCTATAAAACCTTAGGTTACCCCTATCATCAAAACCACTAAATTCTGATACACTTCGACTCATAAAGATAAACATTGATTTTAAAAGAATTTCCGAGTAAATCACTTGGATATTTTCCTCATACGCAATAAATGTAATAAAAATACAATTAATCAAATTACCCACTATTCCAACTTCCAATTTCACAGGAACAAACCATGAGTGAAAATTTGTTAACCCTGACCATAGACGGCCATGAAGTCAAAGCTTCCGCCGACTCGTCAATCATCCAAGCCTATGCCCGTTCAGGCAATGCGATTACTGCCAATGTCGGCTGTATGGGTCAAGGCGTATGCGGTTCCTGCCGCTGCATGATTCGTAAAGAAGGCGAGCGCGAAGTAACCACCGCACTGGCATGCGAGACTAAAGTTGAAGAAGGCATGCATATCAGCTTCTTGGACTACTTTATTCCCGAGCATATCCAATATTACGACGTCGGGGAAATTGGTGACGGCTGGAACTGGTTGGACGATACCGCCAAAGCCTTCCCAGAAGCGCAAAACTGCCGTCATTGCGGCGGCTGCAATCGCGCCTGTCCTAAAGGTTTGCAAGTGGAAAACGGCGTAGCGCAGGTAGTTTCCGGCGATTTCGGCGCGGCTGCGCTGACCTTCGACCAATGCGTGATGTGCAACCTCTGCACCCTCTCCTGCCCCGAACACATACGTCCGAACCACTTGGGCCTGTTCGCCCGCCGTATGAAAGCGGCGCGTACATTGCGCCCTGTGGATTTGATGCGCCGCCTGCGCGAAATCGACAGCGGCAAAATGAAAGTCGAATTTGAAGAGGAGTCAGTGTAATGGTTAACAAAATCCAAGGCATAGACTACGAAACCGCCCTTGCCAACCTGCGTGCGTCCTCATTGGAACTTCGTGGCGATTTACCTGAAAAGAACGAATTATTGAGCCAATTTCACCCTGACTATCAGGCAAATGCCCGTGTGAAACTACCTATCGGTCCAAACCAAGGCGATTACTGCCATCCTGATTTGGCCAAACTCTTAATCAGTCAGCCTCTGATTGACGACTATGATTTGTCAGGCGCAGAACACTTGAACACCGACGTATTGGTAATTGGCGGTGGCGGTGCAGGCGCGGCAGCGGCATTGTCTGCGACTGAAGCAGGCGCACGCGTCATCATGGCAAACAAGCTGCGTATCGGCGACAGCAATACCGTGATGGCCGAAGGCGGCATTCAAGCTGCGGTCGGCGCAGAAGACAGCCTGCAACAACACTTTGACGACACCATCAAAGGCGGCCACAACGTCGGCAAAAAAGAATTGGTGGCGCAAATGGTTACCGATGCACCATCTGCCATTCGTTGGCTGATTGGCTTGGGCATGACTTTTGACTTGGCTAAAGGTGCAGACAACAACGGAATGTTGAGCCGCAAACGCGCAGGTGGTACGACAGTACCGCGTATTTTGAGCTACCGCGACTTTACCGGCCTCGAAATGATGCGCGTACTGCGCGAGGCAGTCGAACTCGACGAAAACATTACCCAGCTCAACCGCCACCCCGCCATCGAATTATTATCAGACGAACACGGCCGCTGCGTCGGCGCGATTTTGTGCGATTTGGAAAAACGTTCTTTGGTGTTGGTTCACGCCAAAGCCGTGGTATTGGCAACCGGCGGCAGCGGACGCCTGCATTTGCAAGGTTTCGCCACTTCCAACCACTATGGCGCGACTGCAGACGGCCTGGTAATGGCTTACCGTATCGGTGCCAAACTGCGCGATGTCGATTCTTTCCAATACCACCCGACCGGCGTTGCCCACCCTCCACACTTGGCGGGCGCGCTGATTTCCGAAGCCGTGCGTTCCGCAGGCACCAAACTGGTCAACGGTTTGGGCGAACGTTTCGTTGACGAATTGCAGCCGCGCGACGTTGTTGCCGCTGCGATTCTGCGTGAATGCCGCGAAGGCCGTGGCGTGGTACGCGACGGACAAGTCGGTGTATTCCTCGACACCCCGCGCCTGATTGCTAACGACCCTGACGTATTAAACCGTTTGGTAACACTCGGCCACGTTGCCCACAAATGCGGCATTGACCCTGCTGTTGAGCCGGTCATGATTCATCCGACCCTGCACTATCAAAACGGCGGTATCGAAATCAACGGCGACGGCGCAACCTGCGTCGAAGGCCTCTATTGCGCCGGCGAAGTAACCGGCGGCATTCACGGCCGCAACCGTCTGATGGGCAATGCACTTTTGGATATCATCAGCTTTGGCCGCCGTGCCGGTAAAGCCGCGGCAACTTGCGGCCTGCCATTGAAAAAAGTACGCGGCGGTGTCGGACACGTTCACGACCTGCAACGCGAAATGACCCGTGCCGGTCTGACCAGCGACATCAAAGCCCCCGTTTTATATCCCGACTACGGCAAATTCGATTTGCGCGAACACGCCGGTTTGCAGGAGCAACAATCATGAATCAAGCCAATCAAAACTTACTGCATCCTTCCCGCCAAGTCGGCGCAGATTTAGCCGCATGGCGCAAAGTCGGCGGCGGCGAAGGCCTGCTGGCCGCGCTTGCCGATCCTCAAAGCATTGTTTCCAAACTGCAAGATGCCAATCTTTGCGGTATGGGCGGTGCAGGTTTCCCAACTTGGCGCAAATGGGAGGCCGCCGTTGCCGCCCAAAGCAAAAATGGCGACAAATACGTTGTCTGCAATGCCAACGAAGACGAACCGGGTACATTTAAAGACCGTGTACTGCTGGCAAATACGCCGCACCAAGTCATCGAAGGCGTCCTGATTGCCGCCGTTGCCTGCCGTGCCAACAAAGCGATTTTGTACGTCAACCCTCATCAAACTGAATCCATCGCTTCCATCACACCGGCCATCGAGCAATGGAAAAACAGCGATTTGTTTATCCGTATTGAAAACTACTTGGGTAAACCTTTAGACCTGCAACTGGTCGAAACTTCAGGCCGTTATATTGGTGGCGAAGAAACTGCCGTGATTTCATGGCTGGAAGGTGGTTTCCCTTTCCCTCGCCGCAAGCCGCCTTTCCCAGCCGAAAGCGGTGTCAACGGTGAGCCGACCCTTATCAACAATACCGAAACCTTCGCCAATATTCCGCAAATCCTTGCCAAAGGCACGGAATGGTACAAATCTTTGGGTTTGGGCGATGCCGCAGGCACGAAACTCTACTCGCTCTCCGGCGACGTATTGAATCCGGGCCTGTACGAACTGCCGATGGGTACCACCCTGCAATCGCTGATTTACGATCACGGCGGCGGTATGCTCGAAGGCCGCACGTTTAAAGCCGTATTTACCGGCGGCCCGTCAAACACGCTTTTGACCGTAAAAGATTTGGATGTGCCTTTGGACTTCGTTTCCGTACGCGAACGCAAATCCAGCCTCGGCACCGGCGCGATGATTGTGATTTCCGAAGGCACCAGCGTGGTGCGCAAAGTGGCTGAGTATGTGGAATTTTTCGCTTCCAATTCATGCGGTCAATGCCCACCTTGTAAAGGCGGCACATTCCAGCTTTCCCGCCTGCTCAACCGCGTGGACACCGGCATCGGCACTCCCGACGACCTGCGCGCCCTGCAAAGCCTGTGCCAACTGTTGCCACGAAGCGGCCGTTGCGGTTTGATTGACGGCGCGGTAACTGTGTTGCAAAGCTCGTTGCGTACCTTCCCCGAAGAATACGGCCTACCGCAAGAACAGGAGTAAAACGGCGTTGTTTTCAGACGGCCTGTTACTGTGAAGGCCGTCTGAAAAACGATACCCGAATCCCTTTCTCTTCTTTCCAAGATGGAAGAGAAGCCCAATAAGAAAAATACCTTCCGAACCTACCAAAATACGTTCAGACAGGCTTTAGCAACACTCAGGCCGTCTGAAAACCGATTTCCCAATACTTCAATCCTCAAATTAGGAGATTCAACATGGGCTTCAAGCCAATTCCTGCCGCGGTCGCACTTGTGCTGACGCTGCTTATCTGGTTCGTTATCCCCGTTCCTCAAGGCGTATCGCCTGACGCATGGCATCTTTTGGCATTGTTTGTCGGCATTATTGCCGGCATCATCGGCAAAGCCATGCCTATCGGCGCAATGGCGATTTTGGGCATTACCTTGGTTGCACTGACCGGCGTGACCAACGAAAAAGCCGCCGATGCAACCAAAGACGCACTGAGCAGCCTCAACAACTCACTCATCTGGATGATCGGTATCGCCATCATCATCTCGCGCGGCCTGTTGAAAACCGGCTTGGGTATGCGTATCGGCTACCTCTTGATTTCCCTCTTCGGCAAACGCACGCTGGGCGTAGGTTACAGCTTAGCGCTTGCCGACTTGGTCATCGGTCCGGTAACGCCGAGTAATACCGCGCGCGGCGGTGCCATCGTACATCCGATTATGAAATCCATTGCCTTGAGCTTCGACTCCGACCCTGAAAAGGGTACGGAAGGCAAAATCGGTAAATACCTTTCACTGGTCAACTTCCACTCCAATGTAATTACCTGTCTGATTTTTATCACCGCCACCGCACCTAATCCACTGGTGGTCGAATTGGTTGCCAAAGCCACCAATTCACAAATCCAACTCTCTTGGGGTACTTGGTTCTTGGCAATGATCGTACCCGGCCTGCTTGCTATGCTACTGATGCCGCTGGTGCTGTATTTCCTGTATCCGCCTGAAATCAAACAAACCCCTAACGCCACTGCATTGGCAAAAGAGCATTTGACCCAAATGGGACCGATGAAGCGTGAAGAAAAAATCATGCTCGGTATTTTCCTGGTTCTGCTGCTGTTGTGGGCGGGTATTCCTGAGATGCTGTTTGGCGTGAAAGTGGACGCTACTGCCACCACCTTCCTCGGCTTGAGCCTGTGCCTGTTGACCGGCGTACTGACTTGGGACGACGCGCTGAAAGAAAAAAGCGCGTGGGATACCATTGTTTGGTTTGCTGCCTTGGTGATGATGGCAAACTTCCTCAACAAACTGGGCCTCATCAGTTGGTTGTCCGACTCCATGCAAGGCGGTATCGCCCACATGGGTTTGGGTTGGGAAGCCGGTTGTGCCCTGTTGATGCTGGCCTACCTCTACGCCCACTACGTTTTCGCCAGCGGTACGGCACACGTTACCGCCATGTTCGGCGCATTCTACGGCGCAGGCTTGGCCTTGGGCGCACCACCGATGCTGTTTGCCCTGATTATGGCAGCCGCTACCGGCATCATGATGTCGCTGACCCACTACGCTACCGGTTCTGCACCTGTCATTTACTGCTCCAACTATGTAACCATGACCGAATGGTGGAAAGCCGGCTTCATCATGAGCGTGCTCGAAATCCTGATTTTCGGCACTGTCGGTATCTTGTGGTGGAAAGTTTTGGGCTACTGGTAACCTTCTGGCTTATTTAAAACTCAGGCCGTCTGAAAACTCCAATTTCAGACGGCCTTTTGTTACAATTTCATTTTTACCGAACACACTCAATTACCGTGAAAATACTCATCCTCGGCAGCGGCCAAGTCGGCTCGACCGTCGCCCAAAACCTTGCCTCCGTTCCCAGCAACGACGTTACCATCATCGACATCGACGAAAAAGCGCTCAACCGCATCAGCAGCCGCCTCGATGTCCAAACCATCGTCGGCAACGGCGCATCGCCCTTTACCCTCGAACAGGCAGGTGCGGCGGACTCCGACCTCCTGCTTGCCCTGACCCGCAGCGACGAAACCAACATCGTTGCCTCCAAAATCGCCGCCGACCTGTTCAACATCCCCGGCCGTATTGCACGCGTACGCTCAAGCGAATACCTCGAATATCCGGTTGCCGGCAGCGACAAACCCGAAGAAGGCAGCCTCAACATCTTCGGCATTACCGAAACCATCAGCCCAGAACAACTGGTTACAGAACAACTTGTCGGCCTGCTCAGCTACACCAGCGCATTACAGGTACTCAGCTTTGCCAACGACCAAGTCCGCATGGTGATTGTTCAAGCTCGCAAAGGCGGTTTGCTGATCAGCCGTGAAATTGCCGACATCAACCAACATCTCCCCGAAGGCGCGGACTGCCAAATCTGCGCCATCTACCGCAACAACCGCCTTATCGTCCCCACGCCGCAAACCGTCATCATCGAAGGTGACGAGGTACTTTTTACCGCCGACATCAGCAGCGTCAACATCATCATGCGCGAACTGCGCCCCAAAGAAGCGCGTACCCGCCGCATCATGATTGCCGGCGGCGGTAACATCGGCTACCGCCTCGCCAAACAGCTCGAATCCAAATACGACATCAAAATCATCGAATACAAACCCCACCGCGCCGAATGGCTAGCCGAGAATCTGGACAACACCCTCGTCCTGCAAGGTTCCGCCACCGATGAAACCCTGCTGGACGAAGAATACATCGACGAAATCGACGTCTTCTGCGCGCTGACCAACGACGACGAAAACAACATCATGTCCAGCCTGCTGGCGAAAAACCTTGGTGCCAAACGCGTAATCACCATCGTCAACCGCTCAAGTTACGTCGATTTGCTCGAAGGCAACAAAATCGATATCGTCGTTTCCCCCCACCTGATTACCATCGGCTCCATCCTCGCCCACATCCGCCGTGGCGACGTCGTTGCCGTCCATCCTTTGCGCCGCGGTACAGCCGAAGCCATTGAAGTGGTGGTACACGGCGACAAAAACACTTCCGCCATCGTCGGCCGCCGTATCAGCGGCATCAAATGGCCAAGCGACTGCTACATCTCCGCCATCGTCCGCGGCGCAACCGGCGAGGTCATCATGGGACACCACACCGAAACCATCCTCCAAGACGGCGACCACATTATCTTCTTCGTCTCACGCCGCCGCGTTCTGCCGGAACTGGAGAAACTCATTCAAGTTAAAATGGGCTTTTTCGGTTAAACCCAAAATCCGTTTGCTTGAAGTCATAAAAAGGCCGTCTGAAAACCTTTTCAGACGGCCTTTATTTCTTGTTTTATTTATGCTTTAGCAACGCTGTTTTTACGACCAAACCAAACAAAACCAATCGCACCCAATACAATCATCGGTACGCTCAACCATTGACCCATGGACAAACCCAAGGTCAACAGGCCGAGATAGTCGTCAGGCTGGCGGGCAAATTCGGCAATAAAGCGGAACAAACCGTAACCGCCCAAGAACAATGCCGCCGTTTGTCCGGCCGGACGTGGTTTTTTCGAGAAAATCCAAACGATGACAAACAGGCAAATGCCTTCAAGGGCAAACTGGTAAAGCTGAGACGGATGGCGCGGCAGCATGCCGTATTGTTGCAGCCATTCGGCCCACAAAGGATTGTGCGCCGCAGCTTCCGCATCTTCGTAACGCGCTTGCGGAAAACCCATTGCCCAAAAAGCATTGAGTTCGGTCACGCGTCCCCAAAGTTCGCCGTTGATAAAGTTGCCGATACGGCCGGAAGCCAAGCCCAGCGGTACGAGTGGCGCAACGGTATCCATCAATTTTAAAATGCTGATGTTGTGCTTACGGCCAAACAGCCACATGGCAACGACCACACCCAAAAAGCCGCCGTGAAACGACATACCGCCTTCCCAAACTTTGAAAATATCCAACGGGTTGGCCAGATAGTCGGAAAATTTATAAAACAAAACGTAGCCGATACGGCCGCCCAAGATCACGCCCAAGATACCCCAAGTCAGGAAATCGTCGAGTGTTTCTTTGGTAAACACAGAATTGCCCTGCGCGATACGGCGACGGCCCAAAATCGTAAACAGGATAAAGCCAACAATATAGCTCAAGGCATACCAGCGGATGGCAAGCGGGCCGATGCTGATCAGCACCGGATCAAACTGGGGATGTATCATCATAATGTGTGTTCCTTATCTCAAAGGCCGTCTGAAAGCCTGAACTTTCAGACGGCCTGTATGCGGTATCGGATAGTTTAACGCAAATCGCCAACCACATTCAAAATAGCAGACAACATTGCCTCGCCCAAGCGCAGCGAGCGTTGGCCGTTCCAGCCGAAATCGTCGTCCGGCAGGTTGGCATTGTCTTTAAACGGCATTTCCAAAGTATAGGCAAGGCAGTTGAAATGATTGCCGACCCAGTTGGTCGCCAAAGTCATGTTTGCCTGACCCGGCGCATCTTTGTCATAGCCGTAATCGTCTTGGAAATCGGGGCTGGCATTGAGCAACGCGAGCTTGAATTGGTCTTCCAAGGCTTCGATGCGCTCGTTGTAGTTCGGCACGCCTTCGGTACCGGCCACAAAGACAAACGGCAGACCTTCATCGCCATGAATATCCAAGAACAAATCCACGCCGGTTTCCATCATTTTTTCACGGACGGTAAAGACTTCGGGGCTTCGCTCCAAAGTCGGGGTTTCCCATTCGCGGTTGAGGTTGGCGCCGGCGGCATTGGTGCGTAGATTACCCAAAACCGAACCGTCCGGATTCATATTCGGCACAATGTAAAAAGTTGCACGGTCAAGCAGCATGCGCGCGGTCGGATCTTGCGGATCAAGCAGGCGACCCAGCAAACCTTCGACAAACCATTCCGCCATGGTTTCGCCCGGATGCTGACGGGCGATAATCCAGACTTTCATATCGCTTTCGACTTGGTTACCGATGGTCAGAAGGTTGATGTCGCGGCCTTGAACGGTACTGCCCAAATCGTCGATACGGCACAAACCGCTGCCCTGAGCATCGCCCAAAAGGTTCAAATGCTGCTCGTTGGAATAAGGCTCGAAATAAGCGTAGTAAACGCTGTTGGACAAAGGCGTATGGTTGATGGTCAATACGCCGTTTTCGTAGCTGGTCGGCACGCGGAACCAATTTTGGCGGTCGTAAGAAGCGCAAGCCTGATAGTCCTCCCAGCCCAAAGGATACGCAGCGTCCGCCGCATTTTCAAAATGCATCACGCAGTTTTGATAGGCCGCACCCTGCAAACGGAAGTAAAACCATTGGGCAAACTCCGAAGCATTGTCGGGACGCAGGGCGAGACGGATATCGGCAGGGTTGCTCAAGTCTTTGACAACGACCGAACCGGCATCGAATTGGGTGCTGATTTTCATCATGGGTATCCTTAGTAATCGGCGAAGAGGCCGAAGCAAACCGTCATTTTACCGTTTGCATGAGGCTGGTTTCAACCATTTAACTGATTTAACAGGATTTCAAGCGCTTGGAAATATTGTTTCAGACGGCCTTTGGGATTAAGATAAAGGCAGAAATCATGAAACAAGGTTGAAACCATGACCCAGCAACAATCTGTCTCCCCTTCCATCAAGGCGCGCGTCCTTGCTGAATCTTTACCTTATATCCGCCGTTTTTCCGGCTCCATCATCGTCATCAAATACGGCGGCAATGCCATGACCGAACCTGCCTTAAAAGAGGGTTTCGCACGCGATGTCGTCCTGCTCAAACTAATCGGCCTGCATCCCGTCATCGTTCACGGCGGCGGCCCGCAAATTAATGAAATGTTGGAAAAAGTCGGCAAAAAAGGAGAATTTGTTCAAGGCATGCGCGTGACCGACAGCGAAACCATGGACATTGTAGAAATGGTTTTGGGCGGACACGTCAATAAAGAAATCGTTTCCATGATTACTACCTTCGGCGGTCGCGCCGTCGGCATTACCGGCCGGGACAACCACTTCATCAAAGCGGAAAAACTCCTGATCGACACGCCTGAACAAAAAGGCGTGAACATCGGCCAAGTCGGCACAGTGGCCGACATCGATACCCGTTTGGTGGAAGGCTTGGTTGAGCGCGGCTGCATTCCTGTCATTGCACCCATCGGCGTAGGCCAAAACGGCGAAGCGTTCAACATCAATGCCGACTTGGTTGCCGGCAAACTGGCGGAAAAACTTCAAGCCGAAAAACTGCTGATGATGACCAATATCCCCGGCGTACTGGATAAAGAAGGCAAATTATTGACCACCCTCACGCCAAGCCGCATTGACGAACTGATTGAAGACGGTACGCTGTACGGCGGAATGCTGCCTAAAATTGCCTCCGCCGTCGAGGCCGCCAAAAGCGGGGTCAAAGCTACGCATATCATAGACGGCCGCGTTCCCAACGCCCTGCTCTTGGAAGTACTGACCGATGACGGCGTAGGCTCGATGATTTTGGGCGAAGGCTAATCCGTTTTTCAGACGGCCTTATGCCTTATTTAATCAGCTTTTCACCCTAAAAAGGGTAAAAAATGTTACACTATACGGCTTATGTTTGTTTGAGCGATATTGACGTGAAACAAACTTACAGTCGGTTTCATACCGACTCCGATGCCATACCTGGCAAAGACGGTATAATGTCTGCATTCATCAGACTTTGGCAATCATCCTTAAGGCCGTCTGAAACGTAACAAAGCTACTTTTCTTTTACCATCCTATTTGGAGATATTCATGAGCGCAATCGTTGATATTTTTGCACGCGAAATTTTGGACTCCCGCGGCAACCCTACTGTAGAGTGTGACGTATTGTTGGAATCCGGCGTCATGGGACGCGCAGCCGTACCAAGCGGCGCATCAACCGGCCAAAAAGAAGCTTTGGAACTGCGTGACGGCGACAAATCCCGTTACTTGGGCAAAGGCGTATTGAAAGCCGTTGACCACGTCAATAACCAAATCGCGCAAGCCCTCATCGGTATCGATGCCAACGAACAATCTTATATCGACCAAATCATGATCGAATTGGACGGTACTGAAAACAAAGGCAACTTAGGTGCCAACGCCACTTTGGCCGTTTCCATGGCCGTAGCACGCGCAGCCGCTGAAGATTCAGGCCTGCCGCTGTACCGTTACTTGGGCGGCGCAGGCCCAATGGCTCTGCCTGTTCCGATGATGAACGTAATCAACGGCGGCGAACATGCCAACAACAGCCTGAACATCCAAGAATTCATGATCATGCCTGTCGGCGCAAAATCTTTCCGCGAAGCTCTGCGTTGCGGCGCCGAAATTTTCCACGCACTGAAAAAACTGTGTGATGCCAAAGGCTTCCCAACTACCGTGGGCGACGAAGGCGGTTTCGCACCTAACCTGAACAGCCACAAAGAAGCCCTGCAACTGATCGTAGAAGCAACCGAAGCCGCAGGCTACAAAGCAGGCGAAGACGTATTGTTCGCCCTGGACTGCGCATCCAGCGAGTTCTACAAAGACGGCAAATACCACTTGGAAGCCGAAGGCCGCTCTTACACCAGCGCAGAATTTGCCGAATACTTGGAAGGCCTGGTTAACGAATTCCCAATTGTTTCCATCGAAGACGGTATGGACGAAAACGACTGGGAAGGCTGGAAACTGCTGACCGAAAAATTGGGCGGCAAAGTTCAATTGGTCGGCGACGACTTGTTCGTAACCAATCCAAAAATCTTGGCTGAAGGCATCGAAAAAGGCGTGGCAAACGCATTGCTGGTCAAAGTCAACCAAATCGGTACATTGAGCGAAACCCTGAAAGCCGTTGACTTGGCCAAACGCAACCGCTACACCAGCGTAATGAGCCACCGTTCCGGTGAAACCGAAGACAGCACCATTGCCGACTTGGCAGTTGCTACCAACTGTATGCAAATCAAAACCGGCTCCCTGTCCCGTTCTGACCGCATGGCGAAATATAACCAATTGTTGCGCATCGAAGAAGAATTGGCCGAAGCCGCTTACTACCCTGGCAAAGCCGCATTCTACCAATTGGGCAAATAAGCAGAATATAGGATATTGATTGTATGAAGTGGGTGACTTTTGTTTTAACCTTCGCACTTTTGTGCTGTCAGTACAGCCTTTGGTTTGGTAAAGGCAGCGTCGGGCATACGGAAGAATTGCAGGAGCAGCTCGTCCGTCAGGAGGAAAAAAACCAAACGCTCACTTTGCGCAACAATTTCCTCAATGCGGAAGTTGAAGACTTGGCACACGGACAAGAGGCCATCGCCGAAATTGCCCGCGTCGAATTGGGCTATGTCCAAGACGGCGAAGTGTATTACCGAATCATCGACCGCCGCTAAACCCTGCAAAACAAAGGCCGTCTGAAAACATATTTTTCAGACGGCCTTTTTCATCGCAATCGCTATATAATCACATATCCCAAAATCAAATCACACTCATCATGTATGACGTAAACACCCACGATGTCCGCCGATTCTTTGCCCACGTCTGGCAACACAGACTCGCACCGCTCCAATTGGACGGCCTGCAACAAAAAGCATTGCGCATTATCGAAGCCCATCCCGAATACGGACACTATCTCGAAGACATCGAACAATATTTAGATAAAGAATGGCTGCCCGAAGACGGCGAAAGCAACCCATTCCTGCATATGTCGCTACACCTTTCCCTGCAAGAGCAAAGCGCCATCGACCAGCCCCCGGGCATCCGTGCCATCCACCACCAACTTTGCGCCCGTTACAACGGCGACTGGGTCAAAGCCGAACACGATATGATGGAAGCCTTGGCAGAAACCATCTGGGAAGCGCAACGCTACGGACGGGGCCTTGACGTCAATGCCTACATGACCCGATTACGGAAATTGGTCGGCTTAGGCCAAGAAGAAAAAGCCCGCCTCAATCCCCATGAAGTCGGCCTGATGGATACAAAGTAACTTCTTTTCAGACGGCTTCACCCCATACAAATCCTTACGCTTGCCAAAGCCAACATTTCCATCTTTCATGCTAAATTACTTTTTTGAAATCCGCATTACAAGGAAAACCAAAATGCTCCGCCCAGCCCTTACCGCCCTACTACTAGCCGTCTCCCTGCCCGTTGCAGCAGAAAGCCTCAATTACAACATCGTTGAATTTTCCGAATCCGCCAACATGGAAGTGCCGCGAGATACCATGACCGCGCATTTCAGCATCAACGCAGAAGGCAAAGACCGTCAAGCCGCCAACCAAGCTTTCATGAAGAAATTCAACCAGTTCAACAAAATCTCCCAAAACAGCAAACTTAAAGCCGAGCTGATGGAGCGCAACGCATCCCCGCGCTATCAATACACCAACGGCAAACGCACCCAAACCGGCTGGGAAGAACACGCCTACTTCAAAGTAGAAAGCAAAGACTTTGAAGCACTCAACCGCCTGATTGCCGACAGCATCAATATCGCCATTTTGGAAAGCTCCTCGTTTTCCGTATCCAAAGAAAAACGCGAAGAAACCGTCGACCAACTGAGCAAGGCCGTCATCCTGCGCTTCAAAGATCGCGCCCAAAACCTCGCCCAAACACTCGGCTTCTCCAGCTACAAAATCGTTAAACTCAACCTGGGTCACATCGGCAACCGTCAAGTCGGCGGCAATTTTGCACGCGCCAAAATGCTGCGTGCAATCCCCGCCGCAGAAGTAGCGGCAGGAATAGAAGATGGCGTACCAGCCTCCCCAGGTTCGGAAGAGATCAGCCTGACCGTCAACGGCTCGGTGCAAATGTAGGATTTTCTTTGAAATCATTTTAAAGGCCGTCTGAAAGTATATTTTTCAGACGGCCTTTTATATTACTCAATGATTAGAATGGAATATCGTCGTCGATATCATCAACCGGAGCGGTCGGTTGTGCCGGAGCGGGACGACGGGCTGGGGCTGCTGGGGGTTCTTGAGCCGGAGCAGATTGGTATTGCTGTTGTGGCGCTTGTTGGTAACTGCCTTGGCTTGAATGAGCGCCTTGGTTGTAGCCGTCATCGTATGGTGCGCCGCCGCTGTTGTCGTTGCGGCCGCCAAGCATTTTCATTTCGTTGGCGATAATGTCGTAAGCGGTGCGCTCGATGCCGTCTTTGCCTTGGTATTTACGGCTTTGGATACGGCCTTCCAGGTACACTTGGCTGCCTTTACGCAGGTATTGACCGGCGATCTCGGCGAGCTTGCGGTACATGGTAATGTTGTGCCATTCAGTACGTTCTACGCGCTGGCCGTTACGGTCGTTCCAAGTTTCGCTGGTGGCAACGCTGAAGTTACAGACGGCCTCGCCGTTGGGCATATAGCGGACTTCCGGGTCACGGCCGAGGCGGCCGATGAGGATAACTTTATTCAATGACATTTTACACTCCTGTGATGATTTTTTCGGCGGCCTCTTGGTCGAATCCTTTTTGCAAGGCCTTGATATAAATGGTTTGCTTGTCTGCGCTAAAGCTGATGCTTTCAACGCCTTCAATTTCGGTCAATTTTTGGTAGAGCAAATCCGGATTTTGTTGCCATTCGGCGTTAAGCGGATAGCTGAGGTTTTTGACAGGCTTCGGTGCCGGCGAAATGACTGCCAATACCAGCCACAGCAACATCAGTACGCTACAAAAGGCAAATACGCCTGCAAAACCATATTTTTGGAACAATAAACCACCGGTTGCGCCGCCGACAAACAAGCCGACCGACTGCATGGTGTTATACACGCCCATCGCCGTGCCTTTCAAATCGGACGGAGCGATTTTCGACACCATAGACGGCAGGCTGGCTTCCAATACATTGAAACCAATAAAATAAACAATCAGATAAGCGGTAATTAACCATACCGAGTGCATGCCAAACAGCAAACCGATTTGTGCCGCAGCAATGCAGATGATACCAAGGATAAACACTTGTTTGAGCTTGTTACGCGTTTCGCCGACGATAATCAGCGGCACCATAATAATCAGGCCGGTAATGGTTGACGGCAGATAGACTTGCCAGTGATGGATTTTTTCCAAACCCAACTGCGTCATGGCAAACGGCAATGCGGTAAATAAAGCCATTTGTGCCGCATGCAAGGCAAAAATACCGAAGTCGAGATTGAGCAGTTGGCGGTTTTTCAATACCTCGCCCATACGCGAAGGCTGCGCCTGCGTGTCTTCGTGCATTTTTGACACTTCCGGATCAGGGGTCATCCAGGCAACCACGCCGATACTGATTACAGTCAGAATACCGGTCAGCGCAAACAGGCCGGATACGCCGATAAAGCTGGCAATCATCGGCGCAAGCACTAGGCTGACGGAGAAGGTCAAGCCGATACTCAGGCCGATCATCGCCATCGCACGAGTCCGCACTTCGTTACGGGTCAAATCCGCCAGCAAAGCCGTTACCGCCGCACTGACGGCACCCGCACCTTGAATGGCACGCGCGGCAACCAACATCTGCAGGCTGTCGGCAACTGCGGCCAAAAAACTACCCGCCGCAAACACAATCAAGCCGGCATAAATCACTTTTTTACGGCCGAACTTATCGGAAGCCATGCCCAAAGGCAGCTGCAGCAAAGCCTGTGTCAGCCCGTAAATACCCATCGCCATACCGACCAGCGCTTTATTGTTTTCTGCGCCGGGCAACGAAGCGGCATACATCGCCAAAACGGGCAATACCAAAAACATCCCCAACATACGCAGTGCGTAAACGCCGGAAAGTGTGGTACTGGCACGCCATTCGTGCGGAAACATTTGAATGCGGTTATCTCTTGCCATAAATAATGTTTCAGACGGCCTTAAGTTTGCAAAAGACCGTCTGAAAGTGTGAATTAACAGATTTTCTGATTATACAGGATTCAAAGGAATTGCATGGGGCAAATCGTAAGCCGCTCAACCCCACTGCCATCTATTCCGCCACGCGCCCAATACGGCATTCGGATATTTGTTACTGCCCAAGCTGCCATTAAACCTTGCCAAAGCGCGGACAATATTGCCTTTTTCGATATTGTTGTAATGGCGCAGAATGGTACAGCCGTAGCGCAGATTGGTGCGGATGTCGAAAAGGTTGTGTGACGGATTGCCGATATAGTTTTTCCAAAACGGCATCACCTGCATCAAACCGCGTGCACCCACGCCGCTGATGGCATATTGGCGAAACGCGCTTTCCACTTCAATCAAGCCCAAAATCACTTGAGTGTTGAGTCCGGCGCGACTGCTTTCATATTGAATATTGACCAACAGACGGCGGCGCTCGCCCTCATCGGGAATAAAGCGCGCCAATCGGGAAGACATCGCCGCCAACCAACGTTCCCCTTCCCTCGAATCGGCAAACACCAGCCGCGCAGGGCTGGCGCTATTGATCGAACTGCGCATCACGGAAGCCACATCATCGGCCAGTGTTTCTTCACGTTGCGCCCCCGCCCATGCAGTCGTAGGCGTCAAAAGCATGGCTCCTCCGACTTGCAATAAACGGCGGCGCGATAAAAATAAGGAATCTTGGTTTTCCGATTTCATGTGTTTTCTCTTTTTAGGCCGTCTGAAAAGTTCAGACAGCCTTTGATATACTTGCTTAAATTCAGCATTATAAAATACATCTATGAGCAGAATCAAAGAGCTGTATACCTTTTATTGTCAAGTGATACAGCCTCAAGTAACATTTAGGTTTTTCTAATCAACCGGTATTTTTTATGACCACCACTCCCGCCAACGTTTTAGCCTCCGTCGACTTGGGTTCCAACAGTTTCCGCCTGCAAATTTGTGAAAACAACAACGGCCAGCTGAAAGTCATCGACTCGTTCAAACAAATGGTTCGCTTTGCCGCCGGCTTGGACGAACAAAAAAACCTGAGCGAAGCCTCTCAAGAACAAGCCTTGGAATGCTTGGCAAAATTTGGCGAACGCCTGCGCGGATTCCAACCTGAAAACGTGCGCGTGGTGGCCACCAATACTTTCCGCGTCGCCAAAAACATCGCCCAATTCCTGCCTCGTGCCGAAGCGGCGCTGGGTTTCCCCATCGAAGTGATCGCCGGCCGTGAAGAAGCGCGTCTGATTTACACCGGCGTAGTGCATACCCTGCCACCCAAAGGCGACAAAATGCTGGTTATCGACATTGGCGGCGGCTCGACCGAATTTGTCATCGGCTCGGATTTGCAACCGCTGACCACAGAAAGCCTGCCTTTAGGCTGCGTAACGTACAGCATGCGCTTCTTCCAAAACAAAGTGACCGCCAAAGATTTCCAAGCTGCCGTTTCCGCCGCGCGTATCGAAATCCAGCGCATCAGCAAAATGATGAAGCGTACCGGTTGGGATTTCGCCATCGGCACGTCCGGTTCGGCAAAATCCATACGCGACGTTTTGGCAGCCGAATTACCGCAAGAAGCCGACATTACCGCCCAAGGCATGCGTTATCTTGCCGATAGGATTATCGAAGCCGGTTCGGTTAAAAAAGCCAAATTTGAAAACCTCAAACCCGAACGAATCGAAGTTTTTGCAGGCGGATTGGCCGTGATGATGGCCGCTTTTGAAGAGCTTTCGCTGACCAAAATGACCGTTACCGAGGCTGCCCTCCGCGACGGCGTGTTCTACGACTTAATCGGCCGCAGCCTCAATGTCGATATGCGCGAACAGACAACGGCGGAGTTCCAAAAACGCTACCACGTCAGCCTCAACCAAGCCAAACGCGTTGCCGATACCGCGCAAACCTTTATGAACAGCCTGTGCCACGCCAAAAACGTAACCGTTCAAGAGCTTGCCCTGTGGAACCAATACCTCAGCCGCGCAGGCCGTCTGCATGAAATCGGTTTGGATATCGCCCATACCGGTTATCACAAACACTCCGCCTACATTCTCGAAAACGCCGATATGCCGGGCTTCTCACGCAAAGAGCAAACCATTTTGGCGCAACTGGTTATCGGCCATCGCGGCGACCTTAAGAAAATGGCGGACATTATCGGCAACAACGAAATCATGTGGTGTGCCGTGTTGTCCCTGCGCCTGGCAGCTCTCTTCTGCCGTTCGCGCCTACCGCTGGATTTGCCGCCGCAAACCCAGCTTCGCGTCGATGAAAATAACCACAGCTTCATCTTGCGCATCAACGCCCAATGGCTGGAGCAACACCCCCTCATCGCCGATGCGCTGGACTACGAAAGCGCGCAATGGCAAAAAATCGATATGCCTTTCTCGGTTCAAGCACAATAAACCGCGCTCCGTTATAATAGGCAGCTTTTCAAAATCCAAACCGCAGGCCGTCTGAAAACGACAGCCTGCCATACATCAAGGAAAACCATGAGAAAACCCCAACGCGGCTACGCCCGCCAAGACCGTGTCAAAGAACAAATCATGCGCGAGCTTGCCGAACTCGTCCGCACCGGCCTGAAAGACCCGCGCGCAGGCTTCATCACCATCAACGAAGTCGAAGTTACCCGCGATTACAGCCACGCAACCGTGTTCTACACCGTCCTCGACGACAGCACACGCGACATTACCGAAGAAGCTTTGGAACACGCCAAAGGTCATTTGCGCAGCGAATTGGCCAAACGCATCAAACTCTTCAAAACGCCTGAGCTGCACTTCAAATACGACGAATCACTCGAACGCGGCATGAGTATTTCCAGCCTGATCGACCAAGTAGCGGCGGAAAAACCGGTTGAAGACTGATTGATTAAAACACACAGGCCGTCTGAACCCTTTCAGACGGCCTAAACATTAACACTCCCCCAACTTAATATGACAGCCAAACCCACCAAACGCCCTGTCAACGGCGTTCTTCTCCTCGACAAACCTGAAAGCCTTTCCAGCAATACCGCCCTGCAAAAGGCGCGGCGCTTGTTCCGTGCCGAAAAAGCCGGGCATACCGGCGTACTTGATCCTTTGGCTACAGGGCTTCTACCTGTTTGTTTCGGTGAAGCGACCAAGTTTGCCCAATATCTGATTGATGCCGACAAAGCCTATACGGCCACTCTGAAACTGGGCGAAGCCAGCAGTACGGGCGACGCCGAAGGTGAAATCATTGCCACCGCACGCGCCGATATTTCATTGTCCGAATTTCAGACGGCCTGCCAAGCCTTAACGGGTGATATCCGCCAAGTGCCGCCGATGTTTTCCGCCCTCAAGCACGAAGGCAAACCGCTATACGAATACGCACGCAAAGGCATCGTTATCGAACGCAAAGCGCGCGACATCACCATTTACTCCATTGATATCACTGAATTTTATGCACCTAAAGCCGTGATAGACGTACGTTGCAGCAAGGGTACCTACATCCGCACACTCAGCGAAGACATCGCCAAACACATCGGCACATTCGCCCACTTGACCGCCCTGCGCCGTACTGAAACCGCCGGCTTTACCATTGCCCAAAGCCACACGCTCGAAGCCTTGACAGAATTGGATGAAGCCGAACGCGATGCCCTATTGCTGCCTTGCGATGTCTTGGTGCAACATTTCCCCAAACTTGAGTTAAACGACTACGCCATTACCATGCTCAAACACGGCCAACGCCCCCAGTTTACCGAAGACATTTCCGCCGAACAGCCCATCCGTGTATACAACCGAGACGGCGCATTTATCGGACTGGTGGAATATCAAAAAGAAATAGGCCGTCTGAAAGCCTTGCGCCTGATGAATACCGCCGATAAATAACTTCCTGCAAAGAGAGCCGATCATGAAAGTCTATACCGCCGCCCAAATGCGCGAACGCGAACAAGCAGCCGTCGATAAAGGCACAAGCTTCGACCAACTAATGGAAAACGCCGGCAGTTCTGCCGCCCGAGACCTCATGCAGCGTCATCCTCAAGCCGGATGCGCCCTGATTGTTTGCGGCAAAGGCAACAACGGCGGCGACGGCTTAGTCATGGCAAGATATATGCAGGCGCAAGGGTGGCACATCGATATTCTGTTTTCACTCGGAGAAAACCTCTCCCCTTTAGCTCAAACCAATCGCGAACGCCTCAACGGTTTGCCCCATATTGAATTGATATCCGCACAAGAACTGGAAGGCCGTCTGAAAAAAGGTTACGACATCATTATCGAAGGCATATTCGGCACAGGCTTCAGTGGCGCACTTCCAACCGAAATCGCCGCCCTCTGCAGCCAACTCAATCATTCAAACGGCCTGAAGGTCGCCCTCGATATCCCCACCGGCCTCAACTGCGACACCGCCGAAGCCGATCCCGACACATTCCGCGCAGACCTGACCTACACCTTTGCCGCCTACAAACCGGCACATTTAAGCGAATCCGGCAAAACCTATTGTCAAGAAACCGTCTGTTTACCTATTGGCATTGATTAAAAAAGCAAATAAGATGTCATATTTAAATCGCTTTATTTTTAGAAACAACACATTCTAAAAGAAACACGCCAATTAATTTACGACCAAATTATCAACGACACGGAAACAGATAATGAACGAACAAGAATACCGCCAAACTTTTAAAGAAGATCAAGCCGTCGGCTGGGAAGCCATCGATGCTGTGCTTAAAGCACTTTATGGTGATATCAAACCTCGTCATTACGGCTCTATTATCAAATACATTCTAGGTGGTGATGACCCATTAGACGGCAGTAGTATTTATGATTGCGAAGAGCAAACCTTCCATCGCCACATTGTTTCCTACGGCATGAGCGAACTTTACTTTAATCCAGAACTTGCCGGTGCAGATTACAGTAAATGGGGATTTGAATTTACCTTCCGTACTCCCCCTTACGATCAGGATCCGGATTCTGGCTACAACACCAAACACGAGCCTTACTGGGCAATTAATCTAATGAATAATCTTGGCCGTTACGTTTTTGAAAGTGGTAACTGGTTTGAAGCCTATCACTTTACTTCAACTAACGACCCTATCCGAATGGATACAGAAACCGCCATCGTCGGCGTAGCCTTCGCACCAGACCCCAAGCTGCCCGCTATCAAAACGCCAAACGGTGAAGTTCAATTTCTGCAGATGGTCGGCCTTACCCAGCCCGAGCTTGACTGGCTCTGGCAAGATCCAACAACCAAACGTTGCCAAGAGCTGATCGATATGATGCGCAAAGACAATCCGCTGTTGATTACCGATTTAGCGCGTACAAAAAGCTATGTACAACCCTAATTGATAAAGCCAAAGGCCGCCTGAAAACAAATTTTCAGACGGCCTTTAGTTTATATTTCAAATAAAAAATAGCAACTTACTTCCAAATCTGAGCCAATTTAATCCCCAGCGCCGTCAAACCAAACGAACCGAAAACATGCAGACAGGTCGCCATCAAAGCCATGCCCCAACGTTGCGCCTGCATCAAACCCACCATCTCCACTGAAAAACCTGAAAATGTGGTCAAGCTGCCGAGAAAGCCGGTAATCCAAAGCAAACGCCATTGCGGATCGGTTAAGAGTTCTGCCAATACGCCGATTAGCAGCGCTCCCAGCCAGTTTGCCGCCAATGTACCGATAGAAAAAGGCGCAGAAGACACCAGCACTAAGCCAAACAACCAACGCAATACAGCCCCAACAGCGGCACCGCAAACAATAGGAAAAATATACGCAAACATAACAAGTTAAACATTCAATTCAAAAAACAGGCCATCCGGTCATGAGGCCGTCTGAAAACCCAGCAAGGATGCCTTCATATCTTATTGCCAAATCTTAGGCGCGGATTTCAAATACCTGTCGTCATCGAAAGTACAAATCCATTGCGGCTTGAGCGCGATGAAAATAGCTGTTGAAATACCGCTCAAAAATGCCTCTGCCCAAGCGATTAAGAAGAAAACAGGAAAGGCGGTTTTCCATAATACCGTCGTATCAAATACATCCGCCCAGTCTAACAAACCGACCAAAATTACGCCGGTAAACACCATTCCGACCGCCGCAGCCCAAAAACCATTCAGAAAAATAAAGATAAATATATTGGCAGGCAAACGCGACACCCAATGGCGGAAACCCAAGTTCACCAATAAAGGCGGAAGCAATACGGACAAGGCATTGATGGGGAACATATGCCAATCGCCCCAAAGCCACAAATACGGAAAAAACAGCAATACGCCAAGGCAGAAAGCGGCAGAAGTGCCCAGCATTAAAGCTGTCAAGTTTAAGGCAAGCAAATGATAGCTCATGCCGGCTAGTTGTCCGCTTTCCGGGGAGGCATTCAAACTCCAAGCCAGCGGCAACATCACGGCAGCCACCAAAAAAGCGGAACGATGCTGCGATACCGACACCCATGCCTGCTTTGCACACAAAGCAAAAATCACCAGCAACACAGGCCATGCCGCCATCACGACACCAACGGGAAACCATCCGTTTTGAAAAATCATCATCTCATCCGCAAAATGTTCAGACGGCCTATTATACGCGTCTCAAGCCATAGCTTTGACAATCCTGTCTGCCTTTGCCGTTAAAGCTTGTTTCGGCTGGTTTTGTTTACCCGAAAAAAGCGTTAGAATAACGGACTTTGCCGTTTAATTAAGGGGATGGACGCATGCTTTGGACAATATTGGCTTTAATTCTGCTTGCTGTCATAGCCGGCTTGTTCTGGTGGCGCCAGAAACAAGAGCAAAAGTGGCGCCAAGAATTGGCCCGACTCAGTGGCGACGAACAAGAAATAAACGAAGAAGACAGCCCGGTCGGTTTTTCCGACCAACTGGACAGCCTGAAACGTTTGTTCAGTATGAACAAGCACACTGCCGACAACCATAAAATCGCCCGCATCCGCCTGCTTTCTGCGCTCGAACACAATAAAACGCAACGCGCCGAAACAAACGAAGAGCATGCAGCAGAGCCGTTTGCCGAAGAGCCGGAACACATCGCAGCTACCGAAGAAGAAATCAAAGTTGCGCCTAAAACCCGTAAATCTGCCAAACCGGAACGTATTCCTAAAATCACGCCGTTTGCACAAATGGAAACTCCCGAATACAGCCCGTCTTTGGTGCAAAACAGCAATTTTGAAGAAATCACATTAGAAGAAGCCACCCGTTCCCTGCACGAAGCAGCGGTTGAAGAATGGAACGAGCATTTGGCAGAAAAAAATGCGCCGATTTACAAAGACGAAGTTGAAACTCCATTATTGCGCGCTTCATCCCTGCCGATGACCGGCATGGAAATCATCGACTACAACGACCCTATCTTGCGCCGCACACGCGAGCGTGCCTTGGCGCGTGCCAATAATGTCCGCGTGGCAGAAGCCAATGCGCCGCATATCGAAACCGTTCAGACGGCCTTAAGAACTGCCGAAAAAGAAGCCATCCTCCCCTATACTTCCATGCAGGCATTCCCTTCTGAAATCCAAGCGGAAGATATTCACGACAACCTTGCCCGCCGCACCGCCGCCCGCCACAAACTAGCTGCGGCCGTCGCCCCATTGCGCGACTACTCTCCGCGCACCATCGAAAATGACGAAATTCTGGCCAATTTGGGACAAATCAGCCGTCCTGCCAGCCTGCGCCGTCAAGTTCGCCATACCGAAGCGGCCGCCGAAAGATGGGCGCGCAAACAAGCTGCCACGGAAGCTGTTGCACCACAACCTGCCGTATCGGCAACGCCGTCCCGTCCAAAACCGGCTGCGCCTGTTAAAAAATCCCCTTATATCTCCCGACCTGCCGCGCCAAACGCAACCGTAGTCGAGCCGCCTGCCGTACCGGTTGTCCCGATGGCGAAAACCGATATTCCCGAGCCGCCCGTTTTCCAAACCTCGATTGCACCGATTGATATCCCCGAGCCGCCTGCTTTCGAACATAAAATCCAAGTGCCGATTTTTGATTCGCAAGTCAATGCGCATGTTAGCAATCAGCCTGAACGCAGTATCCGCGATTATTTAATCAGCGAATCTGCGGAAGAAGAAACAGAATTCGATGGTGAGCCGGAAGCGCCTGTACAAGCGGAAACAGAAGCGATTCAAGCGGTTGAAACGATTGAACCTGTTGAACCTGTTGAAACAATCGCAAGGCCGTCTGAATATACACAGACAGTCATTGAAACGCCTGTTCGAAGCGTAGAACCAAGCGTTCAAGAAGATACACCAAGCATAGCTATTCCAACTTCGGCAACCCTGACCGAGGCACACCTGCCGACCACTGCCCTGCTCCTGCCGCCGCAGTTTGACCCAAGCGCCTCGCAAACTGAAGAACAGTTGCTGGAAAACAGCATTACCATCGAAGAAAAACTGGCCGAGTTCAAAGTTAAAGTCAAAGTGATGGACTCCTATTCCGGCCCGGTCATTACGCGTTATGAGATTGAGCCTGATGTCGGTGTACGCGGCAGTGCCGTTTTGAACCTTGAAAAAGACTTGGCGCGCTCGCTTGGCGTGGCTTCCATCCGCGTGGTGGAAACTATCCCAGGCAAAACCTGCATGGGCTTGGAATTGCCTAATCCGAAACGCCAAATGATCCGCCTGAGCGAAATCTTCAATTCGCCTGCATTTACCGAGTCCAAATCCAAACTGACCCTCGCACTCGGCCAAGACATCACCGGCCAGCCTGTCGTCACCGACTTGGCCAAAGCGCCGCATCTGCTGGTTGCCGGTACGACCGGTTCGGGTAAATCCGTGGGTGTGAATGCCATGATTCTGTCCATGCTCTTCAAAGCAACGCCTGAAGACGTGCGCATGATTATGATTGACCCGAAAATGCTGGAATTAAGCATTTACGAAGGCATTCCTCACCTGCTCGCCCCTGTCGTAACCGATATGAAGCTGGCCGCAAACGCGCTGAACTGGTGCGTCAACGAAATGGAAAAACGCTACCGCCTGATGAGCTTTATGGGCGTGCGCAACCTTGCCGGCTTCAACCAAAAAATTGCCGAAGCCGCCGCTCGTGGCGAAAAAATCGGCAGCCCGTTCAGCCTCACGCCTGAAAATCCTGAACCATTGGAGAAACTGCCGTTTATCGTGGTCGTGGTAGATGAGTTTGCCGATCTGATGATGACTGCAGGCAAGAAAATCGAAGAGCTGATTGCCCGTCTTGCCCAAAAAGCACGCGCAGCCGGCATCCATTTGATTCTTGCCACCCAACGCCCAAGCGTGGATGTCATTACCGGACTTATTAAAGCCAATATTCCGACACGCATTGCCTTCCAAGTGTCCAGCAAAATCGACAGCCGCACGATTCTTGACCAAATGGGTGCGGAAAACTTGCTCGGTCAAGGCGATATGCTGTTCCTGCCACCCGGTACCGGCTATCCGCAACGTGTACACGGCGCATTCGCATCAGACAACGAAGTACACCGCGTAGTGGAATACTTGAAACAATTCAGCACGCCTGACTATATCGACGATATTTTAAGCAGCGGTTCGACCGAGGACTTTACCAGCACCAGCCGCAGCAACGACAGCGACCTCGACCCCATGTATGACGAAGCCGTTTCCGTTGTCTTGAAATCGCGTAAGGCCAGCATTTCCAATATCCAACGCCAACTGCGCATCGGCTACAACCGCGCTGCCCGCCTGATTGATCAAATGGAAGCCGACGGTATTGTTTCCCCGGCGGAAAACAATGGCAACCGCACCATCTTGGCGCAAAGCAGTGAGCATTTAGATTAACTTATCTCCATCAATAAAAGGCCGTCTGAAAAGTTTTCAGACGGCCTTTTTTAATCAGATAATGGGTTCAGAGATTCCAATTAAATAAACAAGCAAATAAGTAATCTGTAAACGGCATTTCTTACAAAAACAAATGCTTTTGCATTAACGGCATTTGCTTCGCTATCAAATAAATCCAGTCCCAATAATCAAAATTCGACCTGCCAAATATATGTCCCTATCCATTTGTCGCCATTTTCAGACTGCCTTTTGTCAAGACCGGAAAAAACAGGTAAATCCGTTTTTCGATTAGAAGCAATATTATTATGATTCATGCCTTCGGCAACACCCCCACCCTTTACGAGGAAAAACAAATGAAAAAATATTTTGCAGAATTTTTCGGCACTTTCTGGCTGGTATTCGGCGGCTGCGGCAGCGCAGTTTTGGCAGCAGCCTACCCTGAACTTGGCATTGGTTTTGCCGGTGTCGCCTTGGCATTCGGCTTGACCGTACTGACCATGGCTTACGCCGTCGGCCACATTTCCGGCGGCCACTTCAATCCTGCCGTTTCCGTCGGCCTTTTCATCGGCGGCCGTTTCAACGGTAAAGACCTGTTGCCTTACATCGTATCCCAAGTTATCGGTGCGATTGCCGCCGCGGGCGTTCTGTATCTGATTGCTTCCGGTAAAACCGGTTTTGATGCTGTTGCTTCCGGCTTTGCCAGCAACGGTTTCGGCGAGCACTCTCCTAACGGTTACGACATGATGGCTGCTTTGCTGATCGAATTCGTACTGACCGCATTCTTCCTGATTATCATCATGGGTTCTACCGACAAATTGGCTCCGGCCGGCTTTGCCCCTATCGCCATCGGCCTGGGTCTGACCCTGATTCACTTGATCAGCATTCCTGTGACCAATACTTCCGTTAACCCTGCACGTTCTACCGGCGTTGCCTTGTTCCAAGGTGGCTGGGCTGTTGAACAACTGTGGTTGTTCTGGTTGGCTCCTATTGCCGGCGCAGCAGTTGGCGCGGCTATTTACCGCTTCGTTTTGGCTAACAACGACAAATAATCTTGACGGAATGACATTCCCGGTGCGGCTGACACTTCTAAACTGACCGCACCCAAGTTGCCGAGACACAAACGCACCGCCTGCCTCAGACGGTGCGTTTGTTTTTGCCGTGTTACAATATTTTCTTTTCCCACATTCTCAAACCATCATGCAAACCTTACCTTTTCAAACCGATATCGCTGCCAGAATGCTTGTCAATACCGAAAACGAAACCATTCATCCCGATGCCGTATTCGTACAAACGCAAAACGGCTATTGGATTGCCTGGCACGACCAGCAAGCCGCCCTGCTTGCCCCCGACACACCACCCGATATTCCCTGCTTTTGGGTAGAAGGCGCAGAAAGCCTGGAAGAGCTGGTAAGCATGGTAGAAAACGGCGAATTTGACGAAGTTGAAGAATTTGACGGCGATGATGATGCTTGGCAAGAAGCACTCGGATGCGGCCATCATCATGAAGGACACTGCGGATGCAGTCATTGAGATGCACAAAACGCCTGCTTCCGGCACTTGCCCTTTGTCTGACGCTTAACGGCTGCGTTATAGGCGCGGCTGTCGATTTGGCTGCCACAACCGTCCTGACTGCCGGAAAATTGGTCGTCAAAGGAACGGGGGCAGTGATTGATGCCGCCATTCCCGACAGTAAAAAAGACAAGGATAAAGAAAAAGAGAAGGAAAAGAGCAAAGAAAAGCCAAAATCGGAAGAAATCGTCTATAAGGAAGATTCATCCGACGAAGTAGCGCAATAATCCTTTAGACGGCCTCAGTAAGGTAACCAATCCTACTGAGGCCGTCTGAACATTCATCCTTACATATAGCCCTGTTCGCGCAAAGAGCAGGTTTCTTTTGCCGTCACGATAAAATGGTCCAACAGCGTAATATCGACCAAACTTAAAGCCTGTTTCAAACGCTCTGTAAACTGCACATCAGATTCAGACGGCCTTCCCGAACCACCCGGATGATTGTGTGCCAAAATCAAACTGTCGGCGTATTCATCCAATGCCAATTTGACGATTTCACGGATATAAACCGTGTTTTCCGCCACCGTACCACGCGACAATTCCCGTACCGCAATCAATTGATTTTGACGGTTGAGAAGCAAAGCAACGCTGACCTCGATTTTTTCATGCCCAAGATGCAGGCGCAGATAATCCGCAACCGATTTCGGGTTTGACAGAACCATCTGCTCCTGCAAATCCTCACCCAAAATCCGCCGCCCGATTTCTTTGACCACTGCAAATTGAGTATAGCTCGCCAAGCCCATGCCCTTATAAGCAGCGAGTGTTTTGGCATCCGCACTCATCAGCTTCCCCAAACTGCCAAACTCGCTCAACAAATAACGAGCCAAATCGACCGCGCTCATACCGCGCGTTCCGACACGCAACAAAATCGCCAGCAACTCCGCATCACTCAACGCCGCCGCACCATGCGCCAAGAGCTTCTCGCGCGGCCGTTCCCCTTCAGGCCATTCTTTGATACTCATGTTTTCCCTTTTATTCATATAGCGGATTTAGTTTTTATTTAGAACAAAACCATCTTGCCCGCATAAAACGCAATCCGCACGATTTTATTAAAATTAATGCAATTTGCGTATTTTATTCTATCTTAAATTATTTTTTAAGACATTTAAATATAAATTAAACCCTTTTGTGCAGAAAAACAACGTTACCCATTTTTGCTATCCTGTTCCCCTGCCTGCCTTTCCTTTCCTATTTGTTTCAAATCAGCCGCTACAAGCATTTTCATATTGCCCCTATGAGGCTTAGGCTAATATAATATTGAGTTTGCCGAGAGCAAAAGCTGAGGCTTAAACTGCTTTCTATCCACGCTGCCCGTGCGCTTTACAAGAGTTTCAGACGGCCTCCGTCCAACTCCCGCCAGCAATCAAACAGCTTTTTATCACCCATTCGAAAATCCGTTTTGCCGGTACTCGTCTTTCTTTTTGGAGTATTGCCATTATGACCGCAACCACTGCGTCTTCAGCCAAACCTTATTTGCAAATCCAAGGCTTGGTGAAAAAGTTTGGTGACAATTACGCTGTCGATAACATCGACTTGGACATTTACCAACATGAAATCTTTGCCCTTTTGGGCAGTTCAGGCAGTGGCAAATCCACGCTGCTGCGCATGTTGGCAGGCATGGAAAGCCCAAACCAGGGCAAAATCATTCTCGACGGCCAAGACATTACCAAGCTTGCTCCGTATGAGCGCCCAATCAACATGATGTTCCAAAGCTATGCCCTGTTCCCGCACATGAGCGTTGAACAAAACATCGCTTTTGGTCTGAAACAAGACAAAATGCCTAAAGGCGAAATCGACGCCCGCGTCGAAGAAATGTTGCGCCTGGTGCAAATGACCAAATACGCCAAACGCAAGCCGCACCAACTCTCCGGCGGCCAGCAACAGCGTATCGCTTTAGCGCGCAGCCTGGCGAAACGTCCTAAAATCCTGCTGCTTGACGAACCTTTGGGCGCACTCGATAAAAAACTACGCCAACAAACCCAACTGGAATTGGTCAACACGCTGGAACAAGTCGGCGTAACCTGCATCATGGTTACCCACGACCAAGAAGAAGCGATGACCATGGCTACCCGTATCGCCATTATGTCTGACGGCCAATTGCGCCAAGTCGGCACCCCTAGCGACGTGTACGACTACCCTAACAGTCGCTTTACCGCCGAATTTATCGGCGAAACCAATATTTTTGACGGTGTCGTTGTTGACGACCGCGCCGATTTCTCTATCGTCAAATGTGACGGCTTGGAAAACCACGTCCGCATCGACCACGGCCTGGGCGTTCCGAACGAGCATGAAATCTGGATCAGTATCCGCCCTGAAGATATTGATTTGCATAAAGAAAAACCAGAACATTTGGGCGCACACAACTGGGCTCAAGGCACAGTCAAAGAAATTGCCTACTTGGGCAGCTTTGCGATTTACCACATCAAACTCGCCAACGGCCGTGTTGTCAAAAGCCAAGTTCCCGCACCTTATTGGTATGTGCGTAACATTACGCCACCGACTTGGGACGAGACCGTCTATATCAGCTGGCCTGAAAACCAACCTACGCCTCTGTACAGTTAATTTGAGGGAAATGCAATGGACCTTAAAAAACTGAAAAAGAAACTGTTTCGCCGTCCTGGACAACGTGCAGTTATTGCCGTACCGTATATTTGGCTTTTGATTCTGTTTCTGATTCCGTTCGCCATCGTATTGAAAATCAGCTTTGCCGAACAAGAAATCGCTATTCCGCCATTTACGCCACTGACAACGATTGATGAAGACTTAGGCCGTCTAAACATTGCCATCAGCTATCAGAACTACGCCGACATCTTCCAAAACTTTTGGAATACGCTCAATCCGTTTGGCGACAGTGAAAACAGCAATATCTATCTGATGACCTACTGGTCTTCGATTAAGACCGCGCTGACGACGACCATCATCTGCCTGCTGATTGGTTATCCGACCGCTTATGCCATTTCACGCGCCAATCCGGCTGCGCGCAACGGCCTGCTGTTGGCAATCATGCTGCCTTTCTGGACCTCTTTCCTGTTGCGTGTTTACGCATGGATGGGCTTATTGGGTCACAACGGCATCATCAACAATTTCTTAATCAAATACGGAATCATCAGCGAGCCTTTAGACCTGTTCTACAATGCTTTCTCGCTGAATTTGGTGATGGTTTACGCCTATCTGCCGTTTATGATTTTGCCGCTGTACACACAACTGGTAAAACTGGACAACCGCCTGCTCGAAGCCGCTTCCGACTTGGGTGCAGGTCCGATCAAATCGTTCTTTACCATTACCTTGCCTTTATCCAAAACAGGCATCATCGCAGGCTCTATGCTGGTCTTCGTTCCGGCCGTCGGTGAATTTGTGATTCCTGAATTGGTGGGCGGCTCTGAAAACCTGATGATCGGTAAAGTATTGTGGCAGGCATTCTTCGACCAAAACAACTGGCCGCTGGCTTCTGCCGTCGCCGTCGTCATGGTTGCCCTGTTGGTTGTACCGATTGCCCTGTTCCAACACTATGAAAACCGCGAATTGGAAGAAGGAGGCAAATAATGCAGAAAACCAAATTATCCTGGTTCTTGAAACTGATGCTCCTGCTCTCGCTGGCATTCCTCTATATTCCGCTGGTGGTTTTGGTCATTTATTCTTTCAATGAATCTAAGCTGGTTACCGTTTGGGGCGGTTTCTCAACCAAATGGTACGGCGCATTGATGGAAAACGACACCATCTTGGAAGCGGCCTGGCTGTCATTGCGTATCGCCATCGTTTCCTCGCTTGCCGCCGTGGCACTCGGCACATTGGCTGGTTACGCCATGGCGCGTATCAAACGCTTCCGAGGCAGCACCCTGTTTGCCGGTATGATTTCCGCGCCTATGGTGATGCCTGATGTGATTACCGGTTTGTCCATGCTACTGCTGATTATTCAGGTGCAAATGTTCCTGCAAGGCAGTGAATTGCTGCAATCGCTCTACTTCGATCGCGGCTTCTTCACCATCTTCCTCGGCCACACCACGCTTTGCATGGCGTACATTACCGTCGTTATCCGCTCGCGCTTGGTGGAATTGGATCAATCCTTGGAAGAAGCTGCAATGGACTTGGGGGCCCGTCCACTGAAGATTTTCTTCGTGATTACCCTGCCGCTAATTGCCCCTGCGATTGCTTCCGGCTTCCTTTTAGGCATTACCCTGTCTTTAGACGACTTGGTGATTACCTCCTTCCTGTCAGGCCCAGGTTCATCGACATTGCCGCAAGTGATTTTCTCCAAAATCAAACTCGGTCTTGACCCTCAGATGAACGTTTTGGCAACCATCCTGATCGGTATCATCGGTACGCTGGTGATTGTCGTCAACTACTGGATGATGCGTCAGGCAACCAAACGGGAACGCGAGGCTGCCGAAGCCTACCGCCAAGAAAAATTGGCAGCCGAGAAAGCCGCCTAATATGCAGACAGGCTGTCCGATAAAGTGTCGGAACAGCCTGTTTTATTAACTGCATCTTATCCTTTCAGACGGCCTGAACATAAACCCCACATTCCAGGCCGTCTGAAAACCAATTTCAATGAAGTGAAAACCAACCTAAAGCTCAAATCATGATCAATCCCAGCTTCAAAGAATACCTTCCTTCCTACTATGTCAGCACGGCCAATCCCCATCCATCTTATCCGACGCTTGAAGGCCGTCTGAAAACTGAAACCTGCGTTATCGGCGGCGGCCTGTCCGGCTTATGCACCGCCCTACCGCTTGCCGAAAACGGCCATGAAGTCATCGTACTTGAAGCCGCCCGTATCGGTTTCGGCGCATCAGGCCGCAGCGGCGGACAAGTCATCAGCGACTTTGCCTGCGGCATGGAAGAAATCGAAAAACAAGTCGGCTTGGAACAGGCCCAATGGTTCTGGCAGCAATCTCTGCAAGCCGTTGAACTGGTTGACTCGCGCATTCAAAAACACAATATCCAATGCGATTGGCAACGCGGCTACGCTACCGTCGCCGTCCGTCCTCAGCATTGGGAAGAATTGCAGCAATGGCACGAACACGCTCAAAAACATTATGGTGCAAGCCATTACCAGCTTTGGGATAAAGCCACGCTGAAGCAACAACTTGCCAGCGATATGTATCAAGGCGCGCAATTTGATCCTTTATCCGGTCACTTGCACCCGCTTAATTACACCCTAGGCATTGCCAAAGCGGCAGCCGATGCAGGCGCACAACTTTTTGAGCAATCCCCGATGACGCGTATCGAGCCATGCGATAACGGCTGGCTGGTTCATACACCTAATGGTAGCGTCGAGTGCAAAAACCTCGTTTATGCCGTCAATACTTATGCCGGTTTGCACCCAAAATTCAAAGTATTGGAACAAAAAGCCATTGCAGTCAGCACCTTTATCATTGCCACCGAGCCTCTGGGCGAACGTGCCAAAGACCTGATCCGCAACAATATGGCCATCTGCGACAACCGCCACGTCCTCGACTACTACCGCCTCAGCGCTGACGGCCGCCTGCTCTTCGGCGGCAAAGACAACGAGTTTATCGACGATCCTGGCCGCATGACCGAACTCGTCCGCCAAGACATGCTGAAAGTTTTCCCACAACTTGCCGATGCCAGAATCGAGCATTCTTGGGGCGGTGAATGCGACATCACGCGCAACCTCGCTCCACATTTCGGCCGCCTCGCCCCTACCGTTTTCTACGCCCAAGGCTATTCCGGACACGGCATGGCGATTACCGGCATTGCCGGTTTGGCGATTGCCGAAGCCATCATGGGCGATGACGGCCGTCTGAAACCTTTTGAGCAACTGCGCCACAGCAACATCATTACCCAGCCTTTCCTACGCAAACTCGGCTCTTTCCTCGGCTCAAAATACTATCAATGGAAAGACAGCCACTAAACCCAAGTAACAAACATATTTCAGACGGCGGCAGATTCAAGTAAAATTCAGGCCGTCTGAAAGCTTAGATACGACAAAATTCAATCATTTATCAGCAAGGAAACCATCATGAGCAACCATCACAAACTCATCATCCTCGGCTCCGGCCCTGCCGGCTATACGGCCGCCGTCTATGCCGCCCGTGCCAACCTCAACCCTGTAATCATTACCGGCGTTGAGCAAGGAGGACAATTGATGACCACCACCGAAGTGGACAACTGGCCTGCCGATGCCGAAGGTGTACAAGGTCCGGAACTGATGGCCCGTTTCCAAGCTCATGCCGAACGCTTCGGTACTGAAATGATTTTCGACCAAATCCACACCGTTGATTTGCAAAACCGTCCGTTTACCCTCAAAGGCGATATGGGCGAATACACTTGCGATGCACTCATCGTTGCCACCGGCGCATCCGCCAAATATTTAGGTTTGCCAAGCGAAGAAACCTTTGCCGGAAAAGGCGTTTCCGCCTGTGCGACTTGCGATGGTTTCTTCTACAAAAAACAAGATGTTGCCGTAGTCGGCGGTGGCAATACCGCTGTGGGAGAAGCACTCTACCTTGCCAATATCGCCAACACCGTTACCCTGATTCACCGCCGCGATAGCTTCCGTGCCGAAAAAATCATGGTGGACAAACTGATGCAACGCGTCGAAGAAGGCAAAATCATCCTCAAGCTCAACAGCTCGGTTGATGAAATCTTGGGCGACGAAAGCGGCGTTACCGGTGCACGCCTGAAACACAATGACGGCAGTACTGAAGAAATCGCTGTAAAAGGCGTTTTCATCGCCATCGGCCACAAACCCAACACCGATATCTTCAAAGGTCAACTCGATATGGATGAAACCGGCTACCTGAAAACCAAAGGCGGTACCGGTGACAATGTCGGCGCAACCAATATCGAAGGCGTATGGGCGGCAGGCGACGTCAAAGACCATACCTACCGTCAAGCCATCACCAGCGCCGCTTCCGGCTGCCAAGCCGCGCTTGATGCCGAACGTTGGCTCGACCGCCACGGTGTATAAACCTCTAAGCTACGCCCTATTCTTTAAAACATAATCAAAAGGCCGTCTGAAATTTCAGACGGCCTATAATCTATCTGCCACACTAAATATTCATTTTAAAAGCAAATTTATATCAAATAAGTACTTTTGCTTTATAATAACGACAAATACCCAACAAACAGGGAACGAACATGAAAAAAACACTAATGACACTTATCCTTTGCGCACTGACTCCTGCCGCCCTGGCTGCCGATACTTACGGCTACCTGGCCATGTGGCAAAACCCAGCCAACAGCGATGAAGCGCTGCAAATCAAAACCACCAAAGAAAATGCCACCCAACTGGATGCGACAGCCGAACTCGAAACATTCTGCAAAGGCCAAGATGCCTTAGCCGGCATCGGTGCAGGCCAAGCAACAGGCTGCAAAACGGTTGTCCCTCTGCACAACACCTGTATCGCTGTTGCCTATCCTAAAGCCATGGGCAAATTGACTGCTCAAAACGTGGTAGCCATTACCTCCCCACGTTTCAAAACCGTGCATCAAATTGCCTTGAACCAATGTATCAAAAAATACGGCTCACAAGGACAATGTGCTTTAGAAACAGTCTATTGCACTTCCGAAACCTACTATCAAGGTACAGTCAAAACCCTTTGGGAAAAAATCAAATCCATTTAAGGCCGTCTGAAAATAAAACCGGCTTGCCCGATATTCTCTATATCACGGCAAGCCGGTTTTTTATTCTGGCTTTTATTTGCTGTTTTTTTCCAACAATTTGGCCACAACGCCTTCAGCCTGTTTCACCAAATCAGGGTTGGTTCGGAAGTGGTTTTCATCATTTAAAGAGTAGCTGACAGTAGAAACCGCATACTTCGTGCTTCGCAACACAAATACGCCTTTACGCAAGATTTCGTCATTGCCTTTGGTTTTGTAACGCAGATTATACGGGCAAGAAGAATCATACAGTTTGCCACGGTTGTCTGCGGTTACAATCGTGCTGCCAATGCCGCGTTTTGCCAAAGCTTTGGACAAAGCCTTGTCCAAATCATGCGGACGCACTTTTGCATTCTGAATGATGCAGACATGTTTGATGCTGGTCAGCTCTTCAGGTTTCAATACTCTTTGTTCCGTAGTAGAACACGCGCCCAGCAACAATACGGCTGAAGCCGCTGCTAAAATCATGGTTTTCATCTGTTTTCCTTTTTAAAATTTTCAAACAATAAATATTCAGACGGCCTTTACAAAAAGGCCGTCTGAAAAAATCAACGTACGTTTTTCATCAAACGTTGTTTCTCACGCTTCCAATCCGCTTCTTTCAGGCTTTGGCGTTTGTCATGCTGTTTCTTACCCTTGGCCAAACCGATTTCCACTTTGATTCTACCACGTGTGTAATGCAGGTTTAAGGGCACAATCGTATAACCGGCACGTTCGGTTTTACCGATTAACTTGTTGATTTCCGATTGTTTCAACAACAACTTACGCGGACGGACAGGGTCGGGTTTGACGTGTGTCGAGGCAGTGGGCAATGCGGTAATGTGGCAGCCCACCAAATAGAATGCGTCTTTTTTCCAGTAGATATAGCTTTCTTTTAATTGCACGCGTGCAGCGCGGATGGCTTTGACTTCCCATCCCTCCAATACTATACCGGCTTCGATTTGGTCTTCGATAAAGAAATCGTGAAAGGCTTTTTTATTATTGGCAATACTCATTGTGCTGATTCTTTACAAACTTTTCAGACGGCCTATTTTATCAGGCATGCTTAAAAAATAAAACGGCAAACGGTTTTGAAACGTTTATTCGCTTAAAACATGGCGGCGGTAAAAACGGTCGATATCAGCAATCGCTTTTTCATCTTCAGGGCGCAAATCCAGTTTCAAATCGGCAAGGCGGATTAAGATTTGGTCTTCACGCTCGGCAACGGCGCAGCTGACCTCGCCTTCGCTACGAAAATGACGGATAAGCTCGTCTAACTGGTTTAAAGCATTTTGATAAGATGAATTTTGATTCATAATTTTTAACTCGAACGCCCATAAAAAATGGCGGGAAACCCCGCCATGATTTTACGGCTTACGCCGCGCATTTGATTAAGCAGCTTGAATGTTAGCAGCTTGTTTGCCTTTAGGGCCGGTGGTTACGTCGAAAGATACGCGTTGACCTTCTTTCAGGGTTTTGAAACCATCCATGTTGATCGCTGAGAAGTGAGCGAACAAATCTTCGCCACCTTCATCAGGAGTGATGAAACCAAAACCTTTAGCGTCGTTAAACCATTTTACGATACCGGTTGCCATTAGAAACTTCCTATACTTAAAAATTAACAAAATCAGCAAAACAAGGCATACAGCAAACTAAAACGTTCAGCGTTTCTCCCACGTATCACATACGCGGTCGAGTGCCAACTTCTGCTTAACCGTCTTTTTACATTTGTTAAGACAAAACGTCAAGCTATGTTTTCAAAAAAGTGGGAAAATAGAAAAAAATTGCCGAAATACAACAGAAAACTGTTTACACTCTAAAACAGGCCGTCTGAAAACTGAAACCTAAGCTTATGAACCATCCGAATACCGACCACCAATCCGATACCCTGCTCAGCGATATCAACACACAGCCGCCGAAACGTTACGGCGTATTTTTATTGAACGACGATTACACCACCATGGAATTTGTCGTCGAAATCCTGACCGAAGTCTTTATGCTTACACAGGAACAGGCAGTGGCCGTCATGTTGCTGGTGCACCACGAAGGCAAAGGCCTGTGCGGCACCTACACGCGCGATATTGCGCAGACCAAGCAACATCAGGTCATGGAACGTGCCAAAGCTGAAGGGCATCCGCTCAAATGTATAGTCGAAGAGGTTTAAATCATGCTTTCACCCGAATTGGAACACATCCTGCAACTGCTCTACCGTGAAGCACGCAACGCCCGTTATGAGTTTATCAGCTTGGAACACCTGCTTTTGGTGTTGATAGAAGAAGATGCGGCTGTGCCGAACGTCTTGAAACTGTGTGGTGCGGATTTGAAAGTCCTGTCCGAGCAGCTTGCGGCCAGCGTTGCAGAAAATACACCGCAAATTCCCGATCATCTTCTGGATACGGTCGAAACCCAGCCGACATTGGGCTTCCAACGCGTCATCCAACGGGCAATGGTGCATACCCAGTCTGCCGGCAAAGCCGCAGTAGAGCCTTTGGATATTTTGGTTGCCATGATGAGCGAATCTGAAAGCCATGCCGTTTATTTCCTCAAATTGCAATCCATTACACGCTTTGAAGTCTTGCGTTGCATTGCCCATGGCTCGCCTGATGACGAAGACTGCAATGATTCAGACGGCCTGGGACGCGAGGGCGAAGAAGCGGAACAGAAAACCGGCTCTCTTTCCGACTACACCGTCAACCTCAACGCCGAAGTCAAAGCCGGCCGTATCGACCCTTTGATTGGTCGCAAACACGAAATGGAAAGGCTGGTACAAATCCTGTGCCGCCGCCGCAAAAACAATCCGCTTTTGGTCGGCGAGGCTGGTGTGGGCAAAACCGCGCTGGCGGAAGGCTTAGCACACCAAATCGTCAACGGCGATATTCCCGACGTGCTGAAAGAAGCCGAAGTATACGCACTGGATATGGGTTCGCTTTTGGCGGGCACGAAATACCGCGGCGACTTTGAAGCACGGGTCAAATCCGTCTTGAAACAGCTCGAAAAAATCCCGCACGCCATTTTATTCATCGACGAAATCCACACCATCATCGGCGCGGGCAGCACCAGCGGTGGCACAATGGATGCGTCTAACCTGCTCAAACCTGCGCTGGCAAAAGGCTCGCTGCGCTGCATCGGTGCGACCACTTATGACGAATACCGTACCATTTTCGACAAAGACCACGCCTTAAGCCGCCGTTTCCAAAAAATTGACGTGGTCGAGCCTACCATTTCCGAAACCGTACAAATCCTGCGCGGCTTGAAACCGATGTTTGAAGATTTCCACCAAGTCCGCTATACGCAAGGCGCACTTGAAGCCGCAGCCGAACTTTCCGCCCGCTACATCAACGAACGTTTCCTGCCCGACAAAGCCATCGACGTAATGGATGAAGCAGGCGCGGCGCAACGGATTTTGCCCAAATCCAAACAGAAAAAAGTCATCGGCAAAGCGCAAATCGAAACCGTCATCGCCAAAGTTGCGCGGATTCCCGAAAAAACCGTGTCGCACGACGACAAACAAGTGTTGCAATTCCTCGGCCGTGATTTGAAAAACATGGTTTACGGTCAGGAAAACGCCATTGACGCGCTGGTTGCCGCCGTCAAAATGTCGCGCTCCGGCCTCGCCCTGCCCGACAAACCGATAGGCAGTTTCCTCTTCTCCGGCCCAACCGGCGTCGGCAAAACCGAAGTCGCCAAACAGCTTGCCTACTCGATGGGCGTACCGCTGCAACGCTTTGATATGTCCGAATACATGGAACGCCACGCCGTATCGCGCCTCATCGGCGCACCACCAGGCTACGTCGGCTTTGAACAAGGCGGCCTTTTGACCGAAGCCGTCAACAAGCAGCCGCATTGCGTGTTGCTCTTGGACGAAATCGAAAAAGCCCACCCCGACATTTTCAACGTCCTCCTGCAAGTCATGGACGCAGGCAAACTGACCGACAACAACGGCAAGAGTGCCGACTTCCGCAACGTCATCCTGATTATGACCACCAACGCAGGCGCGGAAAGCCTCAGCCGACCCAACCTCGGCTTTACCGCCAAACGCGAGCGCGGCGACGAAATGCAGGCAATCAACAAACTCTTCACGCCCGAGTTCCGCAACCGCTTGGACGCGATTATCCCATTTGCGCCCTTGTCCGAACCCATTATCGTCAAAGTCGTGGACAAATTCCTGCTCCAGCTCGAACACCAGCTCCTCGACAAAAAAGTCGAAGCCGAATTCACACCGGCATTGCGCAAATATCTGGCGGAAAAAGGTTTCGACCCGCAAATGGGCGCACGCCCGATGAACCGCCTGATCCAGGAAAAAATCCGCAAACCGCTCGCCGACGAACTTCTGTTCGGCAAACTCACCGAAGGTGGCTTTGTGCTGATAGACTGGGATGCAGCAAAAGAAAAAGCCGTGTTGAAGTTTAAGAAAAGCAAGGTCAAACCTGAAACAGAAACTGTTTAACCGACTGAAAAATAAAAGGCCGTCTGAAATTTCAGACGGCCTTTTTATCCCAATCAAAAATCTGATTTACAAAACAGATTTAACAGTGGCAACCACATTGTCTACGGTAAAGCCGAATTCTTTGAACAGCAAATCAGCAGGTGCAGACTCGCCGAAGCGGTTGATACCGACCACGGCGCCGTTCAAACCGACGTATTTATACCAACCGTCGGCATGTCCGGCTTCTATGGCTACGCGTGGCAAACCTTCCGGCAGAACAGCGGCTTTATAGGCGGCATCTTGACGGTCGAATACATTGGTAGAAGGCATGGAAACAACGCGTACGGCAATACCTTGTTCTGCCAATACTTTTTGCGCTTCCAGAGCCAATTCAACTTCAGAACCGGTAGCAATTACAACAGCTTGTGCATTGCCTTGAGCTTCACTGATGACGTAGCCACCGCGTTTGATGTCGTTCAGCTGTTGTTCATCACGCGCTTGGAATTTCAGGTTTTGACGGCTGAAAATCAAGCTGGACGGATGATCGGCAGCTTTAACGGCTTCAGCCCACGCCACCAAAGATTCAACGGTATCGCATGGACGCCATACATCCATATTTGGAATTAGGCGCAGAGTGGCAGTTTGCTCGATAGGTTGGTGGGTAGGACCATCTTCGCCCAAACCAATGGAATCGTGAGTGAACACAAATACAGGGTTGATTTTCATCAGCGACGCCATACGCAAAGCATTACGCTCGTATTCGCTGAACATCAGGAAAGTCGCGCCGAATGGTTTAACACCGCCATGCAGGGTAAGGCCGTTCATGATTGCGCCCATGCCGAACTCGCGAACGCCGTAGTGAATATAGTTGCCGCCGTGTTCGCGGGTAACGGAAACGCTGTTTGACCAGTCAGTCAGGTTGGACGGGGTCAAGTCTGCAGAACCGCCCACCAATTCAGGCAGCTCTTTTGCCAAGATTTCGATGCTGTTTTGGCTGGCTTTACGGGTGGCGATGGTTTCTGCTTTGGCGCACACTTCTTTCAATGCGGCTTGAACGTAAGCATCGAAGTTTTCAGGCAGTTTTTTATCCATGCGACGCACAAATTCTGCGGCTTCGGCAGGATATTTGGCTTGATATTGAGCGAAGAGTTCGTTCCATTCGGCCTCAAGTTTCGCGCCTTTTTCTTTTGCATCCCATGCAGCATAGATCTCTTGAGGGATTTCAAACGCAGGATAAGCCCAACCCAAATGTTTGCGCGTGGCTTCGATCTCGTCCGCACCCAAAGGCGCACCGTGGGTTTTGTGGCTGCCTTCTTTGTTAGCACTGCCTTTACCGATTAAGGTTTTGCAGCAAATCAGGGAAGGTTTGCCGGTTTCGGCGCGGGCGGCTTCAATGGCCGTCTGAATGGCATCGGTATCATGACCGTTTACATTTGGAATCACCTGCCAGCCGTAGCTTTCAAAACGTTGCGGGATGTTTTCGGTAAACCAACCGTCCACTTTACCGTCAATGGAAATATTGTTGTCATCATATAAAACAATCAGTTTGCCCAAACCTAAAGTGCCGGCAAGCGAGCAGGCTTCGTGCGATACGCCTTCCATCATACAACCGTCGCCCATGAAGACGTAGGTGTGGTGGTCAACGATGTTCAAACCGTCTTTATTAAATTCGGCAGCCAAGATTTTTTCGGCTAAAGCCATGCCCACTGCGTTGGCAATACCTTGTCCCAATGGACCGGTCGTGGTTTCCACGCCGTCGGTGTAGCCATATTCAGGATGGCCGGGGGTTTTGCTGTGCAGTTGGCGGAAGTTTTTCAGATCATCAATGGAAACGTTGTAGCCGGTCAGGTGCAACAGGCTGTAAAGAATCATAGAAGCATGACCATTGGAGAGGACAAAACGGTCGCGGTTGTAGAATTTTGGGTTGGCCGGATTATGATTGAGGAACTTCGTCCACAATACTTCCGCCATTTCCGCCATACCCATAGGCGCACCCGGGTGGCCGGAGTTGGCTTTTTGTACGGCATCGACTGAGAGGAAACGGATTGCGTTTGCCAGTTGAGACATGGTTTGACCTTCCTTGGACAAGATTGGAAATATGAAAAAAGGTGTGCCGATTATCGCCTGAATCAGCCGTGCTTTCAAGGATAGCTTTTGATATTCGCTTTGTCAGACGGCCTGTTTCCACTCGGTTGCCCGAAACGGACAGGATAGATGATATTAACTGTTATTTCGTTTTGAAACAGTGCTTTATATATTTTTATCGTGTAAATAGCAAATCACTATAAGTTTGCATACAGGCTGATTCGTAAACCTTTGAATACTGCCCTTTTCAGACGGCCCTACATCAAACGGCCACAAGGAATCCATCGTTAAGACGAAGTCCCTCTTTTGCTTTGAATAGAGTCAAATGTTATGATTTGTATGCACGCGAAAGGCCGTCTGAAAATATTCACATCAAATTACTACCATGACAACAGGCTTGTGTGCACTTCATCAAGGAACACTGAAATGTCACCAGAAAACCAAGCTGAAAATACCACACCCTCAACAGAAAAAACAGCAAAAGCCACTCCGCCCAAACCTTCCAAACCTAAATCCAGCGTGATTCAAATCCATCCTGAAGGCGAACGCATCCATCCTAAAAAGGCGGAAGGACGCTTTGCCAAACTGCGTATCGCCGCAGTATTGGCGACCCAGTTTGTATTTTACGTTATTCCATGGTTCAACTGGAGCGGCCGTCAGGCGGTTTTATTCAATATCCCTGACCGTCATTTCTTCATTTTCGGACTGTCGCTGGGTATGGGCGATTTGATTTACCTTGCCTTACTGCTGATGATTTGCGCATTCGGATTGTTTTGGTGGACAACCATTGCCGGTCGTTTGTGGTGCGGCTATTCATGCCCGCAAACGGTTTACACCGAAATTATGCTGTGGATTGACAACTTGGTCGAAGGCGATAGAAACAAACGCCTAAAACTGGAAAAATCGCCTTGGAACTTTACTAAAATTCGCATTAAGGCCACCAAATACCTGCTGATTTTCCTTGTCTGCGCATGGACAGGTATCACTTTTGCAGGCTGGTTTATCCCGATCCGCCAATTTGTTCCCGATTTATTCACCGGAGCAGCAGGCGGCGGCGCAATGTTTGCCGCAGCATTTTACGGATTCATGACTTTCTTCTTCGCCCACATCATGCGCGAAAAAGTGTGTCTGCATATGTGTCCGTATGCACGTTTCCAAAGTGCAATGTTTGACAAAGACACGCTGATTATTTCTTACGATACCGAACGCGGCGAACCGCGCGGCGCACGCAAGAAAACCGCCAACAAAGAAGACAGCGGCTTGGGCGACTGCATCAACTGCACCATGTGCGTGCAAGTCTGCCCCGTCGGTATCGACATCCGCGACGGTTTGCAATACCAATGTATCGGCTGCGCGGCGTGTATCGATGCCTGCGACGAAATCATGGACAAAATGGGCTACGAGCGCGGCTTGATCCGTTATACAACCGAAGGCGCGTTGGAACACGAATACCCTGAAAGCGACATCAAAAAACGCTTGAAACGTCCGCGCGTAGCTGGTTATGGCGCAGTACTCCTGGTGGTCATCATCGCCTTCCTGGTCGGCATTTCCACCCGAAAAATGGTCGAAGTCGATATCCTGAAAGACCGTGGTGTCATGGTTCGCGAAAACAGCCAAGGCTGGTTGGAAAATGCCTATAACCTGCGTATTATCAACAATAGTGAAAACGAACAACTGATGACCGCAACCGTCAAAGGCTTTGACGAAATCGCGCTGACCGGCCTGCCTGAAAACGGTATTAAAATTGCGCCGCGGGAAACCGTTACCATCCCAGTACAGGTATCTACCATTCCCGAATACGCCGACAAAGGCAGCCATCCGATTGAATTTACCTTTATCTATCGCGAGACCGGCTCTGCCGACTCCAAACCGACTACTTTAGAAGAAAAAGCAACCTTTATCGGAGAATAAACGGTGTCCCCACAACCCAAAATCAAACCTTGGTACAAACATATTTGGCCCTGGGTGCTGATGGCAGGCCCCATCTTCGTCGTTATCGCCAGCGTTTCCATGTTCTTCGTCGCAAAAGAACACACGACAGACTTGGTGTCTGACGATTACTACAAAGACGGCAAACACATCGAAATCCAACTTCACCGTGATGAAGAAGCCGTTAAACGGCAAATTCAAGTGCAGGTCTTAATCAGTCCGGATATGAATGCCGCCAAAGTATTCGTCAGCGGACAATTCGATACCAAACAGCCATTAAACCTATTGTTGATGCACCCGACGCGCAAAGCCGATGACCAAACCGTCAAGCTGCGCGCCGTAACAGCCGAACCACAAAACGGCCGCATGGAATACGAAGCCGTCTTTAAACCTTTACGCCCAACCAATCATTGGTACTTACGCGTTGAAGATGCCTCAGGCGTATGGCGTGTTGAAAACAAATGGATAGTCAGCCAAGGCAATGCAGTCAATCTGACGCCTATGGACAAATTGTTCGACAACGGCAAACAAGCCGCTTCAACAGAACAATAAATCCCGACCCAGGCCGTCTGAAACCTTTCAGACGGCCTGAAATCTTCATACCCTCTTATATTCCCTTCCAAATATGATTTTTTCCGATTGGCGCAGACTGACCGAAAATGAAGTCCGTATGGCAAAACAAGTTTTTGCGGACAGCATAGACTTCCACCACATCAAAATATATCGCGGCATTCCACTTATACCCAACGCCAATACCGCCATTGCGCCCAATGGAAACATATACTTTCCTCGTAAACACTGCCCTGATGATTTCACTCAAGCCGGCATCGCCTACAAAATCTGGCTGATTCATGAGCTGACACATGTCTGGCAACACCAGCGCGGTCACAAAGTTTGGCTTTCCGGCCTATTCATCATGCTCAAAGGCGGATACAGAAAACGCAAAGCTTACGCCTACCCTATCCCCTTACCCCACATCAACCAATTAAATATCGAACAGCAGGCAGACCTTATTGCTCACTATTTCGCAGCTACTTTTCTACCCAAAAACATTTACACCCCGCAACAGCCTATTTTTCAGACGGCCTTAGCAGATTTTCTTCACAACCCACACGACAAAAATCTATGCCCAAGATACTTGTCGGCAAAAAAACAACACTTCAAAAAGCAGAGTGAACAAATAAGCTATAATGAACAACCCGACACATCATCCAAAAGATCCCAAACCATGCCTTGGAACATACCTATTTTACTTACCTGGATGCGCGTCCTATTAATCCCCGTGTTCACCATCCTATTCTATTTACCGAACACATGGATTCAACCACAAACCGTCAACTGGACAGCCGCTATCATCTTTGCACTTGCAGCTATTACAGACTGGTTCGACGGCTTTTTAGCACGCCGCTGGAAACAAACCTCCGACTTCGGTGCATTCCTCGACCCCGTTGCCGACAAGCTCATGGTTGCCGTTGCCCTGCTCCTGCTCGTCAGCCTTGGCAGAACATACGCCATCTTCGCCATGATTATTATCGGCCGGGAAATCACCATTTCCGCCTTGCGCGAATGGATGGCACAAATGGGCAAACGCGGCAGCGTTGCAGTGGCCACTATCGGCAAATTCAAAACCACCGCCCAAATGATCGCCATCTTCCTTTTGCTTATCGGCACAGACAAATATAACGATCCTTTCTATCTCATTGGTAACATATTGATGTTTATAGCATCTGTATTGACCATCTGGTCCATGTGCTACTACCTGAAAATGGCATGGAAAGAATTCAAATAAATTTTTAAAAAAAATAAAAACAAAATACTTGACGCACGCGATTAAATCCATAATAATTGCGTCTTCTTCGATATACGAAGCAACAAACTATCAGAGCGGGAATAGCTCAGTTGGTAGAGCGCAACCTTGCCAAGGTTGAGGTCGCGAGTTCGAGACTCGTTTCCCGCTCCAGTTTAATTTCAGATGCACTCAAATGCGGGAATAGCTCAGTTGGTAGAGCGCAACCTTGCCAAGGTTGAGGTCGCGAGTTCGAGACTCGTTTCCCGCTCCATTCTGATTACTTGTTGATTGTTCTTTTTCAATATGCGGGAATAGCTCAGTTGGTAGAGCGCA
>NZ_KV799706.1:278984-334758 GCF_001810035.1 Neisseria sp. HMSC058F07 | reverse complement strand
GAGTTCGAGACTCGTTTCCCGCTCCAGTTTCATACTACAACACTCAAACGTAGTTTTGGCGAGATAGCAAAGTGGTTATGCAGCGGATTGCAAATCCGTCTACGCCGGTTCGATTCCGACTCTCGCCTCCATCCCTTTCATGGCGGGGTGGCAGAGTGTTTATGCTATAAGGGGTGCAACCCTTATACAGGCCGGTTCAAATCCGCGCCCCCGCCTCCAATTTCTCAATTTACTGTCTACGCCCGGGTGGTGAAATAGGTAGACACAACGGACTTAAAATCCGTCGGCCCTAAACCGGCCGTGCCGGTTCGATTCCGGCTCCGGGCACCAATAAATATCTGAATTTATTGAAAAACCTAATATTCTAAATTTCTAATTGACAGCTTATTTGTAAGGCTGTCTTTTTTGTTTGTGCCTGATTTGTATCTAACTTGCGCCATTTGCGTCAAATGTGACAAGCTCGTGCAAAGGTCTCAGGCTATGACAACGAGGAAGACCGGTAGCATCTGGTAATCATCGTTTGCTGGACGGCATTATGCGCAAAGCCCACCGCAACCGTCCGCTGATGGAAGCGTAAACCAAACGTAACCGACATCTATCGAAGACCCGTTATGTGGTCGAACAAAGCTTCGGTACGCTGCACCGTAAGTCCCGCTACACTCGGGTAGCCTATTTCGGTCTGATTAAAGTGAGTGCATAAAGCCATCTGAAGGCAATGTGTTTAAACCTGTTGAAAGCAGCTAACAGGCTAAGTGCGCCTGTTGTTACCTAAAAGGCGGCCCGGATGCCTGATTATCAGGTATCTGGGGAGAGTAAAGAGGGGGGTTTGAGTAGAATCAGTGGGTACTTGGAACGAAAACAGTCGAAAATCTATGTTTGGATTTCGGCTGCTGGAAGGAAAAGGAATTTTGCAAAGGTCTCATTTTAAAATTTCCCAAAATGATAAGGCCATCTGAAAATCCTTTTTCAGACGACCTTATCATTCAAATCAGAAGGACTTAAACCAATTTCTCCAGCATCCATTTAACGTAACGGCTGACGCCTTGTTTTACATCCAAGAATTCTTCTTTATACCCAGCTTCGCGCAGCTTGGTAATATCCGCTTGAGTAAAGCTCTGATATTTGCCTTTGAGTGCATCTGGGAATGGAATATAACGGATAAGTTCTTCTTCAACCAACTCTTTCAAACTCATTTCAGGCTTGCCTTCGGCCGCACGACAAGCGTTGACGGTTGCGGCGGCAAGTTCGTTAAACTGTTGGCTACGACCTGTACCGAGGTTAAAGATACCTGAAAGCTCAGGATGATCGAAGAAGTAAAGGTTAACTTTGGCAACATCTTCTACGCTGACAAAATCGCGTGTTTGCTCACCATTACCGTAGCCGTCATTGGCGCCAAACAGATTAACATAACCATGCTCGCGGTATTGGTGGAAATGATGGAAGGCGACGGATGCCATACGGCCTTTGTGTTGCTCCTGCTGTCCATATACGTTGAAGTAGCGGAAGCCAACGACTTGGGCGGTCAGGCCTTCTTTCATGCGGCGGCGCAATACTTGGTCAAACAAGAATTTAGAGTAGCCATATACATTGAGCGGTTTTTCCAGTTCGCGCTCTTCGCGGAAGATTTCGCCTTTGCCGTACACGGCGGCGCTGGAGGCGTAGAGGAACGGAATACGTTCGTCCTGACACCAGTCCAAGAGGTCGAGCGTGTACTGATAGTTGTTGTCCATCATGTAGAGGCCGTCGTGGTTCATCGTGTCGGAACACGCACCTTGATGGAAAACCGCTTCGATATTATCGTAAGGCAGAAGATGGCCGCGCACTTGGCGGATGAATTCGTGTTTATCGAGATAATGGGCAATTTCACACTCGGCAAGGTTTTTAAATTTTTCGCCTTTGCTCAGATTGTCGACGGCAACAATGTCGGTAATACCGCGCTGGTTAAGTGCTTTAACGATGTTGCTGCCGATAAAGCCGGCCGCGCCTGTTACGATAATGGTCATAATGAGTTTCCTTTATTTTGATTTTTCAGACGGCCTTGAAGTAATCATGCCGTCTGAAAATAAAAACTTTTCTGTCTGGATTATTTTCCAATTCTTATTTTCAGACGGCATTTAGAATTTTAAGGCCGTCTGAAACAATCATTATTGCTCTTCCAATGCCTTATTCAACTCTGTAAACGAGCAAACCGCCGTACCAAGTTTTGCCACGACAACGCCTGCCGCCGTATTGGCAAGGTGCATCGCTTCGGGCATGGTATAGCCTGCCGCTAAACCCAAGCCCACTCCGGCAATAACGGTATCGCCCGCACCGGATACATCATAAACTTCTTGAGCCCGTGTAGGCTGATAAATCGGCTCGCCCTCATTGAACAGGGTCATGCCCTCTTCGCTTCGGGTCAGCAAAATCGCGTTTAAATCAAGATGACGGCGCAGGTTTTGGGCTTTTTCGGTCAAATCGTTTTCGTTTTTCCAGCTGCCCACCACTTCTTTCAATTCTGCACGATTCGGCGTAATCAGCGTAGCGCCGGCATATTTTTCGTAATCGCCGCCTTTGGGGTCGATTAAAACAGGTTTACCGGCCTGTTTCGCCCAGTCAATCATATCGGAAATATGCGACAGGCCGCCCTTGCCGTAATCTGAAAAAATAATGGCATCATATTCAGGCAACACTTCGCGGTATTGCTGCTTGATTTGTTCCAATACCTCACGATGAGGCGGCTCTTCAAAATCAAGTCGGATAAGCTGCTGGTTACGTGCAACAACGCGCAGTTTGACAGTAGTCGCAATTTGCTTGTCGCGCATCAGATAGGAAGAAACACCGTCTTGCGCCATCAACGCATCCAGTGCATCCGCAGCTTCATCATCGCCGGTTACGGACAACAGCCCTGCTTTGCCGCCCAATGAGGCGATATTGCGCGCAACGTTTGCCGCTCCACCCGCGCGTTGGTCGATACGGGAAATTTTCGCTACCGGCACGGGGGCTTCAGGAGAAATACGGGACACATCGCCAAACCAATAACGGTCGAGCATCACATCGCCGACAACCAGGACTTTGGCTTGTGCAAAACGAGATTTGAGGGTTTCTTGTTGGAACTTGGTGGGCATATTGCCTCCGTTGTGTTTTTTTCAGACGGCCTCAACCTGTAAGGTCGCCTAAAAATCAGTTTGCTTCAAGGTTTACCACGCGGTTCACTTCGCGCAACACGGCTACCGGATCGGCAGCTTTGGTTACCGGACGGCCCATTACCAGATAAGTCGAGCCTGCCGCCAATGCTTCGGCCGGTGTCATGATGCGGCGTTGGTCGTCATTATTACCGGCAACGTCCAAGCGGATACCCGGTGTGACCAAGACGAAATCTTGTCCCAATTCGCGGCGCAACGGTGCGGCTTCTTGAGCAGAACATACCACGCCGTCCAAGCCTGAACTTTGCGCCAGTTTCGCCAAGCGGATGACTTGTTCTTCAGGGGTGATGTTCAAACCGATTTCGGCCAAGTCGCTTTGCTCCATGCTGGTCAACACGGTTACACCAATCAAAAGCGGCTTGGTGTGATATCCGGCAACGGCTTCCACGGCGGCTTCCATCATGCGGCGGCCACCGGAGGCGTGCATATCGACCATCCAAACACCCATCTCGGCGGCAACTTTGCATGCCTGCGCGACGGTGTGGGGAATATCGTGGTATTTCAAATCGAGGAAAAGTTTGAAGCCTTGATTGATTAAGCTTTCCGCCAAACTACGGCCGGTTGCGGTAAACAGCTCTTTGCCGATTTTGATTTGACACAATGCCGGGTCAAGATTGCGGACAAATCCGAGCGTATCTTTTTCGTTGGCAAAATCAAGGGCGACGATAACGGGAGTACGTTGTTGCTGAGTTTGGAAGTCGGAGATCAAGGGATTCATAAGATGCCTGCGGAAACGGTTATAGCTTCGATTTTAACAGCTTTTGTACACAAAAGGCCGTCTGAAAATATTTTTTCAGACGGCCTCATGATTTTACTTCAGCAAAACTTATTTGCCCAAACCTTTCAATACTTCGGCTTTCACGGCTTCTACTGCTTGGGTGCCGTCGACTTTGATGTATTTAGGCGCGTGTTCGCCTTCCAGTTTGCTGTAGAAATCAACCAGAACTTCGGTTTGCTCGTGGTAAACGGCAAGGCGTTTTTTCACGGTTTCTTCTTTGTCGTCGTCGCGTTGAATCAAATCTTCGCCGGTTACGTCGTCTTTGCCTTCAACTTTAGGCGGATTGTAGGTAACGTGGTAAGTACGGCCGGAAGCCAAATGCACGCGGCGGCCGCTCATGCGGTCGACAATCACGCTGTCGGGTACGTCGATTTCAACAACCGCGTCCAAATCCACACCAGCTTCAACCATCGCTTCGGCTTGTGCCAATGTGCGTGGGAAACCGTCAAACAGGAAACCGTTTTTGCAGTCGTCTTGGGCAATACGCTCTTTGACCATGCCGATAATGATGTCGTCGCGTACCAAACCGCCTTCATCAATGATTTTTTTTGCTTCCAAACCCAGCGGAGTGCCTGCTTTGATGGCAGCACGGAGCATATCGCCGGTAGAGATTTGAGGAATGCCGAATGCAGCAGTGATGAATTGAGCCTGTGTGCCTTTGCCGGCGCCTGGTGCGCCCAACAATAATACTTTCATGATGAGTCCTTCTTGGTTTATGGATTTGATGTTTGTTTAATTCTACACGCCTTGCGTTTATCGTTCAAAACTTCAGACGGCCTGCTCTGAGCCAAAGTGCTGCCACGCATCATCGCGCATTTCGATAAACCAGCTGTCTTCGGGGAAGCGTTCCAATGCGTCTTTCAACGTGGAAAGTAGGTTTTGGGACAAGGCTTTTGCCAAATATTCTTCCTCGTTGGCTTCTGCCGCTTTATCCGGCTGTTGCGCTAAACCGAGGGCGCGTGTCCGATGGCCGTGTGCCAGATAGTTGAGCGCAATCACTTTTTGTGCCCAAAGCTGGGGAATATCGGGGCTTTCCTGCAACAACACCGATAAAATCGATACGGCGACCGCCAACCGTCCGCCGGTCATGCGCAAATCTAAGGATTGGTTGGGCGGCAGGGTGCTGAGCATTTCTGCCATGCGAAACCAAAATTCGCCGCTGGCCTCGTCGGGCGCGGCCACTTTCAACATTTCGTAGTTGAACTCTTGATCGTCGTCTTTGACCAGCAAAGCGACATCGGCAAGCAGTTTTTGTTCGTCACGGCTCAAATGGCGTAAATCATTCATGTTTTTTCCTTTCAGACGGCCTCGAACACAGCCCTTACCCTGTCCAAATCTTCCTGTGTATCCACGCCGGCGGCTGGCGCTTCTTGGGCAATTTCAACAGCAATCGGATAACCGTGCCACAGGACGCGCAATTGTTCCAGAGATTCAATGGTTTCCAAAGGAGAAACTTCCATTTCGGAATAGCGTTGCAGGAAACCTGCACGATAGGCATAAATGCCGATGTGGCGCAAGACAGCTGTTTCTGAAGGCAATTCACGTTTTTCAGAGCGCATCACATCGCGTGGATAAGGAATCGGGGCGCGGCTGAAATAGATGGCGTTGCGGTTTTTGTCGAGGACGGCTTTGACAACGTTAGGATTCATAAACTCGTCAAAATCGTGCAATTCGTGGGCGGCGGTCGCCATTTGCACATTGTTTTCAACCAAAACTTCAGCCGTACGGTTGATGAGTTCGGGATCGATTAAAGGCTCGTCGCCTTGTACGTTCACAACAATCAGATGCTGCGGCAGTTTCAGCGTATTGGCCGCTTCGGCAAGACGCGTTGTACCGCTTTCGTGTTGATTAGAAGTCATGACCACTTCGACACCGTGCGCCTGACAGGCCGTCTGAATATCAGGATGGTCGGTGGCAACGACAACATGCGCGGCCTTGCTTTTCGCTGCTTGTTCGGCAACACGTACAACCATCGGTTTACCGTGAATATCGGCCAAAGCCTTGCCCGGCAGACGTGAAGAATCCAACCGCGCCGGAATCAATACGACAAATTCGGTCATGCTTTCAGTTCCTCTTCGCTCAACGCTCGTGCTTCGTTTTCCAGCATATAAGGGATGCCGTCACGAATCGGATAAGCCAGCTTTGCCTGACGGCTCCACAATTCCTGTTTGTCTTGATGGTATTCGAGTTTGCCTTTGGTAACAGGACAAACAAGGATGTCTAAGAATTTTTTTTCCATGGGGTTACTTTCTGGTTTGGTGGTTTTAGCGAAAATCACTTTGCTCGTTTTGGCGAAACTTGCTGCACTCGTTTTCAGACGGCCTCAAGCGGCATTATTTTTTCCGTGCCGTTTTCTTCGTTTGCTGTGTACAAGCTTGGTCAGGATTTTTGCCATTGCACATGATCTGACGGATTTCACGGGCTAAGTTTGCGTTTTGACTGGATTTTTCGTATTTTTCGGTGATGATACTCAATATTGGGGTCATTGTTGCTTCAAGATAGCGTGGAGTTTTAGCGAGTATTGATTGACCCACTGCAGTGCCGTAAAAGTCAATCAATGCGTTGACTTCTTCCTGAGTATAAACCGTCTTTATGCCTTCCAAAGCCGCTTTATGCAACTGGGCACGCACTTGCGGTGTATTGATTTCAGCAATCAATTGAGTTGTATATTTTTTCAAGACTGCTTCCAACTTAGGACGTTTGTCTTCCGGCGCATCTTTCCAAAGATTCTGTACATTCGGATCAGAAAGCACAATACCTCCAACGCTTTGGAGAGACTGGTCTAACAGAGCATCCATCTTCTGCACCTCAAACAAACGCTCCAGCGACGCATCACTGGGCGGCGCGGCAAACGCATTGGCACACAATGCCAGCGCAGCGAAGGGTAATAATAAGGTTTTCAGCTTCATCTTTTTCTACCTTTCAACAAAAAATAAATATTTTCAGATAGTCGGAAAATTATTTGGCACACTTCGGCAAATGTTTGTTGCCTTCGCATAAAATACCATGTGTTTGCTCCTCAAAAGCAGGCGTATATTTATCGCTTGCATTGAGGTAGTTTTGACTCATGGTTTTGTGGATAATCTCATCACTCAGCTTATCGAAATGCTTAATTTTCTCGAGCGCAGACTTACCGGCACCATGCCCAAATGCTTCAGTCATCTTTTCTATATCCGATTGGCTCAACATATCCTCAAGATTTCCACCATGCTGTTGGAAACTTCTTATCTTTTTCAAAATATTTTTTCCCTGAGCCGAAGAGAAAAAACGGTTGGTTACATCCACTTCTTCTTGTGTGAATACTTTCTGTACGGCACGCTTTTCTTCATCCAACCATTGTTTTTCAACTCAGGGCGGCTCAAATCGTCTTGCATGTTTTTCATATAACGGCTGATGACCGCCTTCATCTGCGCTTTTTGAGCTTTGGGCGTCATCGTTAACAAGCGTTCATTGTCCTCTTTATTCACCATCTCTAAAGAACGTTGTACTTTCTCGCTATAATTACTGCTTATCCCTTGAATTTCCAACCATTTCATTGCAGATTCATCACTTGGTTTAGCAGCTAAGCTTTGAGTGGATACAAATAAAGCTGCGCAAGCGACCAACAAATATTTTAACTTCATGATTTACTCCTATTGCGTAGTTTGAAGATCATCTTTAAAACATCTGTGAAACATCTATAAGCATTTAGATTGAAACATTCGCGGATACAAACGCCGCCAAGTCCGGCTCAATTATCGCATAAACAGGCAAGACCCACACATGATTCAAACCGTGGCCGTCTGAAAATTTGACTGCATCCTTTTCCGTGATAATCACCACATCTGCGTCCGGTAAATCCGCGGCCGTAATATCTGCATGATCAGGCAAGGCAACGGTTTGTTTCAAAGCGATATTCATGCTTTGCAACGTATTGAAAAAACGTTCCGGCTTGGCGATACCGGCGACGGCAGCGACGGTTTGATTTCCCAAGCCTTCCAAATCCAATTTCTCAAACGGCCTGTTCAACCGGTAAATCCGCCCTGTTTCAATATGGCTGACAAACATATTTTCAGACGGCTTAAATGCCGCATCTGCCTTTCCGCCACTGACGACGACCGCATCAACGGAAGCCAATCGCGACAAAGGTTCGCGCAAGCTGCCGTTGGGCAGTAAATCCAAATCCGTCCGCCCCGTATCCGCCGCCGGGAATACGGCAATTTCCATATCGCGCTGCAAGGCATAATGTTGCAAGCCGTCGTCGGTCACAATCAATTCAAGCTCCGGATGCGCTGCAAGCAATGCCCTGCCTGCTTCTGCACGGCTGCTGCCTACCGCCGTCGGCGCACCGGTTTGGCGAAACAGCAATAAAGGCTCGTCGCCTGCATCTGCCGCACTGCTGGCTGTATTCAATACATGAACCGCCTTACTCTTGCGCCCATAACCTCGGCTGATGATACCGACCTTAACGCCCTTTTCCTGCAAACCCGACACCAGCGCAGCGACTATCGGCGTTTTCCCTGTTCCGCCTGCATGGATATTGCCGACTACCACCACAGGCACAGGCAATTTTTCGCTTTTCAGACGGCCTGAAACAAAATCATCGCGCCGTTTCGCCGCAATTTTGGCAAACAGCTTGGACAATGGTTTTAACAGCAAAGACAAAAACGGATTGGGGGATTGCCAATGGCGTTCGATAATTTGGTGGAGTTTGGGCATACGCACGGCTTTTGAAGCGAAAATCAAACGATAATATAACACAAGCCCGCCCAGGCAAGGCCGTCTGAACATGCGCCTTTGATAATATTAAAACAAAGGGCGCAAGTTTCATAAAAACGAATACAACGAATCGCTCTAAAACCCTTATAATTCAACTTTCCCAAATTTTTCCTGTTTCGCAATGTCCGAACTCTTCGCGCCCTCCTCCATTTCCGTATCCGAACTCAACGCCCTCGCCAAAGCCTTGTTGGAAGACCATCTCGCAGGCTTGTGGATTGCCGGCGAAGTATCCAACCTGACCCGTGCTGCCAGCGGACATTATTATTTCTCGCTCAAAGACAGCCGCGCTCAGGTGCGTTGCGCGATGTTTAAGGGTGCGGCCATGCGCTTGGCGAAGCCTTTGAAAGAAGGCGACCATATCGAGGTATCAGGAAGAATCAGTATTTATGAAGCGCGGGGTGAATTTCAGATTACGGTGAACGAGGTGCGGCTCAAAGGCTTGGGGCAGCTTTACGAAGCCTATGAGCGATTGAAGGCGCAGTTGCAGGCGGAAGGCGCGTTTTCAGCGGAACGCAAGAAACCTCTGCCCGCCCGTCCGCAATGTATCGGCATCGTCACCAGCCTGGCGGCGGCAGCTTTGCGCGATGTCGTGACCACCTTAAACCGCCGCGCACCCGAAATCCCCGTTATCGTTTATCCGACGCCCGTACAAGGCACAGGCAGCGAGTTGCAAATTGCTCAAGCGATTAAAACCGCTTCGCAACGCGCCGAATGTGACGTGCTGATTGTCTGTCGCGGCGGCGGCAGCATTGAAGACTTGTGGGCGTTTAATGAAGAACCGGTTGTGCGCGCCATCGAAGCCTGCGCAATTCCCGTTGTCAGCGGCGTAGGCCACGAAACCGATTTCACACTCGCCGATTTCGTCGCCGACGTACGCGCACCCACGCCGACCGGCGCGGCAGAACTGGTCAGCCCCAACCGCCAAGAATCGTTACATCGTCTAGCCCAAGCGCAAGGCCGTCTGAAAACCGTTTTGGAGCAACGTTATTTCGATGCCAGCCAAAAACTCGACTGGTTGGCGCGGCAAATCCGTCACCCGCGCCAAAAACTTGACGATCAGCGCGCTTCAATCAGCAAGCTGGCGCAAACGCTGTCTTACTCGATGACGCAAAACCTCCGTGCCCATACCGCCCGTTTTGAACGCCAAACCCAAACCCTGAAACATTGCCGTCCTGATGTTTCCATTTACAAACACAACATCGACCGCTTTCAGACGGCCTTGTCGCATTCCTTCCGCCAGCTGCTTGTCCAACGCTGTCAAAGCCTGATCGCCCAAGCCGCATTGCTCGAAGCCGTATCGCCGCAGCATATTCTGGAGCGAGGTTTCTCCGTCGTCAAAAACACACGCGGACAAGTCATCCGCAATGCCGATACATTGAAACAAGGGCAGAAACTGCACATCACTTTTGCCGACGGCGAAACCGACGTACGCGTGACCAAAGAGCAGGCTCAGGGCGAGTTGTTTGACTGACAAAATAAAGGCCGTCTGAAACTTTATGCGATTGAAGTGAAACTATGTCTGCCTTTTAAAAATCCTTAACCTGCCAATGCGGTATAATGCCTCATCTGCACCCGCAGCATATACGGAAACATTATGGACAACTCACAAAATACAGAAAATCCGATTCCACCACGCAATTCCATCCGCAAAAACAGCATTTACCTGCTGCCCAATTCCTTTACCATCGCCGCACTGTTTTGCGCCTTCTTCGCCATTACACAGTCCATGCACGGACGTTATGAAACGGCGGCGATTGCAGTTTTCCTTTCCATGCTGCTCGACGGCATGGACGGACGCGTTGCACGTTTGACCAACAGCCAGAGCGCATTCGGTGAACAGCTCGACAGCCTCGCCGATATGGTCAGTTTCGGCGTCGCGCCTGCCCTGATTGCCTACAAATGGCAACTTTGGCAGTTTGGCAAAATCGGCTATTCCGTCGCCTTTATCTACTGCGCCTGCGCCGCTCTGCGTTTGGCACTGTTCAACACGCTTATCGGCAAAGTCGACAAACGCTGGTTTATCGGCGTTCCAAGCCCGACCGCCGCTGCGTTGATTGTCGGCCTGATTTGGGTCAACCACAGCATCGAACGCTTCCCCGGCGTGCATTGGTGGGCATTGGGCATTACCCTGTTTGCCGGCATTTCCATGATTGTGCAGATTCCGTTTTGGAGCTTCAAAGAAATCAACATCCGCCGCCAAGTACCGTTTATGGGCATGGTGTTGGCCGTGTTGGTATTGCTGCTCATCAACTGGGAGCCTTCTCTCGTCCTCTTCCTATTTTTCCTCGGTTACAGCCTGTCCGGTTATGTGATGGCAGTCATCCGTTGGTTTAAAAAACGCCATAAAGCACACAAACACGACAAGGCCGTCTGAAATGTGGTCTTGGGACATCATCCTTGCCCTGCTCGCCGTCGGCAGCGCAGCGGGCTTTATTGCCGGACTATTCGGCGTAGGCGGTGGCACGTTGATTGTTCCCGTTGTCTTATGGGCGTTGCAGCTGCAAGGCATAGGCAGCCACCCCTATGCCCAGCATCTTGCCATCGGCACTTCCTTTGCCGTCATGGTGTTTACTACCTTCTCCAGTATGTACGCCCAACATAAAAAGCACGCCATTGATTGGGCGACCGTCCGCCGAATGACGCCGGGCATGATACTTGGCGTACTCCTCGGCGCGGTAACGGCAAAATATATGCCGACGCTGGCTTTGCAAGTTTTCTTTATTGCATTTCTTGCCTTTATCGCAGTCAAAACCCTACGCGATTCCAAACCCAAACCTTCACGCACCCTGCCTGCCCTCCACGGCCTGACAGCCGTGGGTACGCTTTTTGGGGCGGCTTCAAGTTGGGTCGGTATCGGCGGCGGTTCGCTATCCGTTCCATTTCTACTATATTGCAACTTTCCGGCACACCGCGCCATCGGCACATCTTCAGGTCTGGCATGGCCGATTGCGATTGCCGGCACCATCGGCTATTTTGCCAACGGTTTACATGTTGCCCACCTGCCTGAAGGCGCGGCAGGCTTTATCTATCTTCCGGCTGTAGCCATATTGAGCGTTGCCACCATCCTCTTCGCTCCACTCGGCGTAAAAACGGCGCACAAGCTGCCCGCCCGAAAACTCAAAATCGCCTTCGGCATCATGTTGCTGCTGATTGCCGCCAAGATGGCTTGGAATTTGATACATTAAATCTTTCTTGTGAAAAAGGCCGTCTGAAATTCTTTCAGACGGCCTTTTTAATTGCAAAACAACAAACTAAATAAAACCTTTTTACCTTACCCGATTTGCCCCATCGCAAATACAGCCAAGCGCCATATCGCCCATCCTGCCACCAACAATCCGGCGCACAAACGAACCATGCGTTTTTGCAGAAAGGTTTTCAACTGCGCTGCAAATATGCCCATCGCGAGCAGGTTCGGCAAGGTCCCCAATGCAAACGCCAGCATATACAGCCCGCCGTGCAAGGCATTGCCGCTGCCCAAAGCATACAAAGACGCGCTGTACACCAAACCGCAAGGCAGCCAGCCCCAAAGCACGCCGACGCCGAAACAGGCAGGCACTGATTTAATCGGCAGCAATTTGTTCAGCAAAGGATTCAGGCGTTTCCATATCGGTTTACCGATGCCTTCGATTTTGGTTGCGGCAGTCGAAATACCGGCAAGATACAGACCGAGCAAAAGCAGCAAAACATTGGCGGCAATATACAAACCGTTTTGAACCGCGCGCGTATCGTCCAAGGAAATGCCGACCTGCCCGACCAAGCCGACCAGAAGGCCGATGACGACATAGCTGCTGATGCGCCCCAAGTTCAACAATACAATCAGCCCGATTCGGTTTAAATGTGGCGGCAGCTGCAAAGCAAATGCGCTGCTCAATCCGCCGCACATACCGACGCAATGCGTTCCGCCAAAAAAGCCGAGCAGAAAAAGAGTAAGAAATGTGATTTCTTGATTCATGGTTTTTAATGATTCAAACGAATGGATGAGGCCGTCTGAAACTTTTCAGACGGCCCTGAGAATGCAGGATAAGCTTTTCCGCCCACCCTCTTCACGCTTTAGAAAAGCAATTAACTGCGTGCGCGTACGTCAAATGCCTGACGCAAACCTTCGCCGATCATGACCAGCAAAAGCAGCATTACCGTCAGCGTAGCAACGGCAGACAGGCCAATCCACCACGCGTCCAAGTTGTCTTTACCTTGCGCCAGCAACTCGCCCAAACTTGCCTGTGAGGCAGGTACGCCCAAGCCCAAGAAGTCCAAACTGGTCAGGGCAAGTACCGCACCGGAAATACGGAAAGGCAGGAAGGCCAATACCGGCGTCAAGCTGTTGGGCAGGATATGGCGCCACATGATTTCACGGTTGCCCACGCCCATTGCGCGCGCCGCCAAAACATAATCGGTCTGACGGTTTTTCAAAAACTCGGCACGGACATAGTCGGACAAGCCCATCCAGCCGAAAAGCGACAGCAACACCAGCAAAATCAACAGCCCCGGATTAAAAAACGAAGACAGGATAATCAAGAGGTACAGCTCCGGCATACCGCCCCAAACCTCGATAAAACGCTGCATCAGAAGGTCGGTTTTACCGCCGAAATAACCCTGTACCGCGCCTGCAACCACGCCGATTACGGTAGTCACCACAGTCAACACCAAGGCAAACAACAGCGAATCGCGGAAACCGTAAACCAAGCGCGCCAACAGGTCACGGCCGCGGTCGTCCGTTCCCAAGATATGCCGTTCGGACGGTTTGGCCGGATCGGGTGCCGTATCAAAATCGTTTAAAGTATCGGCATCGTAAGGATTGGGCAGATAAAGGGCAAAATTGCCGTCTGAAGTAATGTTGTGGCGGATAAGCGGATCCAGATAATCCGCAGGCGTATCGAAATCGCCGCCAAATGTGGTTTCGTTGTATTCGTTTACCAAGGGGAAGAAATACTCGCCCTGATAGCGTATCCACAAAGGTTTATCGTTGCTCCACAAAGGAGCAAGCAAAGTGACGACAAACAAAACGGCCAAAATCCGCAAAGCCAACCAACCGCGCTTATGCTGCTTAAAGGCTTGCCAAGTAGGGTTTGAAGTAGATTTTTTCTTTTTCATGGTTCGAAACATTCTTTAATAATGGATTGAAGATATTTTCAGACGGCCTTATTTCTGTCCGCCAAAGTGAATACGCGGATCGACCCATGAATAAGAAATATCCGACACCAGTTTAGCCAACAACCCCATCAGCGTGAATACATACAGCGTACCCATTACGACAGGATAATCACGTTTCATCACTGCCTCGTAAGACAGCAAACCCAAACCATCCAGCGAGAACAGCGTTTCAATCAACAGGCTTCCGGTAAAGAATGCGCCGATAAATGCAGCCGGGAAACCGGTAATCAGAGGAATCATGGCGTTGCGGAAAATATGCTTCCACAAAATCTGTTTCTCAGGCAAGCCCTTGGCTCGCGCGGTATAAACATATTGACGGCGGATTTCTTCAAGGAACACGTTTTTCGTCAATACGGTCATCACCGCCAAGTTGCCTGCCACCGAAGCGGTAATCGGCAAGGCCATATGCCATAAATAATCTTTGACTTTACCTGCCCAAGAGAGCGTATCAAAATCATCACCAACCAAGCCACCCTGCGGGAACCAGGCAAAAAAGCTGCCGCCGCCAAATAACACCAGCAACACCAAGCCCAAGACAAACGGCGGTACGGTATAGCCGACCAAAATGATCATCCCCGTAATCGTATCGAATCGGCTGCCATCCCTGACCGCCTTGGCAATACCCAACGGAATACATATCAAATAAGTCAGGAAGAACGTCCACAAACCCAAACTCATCGATACCGGCATTTTCTCTTTTACCAACTCAAATACGGTTTGGTGGTGGAAAAAGCTCTCGCCCAAATCGAAACGGGCAAATTTCCATACCATATCCACAAAACGCGTCACAGGTGGCTTGTCGAAACCGTACAAAGCATTCAGCGCGGCCAAATCTTCCGCACTGATGCGGTTGCCGTTTTTGGCCAAAGTTCCAGGCATACTGTGTCCCGCCGTCTCGCCGCCAACCGCGCCCTGCGTCAGCTGCTGAACCATCTGCTCCACCGGACCGCCGGGAACAAACTGAATCACAGCGAAGGTAATCGCCAAAATCCCCAACAACGTGGGAATCAAAAGGAGCAAACGATGAAAGATATAACGCCACATGGTTAAGTGTTCCTCTATTTTTTGATTTGAAGGCCGTCTGAAACCGCTGACTTCAGACGGCATATAGTAACGGATTAATAAGCGTTTGGCCGATGATTTACTTCTCCAACGCCTCCTGCAATTTCTTCTCAATCAAATCCGCGTCAAACGATTTGGCAATCAGCTCAAAGCGGGAATCACGGCGCCATGAAACTTGGTTTGCGCCCCATTGACCGTCCACCCAGTTCAGCCATACCCATGTACCGAGCACTTGGAACACGCCTTTGGCACGCACGAGACCGTCTGTAAATTTAGGCAGGTCGTTGAAGAAATCAGTCAGTTTTTCGCCATCGAAATCACGTCCGGCAGGGAAAGTAAAGCCTTGCGACTGGAAGCCCATGGTGTTGTCCGGCAGGGCTTTGAGGCGGTAGCGCGATTTTTCGACAACGGGAATATCAAGCCATTGGATGTCAAGTTGCGCATTTTGTACTTCAACCACTTTGGCTTTAGGCGGGAACAGCTTGGCCGCTTTATCATGAAATTCGGCCAGTTGCTCCGGCGTACACAAGTCGGTTTTGCTGGCGACCAATACGTCGCAAATGCCGATTTGGTCTTTATACAAGGCTTGTTGCGCGTAATCGGGATTAATGAATTGGCGCGGATCGACAACAGTAAAGACGGCGCCGATTTCTAGCATACTGTCGAGCGGTTTGGCTTTCAATTCGTCGATAACGCTGGCAGCGTGTGCCAAACCGCTGGCTTCAATCATCAAGCGGTCAGGTTGGGCATCGCGCAGCATTTTTTGTACGGTCGTACCCATTTGCGCGCCGGCAGTACAGCACAAACAGCCGCCGGCGATTTCTGCCACGGGAATGCCGTTGTCGCTCAAGACGGCGCCGTCAATGCCGATTTCGCCAAATTCGTTGACAATGATGACCCATTTTTCATTCGGGTCTTTTTGTGCCATCAGACTTTTAAGGGCGGTGGTTTTGCCTGTTCCGAGGAAGCCTGAAATCAGGTGGACTTTAGTCTTTTTTACTTCTGACATTTTTTACAAATTCCTGTTAAAACAACATGTTCTTCTTTTAATGAGAAACCAGTTTCCGCCACGCCTGCACGCAATGCCGCCCATTCTTGGCTCAAGGTCTGCTCATCTGCCGTACCGCATTCGGTACAAACCAAAATAAACGCGCTGTGGTGCGCTTCGGCTTCTTCGTGGTCATGGCAATGGTCATTGCACTCGTGCTGCGCGTGGCTGCACAGAATATAGCCGTTGACCGCCGCCACTTTGTGCAAAACGCCCTGCTCCGCCCAAAAATCAAGGGCGCGGTAGGCCGTCGGCGGCGCAACCACGCCCTCGCTTTGCTGCTGCATCTGCGACAGAACGTTGTAGGCTTTAATCACGCCGCTTTGTTTCAAAACAATATCAAGCACTTGCTCGCGCAAAGCGGTTACCTGCACACCATCGCGCTGCGCTTGTTCTAAGATTTTTTGTTTGATTACGTTCATAACTGAAACAGCCTTTCAGACGGCCTTGTTAATAAAAAATTACATTATAACGTGTTTGTTCAATTTCAGATAACAAAGAGGCCGTCTGAAACGTTCAGACGGCCTGATGCCGATTACTTAAACCAAGATTTAATTTTTCCAAACAAAGACATACTTTGTTTTTCAAACGTTTCTTCCTTCACCGGAGCAGGCTCATCGCGGTAAACTTTCATGCCTGCAAAGGTCTGGGCAACCGGCATGATTTCGATGGAATTGACGTTCATCCGCGCCGGACGCTGATAGAGCCATAAAGCGGTATCAGCAATATCTTGCGGCTGGATAAACTCGACATTCTCATAAACCTCGGCCGCACGCTGATCGTCGCCTTTGAAACGGACATTGGAAAACTCGGTATCGCCGCACAAACCCGGTTCGATATTGGTAATGCGGATATTTTTATCTGCCAATTCGGCGCGCAGATTCATACTGAATTGGCGCACAAAAGCCTTAGTTGCACCATAGACATTACTGCCGGAATAAGCATAACTGCCGGCAATCGAACCTAAATTGATGATGTAGCCCTGTTTGCGCGCTACCATTTGCGGCAAAATCTGGCGGGTTAGAAAAATCAGGCCGATGATATTGGTTTGAATCATGGTTTCCCAATCGCCAAAATCGGCTTTATCAGCGGAATCCAGACCTAAAGCCAAACCGGCGTTGTTGATCAGGCAATCGATTTCAGCTAAATGCTCAGGCAGGCTGTTTAAAGCGTTTTGAATTGACTCCGTACGAGAAACATCCATTTCCAAAGGGTAAAACTGCTCGCCCAATTCCTCTGCCAACTGCTGCAATTTGTCTTCGCGCCGTGCCGCGCCAATGACATGATAGCCTGCCGCAACAAAAGTACGGCACATTGCCGCGCCGAATCCTGCCGATGCCCCGGTAATCAAAATTGCCATATCGTTTCCTTTCTGTACTCGTTTCAGACTTGGGTTTAAGGTATGATAACGCCTTATCAGACGGCCTGAGAGTTTGGCCGGCTGATTTTAAATTTAACGATAATCATATCATTACAATAGGACACACTCCATATGAAAACCCGTTTTCTCCCTGTTGCTTTGGCAGCAGTGGCGCTTACCCTTTCCGCCTGCGGCGGCAGCAGCGCGCCTTCCCAGCCTAAAGGCCCTATTTCCGAAGACCGTACGGCCGCGTTCAAATCCATGATGCCTGAGTTTACCCGCATGGGCAAAATGGTCAAAGACGAAGAGCCTTACGACGTAGAAAAATTCAAACAAGCCGCCGCAACCTTCGCCGAAAACAGCAAAAAACCGTTCACCCTGTTTGAATCCGACCCTCAAGGCAACGGTCGCGCCCTGCCTGCCATCTGGACAGACACGGCAACCTTCAAAGCCGAAGAAGAAAAATTTGCCGCTGCAGTTGAGAAACTCAACGCCGCCGCACAAACCGGCAAATTGGAAGAAATCAAAGCCGCTTACGGCGAAACCGGTGCAACCTGCAAATCCTGCCACGACACATTCCGCGGTCCGGAATAAGGCTTAAAACAATAAAGGCCGTCTGAAATATCATTTTCAGACGGCCTTTTCTTCAACTGACTTCAAATCTTTCTATATTAACTTTATATTTTGCATTTCATGTTTTTTACCGGTTTCATTTGAAACTAACGGCCCAGTTCACATATCGCAATCAAATTTTCTTCTTCCGGCTGTTTAAATTCAATTAAATCTCCCTTCTTCTCAACCAATCAAATTCAAATTCAGACCTGCTTTATCTTTTCAGCCAGATTAATCATATGCGCTTGGATTATCTCCTGAAACAAGAATCTGCTTTATTTTTTAATAAATAAAAACCATTATCTAAATATTTGTAAAGTTTAATAATATGTTATAAAGTATCTACTTCGTTTCTGAGGTAACTATCATGAATCCGAATTTCAAATTAAATCTACTAACATTATCTTTACTGGCTATAACCAGTATCGCACACGCAGAAGACGAGGTTTCAACTCAAGAGCTTGATGAAATTCAAGTCAAAGGTAAACACATTGCCAAAGAGAAAAAAGTTTTTACCGAAGGCCAAGCCAAAAGTTCGCGTGAACGCGTTTATCAATCCAGCGAAAACATCGATACCATCGTGCGGAGCATGCCCGGCGTTTTCACCCAACAAGACAAAGGATCAGGCGTATTGGCGGTCAATATCCGTGGCGATAGCGGTTTGGGACGTGTCAATACGATGGTTGACGGCGTAACCCAAACCTTCTATTCCACTTCTGCCGATGCCGGACGCAGCGGCAGCTCCTCACAATTCGGTACGGCACTGGATCCCAATTTTATTGCCGGCGTGGATGTAACCAAAGGCAGTTTCTCGGGTGCCAACGGCATCAATACCTTATCCGGTACAGCCAATTTCCGTACTTTACGGGTAGACGATGTAGTACACGGAAACAATACCTTCGGCCTCTTGACCAAAGGATTGACCGGCACAAACAGCACCAAAAGCAACTTTATGGCAACCGGAGCGGTACAAAAATGGTTTGACAGCGGAGCGCGCCTTGGTGCGTTATATGGTTACAGCCACCGTAATGTCGAGCAAAACTATAAAGTAGGCGGTGGCGGTCAGCGTATCGGCAATTTTGGCGAGGAATATCTGGATCGTAAAAAACAAGAATATTTTGAGAGCAATTTATTGAAATTCGACCACGAACAAAATCTCTGGGTCCGTGACTTTTCCAAGCGCAATGCGGTCGGTAAAAGCTATTGGGACTACCCTTTCTCCAAAAAATATAACGATCCTGAGGTTTTGCAAAGAGATTATGTCGATGACTTGGAAAGAAGCTGGAAAGAGAATTTGGCACCGCAATGGGATCTGACCCCAATCGATCCTACCAGCCTGCAACAACGCTCAAACAGCCATTTGGTCAAAGTGGAATACGAAAACGACAACAACAAGCTGGACCTTCAGCTTCGTACCATGAACAACCGTATCGGCAGCCGCAAAGTAGAAAACCGCAACTACCAAGCCAATTACAACTTAAACATTGGCGATTATGTCGATTTAAACGTGTTGGCCGCCCATAATTTGGGAAAACAAAAATATCCGAAAAACTCACGTTTTTCAGGATGGGGGCTGCTTGATTATTTGGAAACCAAAAACACAGCCAATCTTTTGGATATCAACAACAGCTTTTCTTTCAAACTTCCCCAAAAAACAGATTTAAAAGCTACCGTCGGTTTCAATTTCTTTAAAAACCAATACAGTAAAAACCGCTTTCCGGAAGAGCTGAGCCTGTTTTACGACGGCCCGGATCAAGATGCCGGCCTGTACAGCTTTTTAGGCCGTTTCAAAGGAGACAAAGGAATATTTCCTCAAAAATCAACCATATTGCAACCTTCAGGCCAGCAAAAATTCAATACGTTCTATTTTGATACTTCCTTGAAAAAAGGCATTTATCAATTGAATTACAGCGCCAATATGGTCAACTACCGCTACAAGGGCGAATATACCGACTACTTCAATACCCAAGAAGACTTTAAAAAAGCATTTGGAGAAGATTCTGAAATTTATAAACAGCATTGCACGCCAAGCTGCGACCTTTACGAACCGGTTTATACCAAATCCGGTAAAAAGCATGCGGTAAACCATTCGGTGGCATTAAACATCAATGTCAACGACTACTTTATGCCGTTTATCAGCTATTCGCGTACGCATAGAATGCCGAATATTCAAGAAATGTATTTTTCACAAATCGGCGACTCAGGCGTCAATACCGCCCTCAAGCCGGAACAGGCCAATACTTACCAAATAGGCTTCAATACCTTCAAAAAAGGGATTTTCAAGCCGGACGATGTATTGGGTTTCAAACTGGTCGCCTATCGCAGCAGGATAAACAACTATATCCACAATGTTTATGGCAAATGGTGGGATTTGGATAAAGCACCCAGCTGGGTAACCAGTACCGGCCTGCAATACTCTATCCAGCATCGAAACTACGCCAAACCTGTCCATAAAAATGGTTTGGAAGTGGAAATGAACTATGATTTCGGCCGCTTTTTTACAACCCTGTCTTACGCATATCAAAAAACCAACCAGCCGACCAATTATAGCGATGCCAGCGAATCGCCCCGCAACTCTTCTAAAGAAGACCAAATCAAACAAGGCTACGGCTTAAGCAAAATTTCCCGCTTACCCCGAGATTACGGTCGGTTTGAATTAGGGTCCCGATGGTTGGGCAATAAATTGACTATCGGCGGCATTATGCGCTATTACGGCAAAAGTACACGGGCGACGACTGAGGAGGAATTTGTTGACGGGACAACCGGTGCCAATACCTACTCTTCACACCAAATGGGCAGAAGGGTGATCAAAAAAACAGAAAGCATCAACAGACAGCCGCTGATTTTTGATTTCTATGCCAATTATGAACCGAAGAAAAACCTTATCCTTCGTTTCGACATTCAAAATGCGTTCAATAAGCGCTATATCGATCCTCTGGATTCCGCAAACGATGCCGCAACCCAGCGCTATTTCAGCGTATTTGAAAGAAAAGGTGGTTTAGATGATGAGGAAGTCGAATGCGATGCCAACGGTTTATGCAATGGCAAATATGGCGGCACGACACGCTCCGTCTTGAATAACTATGCGCGCGGCAGGACTTTGCTGTTTACCATCAGTTATAAGTTCTAAACCTATCCATCAGCATTCTTCATATTGCACTGATTAAAAAGCCGGTAAACGCAATGTTTTCCGGCTTTTTTCGATATATCCTCAAAATTTTCTTCATCTATACACAACAAAAAAACCTGCCCTTGCGGGCAGGTTTTCAATAATGACGGAGATTACAGGCCGCTCAGACGGGCAGTATCGTGTGCAATCATCAATTCTTCGTTGGTAGGAATCACAACGGCAACAGCTTTGCTGTCGGCAGTGGTAATCACACCAGCATTACCGAAACGGGCTTTTAGGTTGGCTTCTTGGTCGATGTACAGACCGAGGAAGCCCAAGTAGCCCAATACGCGTTCGCGGATGATGTCGGAGTTTTCACCGATACCGCCGGTGAAGACCAATGCGTCCAAACCGCCTGCCGCGACTGTCATGCTGCCGATGTATTTAGCCAAGCGGTAGATGAACATTTCCAAAGCCAGTTTGGCGCCTGGATGACCTTTTGCAGCTTCTTCTTCGATGGTACGGCAGTCATTGGACAAACCTGAAATACCGAGCAGACCTGATTTTTTGTTCAGCATGTCGGTGATTTGGGCGATGGTCATGTTGGCATTTTCAGCCAAGAAGCTGAAAACTGAAGGGTCGATATCGCCGCTGCGGGTACCCATGACCAAACCTTCTAGCGGAGTCAGACCCATGCTGGTATCGCGTGATTCGCCGTTGGCGACGGCGGTAATAGATGCGCCGTTACCCAAGTGGGCAATCACCATGCGCAGGTCTTTTTTGTCTTTACCGAGGAAACGGGCGGTTTCATCAGAAACGTAGCGGTAGCTGGTACCGTGCGCGCCGTAGCGACGCAAGCCGTATTTTTCATACAATTCATGTGGAACAGCGTAGGTGTAGGCATGTTCCGGCATGGTTTGGTGGAAGGCGGTGTCGAATACGACAACGTTAGGCAAACCTTTGAAAATGCTTTGTGCGGCACGCAGACCCAAAAGGTGGGCCGGGTTGTGCAGGGGAGCGAGCGGGATACATTTTTCGATGCCAGCGATAACTTCGTCGTCAACGAGGATGGATTCGCTGTACAGTTCGCCGCCGCTGACGACGCGGTGACCGATGGCGCCGATGCGGCTGTCGAGGCCGTGGGCTTTGAGTTCTTCCATCAGGGCTTCAACTGCGCCGGTGTGGTCGGGCTTGGCAGACAGGTCAACTTTGTGTTTTTCACCGTTGAATTTAAAGGTAATGTAGGCATCAGGCAGATTGAGCTTTTCTGCCAGGCAGCTCAGCAATACTTCGCCGCTGTCGTTATCCAATACGGCACCTTTGAGGGAAGAGCTACCGCAGTTCAAAACCAAGATTAATTTTTGTGACATTTTTATGCTCCTTGAGGTTTCAGACGGCATTTTTGTCGGGACCTTACTGCGGCTCCGGCTATGTTGCACCCCTTGTGGGACGTAGTGGGTAGCGGTCTGAACAGATTAACAAAGTAAACGTCGTATTCTAACAAAAAATGTAATCGGCTGCTTGACTTAATATTTGATGTAAAATGGACGGAATTTTATTTTAGGCCGTCTGAAAAAATGACGACGGTTTTGAAAATTTACCGATATGCATTATTTCAGTATCCACACTCAAGACGGCGAACACGCCGGATTTTTCATTATGCTGGCAGACGATGAATCGCAAAATCCGCCGCAAAGCGGACGCTTTGTAATCAAGCTGCAAAGTGAAGACGCAGCCGAAGCGGCGGTATTGTCGCCTTTTGAGCAAACCGATATCCCGCAATACTGGCGCGTGGTTAAAGACCGTATCGAACTGTTTTTTGACGATAAAAATATCGGTTCGTTGCGCAACGAATACCTGACCATTAGCGGTAAAACCTTTATCCTGACCGATTTGACCGGAGCGATGTAATGGAAAGTATGTTTATCCTTGTCCCCATCAGCATTATTTTGGCCTTCATCATCGGCTGGTTTTTCTGGTGGTCGGGTAAAAACGGACAGTTTGACGACCTTGAAGGACCTGCGCACCGCATTTTGATGGATGACGACTCCACTGAAAAACTGATCGAAAAAGACGAAGACAAAGAATCCAAACAATGAGCCTTAAAAAAGACAATCTGAATTTCCACACGACCCGCCGTTTTGCGCCGCTCTTTGGGACGCAGTTTTTGGGCGCGTTGAACGATAATATGTTCAAAACCGCATTATTCGTGATGATCAGTTTTTACAGTTTGGGTAAAAACGACTTTCTGCCGCCCAGCCAAATGCTGAATTTGGGCGCAATGCTGTTTATTCTGCCCTACTTCCTGTTTTCCGCACTGTCAGGACAGCTGAGCAACAAATTCGATAAAGCCGTTTTAGCGCGCTGGATCAAGCTGTTGGAAATCATCATTATGGCAGTGGCAGCATATGGCTTCTATATTCAATCCGCGCCTTTGCTTTTAATCTGCCTGTTTTGCATGGGTACGCAATCGACTTTGTTCGGCCCTCTGAAATATGCCATTTTGCCCGATTACCTCAACGACAAAGAGCTGATTATGGGCAACAGCCTGATTGAATCGGGTACGTTTATCTCCATTTTGCTCGGCCAAATTTTGGGCACCGCAGTCGCAGGTGTTCCGCCGTATATTGTTGGTGGTTTGGTGTTATTGGTCGCTATCGGCGGCTCGATGACCAGCCTGTTTATGCCGTCTGTACCCGCTAAAATGTCGGACACAAAAATCGAATGGAACATCATTAAAGGCACGAATTCACTGATTCGTGAAGCGGCGGCCAATCGTCCCGTATTCACTTCCATCATTGGTATTTCATGGTTTTGGTTTATCGGCTCGGTTTATACCACCCAACTGCCAACGTTCACGCAAATCCATTTGGGCGGCAACGATAATGTGTTCAACCTGATGTTGGCGCTGTTCTCCATCGGTATCGCCATCGGCTCGGTGTTATGCGCCAAACTCAGCCACGAACGCCTGATTTTGGGCTTGGTTACCATCGGCACTCTGGGACTGACGGTCTGTGGATTATTGCTGGTGTGGCTGACCCAAGGCCAACGTTTTACCGAATTAAACGGCATTATTTGGTTTTTATCGCAAGCCCAAACGTATCCGATTATGCTCGTGATGTCGGCCATCGGCTTTTTCGGCGGCTTCTTCTCCGTACCGCTCTACACTTGGCTGCAAACTGCCAGCAGCGAAACCTTCCGCGCCCATGCTGTTGCCGCCAACAACATCATCAACGGCGTGTTTATGGTGTCGGCTGCCATTTTGAGCGCGGTTTTGCTGATGTTGTTCAACAGCATCACGCTGCTGTATTTGATTGTTGCCGTAGGTAATATTCCGTTGATTGTTTACCTCATCAAACGGGAATCGAAATTTATCGGGGATTTGACCGCTTTGTTGAAAAGCAGCAAATAAGGCCGTCTGAAATGTCTCCCCACCATGCACATTTTCACTATTCAATCGCGTGGACAGCTTGTGCATAAATCAGATTACTGTCTGATTTAACATTAAAAAACAGGACTGACTAAATTTTAAGTACAACTTTACTACCAAACAAAATGCACATTTTCCCCAAACAAGCGTGTGCAAAGGCTGTGAATAAGTAAGCTTAATAATTGATATTTCAAAGCAAAAAGATACTTGATTAATTTTTAAGCAGTTTATTAAAGGCCGTCTGAAACCTTTTTCAGACGGCCTGAGAGTATAATAACCACCTACCTTATAGTTCCCAAACGATATGATTTACCCATGGCATGAAACCCAATGGCAACAGCTCGCCGCCCATTGGCAAAACCGACCCAACGCTTGGCTGTTTACCGGCAAAGAAAATACCGGCAAAACCGAGTTTGCCCGCTTTGTCGCGCAGGCATTGCTGTGCGAATCGCCCAAGTCCGGCCATGAACCCTGCGGCGAGTGTGCTTCGTGCCATTTGTTCAGCCAAAACACCCATCCCGACTTTTACGAACTCACGCCGGAAATGCCCGAAGGCGAGGCAACAGGACGCAAACTCCTGCAAATCAAAATCGATGCCGTGCGCGATATTGTGGAAAACATTTACCTGACCGCTGTCCGCGGCGGACTGCGCGTGGTATTGGTGCATCCGGCTGAAAGCATGAACACACAGGCGGCAAACGGTTTGTTGAAAGCTCTGGAAGAGCCGCCGCAACACGTCGTTTTCCTGCTCGTTACCCATGCGCGCGACAAACTCCTGCCTACCATCAAAAGCCGTTGCCGCCAGATGGTGCTGCCCTCGCCTACCCATGAGCAGGCTGCGGCATACCTGCGCCAACAGGGTGTGGGAAATGCTGAAGCCTTGTTGGCATTTCACAGCGGCGCACCTTTATTCACGCCGACTCCCGAATTGGACGCATTACGCGAAGAGTTGCTGACTCTGCTGGCCGCACCGCGCCTGTTAGCCATACTCGACTACGCCGCCGCGTTCGACAAACAAAAACAACCGCTGGCCGTTTTCATCGACTGGTTGCAAAAGTGGCTGATGGATGTCGGCTTGGCACAACAAAGCATGGCGCCGCTTTATTATCCGCACCATGCCCAAGCCCTGCTTCAGACGGCCTCTAAAACCGATTCACGCAAACTGTTTGCCCTATTGGGCCGTCTGAACGCGCTCAACCCTTACGGATACCATACCTTGAGTGTTAAAATGCAGCTTGAGTATCTGCTTATCGAATATTTAGATTTTTGGCAAAACAAACCCTAACAGGTAATCAATGATGAATAAAAAAGACATTCCGGCGAAGATGTTGGCCTTGCAACTCAAAGACCCCAATCTGTTGTACAACTGCTATATGCCGTTTTTAGAACACGGCGGCCTGTTCGTACCGACCGATGACGTATTCTCACTAGGAGAAGACATCCTCTTGGCCGTCGAAATCGCCGACTATCCCAAACGCTTCCTGCCAACTAAAGTCGTTTGGATCAATCCGGCGCGCACCTCGGCCCATCGCCCCAAAGGCGTAGGCCTTGCATTCTCCGAACACGAAAGCTGCCTGCAGGCAAAAAACCTGATCGAAGCCGAGCTTGGCCCGCGCCTGCGCAGCGACCGCACTACTTTTACCCTGTAATACCATGTATTTAATCGATTCACATTGCCATCTCAACTTTGACGGCTTAAAAGACCGCCTGCCCGAAGTCTTTGCCAATATGGAAGCGCAAAGCGTCAAACAGGCGCTTGCCATCAGCGTCAGCAAACAAAGTTTTGCCGAAGTCTTCGACATTGCTCAGGCAAATGACCACATCTACTGCACCATCGGCATACATCCCGACAGCCAAGAAGCAGAAGAATTTACCATTGCCGAAATGGTAGAGGCCGCCAAACATCCGAAAATCGTCGGTATCGGCGAAACCGGTTTGGACTATTACTGGTGCAAAGGCGATTTGTCATGGCAACATCAACGCTTTGCCGACCATATCCAAGCAGCCAACGAAAGCGGCCTGCCCGTTATCGTCCACACGCGCGATGCAGCCGAAGACACGTTGCGGATTTTGAAAGAATGCCACACTAATTCCGGCGTGATTCATTGCTTCTCTGAAGACGTCGCCTTTGCCAAAGCCACTTTGGATTTAGGGTTATACATCTCCTTCTCCGGCATTGTGACGTTTAAAAACGCACCGCTGATTCAGGAAGCCGCCAAATACGTCCCAGCCGATAGAATCTTGGTAGAAACCGATGCACCCTTCCTCGCGCCGGTTCCCAAACGCGGCAAACAAAACGAGCCGTCCTACGTCCGCTATACAGCCGAATTCGTAGCCAATCTGCGCGGCGAGAGCTTGGAAACATTGGCACAAAACACCAGCGACAATTTCTACCGCCTGTTTAAGAAAGTACCTGACAGCCGTCTGAACAACGGCTAGTTCTAAGGCTTTCTACCACCGGTTCTGCCTCAAACGCAGCGGCAAACTCAAAATGGCTCAAGACAGAAACGACAACAAAATCGGCTTGCGCTATCTTCCGAACGGCCGGACCTTTAAAGAATGGGAATATTTCCATCAACACAATAAATGAATTTAAATTCAAAATATTGCTTTCCTAAGCCCAGCAAAGCTCAAGGCCGTCTGAAAGTATTTTCAGACGGCCTCTTGCTTATTTTACCGATAGGATGTAAAACCTATCCTTCGAAATAAACGGTTCATCGAAACCGTACACCCATCGACACAATATGGACACGAACTCCGAAATGCACACCCACTCTAATTTTTACGCCATGTTGACAGCCGCCTGCCAAAAAAACGGTAAAGGCACGGTCATTTTCAACGACAAAGAAAAAATCAGCTATTCCTCCCTCAAACACGAAGTAGAAACCGTCGCCGCCTATCTGCAACACGAAGGCGTACAATATGGCGACAAGGTCGCCCTTGTCGTTTCCAACTCTCCCGAATTTATTGCCGCCTATTTCGCCATTACTTCCATCGGCGCAGTAGCCGTCCCACTCAACGTCTTTTTGAAAAGCGAAGAATTTTCCTACATCCTCAATGACTGCGACGCACACTTTATGTTCGCCTCCGCGCCGTTGGCCAAAGAACTCAAAAACATCAAAGCCAAAACCAAAGTCCGTAAAATCATCTGGATTGGCGAAACCCAAGCCGCCAGTGGCGAAGACAGCTATTTCGATGCCGCACGCACATTCCCCGGCAAGCCGAATCTGAGCCGTCAGCCGTCTGTCAACGATTTGGCGCACATTATCTACACCTCCGGTACAACCGGCCATCCCAAAGGCGCATTAATCAGTTACAGCAACCTGTTTTCCAACCTTTCGGGCATCGAACAAATTTTCCAAATTTCAAGCAAAGACCGCTTCGTCGTCTTCTTGCCGATGTTCCACAGCTTTACGCTGACTGCCATGGTTTTGCTGCCGATATATCAAGCCTGCTCGATTATTTTGGTCAAATCCGTCTTCCCGTTCTCCAACGTGTTGAAACAGGTTTTGCTCAAACGCGCTACCATTTTCCTCGGCGTACCGGCTATTTACACCGCCATGAGCAAGGCCAAAATTCCTTGGTATTTCAGATGGTTCAACCGCGTCCGCCTGTTTATCAGCGGCGGCGCGCCTTTGGCCGGACAAACCATTGACGACTTCAAAGCCAAATTCCCGCGTGCCAAATTGCTGGAAGGCTACGGCTTGAGCGAATGCTCGCCCGTCGTGGCCGTCAATACGCCCGAACGCCAAAAAACCGCCAGCGTCGGCGTCGCCCTGCCCGGCCTGACCGTGAAAGCCGTCGATGACGAATTGGTCGAAGTGCCGCGCGGCGAAGTGGGCGAACTGATCATCAAAGGCGGCTCGGTCATGCAAGGCTACCTCAATATGCCTGACGCCACAGATGAAACCATCGTCAACGGTTGGCTGAAAACCGGCGACTTTGTCACCATAGACGAAGACGGCTTCATCTTCATCGTCGACCGCAAAAAAGACCTAATTATCTCCAAAGGCCAAAACGTCTATCCGCGCGAAATCGAAGAAGCCATCTACAAACTCGAAGCCGTGGAAGCCGCCGCCGTCATTGGCGTGAAAGACCAATACGCCGATGAAGAAATCATTGCCTTTATCCAACTCAAAGAAGGCATGAAGCTGGAAGAAGCCGAAGTCCGCAGCCACCTGCGCGGCCTGTTGGCAAACTTTAAAATCCCCAAACAAATCATCTTCCAAGACGAGCTGCCGCGCAATGCCACCGGCAAAGTGTTAAAACGCAAACTCAAAGAACAGTTTCAAGACTAAACCGCTGTTTCAGACGGCCTCTTGATTCATGCAGGCCGTCTGAAAACAACCTGTATTCCACAAACCTTTTCAGACGGCCACAACCATGACGACACCTATACTCGAAATCGAAAACCTAAACGGCTCCTTTCCGAGCAAGCAAGTCCTGCACAATATCAACCTGACCTTGCAACCCGGCCGCAAGCTGGCATTGGTTGGTGAGAGCGGCAGCGGCAAAACCGTATTGTCGCAAGGCATTATGCGCCTCAACCCGATGGTTAGCTTTGAAGGCCGTCTGAAATATTGCGGAACCGACCTGCTGACCCAGTCCGAACGCGCCCTGCAAAAGCTGCGCGGCTGCGAAATCGGCATGGTGTTTCAAGAACCCATGACCGCCCTCAACCCCGTGATGCGCGTCGGCGAACAAATCGCCGAAGTCCTGACCCTGCATTTGGGTTTGGATAAAAAACAGGCATGGGCGCGCGCCATCGAACTCCTAGACGAAACCGGCATCCACCAGCCCGAGCAAAAAGCCCAGGCTTATCCGTTCCAACTTTCCGGCGGCCAACGCCAGCGCGCCATGATTGCCATGGCCGTATCCGCCCAACCCAAGCTCCTGATTGCCGACGAACCGACCACTGCTTTGGACGTTGCCGTTCAAGCCCAAATCCTCGACCTGCTCTCACGCCTGCAGGAAGAACACGGCATGACCATGCTCTACATTACGCACGACTTAAACCTCGTGCGCCGTTTTGCCGACGATGTCGCCGTTATGCGTAACGGCCGCATCCTTGAAACCGGCAAAGCAGCCGAAGTCTTCGCCAATCCGCAGCACGAATACACCAAAATGCTGCTCAACGCCGGCACAACGCGCCGAGTGGCCCCCTTGCCTGAAAACCCGGCCACCGTACTTAAGGCCGAGCACGTCGCCTTTTCCGTCAAAGAATCGGACGGTTGGTTTAAAAAACGCGACAAAACCATTCTCAACCCCATTTCTTTCGACCTCAAATCCGGCGAAACCTTAGGCATCATCGGCGAAAGCGGCAGCGGCAAAACCACACTGGCCAAAGCCGTTATGCACCTTATCGATTCCGAAGGCAGCCTGATTGTCAACGGCGAACCATGGAAACACGAATTGAGACGCGAAATCCAAATGGTGTTCCAAGACCCGTTCGGCGCATTCAATCCGCGCATGAACGTCTTCGATACCGTTTCCGAAGCCTTACGCGTGCACGAACCTGAAATGCCGCGCGAAGAAATGCGCCGCCGCGTCGAAGAAGTCCTCAAACAAGTCGGCCTGCCCGAAGACGCACTCGAACGCTATCCGCACGCATTTTCCGGCGGCCAACGCCAACGCCTCGCCATCGCCCGCGCCATCATTGTCCGCCCGAAAATCCTCGTATTGGACGAACCAACCAGTGCGCTCGATGTCCAATGGCAACAACAAATCCTTGAATTACTCAGCGGCCTGCAAAAAGAATACGGCCTCGCCTTCATCATCATCAGCCACGACCTCGCCGTCATCCGCGCCATTTCCCACCGCGTGATGGTGTTGAAAGACGGTCAAGTCGTTGAAGAAGGCGAATGCGAAAGCGTATTTGCCAATCCGGCCAGCGACTACACACGTCATTTGATTGCCCACTCCGGCCACATGGTCCAAGAGGCCGTCTGAATCTTTAAGGATTACGATAGACGCATTTCAAAAAAACTATTACCGAGTGGCGGCACTTGAAATTTTCCCAGTCTGCCACTATCCTGAACAACATATTTATCGATCCCCATTCAAAAGGAAACAAACATGAGCAGCGAATTGATTATCCACGCCAGCGATGCCAGCTTCGAACAAGACGTTTTGAAATCCGACGTACCTGTATTGCTGGACTTCTGGGCACCATGGTGCGGCCCTTGCAAAATGATCGCCCCAATCTTGGACGACATTGCCTCCGAATTCCAAGGCCGTCTGAAAGTCGTTAAAATCAACATCGACGACAATGAAGCCACTCCTGCCAAATTCGGCGTTCGCGGCATCCCTACCCTGATGGTGTTCAAAAACGGCGAAAACGTTGCCACTAAAGTTGGCGCATTGGCTAAAGGTCAACTGACTGCATTCGTTGAAGCCTCTATCGCTTGAGGCTTTAAGCATATAAAAAGGCCGTCTGAAAATTGTTTTCAGACGGCCTTTTTTGTATTCATTAAGCAGCCAATGGTTTCAAAGTCAGGCTGGCATTTTCAGCTTTCACTTTAAACAGCAAATCAATATTCGGATGTTTGCCCGGATTGGCTTCGGCATCGGCAACATGTTCGGCAAACCATGCCAGGCCGCGTTCTGCCGCCGCTGCGTCAAGTTTACCGCCAAACTCTTGCGCCAAAGCATGGTAAAGCTTGAGCGAGCCTTGTTTGCCGGGTGCATTGGGAATGTGATGAACCACATTGCCCTCTTTGTCGAGAATATCTAAGCCGCTCAAATGATCGATGGCAGGCATGGCGGCAAGATTATCTTGGAAGCTCATGATTGTCCTTTCTGATGTGGGTTTTAAAGCAAACCATATAACAAGGCCGTCTGAAAGTTTAGGTTTGACACTTTTCAGACGGCCTTAAACATTTCAATTAACGTGTACCGAAAATCTTATCGCCGGCATCGCCCAAACCGGGAATGATGTAGCCGTGTTCGTTCAAGTGGCTGTCGAGCGCGGCAGTGTAGATGGTTACATCAGGATGCGCGTCATTGACGGCTTTTACGCCTTCCGGAGCGGCAACCAATACCAATGCTTTGATGTTACGGCAACCTTTGGCTTTTAAAAGGTCGATGGTGGCAACCATAGAGCCGCCGGTCGCCAACATTGGGTCAATAATCAGTGCGGGACGTTCGTCCATGCTGTCGACAAATTTTTCAAAATAAGAAACCGGTTTCAAAGTTTCTTCATCGCGCTGCAAGCCGACAACGCTGATTTTGGCAGTCGGAATCAGGTCGAGTACGCCGTCAAGCATACCCAAACCGGCACGCAAAATCGGGACAACGGTCAGCGTTTTGCCTTTGATGCGGTCGCCTTCAATAGAGCCGCACCAGCCGTCAATAATATATTTTTCAATTTCAAAATCACGGCTGGCCTCATATGCCATCAGACGTGCCAACTCGGTGGTAAGCGTGCGGAATTTGTAAGTGCTGCAATCCGCTTCACGCATCAGCGTGAGTTTGTGGCGGACTAAAGGGTGGTTGATAACGGTAACGTTCATGTTGATTTTCCGAATTGCGTTGATGGAGGGGGATTATACTTTTTTTCGCATGGCGCGCAAAGTGCGTATTCATGCGAAAGGCCGTCTGAATCAGGGTTTCAGACGGCCTTTGTCAACAATTTTACATTACGGAATATTGTGGATAATTAAGCTTTCAGCAATTCTTGCAGTTCGCCTGCTTCATACATTTCCATCAAAATGTCGGAGCCGCCGACAAATTCGCCGTTAACGTACAGTTGAGGAATGGTCGGCCAGTCGCTGTATTCTTTAATGCCTTGGCGTACGGCATCGTTTTCCAATACGTTGACAGTCACATAGTCGGTGCAACCTGCCGCATTGAGGATTTGTACGGCACGGGAAGAGAAGCCGCATTGCGGAAATTGCTTCGTGCCTTTCATGAACAATACGACGCGGTGTGTGGTAACGACTTCTTTGATTTGATCGTGGATAGAGGACATGGTGTGTTCCTTTTTACTAAATCGGTTGTTCGGGAAAAATCAAATTTCCCGCCATTATACGCAAATTGATGAAGTTGAGGGGCGTTTATCAACGTCGGATCTGACCGTTGCCGTTGATGTAGAACTTGGTCGAAGTCAGCGCTTCCAAACCCATCGGGCCGCGGGCGTGCATTTTTTGGGTGGAAATACCAATTTCCGCGCCCAATCCGAAAACAAAGCCGTCGGTGAACCGAGTGGACGCATTGACATAAACCGCCGCCGCATCAATGCTTTCTTGGAAAAACTCGGCATGGGCAATGCTTTGGGTCACAATCGCTTCCGAGTGATGCGTCGTATGGCCGTTAATCCAATCGACGGCTTCTTCCACTGATTTTACCGTTTTGACCGACATAATATAGTCAAGAAACTCGGTACTGTAATCTTCCTCGGTTGCCAAAACAGCATTTTTAAAAATACGCAGCGCTTCCTGATCGGCTCTAAATTCGATCGGATGCACTTTGGCAACGGCTTCTTCCAGTTTTGGCAAAAACGCTTCCGCTATCTTTTCATGAACAACCAAAGACTCCGCGGCATTGCACACGCTCGGACGCTGCGTTTTCGCGTTCACGACGATATTGACCGCCATCTCCAAATCGGCACTGTCATCCACATAAATATGGCAATTACCGACTCCGGTTTCAATGACGGGAACTTTCGATTTCTCTTTCACCGTCTGAATCAAGCGCGCGCCGCCGCGCGGAATCAGTACATCAATATAATCAACCGCCTGCATCAATTCCTCAGCGGCAGCATGACTGGTATCTTCAACCAGCTGCACCACATCGGCATCCATCCCCGCTTTTACCAAAGTCTGCCTGATGACGGCAATCAATGCGGTATTGGAATGGATGGCATCGCGACCGCCGCGCAAAATAATGGCATTGCCGGTTTTAAAGGCCAGAGAAAACGCATCGACCGAAACATTCGGGCGGCTTTCAAAAATCATGGCAACCACGCCCAAAGGCACGCGTTTTTGAACTATTTTCAAACCGTCCAAATTGATATAGCCGCGGACAACCTGCCCAATTGGGTCCTGCAAATCGGCAACCTGCCCAACGCCTTCCGCAATGCCTTTGATACGTTCGTGATTCAAACGCAGCCTGTCGAGCATAATGTCCGAAATGCCGTTTTCTTTTGCAGCGGCCAAATCGCGGGCATTTTCTGCCAAAATCATCTCAGCCTGTTCAACCAACGCCGTTGCAACCTGACGCAGCAGATTGTTTTTTTCCAAGCTTCCCAAGCTGATTAACGTTTTACTGGCTTTTTGGGCATTCTTGCCCAACTGTTCGATATAGCTCATCAAACCTCCCTATTTCTCTTGTGCAAACCACGTTCCAATAGGCGCGCCATCTAAAACCTGAAGAATATCGCGCGGATTGGCGCTGTTCATCAACACCATCTGGCCGTGATGTTCAAACATCATCTGCGCACTCTTAATCTTACTGAACATGCCGCCCGTACCAAACTTACTGCCCGATCCGCCGGCAGAAGCAATAATTTCTTCGGTAATATCGGCAACATGGCTGCGCAGCTTGGCATCGGCGTGAACAGCCGGATTTTTATCAAACAAACCGTCAATATCGGACAACATAATCAGCAAATCGGCTTTAACGATTTTCGCCACGACTGCCGACAAACGGTCGTTATCGCCAAACTTGGTGGCATGGTCCATCTCATCCACGCTGACCGCGTCGTTCTCATTGACAATAGGGATGACGCCGATGGAAAGCAGGGATTCAAAAGCATTGGTAACGTTTGCCAAACTTTCCGGATATTCGACCACATCACGCGTCAGCAGGATTTGCGATACCGTCATCCGATAATGGGAAAAAATCTGCGAGTAAAGGCTCATCATGGCCACTTGGCCGACGCTGGAAACAGCCTGCTGCTGCGCCATTTCCGCCGGACGTTTTTCCATGTTGAGGACATTCAGCCCAAAGCCCATCGCGCCGGAAGACACCAGCACAATTTCTTTGTCCTTACTGACCAAGCTGGAAATGACAAAGGCCAGTTGGTCGATTTTTGCCAAATTGATTTTGCCGTTTGGCAACACCAACGAACTGGTTCCAATCTTAATAACAATGCGTTTTACTGCTTCAAAATCTCGTTTCATTATTCTCCTCTGCTTTCTATTTTTATGATTGCATGCGGCATTATTTCAGCCAAACGTATCCATATCATAACTGCGAAGCAATAGAAAATACAGACAAAATTAAAAACGCTTCCTTTAAAAGCCGTATTTTCAGCTCTTATCCGAATCCGTTAATAACAAAATAAAAGGCCGTCTGAAACCCTATTTCAGGTTTCAGACGGCCTTTTACCGATTGTTTAAACTCTAGCCTGTCACGATAAATACAGACCGTTCCCTACAAAAGCTTATTTGTGTTCAGAAATAATTTTCAGCATTTGTGCCAATACTTTAGGATTGGCCGCAACGATGTCGCCGCTTTCCAACCAGCCTTCATCGCCGGACATATCGGTAACGATGCCGCCTGCTTCTTGGACAATCAATGCACCGGCGGCAATATCCCAAGGTTTGAGGTTGAACTCAAAGAAACCGTCCAAACGGCCGGCCGCAACGGCACACAAATCCAAAGAAGCCGCGCCTTCACGACGGCCGCCGGCGGTTTTTGACAAGAAATCTTTCAAAATCGCCAGATACTTGTCCATCATGCTTTGATCGACAACAGGGAAGCCGGTACCAATCAGGCAGCGGTTCAATTCGATGCGGTTGGAAACGCGGATACGGCGGTCGTTGAGCAACGCGCCTTTGCCGCGGGAAGCCATGTATACGTCGTTGCGCTCAGGTGCGTACACCAAAGCTTCTTGCAACACGCCTTTGTGCAGGAGTGCCATAGAGATGGCGTATTGGGGATGGCCGTGGAGGAAGTTGGTTGTGCCGTCGAGCGGGTCGATAATCCATTCGTACTCGGCGGTGGCTTTACCGTGGGAGCCGCCTTCTTCGCAAGTGATTTTATGATGCGGATAGGCTTCTTTGAGCGCTTCCACCAAAATCATCTCGGAGCTGCGGTCAACATCGGAAACGAAGTCGTTGAATGCTTTGCTGTCTACTTTGACGGCATCCAGATTGCCGGCGGCGCGAATCATCATTTGCCCTGCTTTACGGGCGGCTTTGAAAGCGGTATTTAAAAACGGATTCATGGTTTTCTTCCTAATTCAGGTAAAATACGCCCTAATGCGCCGAACAGGCACACAAGAGGCTGTTAATCGTTTCCGATGCTGTTAAAGAACATTTCAGACGGCATGGAAAAAGGCCGTCTGAAAACAAAAAGATGGCGCATTATACCTGATTCCCGTACAAACAGAAAACAAAACATGACTTCCGAAAAACCCGCCCTGCCCGCCTATCTGGACAATATCCGCATCATCCTCACGCGTACCAGCCATCCCGCCAATATCGGCTCCGCCGCCCGCGCCATGAAAACAATGGGCCTGCACAAACTGACCATCGTTGCCCCCCAATCTGATGGCAACGCCGATGACGGAAAATCCGCCCGTATTCGATCCGGAGCATCCGCAATCGTTTAAATTACCGGAAGAAAGTTTCATCCTCGCTTCCGGTGCGGCAGACGTTTTGGAAAATGCCACCATTGCTGCCTCTTTGGACGAAGCCCTTGCCGACACCACCATCGCCTGCGCCCTGACCAGTCGCCGCCGCGAAATCACCGCGCCGCTGCAAACCCCGCGCGATTTGGTGCCCGAATTACTGCAGGCCGCCAACCGAGGCGAAAAAGTGGCACTGGTTTTCGGCAACGAGACTTTCGGCTTGAGCATCGAAGAAGTCCAAGCCTGCAACCGACTGATGACCATCAACGGCAATCCCGACTATTTCTCGCTCAACCTCGCCCAAGCCGTGCAGGTCGTGTGCTACGAAATCTTCAGCCAAACCGATTCGCCCATGACCCATCTTCAACAGGAAGACCACGCTGCGACCCATGAGCAAATCAAAGGCATGGTCGCCCACATGGAAAGCGTGATGAACGACATCGGCTTTTTCAACCGCCGCAACGGCGAGCGCCTGATGCGCCGTATGCAGAGCCTGTTCGGACGCGCCAACACGCAAACCGAAGACATCGACATCCTGCGCGGTTTTTTCAATACCGTCAGCCACCGTATCCATAAAAAAGACTGATTTAAGGCCGTCTGAAAACATTACAAGCTTTTTCAGACAGCATGACTGATATTCGGATAAGCATGAATTACGCCCTAGACGCATTATGGTGGAAACTCACCAGCCAACCCGTCCGCGACCTCGCCTCGCTGCTGACTGCGCCCCCTTTGTGGCAAAGCGGTTGCGAATTGAGCGTGCGCGAACTATTGGGGGAGCACGGTTTCCGCTACCTTTTGGCATTGGACGCCGATCCCGCGCCGCTGATGGATCACCTTGCCCAACGTTCCCCATTCGGCCACCGTCTCGGCATTTATGCCGAAGAGTTGTTGACGTTTTGGTTTGCCAACGCGCCGCACGCCAAACTGCACGCATACAACCTGCCCGTTTTTTCAGACGGCCAAACTTTAGGTGCCGCGGATTTTGTCGTTTCCCTCAACCAACAGCCCTACCATATCGAGCTGGCGTGTAAATACTACGGCGGAGACCAAGTGCAAAACCTGCACGGTCTCAACCCTAAAGACACGCTGACGGACAAGGCCGCCAAATTGGTGCAGCAATCCCAGCTGCTACATACACTGCAAGGCAAAGCAGCCTTAACCGCACAAGGCCTGCCGGAAAATCCGCTTCCTGCTTCCATCGTGCGCGGCATCGGATTTTTTCCACAAGGTTTCCATGCTTTTGAGCCGCCACTTAACTCATACGGCTGGCGCGGCATCTATATTCAAGATTGGGCGGAATACTGGTTTGAACACCAAGAAGTCCGCTACCACCTGCTCGACCGTATGGCCTATCTCGCGCCTGCTCGTGTCGCCGAAACCGAAACATTGAACGAAACCGAAATCCGCCGTATCGACCAAGGCTTGATTGCCGTTTTGGAATTACGGCCGGACGGCTTTTGGCACGAAATCGAACGCATCATGAAGGCCGTCTGAAACCCTTTACCAACTTTAAGAGAACCCATTACATTATGAACGCCGCACAACTCGACCATACCGCCAAAGTTTTGGCTGAAATGCTGACTTTCAAACAGCCTTCCGATGCCGTCCTCTCCGCCTATTTCCGCGAACACAAAAAGCTCGGCCGCCAAGACCGCCACGAAATCGCCGAAACAGCCTTTGCCGCATTGCGCCACTATCAAAAAATCAGTACCGCCCTGCGCCGTCCGCACGCGCAGCCGCGCAAAGCAGCACTCGCCGCACTGGTTCTCGGCAGAAGCACCAACATCAGCCAAATCAAAGACCTGCTTGATGAAGAAGAAACAGAGTTCCTCGGCAATTTGAAAGCCCGCAAAACCGAGTTTTCAGACGGCCTGAATACCGCCGCAGAATTGCCGCAATGGCTGGTAGAACAACTGCAACGGCATTGGAGCGAAGAAGAAATCCTCGCCTTCGGCCGCAGCATCAACCAACCTGCCCCGCTCGACATCCGCGTCAATACCTTGAAAGGCAAACGCGATAAAGTGCTGCCATTGTTGCAAGCCGAAAGTGCCGATGCAGAAGCCACGCCTTATTCGCCTTGGGGCATCCGCCTGAAAAACAAAATCGCGCTTAACAAACACGAGCTATTTTTAGACGGTACACTGGAAGTCCAAGACGAAGGCAGCCAGCTGCTTGCCTTATTGGTGGGCGCAAAACGCGGCGAAATCATTGTCGATTTCTGTGCCGGTGCCGGCGGTAAAACTTTGGCTGTCGGCGCGCAAATGGCCAACAAAGGCAGAATCTACGCATTCGACATCGCCGAAAAACGCCTTGCCAACCTCAAACCGCGCATGACCCGTGCCGGACTGACCAATATCCACCCCGAACGCATCAGCAGCGAACACGATACCCGTATCGCCCGACTGGCAGGCAAAGCCGACCGCGTGTTGGTGGACGCGCCCTGCTCCGGTTTGGGTACTTTACGCCGCAATCCCGACCTCAAATACCGCCAATCCGCCGAGACCGTGGCCAACCTTTTGGAACAGCAACACAGTATCCTCGATGCCGCCTCCAAACTGGTGAAACCGCAAGGCCGTTTGGTTTACGCCACCTGCAGCGTGTTGCCGGAAGAAAACGAGTTGCAAGTCGAACGTTTCCTGTCCGAACATCCCGAGTTTGAACTCGTCAACTGCGCCGAACTGCTGCAAAGCCTGAAGGTTGATTTGGATACCGGAAAATACCTGCGCCTCAACTCTGGAGAACACCAAACCGACGGTTTCTTTGCCGCTGTATTGCAACGTAAGGATTAAGGTTGAAAAAGGCCGTCTGAAATCCTTTCAGACGGCCTTTTTAATAGATTTTTTACATTAAAATCATTAGAAACGATAGTCGCGCTCTGTAATAATATACTTTAAGGCATGTATCTTGACCTTTCATCAGAATATTGTGAAAAGCTGGAAAAAATGCTTTATGCTTTGTAAATGTATGTGTTCTCGTTCAAAATTCGCCCGGTCATGCCTCAGGCGATACCCGATACGGACAACGATAATATATAAATCATTTGGTTAGAAATCATGCCGCATATTTATTCTTCCCCCACAAAGCTCCGTTTATTGTCATCGGCCGTTGCCGTCGCCTGCTGTCTGATGCCGTTTCAGACGGCCTCTGCATACAGCCTGCAAGACATCCTCAGGGATGCTTTAATCAGCGACCCGATTGTGCGTGAAGCAAAAGCCACTCAAGAAGCAGCGCAAAGCACGACCAAAGCTACGCGTGCGCGCCATTATCCTGTCGTTACCCTGACCGGCACGAAAGTGCTGGCGCAACACAATAAATATAACAGCAACGACATGGATGACGGTATCGGCGTGCGCGGCAGCGTGAACATCTACTCATGGGGTGCGATTGAAGCCGCCGTCCGCCGCGACCGCAGCCGCGAAGAATACTATCAACACAAATACACCGAAAGCCAAGAGCAGCTCGGCAGCGATATCGGCCGCCTCTACCTGAGCGCATTGCGTGCAAAAGAAACCCTGATCCTCAACGAGCAGACTTTAGCGCGCCACAACAACCTCTTAAAAGACTTGGACACCATCGTCAAATATGATGCCGGCCGTCGTTCCGAGCTGATTGAAGCGCGCGCGCGCCAACTACAAGTGGCAAACATCATTGCCCAACAACGCCGCACCATGGATTTGGCCCTGAGCCGCCTGTCCCGCTATACCTCGCGCCAGCTGACTGCCAACGACTTGGAAGATCCGTTTAAAAACGACACGGCGAAATCCATCACTGAACGCTTCAACAATCCCAACCGCAACAACAATCCGTCCTATCAGGCGCAATTGGCCGAGCGCGACAGCGTCCGTGCCGATTTGGACGCCTCCAAAGCCGAACGCCTGCCTGCCCTCAATTTGGAAGGCAGTGCAACGCGCAACACCAGACAGCTTTATTTAAACGTTGCATGGAATGTGTTGGATATTGCCGCACGACACAATGTGGAACGCAATGCCAAATCATTGATTGCCGCAGAAGCCAAGTCCGAACAAATCCTGCGCGACATGAACGAACGCGTTCAAACGTCGGCCATCGATATGCAGGAAAGCGAACAGCGTACCGCGCTGACGGCGCAACACATCGCCGCCCAAAAAGAAGTCATCAAAGTGTATGAATTGCAATTTAAAATCGCCCGACGTACGCTGACCGACGTTTTGAGCGCATACAGCGAGTTATCCTCCATCGAGCAGGATTATGTTGCCGCCCGCAACGATTTCCGCGATGCGGCGCTTGACTATTTAAATACCCAAGCCAAAATCTCCGCTTGGGTCGGTTTGGCACAAAAATAAAGCCATATCCGCCGGTTAAACCAAAAACATTACGCGAAAAAATATGAAAGCCATCATTGAACACATCGTTTTAGTGACCCGCCTTTTGGGTGCGCCCGTATCCGAAGCCGCTTTGTCCGCCGAAGTCGTGCGCGACAAAAAGCTCAAGGTCAACTATCACTCACTGGTCGAAGTCCTGCGCAGTCACGGCTTTGAAAACACCTTATCCAAACGCAATCTGGAAGACATCCCCTCGCTCGCTGTGCCGGTTATGATTATCCTGCACAACGAAGAAGCAGCGGTCATCACCCAAATCGAAGGCTCCGGCCAAGAACGCAAATACCATATCCGCCAGGTTGACGGTTTGGAACAGGAACTCAGCCACGAGCAGCTCTCCGGCCTGTATTTGGGCTACTGCTGGTTTATCAAACCCAAAATGGCTACCGATATGCGCTCGGAGCTGCCTGAATACCATTTGCCCAAAGCATGGTTTTGGAAAGTCATTTGGCGTTTCCGCAGCTACTACTACCAAGTCATCTTGGCCACCATCATCATCAACTTCCTTGCGCTCGTCAGCTCCCTGTATGTGATGAACGTGTACGACCGCGTGATTCCCAACCAAGCCTATGAGACCTTGTGGGTATTGAGCATCGGCGTGGTCTTGGCGATTTTGTTTGAGTTTGCCGCCAAGATGATTCGCGGCCACTTGACCGATATTGCCGGCAAAAAAGCCGACCTGATCATCAGCTCCGCCCTGTTCCGCCGCGTGATGGCATTGCGTCTGGCAGACCGTCCTGCTTCTTCCGGTTCATACGCCAGCAACCTGCGCGAATTTGAAGCCGTGCGCGAGTTCATGACCAGTGCCAGCTTGTTGACCATCGTCGACTTGCCTTTCCTGTTGCTGTTTATCTTCGTGATTTCCATGGTCGGTGGCAAACTGGCACTCGTTCCCCTGACCATCATTCCGATTGTCGTGATTGTCGGTTTTGTCGTACAACGACCGCTCTCGCGCCACATTAACGAATCGATGAAAGAAGGTTCGCAACGCTCCGGCCTTGCCGTTGAAGCCATCGAAGGCATCGAAACCCTGAAAACCAACAACGCCACATCTTGGGCGCAACAACGTTGGGACGAATACACCGCCAAAACTTCCGCCTCTTCCATCAAAGTCAAAGACACCAGCAACTTCATGGTCAACTTTGCCGTTGCCATGCAGCAGCTCAATACCGTCTTTTTGGTCGTCGTCGGTACCTATCTGATTCATGCCGACAACCATGCGGAACGCATCACCATGGGTGCATTGATTGCCTCCGTGATTCTGTCCGGCCGTGCTTTGGCGCCATTGGCACAAATTGCCGGTTTGGCCACCCGCTTCCAACAGGCCAAACTTGCCCTCAAAGGCGTAAACGACATCGTTACCCGCCCTATCGAGCGCAATCCGGAACGCAAATATATTACTTTGGACAATGTTCAAGGCAATATTACCTTTGAAAACGTATCGTTCAAATATCAAGCCGACAACAACAGCGCGGTCGAAGATTTGCGCCTGACCATCAAACCGGGCGAAAAAGTCGGTATTTTGGGCCGTATCGGCAGCGGTAAAAGCACCATGCTCAAACTGGCCAGCGGTCTGTACGACACTGAAAAAGGCAACGTTACCCTTGACGGCGTCGATATGCGCCAGCTTGACCCCAACTTCCTGCGCGATCAAGTCCTGCTGTTGAGCCAATCGCCACGCCTGTTCCTCGGCACATTGCGTGAAAACATGGACTTGGCGCGTACCGGCAGCTACTCTACCGACCAAGACTTACTGACTGCACTCAACCGCTTCGGCCTCGACAAAATCATCCGCAACCATCCACGCGGTTTGGATATGCCTCTGGGTGAAGACGGCTTGGGCTTGTCCGGCGGTCAAAAACAAATCATCGCCCTGGCGCGTATGACCTTGCGCAACCCGAAAGTCGTCTTGCTGGACGAGCCGACCACCAGCCTGGACCAAGCCACTGAGCGTATGGCGCTCAATGCCATTGCCCAATGGGGTCGTAACCGCACTATGCTTTTGGTGACGCACCGTCCGCAAGTGCTGCAAATCGTCAACCGCATCATTGTGATGGACAATGGTAAAGTCGTGATGGACGGCCCACGTGACTTGGTATTGCAAAAACTCATGCAAAACGAACAAGCCAAAGCAGCCAACGTCAAACAACAGCAACAAGCTGCTGCAGTCAAACAGCAGCAACAACAAGCTGCCTCAGCCCCTCAATCGGCAGCACAATAAAGCAAAAGGCCGTCTAAAAATCTACTTACCCTTTCAGACGGCCTGCCCTAATGGTTAAAATCCACCAAACACAATAAAGATACACGATTATGAGCCGCGAAAACAACGTCAAATCCAAAGACCTACACCTCATCAACGACCTCAATGCCGCCCTTCAAAAAGAAAAACACAGCGGCCAATTTTGGGTCATCATCCTATTCTTCCTTTTCCTGATTGTCTTCGTCGTCTGGGCATACAACAGCCCTGTCGAAGAAGTGACCCGTGGCAACGGCAATATCATTCCCAGCAGCCGTGAGCAAGTAATCCAAAGCCTAGATCCCGGCATCGTCACCGAAATCATGGTTAAAGAAGGCGACATGGTCGAGAAAGATCAGATTCTGATGAAACTCGACGACACGCGTAGCTCCGCCGTTTTGCGTGAAAGCGAAGCCAAAGTCGAAAACCTCGAAGCTACTGTTGCCCGCCTTAAAGCCGAAGCCTACGGCACCAAGCTCTCCTTCCCTGATAGCGTGGGTCCCGAGCTTCGCCGTCGCGAAATCGCCGCCTACAAAGCACGCCGTCAAGCCATGACCGATGCCGTCAGCGGCCTTTCCCAAAGCAAGGCCGCACTTGACCGCGAAATCGCCATTACCGCACCTATGGTTGCCGAAGGCGTGGTTTCCGAAGTCGAACTCTTAAGAATGCGCCGTGAGTCTGCCGACTTGGCCACCCAAATTTCCGAACGCCGCAACCGCTACAAAGCCGATGCCAACAACGAACTTTTGCAAGCCGAATCCGAGCTGGCGCAATCCAAAGAAAACGTTGCCATGCGCGCAGACCCGGTTGAACGCTCGCAAATCCGCGCTCCTATGCGCGGCATCGTCAAAGGCATAAAAGTTACCACCATCGGCGGCGTTGTGAACGCAGGCGAAGACATCATGCAAATTGTCCCCGTTGACGACAAACTGCTGGTCGAAGCCTATATCCGCCCGCAAGACATCGCCTTTATCCGCGCAGGCCAACCTGCATTGGTTAAAGTCAGCGCATACGACTACTCCATCTACGGCGGTTTGGAAGGCAAGGTTACCCTCGTCGGCGCCGATACCGTCAGCAATTCCATGCAAAACCGTGCCAACGACTTAAAACTTGATCCGAACCAAGTTTATTACCGTGTTCTCGTCCAAACCGAAAACAACTCCCTGAAAGATAAAAACGGCAAACCCATGCCGATTATTCCGGGCATGGTTGCAACGGTAGACATCAAAACCGGTGAAAAAACCATCTTCCAATACCTGATCAAACCGATTACGCGTATGAAACAAGCGTTAAGCGAACGCTAATCGATAAAACGATAAAAGGCCGTCTGAACGTTTTCAGACGGCCTTTGATTTCTGTTTTCACTATGCCCGTTTATCCGGCAGGCAAATTACTTCTCCTTAAAAGCAGTACCGACAAACGTTCTTTTCGGATTGCCGCGCTCAACTTGATAGAGTTGCGCGTGCTGCTCCTGTGCAAAACTTCCAGCTTGTCCGGCATGATGCTCCGCCAGCTTTTGCGCCAATAACATGACCGCCAATTTTTTATTGGCGTGCTGGCTGCGTTCGCTCTCGACCCGCACGGAAATGCCGCTTTCTTTATGGGTGGCGCGGACGGCGCTTTCGGTTTTATTGACATGCTGCCCGCCTTTACCGCCAGAACGGCAGGTTTGAAACTCGATTCCGTTTTCAGACGGCATTTCATACATCTGCGGCATATCGGGCAAGCGGAAAACGCCTATATACCAATTTTTGCGCGGATGTTTCGAGCGGACAGGGCTGGGGCATACCCATTGGAGCGTCCCCTGCCAAGTTTGTGCCAAGCTTTCGGCTTTCTGCCCTTCCAATTTGAGCATTGCCGACAAAATGCCGTGCTTATCGGCGGTTTCGGTAACAAGTTCGGCATCAATGCCTTTGGCTTGGGCTTCGGCAAGCAGCTTGCCTAAGACGAAACGGGCAAATATACGGCACTCCGCCGGCCCTTGCGCGGTGGAAATTTGCAGATAAACCGCTGGTGTATTCTGTTTCATCTTTACGCTCCACACTCGCCGCCGGTTTTATAAGTCAAAACAGGTTTAAACCTCGCGACCAATTCAATCAAACCAGCATTTTTCATGGCGGCAATAACGCTGTCGATGCTTTTATAAGCCTGCGGCGCTTCTTCAAAAATCAAAGCTTTATCCTGACAAACGACTACGCTGCCAAATTCGGTCTGGCGCAGGCTGTCGGCAGTATATTTGTGCGACAGCCTGCCTTTGCATTCGCCGCGCTGCCACTTCCGACCTGCGCCGTGAGCCAAGGTGTTCAACGAAATTTGGCAATCTTCGGCAGGTCGGACCAGATAGCTGTAATCGCCGCGCGAGCCGGGTATCATGACCAAGCCTTTATCGGTGGGCGTTGCGCCTTTTCGGTGCAGCCAACCGGTTGTGCCGTCAATCTCGGTTTGTTCCAAAAAATTATGATGGACATCGAGCAGGCATATTCCTTCTGCGCGCCAACGGTCGAGCATTCTGGCCGCAATCAGACGACGGTTAAGGCTGGCAAATTCAAGGGCTGTTTGGTGTTCGGCAAGGTAGGCTGCTGCCGCTTCGCCCCCTTCTGCCAAACCTTGATGCCCAAAGGCGGCAATATGGCGTTGCAAAATCTGCTGGCCTAATCCGCGCGAACCGCTATGTACTAACAGTTGCAGATGGTTTTCATCAAAATCTATTGGGAGCAGATCGGCGCGATAAACAGTATCAACGGTTTGCAACTCGGCAAAATGGTTACCGCCGCCAATCGTACCTACGGCAAGACCGTCTGAAAATGGGAACATATCGACAGCGTCGCCTAATAATTCGACCTGTTCGTCTTTGTCTAGCGGCGTATCGATATTACCCAGCTGTTTGGCGAGTTTGGCCGGTTTGAGTTTGGCTGCACGTAAATCGGTCTGCCAAAACGCCATACCGCAACCGATATCATTCCCAATCAGGGCAGGATAAAAATGACGGTCGCTGAAAAATGCCGCGCCAACCGGATAACCGCGCCCTACGTGTAAATCCGGCATTCCGGCAACGCGTAACATATGCGGTAATCGGGCGGTGGTTTCGAGCTGTGCGACAGCGTTGCCTTCAATCCATGTATTTGAATCGGCAATAATTTGAATATGATGGGGATAATTGCCCATGTGTTTATGCTTTCTTTAAAACGGATAGAAACCGTCAACAGATGACAATAAGCATCCACCGTCTGCGAAATGTTCAGACGGCCTGGTTTCTAGCCGATAATCGTAGGGAAAGCAGCCCGAAGCGGGCGACATGGAATGCGAAAAGCGTTATCCGAAAATCAGACCGACGCTTGGGCTGCAAAGAATGTGATTGAGCGGATTGAAGTATTACGTGTCATGGCTTGCTCCTTTCTTTGCATAAAAATATTAAAAACTTTCGGATTATAGAGTGTTCATTTCCAATCATGCAAACTTACTGGCATCAATCTGCCAATGATGTTGCATAAATGGCAACTATTGAGAACATAATTTAGGCCGTCTGAAAACTTTTCAGACGGCCTTTAATACCCAATAATCCTTACAAAACAACGGTCGGATAAGAACCGACAACTTTCACGAAGGAAGCGCGTTCGCCCAAAAGCTGCAAGGCTTTTTGGACATTTTCATCGCTTTGGTGGCCTTCGATATCGATGAAGAACAGGTATTCCCACAAAACCGATTTGCTTGGGCGGCTTTCAAATTTGGTCATAGAAATGCCCAACTCGGTGAAGGGTTGCAACAAGGAAGTAACGGCACCGGCACGGTTGGGCGCGGATACGACCAAAGAGGTTTTATCATTGTCGCTGTGGCCGGTTTCTTGATGGCCCATCACCAAGAAGCGCGTGGTGTTGTTCGGTTCGTCTTCGATACACTCAGCGGCAAAACTCAACTGATAAATTTCCGCGGCGATACGTCCGGCAATGGCGGCCACATTCGGGCTGTCAGACTCGGCAACCAGACGCGCTGCTTCGGCATTGCTGGCTACGGCGATACGCTCAGCATTGGGCAGGTTGCGGCCGAGCCAGTCGTTGCATTGCGCCAAGGCTTGGGCATGAGCGAAAACTTTGGTAATGCCACCGATTTCGTGGCTGTCTTTACGCAGCAGGTTGTGATGAATGCGGACAACCACTTCGCCGCAGGCTTTTAACGCGGTTACTGCTAACAAATCCAAAGTGCGCCCCACCGAGCCTTCGGTCGAGTTTTCTACCGGCGCCACCAAATAATCGGCTTGGCGCGTTTCAACTTGTTTGAAGCAATTGTCGATGGTGGTACACGCCATGGTGTGTGCGGCGTGGCCGAAATGTTTGATGGCGGCTTGCTGGGTAAATGTTCCCTTCGGGCCCAAATAGGCAATCGTCAGCGGACGCTCCACCGCCAAACATTCGCTCATAATCTCGCGAAACAGCCGGGTGACCGATTCATCCGGCAAAGGGCCGCGGTTCAAATCCTGAATCCGGCGCAAAACGGCCACTTCCCGTTCAGGACGGTACACCGCGCCTGTCCCTTTCAATTCACCGATAGCATGCGCATGACCGGCGCGCTCGTTGAGCAAACGGAGGATTTCCGCATCGATGCTGTCGATGGCATTGCGGTGCGGCAATAATTGTTCGTCTATGGATAAAGGCATAAGCTGTCTCGCAATTTTGTGAGGGATATTTTCATTTTAACATTAAAGACCGTCTGAATTCTGTTTTCAGACGGCCTCAACACTATCTTTATCTAACTTTATCGTCTATCAGGTTTGCAAACGCCGCCAATTCCATCATAATTAAGCCTTTTGAACGACAAGGCCTATTCCATGCACTCAAACGGACTTTACACCCGTTTTCTGCCCGATGAAGAAGCAACCCTGCAACTGGGTGAAGAATGGAGCAAGCAACTCTCCGCTCCGCTGACCATCTATCTTGAAGGCGGGCTGGGTGCAGGCAAAACCACGCTGACACGCGGAATTTTGCGCGGACTGGGACATACGGGCGCAGTCAAAAGCCCGACTTACACCATTGTCGAATCTTATCCGCTGGATACATTCACCCTCCACCATTTCGACCTCTACCGCTTTACCATGCCCGAGGAATGGGAAGATGCCGGTTTGGACGAATTGTTTGCGCCCGACAGCATCTGCCTCATCGAATGGCCGCAGCAAGGTGGAGAATTCACGCCTCTGGCAGACATTACCATTACATTGACGTACACCGATAAGGGCAGAACCTGCACCTTTTCCGCCCACACAAACCAAGGCCGAAAAAGTTTAGAATCATGGTCAAATTAACTAGAAGACACATTCTCCGTCAAGGCACAGGACTATTTCTCACCCTCACGCCCGTTGGTGCCGCATTGGCCAAACCGGCCTCTCCTGCGCAATTCCTTGCCGTCCGCATTTGGCCGGCGAACGCCTACACACGCGTTACCCTTGAGAGCAACCACTCGATGAAATACCAACATTTTATGTTGGACAACCCCAGCAGGTTGGTCGTGGATATTCAAGGTGCGGAAATCAACAGCGTCCTGCAAGGCATTTCCAGCAAAGTGCTGTCTAACGACCCTTTTATCCGCAGCATTCGTGCCGGTCAAAATACGCCCAATACCGTGCGTATCGTCATCGACCTCAAACAAAGCACCCATCCGCAAGTCTTTGCGCTCGCCCCCGTCGGCAACTTCAGAAACCGCTTGGTTATCGACCTCTATCCGCACGGCGCAGATGCCAACGACCCGATGATGGCCTTGCTCAACGGCAATGTTCCCAAACAACGTCAAAATACCAATATCGCATACGACACCCCTGCCCCTAAAAACAATCGCGGCAGCGGCGGCAACCGCCGTCCCGTGATTATGATCGACCCCGGTCACGGTGGCGAAGATCCTGGCGCAATCGGCCCGAGCGGCCTCAAAGAGAAAAACGTCGTACTCTCCATTGCACGCGAAACCAAAAAACGCCTCGAGGCCTTGGGTTACAACGTATTCATGACGCGCAACGAAGACATCTTTATCCCATTGGGCGTACGCGTTGCCAAAGGCCGTGCGCGCAATGCCGACGTATTCGTATCCATCCACGCCGATGCCTTTACCAGCCCGTCCGCTCGCGGTACCGGCGTATATATGCTCAATACCAAAGGCGCGACCAGCTCGGCGGCAAAATTCCTTGCCCAAACCCAAAACAACGCCGACGCCATCGGCGGTGTACAATCCAGCGGCAACCGCAACGTCGACAACACGATTTTGGACATGACCCAAACCGCAACCCTGCGCGACAGCCGCAAGCTCGGCCATTCCGTCTTGACCGAATTGGGCAAACTCAACCAACTGCACAAAGGCCGCGTTGACGAGGCCAACTTTGCCGTCCTCCGCGCGCCGGACGTTCCGTCCATTTTGGTGGAAACCGCCTTCCTCTCCAACCCTACCGAAGAGCGGCTGCTCGGCAGCGAATCCTTCCGCCAACAATGCGCCCAAGCCATTGCCACCGGTATTCAAAAATACATCAATACCGCCGTTTTACGACGCGGTTAATGGCTTGATGAAACAAAGGCCGTCTGAAAATTTTTCAGACGGCCTTATCTTTTCAAGCAATCTATTTAACCGCACTTCCCTACCGCAGCCGGATAGACGGATACCTTCGTCTGCGTCAATGCAAACAGGTTTTCCAACTGCATTTGCGCCTGACGGTTGGCATGTTCCAAAATCTCAGCCCTACATGCGCTTTGCAATACCTGCCGTTTCGCCTCTTCCTGCACCGTCTTAAATACCGACTTATCCATAGGCAGCAAATTAAACGAGCCGGTCTGAATATCGTACACTTCGATATTTTCCAAATCCACGCTCAAAATTTCCACCGCCGGCAGGCTGATTAAGACCTTGTCGTCCACAATATTGACATTGTCCGCGCCTAACTTGTCCAAATCCAAACCAGCCAACACCTTACCGCGCACAATAAAAATACCGCTTTGTGAATCCTGCCACAGCCTGCGCCAATCCCCTTTTTTCTCCGTACGGATAATCGTATCGATATAAAATGCCGTACTTTCCAAGCGGTTCATCTGCTTAATCTGCATCAAAACCCCCTCACGGGACAAAACCTGATGTTCTTCGTTCTGACCATGCAGGGCATAAAACCAGCCGCCCGCAGCCGTCAGCGCACACAACACCAGCACGACCAATCCGCGTCCAAGCATTTTCATTTCAAACATCCCCCATTAAAATAATCATCAAAACATTCCCCATATTCTCCCAAAACCGTCAATTTCAAGCCATACCCAGGCCGTCTGAAACAATAAATTTCATTACCAAAAAGTAATAAAAATCTCAACAAACAAAGTTTGCCTTTTGGTAAATACAAGACTACAATCCATTACACACAATTCAATTTCATCTCATCATGAATACCACCGACCTGCGCCGCCACAACCTGCGGCAATGGATAACACAACACCACAACGGCCAGCAGACCAAGTTTGCCCAAGCCATTTCTATCAACCAAGGCGAGCTGTCCGCCCTACTGAAAAACAAATCTTTCGGCGAGAAAAAAGCCCGAAAAATCGAGCAGGCAGCAAATATGCCTGACATGTGGTTGGATCAAGACCACCAAGACCGCCACGCCCCTACCATCAGCCAAGAAAGAAATACCATGTCCCACATCTCCACCATCCCTGAAATCCTAGCAGACATCAAAGCCGGCAAAATGGTCATCATCACTGATGCCGAAGACCGAGAAAACGAAGGCGACTTGCTGATGGCCGCCCAATTCGTTACCCCCGAAGCCATCAACTTCATGATCAAAAACGCACGTGGCCTGGTCTGCCTGCCGATGGACGGCGAAATGGTCGAAAAACTCGGCCTGCCCATGATGACCCAAAAAAATGGCGCACAATACGGCACCAACTTTACCGTCTCCATCGAAGCCGCCCACGGCATTACCACCGGCATTTCCGCCGCCGACCGCGCCCTGACCATTCAAACTGCCGTTTCCCCATCCGCCAAACCTGAAGACATCGTCCAACCCGGCCACATCTTCCCTCTCCGCGCCCAAAAAGGCGGCGTACTCGTCCGCGCCGGACACACAGAAGCCGGCGTCGATCTGGCACAAATGAACGGTCTGATTCCCGCCGCCGTCATCTGCGAAATCATCAACGACGACGGCACCATGGCACGTATGCCCGAACTGATGAAGTTTGCCGAAGAGCACAACCTCAAAATCGGCACCATTACCGACCTCATCGAATACCGCAGCCGTACCGAAAGCCTGCTCGAAGACATGGGCAACGCACCCGTACAAACCCCGTGGGGCGAGTTCCAACAACACGTTTACGTCGACAAACTCTCCGGCGAAACCCACCTCGCCCTTGTCAAAGGCACACCCTCCGCCGAAGAAGAAACCCTCGTCCGCGTCCATGAACCCTTCAGCGTCATGGACTTCATCCAAGCCAACCCGCGCCATTCATGGTCGCTGCCCAAAGCCCTTGAGCGCATCCAACAAGCCGAAAGCGGCGTAGTCATCCTCCTGCACCGTACCGAAGACGGCGCCACCCTGCTCGACCGCACCCTGCCCAAAGGCGCCAACCAAGCCTACAAATGGGACAGCAAAAGCTACGGCATAGGCGCACAAATCCTCGCCGGCCTCAACGTCAAAAAACTGCGCGTCCTCGGCCAGCCGTCATCCTTCACCGGCCTCACCGGCTTCGGCCTCGAAGTCGTCGGCTTTGAAGAAGCTGAAAAATAATCTTGCTTGATTGATGCTCAAAGCAAATGAAACAAAAGGCCGTCTGAAAGTTTTCAGACGGCCTTTTAAGTTTATTATCCAATTCAAAAACAGCGAATATAAAAAAAGCCGACACACCTTTCCGATGTATCGGCTTTCGTTATCTGCTTAACGCTTAATTTCTGCCGGGCAATTCTTTTTCGCTCAATGGTTTGATGTACCAAATATCGCGGCAGTAGTCGGCGATGGAGCGGTCGGATGAGAAGAAGCCCATGTTGGCGATATTGATCAAGGCTGATTTGCGCCATGCGGATACGTTGCGGTAGTGTTCGTCCGCTTTGTATTGCGTGTCGATGTAGCTGCGGAAATCGGCCATCAGTTGATAGAAGTCGCCGTATGGTTGCAACACGTCGTTGTAGCGGTTTGGCTCTTCCGGAGAGAAAGTGCCTTGGCTGATTTGGTTGACGACGCGGCGCAGGTCGCTGTCTCGCTCGATATAGCTCAACGGGTCGTAACCGTTGCGGCGGATTTCTTCGACTTGTTCTACGGTGTTACCGAAGATATAGCAGTTGTCCGCACCGACTTTTTCCAAAATCTCAACGTTCGCGCCGTCCAGTGTACCCATACAGATTGCGCCGTTGAGGGCAAATTTCATGTTGCTGGTACCGGATGCTTCTGTACCTGCCAGTGAGATTTGTTCGTGCAAATCGGCGGCAGGAATGATGATTTGGGCGAGGCTGACGCTGTAATTCGGGATGTAAACGACTTTAATCAGGTCACGGATACGGGTGTCGTTGTTGATGACTTTGGCAACGTCGTTAATCAGTCGGATGATTTTCTTCGCCATGTAATAGGCGGAAGCGGCTTTACCGGCAAAGATGAACACACGCGGCTGCCAATCGAAATCCGGGTTTTCCAGGATTTTGTTGTAACGGTCGACGATGTGCATCACGTTCAATGCTTGACGTTTGTACTCGTGGATACGTTTGATTTGGATGTCGAAAAGTGCATCGGTATTAACTTTGATACCCAGCTCGGTTTCGATGTATTTGGCAAGACGCTCTTTGGCGGCTTTTTTCACTTCGCCGAATTCTGCCTGTACGGAGGCATCGTCCACTTTGTCGTTGAGCTTGGTCAGGTTGTCCAAATGCAGACGCCAGTCTTCGTCGCCCAGATGTTTGTCCAAGAATTTGGTCAGGCCCGGGTTGGCGATGTTGATCCAGCGGCGCGGGGTGACGCCGTTGGTTACGTTGGTAAAGCGTTCTGGGAACACTTTGGCAAAGTCGGCAAAGATGGATGTGGTCATCAAATCGGAGTGGATTTTTGCCACGCCGTTGACTTTGTGCGAACCGATCACGGCAAGCCATGCCATGCGAACGCGACGGCCGTGGGTTTCGTCAATGATGGATACGCGGCGGACAAAGTCGTCGTCGAAGTTACCGATGGCACGCAAGGCATTGAGGAAGTAGGCGTTGATTTCAAAGATGATATCCAAGTGGCGCGGCAGCAGACGGCCCATCAGGTCAACCTGCCAAGTTTCCAAGGCTTCGCTCATCAATGTGTGGTTGGTGTAAGAGAAAATCTTACAGCACATATTCCATGCTTCAGTCCATGCAATGCCCTCTTCGTCAATCAGGATACGCATCAATTCTGGAATAGCGAGTACCGGATGGGTGTCGTTCAAGTGGATGGCGACTTCGTCCGCCAAAGTGCGGATACTTGGGAAACGGCATTTGTGGCGGGCAACGATGTCTTGAACGGAAGCGGAAACCAAGAAGTATTCTTGTTTCAAGCGCAATTCGCGGCCGGAATCGGTAGAGTCGTTCGGATACAGAACGCGTGAGATGTTTTCGTCGCTGTTTTGTGCGCGAACGGCAGAGGCATAGTCGCCTCGGTTGAAGTCGGCAAGGTCGAACAGGTTGCCTGCGTGTGCAGTCCACAAACGCAATGGGTTGGCACATTCGCCGCCATAGCCCGGAATGATTTCATCGTATGCCCAAGCAGAAATTTCTTCGCTTGGCTGCCATTCTTTTTTGTCGCCCAAGTTCAACACTTGACCACCGAAACGGACGGAATATTGTTTGTTCGGACGGGCAAACTGCCATGCCAAATCTTGGTCGAGCCACAAATCAGGTTTTTCAACTTGTTGGCCATCCACGATTTCTTGTTTGAACATACCGTATTGGTAACGGATGCCGTAGCCCATGGCCGGAATGCGCAGGGTTGCCAAAGAGTCGAGGAAGCAGGCGGCCAGACGGCCCAAACCGCCGTTACCCAAACCCGGATCTTCTTCTTGTTCGCAGACATCGGCAAATTCTTTGCCCAGTTGCTTAAAGGCTTCTTCAAATTCGGCGTAAACGCCTTCGTTAATCAGCGCGTTGACAAACGAACGGCCGAGCAGGAATTCCATAGACAGGTAATAAACCATGCGTTTACTGTTATCAATGTGGGCGCGGCGTGTTTTGAGGAAATCTTCCGCAATCAGGTCACGCGCGGCAAGCATGGCGGCGTTGAGCCATTGGTGTGAAGTTGCCTCCTTCGGATCTACGCCCAAGATGAAAATCAGCTTGTAAACGATGGATTTACGGATGGTTTCGGCGTCCGGTTTAGGCATTACATAATCGTAACCGGAGATGGGGAGTTTTTTCTTAGCCATGGAAGCCTTTCTCTAGCGTGAGGCACTGGACAACGCGCCTGATGGTTTTATTAAAAACAACGAAACTCGGTTTTCAGACGGCCTGACAACGGCAACAGGCCGTCTGAAAGGAATGGTGCGTAGATTTGTTACAAACCAAGGAGATTATAGCGGAAAGATTCAAAAAAAGGATATATTTTTCTTTATAAAACATTTAATTAACAATTAAACCATTCATCATCTTATTGGCATTTTCAATTTATACCACTAAGCTACAAATCAGAAAATACTGACAAAATATCAAAGAGTTAATCAACCAATAGTTTAATTCTCATTTAATTTGTTTTATGTAAAATCCAAATCCCCATATGCTCAACAACACATTTCCCAGCCTCTTCGTAATTAAATTTCTCAGATGGTACGCAAGAAATTTCCCAATTGCCTTGAGGCAGGTTAAATAACTGACGACTACGTTTGGCATTGACCAACAGCAGCCATTCATCGTCCAAAACAACCTGAATCGCCTTACTGCCCCTGTTGTGCCAACAATATTCGGTCATCGGGCTGCTATCGGCATTGAGCCATTGCACACGCTCTTTTTCCCACCAGCAATCATCTGTCAGCAGCTTGATTTGGCTGCGTACGCGTATTAGCGCTTGAGTGTAATTTTGTAACTCATGAGGCTCATTTTGCCAATCCAACCATGTAATCGGATTATCTTGGCAGTAGCTGTTGTTGTTGCCTTGCTGACTGTTGCCGAACTCATCGCCCGCCAAAAGCATGGGCGTACCGTTGGATAAAAACAAGGAGGCAAGCAGCGCTTTGGAGGTGTATTCGCGGTTGAGCAAAACCTCTTCATCATCGGTTTCGCCTTCTACGCCGTGGTTGTAGCTGATGTTTTCATTATGCCCGTCGCGGTTGTTTTCGCCGTTGGCTTCGTTGTGTTTTTCGTTATAGCTGACCAAATCGCGCAGAGTGAAGCCGTCGTGTGCAGTGATGAAGTTAATGCTGGCGGACGGGTGGCGGCCGCTGTGGTTGAAAATATCGGACGACCCGGCCAAGCGTTCGGCAAATGCGCCCAAATTGCCGCTTTCCCATGACCAAAACGCGCGCATGTCATCGCGGAAACGGCCGTTCCATTCGGCAAAAGGTTGCGGGAAATTGCCCAAGTGATAGCCGCCCTCGCCGATGTCCCATGCTTCGACAATCAGCTTCAAACCGGCCAACACAGGATCTTGATACAGGACTTGGAAAAAACGGCCGTACGATTGGAAATCGGGTTCACGTCCCAATACGGTTCCTAAATCGAAACGAAAGCCGTCGATATGAAACTCTTCAGCCCAATAGCGCAGGCTGTCTGCCGCCCAACGGGTAACGTCGCGCCGGACAATATTGAGCGTATTGCCGCAACCCGACCAGTTTTCATAATTGCCGTAAGGGGTGTGCCAATACCATAAGGTGTTGTCGATACCGCGCTGACACAGCATCGGGCCTTTGTCGTCCTGCTCGGCCGTGTGGTTGTACACAACATCTAAAATCACTTCCAAACCTGCCTGATGCAGGGCTTTGACCGCTTGTTTAAATTCTGCCGCCGCACGTTCGGGATTGTCGGCATAAGACGGCTCAACGGCAAAATGGGAATAAGTGTTGTAGCCCCAATAATTGCTCAAGCCCATCTGCTGAAGATGGTATTCATCCAGATGAAAATGAATCGGCAGCAGCTCGACCGTCGTTACCCCCAATTCTTGCAAATAGGCCAAA
>NZ_KV799706.1:219697-278884 GCF_001810035.1 Neisseria sp. HMSC058F07 | reverse complement strand
AAACCCGTTTATCGCACAAGGCTTTATAAGTGCCTGCATACTTCAAATCAGGGAATTGCTTGGTCAACCCTTTGACATGGGCTTCATAAATAACGGTTTTACCCCACGGTATTTCCGGACGGCAATCTTTGGCCCAATTAAATCGGCTGCGTCCGACCACGACGCTTTTGGGTGCAACGGTGGCATTGTCGCGTTCATCTTCCGGCCTGAACCATGCCATTTCTTCGGCGTTACGGTAGCTTGGTTTACCGTCAATTTTTTTGGAATACGGGTCAATCAGCAATTTATTGGGATTGAAACATGAGCCATATTCTGCGTTTTCACGTCCATACACGCGGAAACCGTATCGCTGCCCTGCCTTAACATCCGGCACAAATCCGTAAAATACCGAACCGCGCCGTGAAGGCATCTCCAAACGGGTTTCTTTATCCTTATCAAACAGACACAATTCGACCTTTTCGGCATTGATGGAAAACAAGGTAAAATTCGCGCCCTTACTTGTCAGGGTTGCGCCCATGGGATAAGGCTTGCCTTCCTCGATATGCCATGATTTGGCAGACATAGAATGATTCCTTGGTATGTATTTGGTTGCGTGTCCAATATAAGGCCGTCTGAAAACCTTTCAGACGGCCTTGAGTCATATTGATACCACTATCTTTTAATTTTCAGCTGATTGGGCAGGCAGGATGCCCACCCTCAAAGTTGATTTACGCTTCTTCTTTGACTGCCGCCTGATACAGGTAAACGGTTGCCAACGGCGGTACGGTCACAGACAAGGAATTAGGTTTGCTATGCGACCAAACTTCTTCTGTCTCCACCGTTGCACCGGCAGAAACGCCGCTGCCTTTGTAAGGCAGGTCGTCCGAATTGAGAATTTCGCGGTATTCGCCGGCGGAATTCACACCGAAGCGGTAGCCTTCGCGTACTACTGGCGTGAAGTTGCTAATAACGATAACGCGGTTGCCTTCGCGGTCGCGTCGCTCGAAAACGAATACGGAATTGTCGCCGTCATCTGCAACCAGCCACTCAAAGCCTTCAGGCCATTGGTCTAATTGGTAAAGCGGCGCAGTGTCTTTATAGACATGGTTCAACTCGCGCACAAAGTCTTGCACGCCTTTGTGCCAGCCGCCCTCTTGCTCCAGCAGGAACCAATCCAGTCCTTCGTTGTAGTTCCACTCGCGACCTTGTGCAAACTCGCTGCCCATAAACAAAAGTTTTTTGCCGGGGAAGCCGTACATAAAGCCGTAGTAGGCGCGCAGGTTGGCAAATTGTTGCCAGCAGTCGCCGGGCATCCGTCCGAGCAGCGAGCGTTTGCCGTGCACGACTTCATCGTGTGAAAGTGGCAGGACGAAGTTTTCGCTGTACTGGTACATCATGCCGAAGGTCATTTTGTTGTGGTGATATTTGCGGTTGATGGGGTCTTCCATCATGTAACGCAAGGTATCGTTCATCCAGCCCATATTCCATTTGAAGCTGAAGTTCAAACCTTCTTGACGGGTTACATTGGCGAATGAAGTAGACTCTTCAGCAATTTCAGTCGCAGCCGGAACTTCCTCTTTCAACATGGTGTTGGTATCGCGCAGGAAAGCGATGGCTTCAAGGTTTTCATGGCCGCCGTATTGGTTCGGAATCCACTCGCCATCTTTGCGCGAATAGTTGCGGTAAATCATCGAAGCCACCGCGTCAACGCGGATACCGTCAAAGCCAAAACGTTCTATCCAATACAAAGCATTGCCTTGCAGGAAGTTTTTCACTTCGTTTCTGCCGAAGTTGTAAATCAAAGTGTTCCAGTCTTGATGATAGCCTTCGCGCGGATCGGCGTGTTCATACAGCGCGGTGCCGTCGAATTTGGCAAGCCCGTGGTCATCGGTTGGGAAGTGTCCGACCACCCAGTCGAGGATAACGCTGATACCCTCGTCGTGCGCGGCTTTAATCAGGGCGCGCAATTCTTCCGGAGAACCGAAACGGCTGGTCGGCGCATACAAACCGGTTGCCTGATAGCCCCATGAGCCGTCAAACGGATATTCGGAAACAGGCAGAAATTCAATATGGGTAAAGCCCATGTCTTTGACGTATGCGACCAATTCTTTGGCAAGCTCTTCGTAAGTCAGCCAAAAGTTGTTTTCCGGATTGCGTTTCCACGAACCCAAATGCACTTCATAAATGCTGATCGGCGCATCAATGGCGTTGGCACGGGCGCGGAAGGCCGGTTCTTCCACTTCGTCAGGCAAACCACGCACGATAGATGCCGTGGTCGGACGCAGTTCCGCACCGAAGGCATACGGGTCGGCTTTTTCGCGTACATTACCGTTGGCATCGCGGATTTCAAATTTGTATAGGGCATTGAGTTTGACAGCAGGGATGAAGATGTCCCAAATGCCGTTGTCACGGTGGAAACGCATCACATGGCGACGGCCGTCCCAGTTGTTGAACTCGCCGATGACGGAAACGCGTTGCGCATTTGGCGCCCATACGGCAAAGCGTACGCCCTTCACGCCGTCCAACTCGGCAAAATGCGCGCCTAAAGTCTCATAAGGACGCAGGTGTTTACCTTCGGCCAACAGCCAGGAATCCATGTCTTGCAACGCAGAACTGAAATGATAAGGGTCTTCTTCAATCACTGGCTCGGTGTCTTCGGTGTAACGGATACGTAAAGCGTAATCGGGCGCATCATCGGGCAAAACGGCCACAAAGAAACCGCGTTCATCAATTTTTTCAGACGGCACGATGAGTTCGCCGCTGCGGCGGTTCACGATATCCACGCTTACTGCGCCGGGAATCAAAACGCGCACTACTTCATCGCCCTCTGCAAGGCGGTGTCGTCCCAGATAAGCGAACACATCGCTATGGGTGGCAAGAAACAGGCTTTCGACCGTATCGCGCTCGATTTGGTCAAGTTCATGATAAGCCTTGATTTGGCTGTTTGTTTTCATGCGTACCTCGTCAATAATGGCAAGTTGGCCGCCCATGAGGCGGTGTTGTAGGAAATCTTCCAAAGAAACCGGCATTTTTTGCGCCCAGTTCGGATAGCCTTCGGTTACACCCGGGACATTCAGATTGTCGATGACGCCCAGTAGGTTTTCCAGTTGTACGGCGTAAAGCTTGCTGCGGCTCAATGCGCCGTATTTGTGCAAAGCCGCCAGCAAGGTTTCATCGGCTTTTGCCGGCATTTGTACGTCTGCACCCAGACAGCCGGTTTCTTTCAATTTGTCCAGCAAATCGGCTTTATCGTGTTCGCGCTCATCCAAGGCCGTCTGAAAAGCGGCTGCATCAGGCAAAGTACCGAGTTTGAACATCGTATCCAAATCTTTGCCTATCCAATAACCTGCCAAGGGTGCGACATCGTGGGTACTGATGACCGTAATCGCCTGCTCGGGGTATTCGTCAGGTAATTGAAAACCGTTCCAGCCCTTGCTGAAATACATCACTTTGTAGGAGAACACTTGATAGCGGTTGAGCAGATAACGCGCTTGATCGGGTACCGTCCCCAAATCCTCGCCGATAATGACGCAACGGTTGCGCTGGCTTTCCAATGCCAAAATGGCAAAAGTCACTTCGGCATCGTAATGCACATATGCGCCGAAATCTGCTGTTTTATCCTTTAAAACCCACCACAAACGACACAATGCCATCACATGGTCAATCCGCAACACGCCATACAGACGCATATTTTCGCGCAACAGATGGGCAAACTTTTCATAGCCCGTATGCTTCAACATCGACGGATTAAGCGGCGGCAAATCCCAATTCTGCCCTGTCGGCCCTAAAGGATCGGGCGGCGCACCGACCGATACGTCCATACAATAATCTTGGCGGTTTAACCAAGTATCCGCGCTACCTCGCGCCACGCCGACCGCTAAATCGCCGTAAATGCCGAGTTTGACACCGTATTCGGCAGCGGCTTGGTTAACTTCTTGCAATTGCTCCGCGCAAAGCCATTGCAGCCACATATAAAAACGGATTTCCCGCTCATGACTGCGCTCGAATTTTTCTACTGCTTCGCCATCAGGTTGATGAAATTCAGACGGCCATGACTGCCAACCCACTTGTCCAGGACGGCTGTAATACTGGTCCAAAGCCTCAAACAAACCGAAGCCCTGTAAGGCTTTGCCTTTTTCCATCACAAACGATTCAAATGCAGCACGCTCATTTTCCGCGGCTTCACAAGTATCTTGTTCAAATGCATTAAACGCCATTTGCAGCGCATCACGTTTGCATGCCCAAACCGCGGTATAAGTCACCGTTTCCGTGATACGCAAAGCAGCGATGCGCTGACGGATTTTCGGTTGCGCCAGCCAGTTTTTCAGTTGCTCGTTATAAGTAAACGCCCCGACTTTCTCTATATCCAAATAAATCGGATTGAGCCATTCGCGCGAAGAAGGGCTATACGGGCTGGCAAAGGCAGGCTTGCTGGTAAACAAGGCGTGCAAAGGGTTGATACCGACAAAATCCAGCTTTTTCTCTGCAGCATATTTCATCAGGTTCAGCAAATCGGTAAAGTCGCCTATGCCCCAGTTGCGCTCGGAACGCAGGCTGTACAAATGCATGGTCAAACCATTCATCCGTCCGCCATTGGCAAGCAGTTTGGGTTGATAAACCGATTCAGGCGCAACAATCAGGCGTACAAGGCGACATTTGCCGCCGGTCTCGGCCGACAAAGTGTAATAACCGCAAGCCAGTTGGGGCAGCTTAATCCAAAGCGTATCGTTGTCGCCCAGATACAAAGTCAAGGTCTGGCACTCATCCGCCTCATCAATCAATACGACCGCTTCCGCACCATGAAATTCAGACGGCATCTGTAAAGATTCTTCGCCATTTTCATGCGCAACCATCGTATTCAAATAAAGGCCATCTGAATCCGGTTTGCTTTTATCCAAAACAGCAACAATCGATTCCAAAACTTCCGTTTTGGTCACACGATAAGTGCCGTTGATGTCGTGATAACCTAAATCAATACCGGCCTGTACCGCCTGCTGCTCCAATGTTTCACTCATTGTATTCTGCCTGTTTTACCAATATCAGAATCTTAATACAGATTCTGCCGCACCGTGATATGTAATTCATTGTAGTATCAAACAAACCCCATATTTCCCCGCTTGATTTGACCTGAGCCAAAATTTCCTATTTATCTGTCTTGTAAAAACTTAAAGGCCGTCTGAAAAGGAAGGTTTCATTCCTTTTCAGACGGCCTTCATCATGCTTCAAGCCTGATTAGTGGTGGTGATGACCGTGCGGGCCATGTACGTGACCGTGGGCAATTTCTTCCTCAGTCGCATCGCGTACACCTTCAACGGTCGCTTTGAACAATACTTTCATACCGGCCAAAGGATGGTTGCCGTCTACTACGGCTTTACCGTCGGCAACATCGGTTACACGATAAATCAATACATCGCCTGTTTCCGGATCATCGGCTTCAAACATCATGCCGACTTCAACTTCAACAGGAAATACGCTTACATCTTCAATGCGCACCAACTCAGGATCTTGCTCGCCGAAAGCATCATCGGGCGACAAAGCCACTTCGACGGTATCGCCTACATTTTTGCCGTGCAACGCTTCTTCCACCAAAGGGAAAATACCGTCATAACCGCCATGCAAGTAAGCAATCGGCTCTTCGGTTTTGTCCAACAACTGGTTGTTTGCATCGTACATTTCATAATGCAGGGAAACTACGGAATTTTTAACAATAGACATCATGTCGTCCTTAATCAATATTTATAAAGTCAAGTTCAGGCTATTCTATCACAGCTGTAACTAAACAATCGGTTTACCTTAAACAAATACTTTTAGCAAACACAACAAAACCGAAAAAGTCCATATAAAAAACAAAATCGAATGATTCCAATCCATAAAAGTTGCTTTTTCACAACACAAAGTTGCTAAATTACAAAAATTTCCCTAAACGCAAAAACATTCCAAACCCTTAAAACCTATAACAAATAAAAATACACAACTCATTGAATACAATGTATTTTTAAAATCTTCATTAATAATGAATATTTTTAGATGATTTTTCGCGCGCCAATATGATTTACATTATTTTCACTATTTTCGTATTGATTTTAGCCGGCAAACGGTTACGCAACGTTGCATTGACCTATCCCGTGGGGCATAATATTGAAAAATTCAGCAATGAATTTCTACTGTATAGGCCGTCTGACGGCTATTTTTAGTTTAAATCGATTTAAAAAAGGTTCTTAAAAATGAAAAAATCTCTGTTCGCTGCTGCTTTGTTGTCTTTAGCTTTGGCCGCTTGTGGCGGTGCTGATAAAGCTGCTGAAACTGCTGCTTCTGCCGCTTCTGCTGCTTCCGAAGCCGCTGCATCTGCTACTGAAGCTGCTGCATCTGCTACTGAAGCTGCCGCTTCTGCTGCTACCGAAGCTACTGAAGCTGCTGCATCTGCTACTGAAGCCGCTGCTTCTGCTGCTTCTGAAGCTGCTAAATAATATTCTTTTGAATATAAGAAAAGCAGGATACCATTGCGTATCCTGCTTTTTTACATTCCTCACACTCCCCTTCCCGACTTTTCCGCCTGACTGCCATGCACCTTCACGACCGTTTTGCAACGTTTCTTTCCGCCTCTGAAATCATCGAAGCCACTCCGGCCTTGTTAAACGACCAACGCCGCCGTTTTGTTTCTTCGCCGGATATTGTCTTACAGCCGAACTCTGTCGAAAGCGTGCAGAAAATCATGCGTTTCTGTTTTGAAAACCGCATCCGCGTCACCCCGCAAGGTGGCAATACCGGATTATGCGGCGCAACGGTAACCACCGAGGGCGTACTGCTCAACCTCTCCAAGCTAAACCGTATCCGTGATATCAACCTTGCCGACAACAGCATGACGGTTGAAGCTGGAGTAATTTTGCAAAATGCTCAAAAGGCGGCAGCCGAAGCCGGACGACTGTTTCCACTCAGCCTTGCCAGCGAAGGCTCTTGCCAAATCGGCGGCAATATCGCCTGTAATGCCGGCGGTTTGAATGTCTTGCGTTACGGCAGCATGCGTGATTTGGTATTGGGTTTGGAAGTCGTTTTACCAAACGGCGAACTGGTTTCCCACCTTCAGCCCCTGCACAAAAACACGACCGGCTACGACTTGCGCCATCTTTTTATCGGCAGTGAAGGAACATTGGGCATCATTACCGCCGCCACACTCAAACTCTTTGCCCAGCCCAAAACCAAAGCGACCGCATGGGTAGGTTTAGACGATATTGAATCCGCCGTTTCGCTTTTAACTGCGGTACAAGGCCATTTTGCCGAACGCTTGATCAGCTTCGAGCTGATCAGCCGCTTTGCCCTCGATTTATCTTCGGAATTCAGCCAACTCAAAAAGCCTGCCGACGCGGAATGGCATATTTTGATTGAACTTGCAGATTCCATTCCCGATGCCGGACTGGATGAAAAACTTGCCGAATTTCTCTATCAAAACGGGTGGGAAAACAGTATCTTGGCGCAATCCGAGCAAGAGCGTTCCGACTTATGGACCTTACGTGAAAATATTTCCGCTTCCCAACGCAAACTCGGTACCAGCATCAAACACGACATCGCCGTCCCTATCGCCCAAGTGGCCGCCTTTGTCCGCCAATGCGCCCCTGCCTTGGAAATCCATTTCCCCGGCATACAAATTGTCTGCTTCGGACATTTAGGCGACGGCAGCCTACATTACAATACATTCCTGCCCAACGTATTGAGCAACGAAGCCTACCAATACGAAGACGCCGTCAATACCATTGTTTATGAAAACATCCTTGCCTGCCACGGTACGATTGCCGCAGAACACGGCGTAGGCATCATCAAAAAACATTGGCTGCCCCGCGTACGTACACAGGCCGAACTCGTTCTGATGCATGCTATCAAAAATCAACTTGACCCTTATGGCATCATGAATCCGGGCAAACTCCTGCCTTCTCTGGATTAAGTAATATAAAAAGGCCGTCTGAAACATTTCAGACGGCCTTTTATCTTATCCAAACTATTTCAATGCCGTTTTCCAATCCAATCCGCCCAACGACGGTACCTGTATCACTTCATTGGTATCCAAATTGACCGCTGTCAGCTCTCCGCCCCACAACGCGCCGGTATCCAAAGCAATGACCTGATCGGTATTAACGTAGCCCAATGACGACCAATGTCCAAACACGGTAATATAATCCAAATTCTGCCTATCAGGCGCTTTAAACCAAGGGCGCAGGTAAAGCGGCATTTTTTTTAAAGTGGATTTATATTCGTAATCCAATTCGCCTTTGTACGTCAGCGCACGCATACGGGTAAAGACGTTGATAATCATGCGTAGACGCTCATAGCCTGTCAAATCATCTGTCCACTCGGTCGGCTTGTTGCCGTACATTTTGCCAAAAAATTTCCTGTACTTTTTACCTTGCAATTCATCCTCAGCTTCACGGGCAAGGCTTTCGGCCTTATCAACCGACCATTGAGGCAAAATACCGGCATGCACCATCACATGCCTGTCGCCGCGCACCAAAAGCGGTTGATGACGCAGCCAGTCCAATAGGGATTGACTCTCGGGATGGGTCAAAATCGGCTCAACCGTATCGCTGCGCTTGAGCGTTCCTTCACCGCAACCGACGGCCAAAAGATGTAAATCATGATTGCCCAAAACCATTTGCACGCTGCTGTCATGCTCTTTGGCAAATTTCAGGGTTTCCAATGACTTTGGGCCGCGATTGACAATATCGCCGACCAGCCAAAGGGTGTCCGTACCATGATTAAAGCCGATTTTGGCAAGCAACAAAGTCAGCTCGTCAAAACAGCCTTGAATGTCTCCGATTGCGTAATGTGCCATTATTATTGTTTTCCGTTGTTATTCTTTTCAGACGGCCTCAAGCCCAGCCCAGGCCGTCTGAAAACATCAATTATGCATTTAAAACCAATACTGCCTCTGCTTCAACCTGAACGCCTTTAGGCAGGCTGGCCACGCCAACCGCCGCACGTGCAGGGAAAGGTTGTTCGATAAATTCAGCCATCACTTCATTGAACACGGCAAAGTTAGCCAAATCAGTCAAATAAGCATTGAGTTTGACGATATCATTTAAAGAACCGCCGGCTGCTTCGGCTACGGCTTGCAGGTTTTTAAATACTTGCACGGCTTCTGCCCGGAAGTCGCCATTGCCGACCACAGTCATCGTAGCCGGATCCAAAGGAATCTGACCGCTCATATAAACCGTATCGCCTGCGCGGACTGCTTGGCTGTATGCGCCAATCGCGGCAGGGGCTTTGTCGGTATGAATAATGGTTTTAGACATGATATTCTCCTCAAGTAGAAATGTCAGAAACAGGGGGAAGCTTCGAATTTTACTTTCAACAGAAATACGTTTCAATAAAAGCATTCAATTAATGCGTTTAGCCCGTCTTGTTCTTCCTCGATTTTAAACCTACAATCCCACACATTATTCATTTCAAAGCCGAAATTATTATGTTTTTTGTCTTATCCCCAGCCAAAAACCTCAACGAAAAAGACCCCTCCCCCGTCAGCAGCTTTACCCAGCCCGACCTTCTACCCGAAGCGGAAATCCTGATGCAGGAGTTGCGTCAGCTTGCCCCCCAACAAATCGCCGAGCTGATGCATGTTTCCGACAAAATCGCCCTGCTCAACGCCGAACGCAATGCCGCATGGCACACGCCGTTTACGCCTGAAAACGCCAAACAAGCCGTATTTATGTTCAACGGCGACGTCTATGAAGGCATTGCCGCCGATACGCTCAAACCGAAACAAATCGACTACCTGCAACAACACGTCCGTCTGCTCTCCGGCCTATACGGCGTACTGCGCCCGCTCGACTTGATGCAGCCCTACCGCTTGGAAATGGGCACAGCCTTTACCAACACGCGCGGCAAAAACCTCTACGAATTTTGGGGCGATAAAATCACCGACCTGCTCAACCAAACGCTGAAGCAGGCAGGCAGCGACGTTTTAATCAACCTCGCCTCACAAGAATATTTCAAATCCGTCAACACCAAAAAACTCAACGCACGCCTGATTACGCCGATTTTTAAAGACGAGAAAAACGGCAAATACAAAATCATCAGCTTCTACGCCAAGCGTGCGCGCGGTTTGATGGTGCGCTACGCGGCAGAACACGGCATTACCGAGCCTGAAATGCTCAAAAACTTCGACTACGAAGGCTATTCATTCAATGAAGCAGCTTCAAACGAAGCCGAATGGGTATTCATGCGTAAAGAACAATCTAAATAAAAACAGAATCCTAGATATTTTTTCTAAAATACCTCTTGGCAAAGGCCGTAAGTTCCATTAGTATTACGGCTTCAAGAACGGAAGCGTGGCAGAGCGGTTTAATGCAACGGTCTTGAAAACCGTCGAGGGTTGATAGCCCTCCGTGAGTTCGAATCTCACCGCTTCCGCCATTCTTGATATTTTTTATCCAGTAAAAATGAAATGCGAGACTTGATGATTCAAGTCTTTTTTTATTTTCAAATCCAAAGAATACCCAAGGGCCGTCTGAAACTTTCTATAACGCAGTTTCAGACGGCCTAAAACCTTTAAAACTCCCCCAAATCCCTAAAGTCCTACCCAGACATTTAGGAATTTGAGGGATTTTTGCCAAGGTCTCCGCTTTTCTAATCTTTGCCGTCAATGGTATCTGCCTACCCATCACCAATGCGGAATTTTTGCTCAACCATGTGGGGCTTTTCCTATGCCGACGCGATCGTGCATTTTGCCTCAGAGCCGTGTGCTGCCGTATCATTTGCGGTAGGGTTTGCTGCATATTCTGAGCTGTTGCCAAAGAGTACTGCCGTTGCTTTTATCTTGGAGAAGGTCGCGGTAAACGGCATTATGATGGGGTGTCATTCGATGATGGTGTGGTGGTAGGACAGGTCTTGAATGTGATATCGTTCTTCTTGGGTCAGTTGAGTGTCGCTCAGGGTAATCTTTCTTATAGGAAAGGCTGTATGCTGCTACATACCGAACTTTTCCGTTATGGAAAGTTTGCCCTTCAAATCCGAATCTGCTGGCCTCTATTTATCATTATTTAATCGCTACAAGGATATTTAAATGAAACGGGAAACCATTGCCCTGCATGCAGGCTATCAATCCGAACCAACTACCAAATCCGCTGCTGTCCCCATTTACCAAACCACTTCCTACACTTTCGACAACACGCAACACGGCGCAGACTTGTTCAACCTTGATGTAGCGGGCAATATCTACACCCGTATGATGAATCCGACCACTGCCGTTTTGGAAGAACGCGTTGCCCGTTTGGAAGGCGGTATCGCCGCATTGGCTGTCGCCAGCGGTATGGCGGCAATTACCTATGCCGTTCAAACCTTGGCTGAAGCAGGCGACAACATCATTGCAACCAAAACCCTCTACGGCGGCACATACAATTTCTTTGCTCACAGCCTGCCGCGCCAAGGCATAGAAGTACGCTTTATCGATCCGGCCAAACCCGAAGAAATCGCCGCCAATACCGACAGCCGCACCAAACTGGTGTATTGCGAATCTATCGGCAATCCTGCCATCAATGTCGTTGATATTCCAGCATTCGCCCAAGCCGCGCACGCTCAAGGGCTACCACTAATGGTGGACAACACCGTTGCTACGCCTACATTGTTCCGCCCGATAGAACACGGAGCCGACATTGTTATCCAATCTCTGACAAAATACATCGGCGGCCACGGCACAACGATTGGCGGTGCCATTATCGACGGCGGCAAATTCCAATGGGCAGGCAATCCGCGTTTTGAAAAAACCTTCAATCAGCCTGATCCGTCTTACCACGGCGTAAACTACTGCGAACATTTTGGTGCGGCAGCCTATATCGCCCGTGCCCGTGTCGTCCCATTGCGTAATACCGGTGCCGCCCTGTCTCCGCACAGCGCATTTTTACTGCTTCAAGGTTTGGAAACCCTCGCCCTGCGTATGGAACGTCATTGCGAAAACGCCCTAAAAGTAGCCGAATTCTTAAAGAAACATCCGCGGGTCGAATGGGTGAACTATCCTGCACTGCCTGACAGTCCGTATAAAGCTTTGATTGACCGCGACTACGGCGGAAAAGCCTCAGGTTTGCTGAGTTTTGGTATTAAAGGCGGTCGTGAAGCCGGCGCGAAATTCATTGACGCACTGCAACTCTTCCTGCGTTTGGTGAATATCGGCGATGCCAAATCGCTGGCTACCCATCCTGCCACAACGACCCACCGTCAGCTTGACGATGCAGAACTCGCCGCAGCAGGCGTCAGCCCCGACATGGTACGCCTGAGCGTGGGTATCGAGCATATCGACGATTTGCTTGCCGACTTGGCGCAGGCATTGGATGCCGTACAGGCATAAGCAATCGCTCATTAGATGAAAAAAGCCTCCGCTTAAAAAGGCCGTCTGAAAATTTCTTTTCAGACGGCCTTTTCCTTTTCTACAAATCAAATGCGGCGTTAATCAAACGTTTGGTGTAATCGTTTTGCGGATGGTGGAAAATCTGATCCGCGCTGCCGTACTCAACCATTTCGCCCTGCTTCATCACGATCACATTATCGCTAACGGCGCGCACGACAGACAAATCATGACTGATGAACATATAAGTCAGGCCGTATTTCTTTTGCAAATCGCGCAAAAGCTCGACTACTTTGGATTGTACGGAACGGTCAAGTGCAGAAGTCGGCTCGTCCAAAAGAATGAATTTCGGGCGCAGGATAACGGCGCGTGCAATAGCTATACGCTGACGCTGGCCGCCGGAGAATTCATGCGGATAACGGTTGAGCGCGTCAAGCGGCAGGGACACTTCCTTCATGACTTCCAAAACGCGCTGGATACGTTCTTTTTTAGTCATCTCAGGATGATGAACCGTCAAACCTTCACCAATAATTTCACCAACTGTAAGGCGTGGGGAAAGCGAACCGAACGGATCTTGGAACACAATTTGCCGTTGCGATTTCAGACGGCATGCTTCCTCGGCTGTATAGTTTTTCAGGTCTTTGCCTTCAAAGAAGATATGGCCGGTATAAGGCAGCATCTGCATGACGGCTTTGCCCAGCGTGGATTTTCCGGAACCGGACTCGCCGACAACGCCCAATGTTTCCCCTTCTTTTATTTTGAGGCTGATGCCTTTGACGGCGTCGAAAGTTTTGAGCGGCTTGCCAAAAAAGCTTTGCTTCAATACGAAAGAAACATTGACATTATCGGCATCGATTAACACACCGGCGTTGTTTTCTTCCGGCTCTTTCATGCCTTTGGGAATGGCATTGATGAGTTCGGCGGTATATTCGTGCTTCGGATGGGCAAAAACTTCTTTGATTTTGCCGCGCTCGACAATTTCGCCGTTACGCATGACGCAGACGGTTTTGGAATAGTGTTCCGCCAAACCCAAATCGTGGGTAATGAAGATAATCGCCATGCCCATTTGCTGTTGCAAATCGTGGAGCAAATCGAGAATCTCGGCTTGAATGGTTACATCCAAAGCCGTGGTCGGTTCGTCGGCAATCAGCAGGTCAGGTTCATTAATGAGTGCCATGGCAATCATGATGCGTTGCAGCTGGCCGCCGGAAAACTCGTGTGGATATTGTTTCATGCGGCGTTCGGCTTCTTTGATGCCCACACGCTCCAACAATGCCAATGCCTTCAGCCCTGCTTCTTTGCGGCCGAGCTTTTTATTGTGCACACGCGCCGCTTCAATCAGTTGCGCACCGATACGCATAAACGGATTGAGCGAGGTCATCGGCTCTTGGAAAATCACGCTGATGCGGTTGCCGCGCAAATCACGCAGGGTTTTCTCATCGGCATCCAAAATGGAAATGCCGTCAAAAGTAATGCGCGAATCTTTGCCATAACGGGCAAACTTTTCAGGCAACAGGCGCATAACGGACATAGATGTTACAGACTTGCCCGAGCCGGACTCGCCGACCAAAGCCAATGTTTCGCCCTCTGCCACTTTAAAGCTGACATTACGCACGGCGTGCACGTTTTTTTCATGCAATTCAAAATTGATGTCCAGATTTTCTACAACCAGTAACTGTTTTGTCATTTTGATTATCCTTTTGGTTGTGGTTTAGCGGTCTTTCGGGTCGAGCGCATCGCGCAGGCCGTCGCCGATAAAGTTGAAACAGAACAAAGTGGTTACCAAGAAGAAACTCGGCACGAGCAGCTGCCATGGTGCGGCTTCCATCGAAATTGCGCCTTCTTGCAGCATCGAACCCCAACTGGTCATCGGCTCTTGCACACCCAAGCCCAAGAAGCTCAAGAAGGATTCAAACATAATCATGCCCGGTACCAGCAAAGAGGCATACACCATCACCACACCCAAAACATTCGGAATAATGTGGCGCGTTACGATTTTACGTTTTGCCACGCCGCTCACACGTGCCGCTTCGACAAACTCTTTATGCTTCAAGCTCAAGGTTTGGCCGCGCACGATACGCGCCACGTCCAGCCAAGACACCAAACCCACGGCGGCAAAAATCAAAAGCAAGTTGCGGCCGAAGAATGTGGTCAGCAGAATGACGAAAAACATAAACGGAAACGCGTTCAAAATTTCCAAAAAGCGCATCATCAGCGAATCGAGCTTACCGCCGATAAAGCCGGCAATCGCGCCATAAAGCGTACCGATGACAACAGCCACCAATGCGCCGGCCACACCGACCAGCAAGGAAATACGTCCGCCGGTTGCCGCACGCGACAGCAAATCGCGGCCGAGCAAGTCCGTACCCAGATAGTGATGGGTAGAAAAGGACGGTGGAATCTGCATATTGTCCCAGTCGGTGAAGTCGTAGGTGTAGCGGACAATCCATGGCGCCACAATCACAAAAATGCTGATCAGCAACAGGATGATAATGCTGTACACCGCCGCTTTGTTTTGTTTAAAACGCCGCCATGCATCGCTCCACAGGCTTTTGCCGTGTACTTGGGCGTATTCTGCTGCCTCTGCAAGGGCCTGAGTCTGCTTCTTTTTAAATAACATAATGTTCTCTCTCGCTTTTTATTCTTTCTTCAGACCGTCTGAACGTTTCAGACGGCCTTTGCGCAAATGGGATTAATAACGGATTTTCGGGTCAATAATGGCATACAGAATATCGAGGATGGCGTTGAACAAAATGGTCATAATGCCGACCAAAATCGTCAAACCCAAAATCATGCCGTAGTCGCGGTTGAGCGCGCCGTTGACAAATAATTGTCCGACGCCGGGAATACCGAACACGTTTTCAATCACAATGGAGCCGGTGATGATGCCGACGAATGCCGGGCCTAAGAAAGAAACAATCGGCAACATAGCTGGGCGCAGCGCATGGCGCAGGATGATGCGGCTCATGGGCAGGCCTTTGGCGCGTGCCGTGCGGATAAAGGGGCTGTTCAATACTTCAATCATCGCGCCGCGCGTAATCCGCGCGATACTGGACACATAACCGATGGACAAAGTAACGACGGGCAAAATCAGGTTCATCAGTGCGCCATCGTTCCAGCCGCCCGCAGGCAGCCATTGCAGTCTGACGGCAAACACCAGCACCAATACCGGCGCCATCACAAAACTGGGGACAACGATACCGGTCATCGCACCGCTCATCAGCGAATAATCCAGCCAACTGTTTTGTTTTAAGGCGGCGATGATACCGATAAACATGCCGAAGATGGCGGCAATCAAAAAGGCGTAGAAGCCAAGTTCTGCCGATACCGGCAGGGATTGGGCAAGCAACTCATTAACGCTGAAATCTTTATATTTGAACGACGGCCCCAAATCCCCCTGCGCCAACTGCTTGAGGTAGTGGAAATATTGGAGGTACATCGGATCATTGAGGTGGTATTTGGCTTCGATGTTGGCCATGACCGCAGGCGGCAGATTGCGTTCGCCTGTGAACGGGCTGCCCGGTGCGAGCCGCATCAGGAAAAACGATACGGTAATCAACACCAGCATGGTCGGGATGGAAGCACATATCCGTTTGATGATGAATTTCAACATAATCAGGCTGTCCTGTCTGAACATACCGGACTCGTGAAAACAAGCTGACCTGAAGCGGAAATCGGATGAATGGCAGCAGGCGTCTGTAACGTCGCCGCGCCGGTTTCTCTCTCTATTCCGACCGGGTTATTGTTTTTATTCGGAGTCGGGTAAGGTTTTTTAGTTTTTAGATAATTATTGTTATAAGGCCGTCTGAAACTTTGTATCCGCCGTTTCAGACGGCCTTTCAAGTTAACGCGCCAAAGGTTCGGTGCGTTCAATCAGCCATGCTTTGGCCGCGCCTTCTGTCAAAGGCTCAAGACGGCGGCGCACTTCGGCGTGATATTGGTTCAGCCATTCGATTTCGCTGCCGGTCATCAGTTTGGTATCAATCAGGCGCGTATCGATTGGGCAGAGGGTAACGGTTTCAAAATACAGGAATTTGCCAAACTCAGTTTCCTCAGGGTTTTCAACCGGACGATTGATTACCAAACTTTCGATACGGATACCCCACTTGCCCGGACGGTAAAGACCCGGCTCGTTAGAGGTCAGCATGCCTGACTTCATCGCGTGATGCGGTTGCGGTACGGCGGCAACGGCAATGCTTTGCGGGCCTTCATGCACATTGAGGAAATAGCCCACGCCATGGCCGGTACCGTGACCGTAATCGCATTGCGCCTGCCAGAGTGATTTGCGGCAGATGGCATCAATCATCGGGCCTTTGATGTTTTCAGGGAAAATGGTTTCCGCCAGAGAAATATGAGCTTTCAGCACCAAAGTGTAATCGCGCTTCATGGCCGCACTCGGATTGCCGACGGGCACCACGCGCGTGATGTCGGTCGTACCACCCCAATATTGGCCGCCGGAGTCAATCAGCAGCATACCGTCGCCTTTGATTTTGCTGTTGTTTTCCGGTGTCGCGCTGTAATGAGGCAAGGCGGCATTGGCATTGTAGCCGGCGATGGTGTCGAAACTTGGCGAAATAAAGCCGGGACGTTGGCTGCGGTGTTTGTAGAGCATGCCGTCGATGTCCAACTCGCTCAATTCGCCGCCGTCTGCCAAGATTTGTTCAAACTCGGCAAAGAAGCCGCACAATGCTGCGCCGTCTTCCGCCATGGTATTGCGGATATGGGCGATGTCGGCATCAGATTTGACTGATTTGAAGAATGTGCTTGGGTGGATGGCTTCAATCAAACGAACGTCTTCAGGCAGGCGGCGCAAAGTACCGACGGCGGTTTTGTTCGGATCAATCAGCAATGCGCCCTTAACGCCAGCCAAATAGTCTGCCGCTTGCGCATAAGGCAACACTTCAAAACCTGCCGCTTTCAAAGCTTCGGCAGATTCGGCTTTCAGACGGCCTGCATCGGTAAACAATACGGCTTTGTCTTGGCTGATAAACAGATGAGATAAGAACACAGGGTTGAACGGCACATCGTCGCCGCGCAGATTGGTAATCCAAGCGATGTCGTCCAAAGAAGAAACCAAATGCGCATCTGCGCCCTGCTCCTTCATGGCCGCACGGATACGGGCCAGTTTTTCGGCCGCAGTTTCGGAAACGTAATCGGGATGGTGAACGTAGATTTCCTGAGTCGGCAATGCAGGACGGTCGTCCCACACTTCGTCCAACAAGGTTTCTGGGTATTCAAGGCGGATGTTTTTGGCGGCAAGTGCCTGTTTCAAACCGCGCTCGCCGCTGAGTGCGAACATATCGGCAGGCGCGCCGACTACTGCGCCCTCGGGCAGATTTTGTGCCAGCCACTCGGTATAAGGCGCATCAACGCCCATTTTTTGCAGCTCGATGCCGTTTGGCGCAAGCTGTTGGCCGGCCTGTTCCCAATAGCGGCTGTCCGTCCACACGCCTGCTTTATCGGCGGTTACCACCAAAGTGCCGGCCGAACCGGTAAAGCCGGAAAAATCGCGGCGTGCCTGCCAATGCTCGGGCAGGTATTCGGAAAGGTGTGGATCGGCGGAAGGAATGACAAACGCGTCCACGCCATGTTTTTTCATGGCTTCACGTAAAGCGGACAAACGTTGTTGTACAGATTTCATGTGTTATGTCTCCTATTGTTTCAGACGGCCCCTGTCATCAAGGCCGTCTGAAAGCTTGTGCTGTCTATCATCAATCTATTTTTTCGGTGCGAACGACCAGCTCTTGACCGTATAGTTCCGCAAAGGGTCTTTGTCGGAATAGCCGATAATATCGGGTTTGACCATACGCACTTCAACCTGATGATACAGCGGAATCAGTGCAGCGTCTTCTTGAAGCTGCTTCTCTGCATCGGCATAAAGCTGGCTGCGCGCTTCCTTGCTGACACCATCTTTCAGCGTATTGTTCATAAATGTATCAAACGCCGCGCTTTTGTAGCGGAATGCATTGTTTGAATTGTTGGATTTCAAGATATTGAGCATGCCTGCCGGATCGTTGAAATCGGAACACCAGCCGCTGAACGAAACCTTGAAATTGCCTTGTGCGCGCGTATCCAAATAAGTTTTCCATTCCTCGTTGGACAAAGTCGGACGTATAAACGGAATGGCGGCCTTCCACACCGACTGCACGGCAGTGATTTGTTTTTTAGACGCTTCGCTGGTGCTGTACAAAATATCGAACTCAAGCGGATGCTCATCGTTGTAGCCTGCTTCGTTCAACAGTTTACGAGCGGTTTCGATGCGTTTTTCAGGCGTCCACTCTTTCCACTCCGGATAAACAGGAATCACGCCCTGCATTTGCGGCGGTGTCAATTGGAAGGCAGGCGTATCGCCGCGGCCGCCCACTTTGACGACAATGTCGCGGCGCGTCAGCATATTAAGTGCCTTGCGGACGCGCGGATCATTAAACGGCGCCGCTTCGTGGTTCGGCTCCAAATACCAGCTGCACAAGGAAGTTGTACGTTTCACTTGTCCCGGAAACTCAATATCCGCCACTTTGACCTGATCGCTGGGAATGCCGTAAGTTACATCAATTTCATTGGCGCGATAACGGTTGTACTCGCCGCTGCCTGACAGAAAAACCGCCTTTGGAATGGCCACTTTGTCTTTATCGTAATAATTGGGATTACGTTCCATATTGATGTGGCTGTTGACTTTCCAATCCGTTAACAGATAAGCGCCACTGGAAACATAATGACCGGGCTGCGTCCACTTATTGCCGTATTTTTCGACAGTGGCGCGATGAACTGGGAAAGTGAATTGCTGAATCAGCATATCGGGGAAATAAGGTACCGGCGCAATCAGCGTAAATTGCAGGGTTTTTGCGTCCAACGCCTTGACACCCAATGTCTCAGGCTTGGCTTTGCCGTTTAATATATCTTCCGCATTTTCCACTTGGGCATCGACCAAATAGCTGCCGAAAGGTGCGCCGGTGGCTGGATCGGCAAGACGGCGAAAGCTGTACACGAAATCTTCGGCGGTAATCGGATCGCCATTGCTCCATTTGGCATCACGCAGATGGAAGGTCCAAATACGCTCGCCCTCGCTCTCCCATTTTTCCGCCAAAGCAGGAATGGTTTTACCTTCGGCATCCGTACCGACCAAACCATCCATCAACTGACGGATAATCGCACCGGCCGCCATATCGCCACTCATTTGAGGATCCAGCGTACCCGGCTCAACACCGTTGCTGACCACCACGCGCTCATAATCGGTACGTTTAAACTCAGGAGCAGGCTTAACATCGCGGCTGCACGCCGACAATGCGAATACGGCAGCCAATGATGCAGCCAACAGCGGATAGGTTTTTCCGGCCATATTTCATTCCTTCTTTTGGGTATTCTTCTTTTTCAGACGGCCTAATTATTCAAACTACACTCAACTACATTTATTTAGAAGTTCTCCAGCATAGTTAAATCATCTATTTCAAACCATGAAAATAGTGTTTTAAACCACATATTCCATCGAAATAATAATAGCCGTCTAAGATTGTCGGCAAATTAACACAAAAATACGTAACTGAAAACTATTTTTCAATTTATCCTACGATAAGTTACAAATGTATTGATTTTTTATGATTTGTCAAATAAGATTATCCGAACTCTTTCGCCATAAGCAAGAAAAAGACATAAAAAGGAGAATCAAATGAAGAAGTTATCTTACTTTATTGCCACTGCCCTCATAGGCTCTTCCATAAGCGCCGCCCACGCCGAACCTAAAATGAGCGGTACCATCTACATCATGACCGAGGTCGAACACAACAATAAAACCGGTGTAACCTCTACAACTATTTCCGATAAAAGTTCCAGTCTTTATCTCTCCGATGAAGTACCGCTCAACAACGACTTATGGTTGAAATGGCAACTTGGCTCCTTTATTTACTTCGATTCCGACCGCTGGGGCGGCTGGGGTACCGCCGACTCATACGTTGCGCTCAACAGCTACAAAAACCTCGGCACCGTCAAAATGGGTTACATCAGTACCCCTATGAACAGCATTTATCTGAATCCGTTCGACACCAACAGCCCGATTTTGGAATTCAGTAAAATTTCCCGTTTCGGCCAACGCCGCGTTTCCATGGCTTATGAATCGCCTTGGAAAAACGGTTTCCAATTCAAATTCAACGTCTCCCCCGGCTCCAATGCCGCACGCAACAACAACAACTGGAGTCCGGACAAAAAACGTGACGGCGACTGGGTCTTCGGCTGGGGCGTGGACTACTACCACCCCAACAACGGCTTTAACGCCCACTATGCTGCCGAATACGCACCCAACGACTCCCCATCCGAAACCAAAGACTTCCAAGCCCACGCTTTCATGGCCGGATACAGCAAAGACAAAATCTCCGTTGATGCCGCGTTCCAATACGCCAAAAACACTTGCGACGGCTTCAGCTGCTGGGGGCCATGGGAGGAGGAGAAGAATGGTAAAAAAATAAAACACGAAGACAAAGAAATCAACAACACCAAAGAATTTATGGTGTCGGGTTCATATAAAATCGGCAATTTCAAACCTCAAATCGGCTTTGCCTACGGTAAAAGCTCCATCGGCGAAAACTACAAACACGTCGCCGTCAGCACCGATTACAGCTTCTCCAAACGGACGACCGCCACACTCGGCGCCGGCTGGTTGAAAGAAAGTGTCAATCCGAAATACGACGAAGATTTGCCGAAAAAATCTTCTTACGCAGTGGGCATGGTATTCAAACACCGCTATTAATGCCTAACAGATTAAAGGCCGTCTGAAACAATTCGTTCAGACGGCCTTTTCTACATCCTATAAATAAACTTGCAGCCCACCTTAAAAATCATTACATTGCCCACACTCAAGCCACAAAAATGTCATCATGAATGCCCACCGCACCCTCATTATCTCCGTTTTTATCGTCGCCAGCTGCGGCCTCGCTTACGAGCTCATCATCGCCGCACTCGCAAGCTATCTTTTGGGCGACAGTATTTTGCAGTTTTCCTCCGTCATCGGGCTTTATCTTTTCTCGATGGGCATAGGTGCGCACCTGACCCAATACATCAAAGATAAAGACGTATTGCACCGATTTATCGAAATCGAACTTTTGGTCGGCATCATCGGCGGCATTTCTGCGCTGGCATTATTTGTGGCCTTCGGTTTATCCGCCGCCCCGTTCCGCACCCTGCTCTACGCCTTTGTGCTGATTGTCGGCGCAGTTGTCGGCATGGAAATTCCTTTGGTCATGCGCGTGTTAAACCAAAAAGGGGCGGAATTTAAAGAACTCGTTTCCAAAGTCCTGACCTTCGACTACTTGGGCGCACTTGCCGTCTCGTTATTATTTCCGCTCCTGCTCGCCCCCAAACTCGGCATGGCGCGTTCCGCCTTGTTGTTCGGCATCCTCAACGCCGCCGTTGCCTATCTGACCGCGCGCGTGTTTAAAGCCGAACTGCCACGCTACCGCGCCATCCGCCTGCGTGCGCTGATTGTCTTGTCCATCCTCGCCATCACCTTCGCCTACGCCGACCGTATTTCCTTCAAAGCCGAACAAAGCTATTTCGGCGATCCCGTCGTCTATCAAAGCCATTCGCCCTACCAACGGCTTGTCGTTACTCGCTGGAAAGACGATACCCGCCTCTACATCAACGGCAACCTGCAATTCTCCTCACGCGACGAAGCCCGTTACCACGAAGCACTCGTCCTGCCCGCCATGCAGATGGTGCCGAATGCCGAACGCGTGCTGATTCTCGGCGGTGGCGACGGACTGGCGGCGCGCGAAGTCTTAAAATATCCGCAGGTCAAAAATGTTACTTTGGTCGATCTCGACCCCGACATGACCGCTACTTTTAAAACCTCCGCCACCTTAAGCGCGCTCAACCAAGGCTCGCTGTCCCATCCCAAAATGCACGTCGTCAACGACGATGCCGCCAAATGGCTGGAGGGGTCGTCTGAAAAATTCGACGTTATCATCATCGACCTGCCCGACCCGTCCAATTTTTCGCTGGGCAAACTCTACTCCGTCCCCATGTACCGCCTCGTTGCCCGCCATCTTGAGCCGCAGGGCAAAATCGTCGTCCAATCCACCTCGCCCTACTTCGCCCCCAACGCCTACTGGTCGGTCGTCGCCACCCTCGAAGCGGCCAAGCTGAATACCGCGCCCTATCATGTTTACGTCCCCTCCTTTGGCGAATGGGGATTTGTGCTGGCAGGATTTGATAAGCAATTCCCCGTCCCGCAAAAATTCGACGTCCCCACCCGTTATCTCAACGCCCAAACCGCCGCCGAAATGTTCCGCTTTCCACCCGATATGGCAAGGCGCAAGGTTGAAGCAAATTATTTGAACAACCAAATCCTCGTCAGCTATTTTGAAAGCGATTGGAACAATGTGATGCGATAGAATATCTAAAGGCCGTCTGAAACATCAGTCTTCTTTTTATCTCCGTTCAGACGGCCTCATCGCCCGTTTACCCTTTTTCACACAGCATTTGCTTGAAAAAATAAGGTTTATCTTTATCTAGATAGAACACAATCGACACTATCCGTTGAATGAAGGAACAAACATTTATGCAGTATTTTGGAATCGGTTTTTTGGTTTTAATCTTTTTGGAAATCATGTCCATCGTCTGGGTTGCCGACTGGATAGGTGGCGGCTGGACGCTGTTTGTGATGTCCGTCAGCTTTATCAGCGGTATCTTTATGCTGCGCCATACCGGCATTTCCGGCCTTTTGCTCGCAGGCGCTGCCGTCCGCAGCGGCCAAAACATTTCCCTCTATCAAATGCTGTGGCCGATTCGCTATACCGCTGCCGCGGTTTTCCTGCTCAGCCCAGGTTTTATTTCAACCGCCGTCGCCCTGCTCTTGCTGATTCCGTTTAAAGGCAATACGCCCGTTTCTTCTGCGCAGTCTTTCCAAAGCCGCCAAACTTACGGCCCTGCCAAAGATGATGAAGACATTATCGAAGGCGAATACACGGTTACGCGCACCGGCAAAGCCGACAAACCGCAAGACTATATCGAGCACAAACCCGATTGACGACTTCCTTCATAACAGGCCGTCTGAACTAGGAATACCTCAAAAGTGTTTCATATTTCAGACGGCCTTAGTCATTTCTGGGCTTTGAAAATGTAAATATCGGTTTGTAATTCGGTTATTCCGCATAAATCATTTAAAATAAGCAACTATTTTGATTCTAAAAACGACACGGTATCTAATGAACGTTCAACGTCTTTTCCCTCTCTCCCTCAGCTTGATTACCGCCGCTGTTTTATCGGCGTGCGCCACCCAAAACACACCGACTGCTTCGAAAACCGAAACCGTCGTTCAGCCTAAATCTACTTCTATTCCTTCACGCCGCGCCGACAGCGAGTCCAAAGTCCTGTCCGATTACAGCCAATACCAAAGCGCCATCGATGCCGCCAAACGCGGCGACGATGCTTGGGTACAACAATTTTTATCCCAAGCCAGCGACAGCGCAATGGCTGAAAACGTCCGCAACGAATGGCTGAAAACCTTGGGCGCGCGCGGCCAATGGGATTTGTTCCGTCAAGAATTCAGCAAATTGAACGCCGCCGGCGTCGCACAAGAAGTGCAATGTTATGCCGATTTGAGCAGCGGCAATTACAGCAAAGCCACCGAGCTGGTTCGCGTGACCAGCAAACTGCCTGCTGGCTGTACCCGCTTGGTTGAAAGCGCGGCAGCTTCAGGCCGTCTGAACACCAACGACGCATGGCGTCGCGTACGCGGCTTATTGAGTAACAGCCAAACCACAGATGCACGCAATCTCGCCGCCGCATTGGGCAGCCCGTTTGAAGGTGGCGCGCAAGGTGCGACCGAATACAGCCTGTTGAGCGTGATCGGCAAAGATGCACGCAAATCCGCTTCTGCCGCCGCTACCCTGTCCGACATGGAATCAGGCCTCAGCCGCGAACAACGCAGCTTCGCATGGGGCGTATTGGGCCACTACCATGCACAAAGCCAAAATATGCCGACCGCTTTGAGCTACTACGGTCGCGTTTCCGACCGCAAACAACTGACCGACGAACAATTGGAATGGTACGCACGCGCCGCTTTGCGTCTGCAACGTTGGGACGAATTGGCAAGCGTGATTCAGCATATGCCTGAAAAACTGCAAAAAGACCCGACATGGCAATATTGGCTGGGCCGCAGCTTTGCCGCACAAGGCAAAAGCAGCCAAGCCAAAGAAATGTATGAAAAAGCTGCCGCTTCCGGCCGCAATTTCTACGCCGTAATGGCAGGTGAAGAACTGGGCCGCCGCATCAATACGCGCAACAATGTTTCCGATGCCGATGCCAGAGACGTCCGCTGTATGAGCGAAGACGGTGCCATCAAACGCGCATTGGTTCTGTTTAAAAACAGCCAAAGCAACGGCGATTCCAAAATGCGCCGTCAGGCACAGGCGGAATGGCGTTTTGCCACCCGCGACTTCAACGAAGACAACCTGCTGACTGCCGCACAAGTCGCTTTCGACAACCAGTTCTACGACATGGCAATCAACAGTGCCGACCGTACCGACCACAAACTCAACTACAAATTGCGCTATATCTCTCCATTTAAAGACCTGACCGTCCGCTATGCCGCACAGGCAGGCGTTGACCCGGCATGGGTTTACGGTTTGATTCGTCAAGAGAGCCGCTTTGTCATGGGCGCGCAATCCAGCGTCGGCGCGCAAGGCCTGATGCAGGTCATGCCTGCAACCGCCCGCGAAATCGCCGGCAAAATCGGCATGAGCAGCAGCGAACTCTACACCATGGACGGCAACATCCGCATGGGTACTTGGTACATGGCAGATGCCAAACGCCGCCTGCAAAATAACGAAGTAATGGCCACCGCAGGCTACAATGCCGGCCCAGGCCGCGCCCGCAACTGGCAGGCTTCTTCGCCTTTGGAAGGCGCCATCTACGCCGAAACCATCCCATTCACCGAAACCCGCGACTACGTGAAAAAAGTCATGACCAACGCGACTTATTACGCGTCATTGTTCAATGAACCGCAAACTTCGTTGAAACAACGTATGGGTACGGTTCCCGCCCGCTATTAATACCCGATATGCCGTCTGAAAAGTGAGACAGAATCAAACGTTCAGACGGCCTGCAATCTTGACAGACTATCGGGTTTATAAGATAATCGCCCGATTGTTTCTGACCGAAAAGGTCACTTGCACGGCAAAAGCCGACTTGTTAGGAGGTGATGTTTACATCACGGCGCGTATCCCGCCCTGCCCTAGGCAAACCAGCGATACAACAACTCCCCCATTATGACAAACCGTCCTCTATTTCTTAAAACGGTTTGATTGAACAAAATTTAAAGGAAATAAAATGCCTGCTATTCGTGTTAAAGAGAATGAACCATTTGAAGTTGCCATGCGTCGTTTCAAACGTGCCGTAGAAAAAACCGGTCTGTTGACCGAACTGCGCGCCCGTGAAGCGTACGAAAAACCAACTACTGAACGCAAACGCAAAAAAGCTGCTGCAGCCAAACGTCTGCAAAAACGTCTGCGCAGCCAACAACTGCCTCCTAAAATGTACTAATTACAGGCCTGCCCTGTGATAAACGACACACCGCAAGGGCAGCTTTGCGGTGTGTTTTGTTTTTCAGACGGCACCTTTTTATTGATATAAAGTGAGCACATTATGAGCCTAAAAACACAATTAACCGAAGACATGAAAACCGCCATGCGTGCCAAAGACCAAGTGTCTTTAAGCACCATCCGCCTGATTAATGCCGCCATCAAACAATTTGAAGTAGATGAGCGCACTGAAGCCGATGACGCAAAAGTCATCTCTATCCTGACCAAAATGGTAAAACAGCGCAAAGACAGCGCCAAAATCTACACCGAAGCCGGCCGTCAAGATTTGGCTGACAAAGAAAACGCGGAAATCGAAATCCTCAATCGCTACCTGCCGCAAATGATGTCCGCAGAAGAAATCAAGACTGTCGTTGAAGCAGTCATTGCAGAAACCGGTGCATCAGGTATGGCAGATATGGGCAAAGTCATGGGCGTATTGAAGACCCGCCTGGCCGGCAAAGCCGACATGGGCGAAGTCAACAAGGTTTTGAAAACCGCATTGACTGCTTAATCCTCAATAATCAAAAAGGCCGTCTGAAATATTATTTTCAGACGGCCTTTCTTATTGTGCCAATCAAGCAGCAGTTACTTTACCTTCATGACGCAACAAAGTAATCAAATCGCTGATACGTTTTTTCATGGAACGGCGATCGACGATTTGGTCGATTGCCCCCTTCTCCAACAAGAATTCTGCACGTTGGAAACCTTCCGGCAAGGTTTCACGTACAGTCTGCTCAATAACGCGCGGACCGGCAAAACCAATCAGCGCATTCGGTTCTGCCAAAACCACATCACCCAAGAAGGCAAAGCTGGCAGACACGCCGCCCATGGTCGGGTCAGTCAATACGGAAATAAACGGCAGACGTTTTTCAGTCAGCAAATGCAAAGCCGCGCTGGTCTTCGTCATCTGCATCAAAGAGTTAATCCCTTCCTGCATACGCGCACCACCGGAAGCCGCCACGCAAATAAACGAACAATTATCTGCAACAGCACAGCGTACACCCTGCACAAAACGCTCGCCCACTACCGAACCCATAGAGCCGCCAATAAAGCGGAATTCAAAAGCAGCCACCACGACAGGCAGGCCGTTCATGGTGCCTTTCATAACAACCAATGCATCGTCTTCGCCGGTTGCTTTACGCGCAGCCGCGAGGCGGTCAGGATATTTTTTGCTGTCTTTGAATTTCAGCGGGTCGGTCGGTTTAATATTGGCTGCAATCTCTTCACGGCCTTCTTCATCCAAAAGTAGATTCAAACGTTCGCGCGCAGAAAGCGGATTGTGATGATTACATTTTGGGCAGACTTCGCTGTTTTGTTTCAACTCGGTTGAGTAAACCGTTGCCGAACAAGACGGACATTTGTGCCACAGGCCTTCAGGGACGCTGGACGAACTGCTTCGGTTTTTAATTTTCGGAGGAAGAATTTTATCTAGCCAGCTCATGAATGACTCCTTGGAATTCAGAATTCAGACGGCCTGTTGAATGTAAGGCCGTCTGAAATAATGGAATAAAAAATATTAGCGAATCGCGTCTTTCAACTCTTTAACCAACACGCCTACCGCTTCGGCCTCGCTACCTGCGTGGCTTTCAATCTCTTTGACGATACGGCTGCCGATAATAACGGCATCCGCTACCGCACCAATCTTACGCGCACTCTCCGCATTATTGATGCCGAAGCCGACACCAATCGGAATATCGATGTATTTGCGCAAAAGCTCTATTTTACGCGAAACTTCTTCAGTATCCAAACTTGCCGCACCGGTCACGCCTTTGAGCGATACATAATACACAAAACCGCCGGCTACTTTGGCAATCGTTTGAATACGCTCCTCAGTCGTTGTTGGCGCAATAAGGAAAATACAATCAATACCTTGCGCTTTCAATGAGTCATGCAGCGGGGTAATGGTTTCTACCGGAGAATCCACAGTCAATACGCCATCCACGCCCGCGTCGGCAGCCGCTTGCGCAAACGCCTGATAGCCCATTTTATGTACAGGGTTCAAATAGCCCATCAAGACAACCGGCGTTTTATCATTGGTTTGACGGAACAAGCGTACTGTTTCCAATACGTCGTGCAAAGAAACATGATTTGCCAACGCCCTTTCAGCCGCACGTTGAATAGTCGGGCCATCCGCCATCGGGTCAGAAAACGGCACACCCAGTTCCAAAATATCAGCACCATTAGCCACCAGGCTATGCATCAATGCCAAGGTTGTCTCAAGGTTGGGATCACCCACTGTAATATAAGGAATCAGTGCTTTTGCGCCATTGAGCACTGAGAAAGTTTGTTGGATTCTGCTCATTTTCTGCTATCCATTTCATCGATTTGAATGTTGTCCGGCAGCCTGTTTATTCTGCCGTTACATTTGTTTTAAAAACCTCAGTCTGCCATGAAAAAGCGGCATTTATCCGCATTATCTAATGACTGTTTCTTCCCAATCGGCAAACAAGAGGCTAAGTATAACATTTACGGCTATTTCATAGAATCATTTGCAATCAAGATTCTGATATTTTGAAAGCAATATAAAACAATAAAGGCCGTCTGAAAATCATTCAAACAGCCTTTATTAGAATCAATTATGCAAATCTTTGTATGCTTTCGCACTTTTGATCAGAGTTTCCCTATCGATTACAGCTCAACATGATGGTTTTGATGTTCAGAACCTAGATGACGCTCCAAATCAGACAAAATTTGCGTCAGACCATGACGGACTTCTTCCGCATTGGCGGCAGGATTGCCGTTTGCATCCAAAGCGCCACGGCTGAACGTATCGATATACGGTTCAAACGTATCTTTCAGTTTCAACAACTTAACAACATCTGAGCGCGTATATCGATCGCCACCGTATCCAATCACAACATTATTTTCATGTTGCCATTGGGCAAACTGAGCCGGACTGATTTGCACCAATTGGCACATTTCATCCAACGTAAAATAACGCTTGGCAGGAATAACCGGATTATTGTTGTTTGTCATAGTAATGCTCCACCATGCCTTTGAGTTTTTGGCTGGCATGGAAAGTTACCACACGGCGTGCGGTAATCGGCACTTCTTCGCCTGTTTTAGGGTTACGGCCAGGGCGTTGAGGTTTGTCGCGCAATTGGAAATTGCCGAAACCGGAAATTTTAATTTCTTCACCACGCGCCAAAGTGCTGCGGATTTCTTCAAAAAAGAGCTCGACGATTTCTTTGGCATCATTCTTGGTGACGTTGCTGACTTTGTCGACCAAAATATCAGCCAATTCTGCTTTAGTTAGTGTCATGTGTTTACCTTCATTCAAACTGGTGCAATTATTACCAAAATTCTTTTAAAAATCAAGTCCTCACCAAAAAATCAAATATTATTAGTGATTTTTAGCGACAACTTTTATCTTATTTTAAGCGCGAAGCTGTGCGTCTTTTTCGGCTGCCGCTTTAATCATTTTCGCAACCAAAGGCTCGATGACCTCATCTGTCAACGTGTTTTCCATATCTTGCAAAATGATTTTGACGGCAACGCTCTTCATGCCTTCAGGCACGCCCGTACCGCGGTAAACGTCAAACACACTGATTTCTTGAACCAGCTTGTTCGCCGCCGCTTTCAGGACATTTAACAAATCATCATGCGTCACAGCTTCAGGCATTACAAATGCCAAATCTCGGCGTGCAGGTTGGAACTTGGATACGGATTGATAACGGGTTTTCTCACGACCCAATACCGCATCCATATCGATTTCAAATACCAGCGGCGCTTGTGGCAAATCATATTTTTGCAGCCATTTCGGATGCAACTCGCCAACAAAACCAACTACTCGGCCGTCTGAAACAATATTAGCAGCACGTCCAGGATGCAATGCCGGATGTTCGGTCTTAACAAAGGATACTTCCTTGCTTTTCAAAAGGCTCTCAACATCAGCTTTCATATCGTAGAAATCCACGTTGCGTGTTTTCTCGCCCCATTGCTCAGGCAGCACGGAGCCATACCACAAACCGCCGATACGTTCGTTTTGAACAAATTGATCAGCCGAATCTTTGCTGAACACGCGGGCAATCTCAAACACGCGTACTCGGTTTTGCTTGCGGTTCAAATTGTTTTGCAAAACTTCCACCAAACCGCCGATAAGCGTAGAACGCATGACGGCATACTGCGCCGCCAACGGATTTTGCAGGCGGATAGGATTGGTATTGGCAGCAAAGTCTTGCTCCCATTGCTCATCCACAAACGCATAGCTGACCACTTCGCGGTAACCGCGAGCCGCCATTTCATTATAAACCGCAAAACGCGGACGTTTGGTTTCAGGCAAAGCCAACATTTTCAGACGGCCTGAAGTATAGTCGTCGGGAATATTTTCATAACCGTAAACGCGGCCGATTTCTTCAATCAAATCGGCTTCGATTTCGATGTCGAAACGGAAGCTAGGAGAAGTGACACGGAAGCCTTCTGCAGTTTTCTCAGGCTTCAAACCCAAGTGTTGCAAGATAATTTCGACTTGATCGGCAGGGACTTCAACGCCCAATACCGTTTTCAGACGGCCTAAACGCAATTCGACCTGTTTTGCCTCGGGCAATTTGCCTTGTGCTTCAACCATTTCACCGGCTGCGCCACCACAAATCTGCAACACCAATTCGGTAGCACGCTCAATGGCATCAGCTTGCAAGCGGCAATCCACACCACGCTCAAAACGGAAAGAAGAATCCGAACCAAAACCGTATTGACGGGATTTACCTGCAATAATCTCCGGGGCAAACCAAGCAGCTTCCAACACAATATTTTGCGTCTCATCAGAAACCGCGCTTGCCTCGCCGCCCATCAAGCCGGCCAAGCTCAACGCACCTTTTTCATCAGCGACCACCAGTGTATTGTCCGCCAAAGTAACCGTCTTCTCATTCAGACACGCCAAAGTCTCACCATTTTGAGCACGGCGGACAATCAAGCTGCCTGACAGCTTGTCAGCATCGAAAACATGCATAGGCTGACCGATTTCCAGCATCACATAGTTGCCAATGTCCACCAATGCGGAAATGCTGCGGATACCGCTGCGTTCCAAACGTTGTTTCATCCAATCGGGTGTAGCCGCTTTCGCATTGACATTTTCAATAATGCGGCTGATAAAACGACCGCAATCGGCCGGTGTATCAATACGGACAGCCTGTTTTTTCTCACTGTCGATAGAGGCCGTCTGAATTTCAACAGGCGTAAACGCACATTGAGTCAACGCAGAAACCTCACGCGCAATACCCTTAACACTCAAGCAATCAGCGCGGTTAGGCGTAATTTTCAATGTAAACAGCGTATCGTCCAAATCCAAGTATTCACGGATATTGGTACCGACAGGCGCATCTTCAGGCAGAATGTGCAGGCCGTCTACACCGTCATCAGGCAAACCCAGTTCATTGGTCGAACACAGCATACCGTTTGATGGCACACCACGCATTTTAGTCGGCTTAATTTTGAAATTGCCCGGCAAAACGGCACCTGGCAACGAACACGGCACTTTAATGCCCGGCTTGACATTCGGCGCACCACAAACAATCTGAACCAACTCGCCCGTACCGGCATCAACTTGGGTAACGTTCAAACGGTCTGCATCAGGGTGTTTTTCAACGGATTTTACTTCGGCAACAACCACGCCACTGAAAGCAGGGGCAGCAGTATCGATTTCTTCCACTTCCAAACCGGCCATGGTCAAAAGATGTTCCAGTTTATCGGCAGAAAGATCAGGATTGGCTTGGGTTCTCAGCCATGAATAAGGAAATTGCATATTATTTTCTCTACTATCAGGCCGTCTGAAACAAATTTTTATCAGACGAAATCAGTAATATCTATTCACTTTTCAGACGGACTATCAAAAGACCATCTGAAATTTATTTAAACTGCTTCAAAAAGTTCAAATCGTTATCGAAGAATAAACGCAAGTCATTGACGTTGTAGCGCAACATGGCAAAGCGGTCGAGACCGATACCGAAAGCGAAACCGGTATATTTTTCAGGGTCGATATCGACGTTTTTCAACACGTTAGGATGTACCATACCGCAACCGCCGACTTCCAACCATTTGCCGTTTTCGCCCATGATGTCGATTTCGGCAGAAGGCTCGGTGAACGGGAAGAAAGACGGACGGAAACGTACTTGCAGGTCATCGCGTTCAAAGAAGCGACGGATAAAGTCAGTGAACACTGCTTTCAAGTCGGCAAAAGTCACACCCTCTTCTACCCACAAACCTTCGGCCTGATGGAACATAGGCGAGTGAGTGGCATCACTGTCCACGCGGTAAACGCGGCCGGGAGCAATAATGCGGATAGGTGGCTCTTTTTTGTCGAGCATATAGCGGATTTGAATAGGCGAAGTGTGTGTGCGCAAAACGTCGCCATTTTCAACATAGAAAGTATCTTGCATCGCACGCGCTGGGTGATTTGCAGGAATATTCAAGGCTTGGAAATTATGGAAATCGTCTTCGATTTCAGGGCCGTCCGCCACTTCAAAACCCATACCGTGAAACAGCTCAACCACACGTTGCAAAGTCAAAGTAACTGGATGCAAACCGCCATGTTCTTGTGCACGGCCCGGCAAAGTAATATCCAAGGCCTCTGCAGCCAATTGAGCTTGCAGCTTGGCTTCATTCAGGGCATCGCGTTTGCTATTAAATGCCGTCTGAAACTGATTTTTACATTCGTTGATGTGCGCGCCTATGGTTTTACGCTCTTCAGGAGACATTTGACCCAAAGTTTTCAAAAGTCCGGTCAATTCGCCGGTTTTACCAAGATAGCGTGCTTTAATTTGTTCTAAGGCATTGAAGTCTTGCGCGGCTTCAATAGCGGCAATACCTTCTGCAACGATACGGTTTACATTTTCCATGGTGGTTTATCGTCTGTTTGTTGATGGCAGGCCGTCTGAAACAACAAAGCCGTCTGTTGGATTTGATTGCAAACCCGTTCAGACGGCCTTTTGTCTTACTGCGGCCAATCCGTTTGATAAGAGAGGCCTATTTTATCGCAAATTAGTATAAAAAAATAGAGTTTAAAGAAAGAAAATCAACTACATAGGATTTCTTTAAGAAAAGAAAAAAGGAAGCATACGCTTCCTTTTTAAATAATCTTATCGAATTAAGCAGCCAAAGCAGCTTTAGCTTTTTCAACCAATTGTGCAAATGCAGCTTTGTCGAATACAGCCAAATCAGCCAATACTTTGCGGTCGATTTCGATAGCAGCGCGTTTCAGGCCGTTCATGAATTTGCTGTAAGACAGACCATTTTCACGGGCACCTGCGTTGATACGAACGATCCACAGTTGACGGAATTGACGTTTGCGTTGGCGACGGTCACGGTATGCGTATTGACCGGCTTTCATTACCGCTTGTTTGGCAACACGGTAAACGTTTTTACGACGACCGCGGTAGCCTTTGGCTAACGCGAAGACTTTTTGGTGACGAGCACGAGCGGTAACACCGCGTTTTACGCGTGGCATATTCTAAACTCCTTAAGCGTAGGGCAACATTTTAGCAACAGAAGCCAAATCGCGTGAATCCACCATAGCGGTGCCGCGCAATTGACGTTTAGTTTTAGTGGTTTTTTTGGTCAGGATGTGACTTTTGAACGCATGACCGCGTTTTACACCACCGTTACCCAGTACTTTAAAGCGTTTTTTCGCGCTAGACTTGGTTTTCATTTTAGGCATTGGAAAACTCCATTCGTTATTAGATAAGGTATAAGGGGTTTTGAAATAAAATTTCAAACACTTGGAACCCAAAATACCACGGTTTTTGCCGCTAATTAAACCTTATTCCGAGCGGCAATCGAAATAAGCCTTGCATTATAGCTTTATTTCTTCTTAGGCGCAATCATCATCACCATTTGGCGGCCTTCCATTTTAGGGAAGGACTCGATTTGTGCCACTTCAGCCAACTCTTCTTTTACGCGTTCAAGCAGTTGGGCGCCCAATTGTTGGTGGGCCATCTCACGACCGCGGAAACGCAATGTCACTTTGACTTTGTCACCATCGGCAAGGAAGCGGTTGATGTTGCGCATCTTGATTTGATAGTCGCCTTCATCAGTACCCGGACGGAATTTAATTTCCTTGATTTGTACCTGCTTTTGGTTTTTCTTGGCTTCGTCGCGCTTCTTGGCTTGTTGGTATTTGTATTTACCGTAATCCATCAGTTTGCATACGGGCGGTTTGGCAGTCGGGGAAATTTCTACCAAATCGACATCTTGCTCTTCGGCCATAGCCAGAGCTTCACGAACTGAAACGACACCAAGCTGATCGCCTGACTCACTGATTAATCGCACTTCTTTGGCGGTAATTTCACCATTGATTCGTGCTTCGCGTTCTTGAGCGATGATGAATACTCCTATAAAAATTAATGATTGACGAGGGCGTCAGTGATTTCTTGCTGCAATTGCGCAATAAAATCATCGACATTCAAAGAACCCAAGTCTTCTGCTTTGCGGCGTACCGCAACTTTGTTTTCTTGTTTCTCTTTATCGCCGACAACGATTTGATAAGGGAAACGGTATTGGCTGTTGTCACGGATTTTGTAACCGATTTTTTCGTTACGCAAATCCAATTCGACACGGAAGCCTGCAGCCTGCAATTTGGCAGCCACTTCGCGACAATAATCTGTTTGGTTCTCGGTGATATTCATAATCACCATTTGAACCGGCGCAAGCCACAATGGGAATGAGCCTGCATGGTTTTCAATCAGAATACCGATGAAGCGCTCCAATGAACCCAAAATAGCACGGTGCAACATTACAGGACGCGCACGGTCGTTGTTTTCAGTTACATATTCGGCATTCAAACGCTCCGGCAATACGAAGTCCAACTGCAGGGTACCACACTGCCAAGAACGACCCAAAGCATCTTTAACATGATACTCAATCTTAGGACCGTAGAATGCGCCTTCGCCAGGCAGCTCTTCCCACTCTACGCCGCAAGCGGTCAATGCATCACGCAGACCTTGTTCGGCTTTATCCCAAACTTCGTCAGAACCTGCACGTTGTTCAGGGCGGAGTGACAGCTTCACGGCAACATCATGGAAGCCGAATTGTTTGTAAATGCGAACCAGCAATTCATTGAATGCGCGTGCTTCATCAACGATTTGATCTTCGGTACAGAAGATATGCGCATCATCTTGCACAAAACCGCGAACACGCATCAGACCATGTAACGCACCGCTTGGTTCATTACGATGGCAAGAACCAAACTCAGCCAAACGCATTGGTAAATCGCGATATGAGCGCAGGCCGTTATTAAAAATTTGTACATGACCCGGACAGTTCATCGGCTTAACCGCGTATTCGCGTTTTTCCGAACTGGTCACAAACATATTGTCTTTATAGTTTTCCCAGTGGCCAGATTTTCCCCAGAAGGTTTTATCCATAATCTGAGGCGTTTTCACCTCTTTATAACCGGCAGCATTCAACTCTTTGCGCATATGCTGCTCAATCACCTGCCACAAAGCCCAGCCTTTAGGATGCCAGAACACCATACCCGGCGCTTCATCTTGCAGGTGGAACAAATCCAATTGTTTACCCAGCTTACGGTGGTCGCGTTTTTCTGCTTCCTCGATGCGTTGGATATAGGCTTTCAATTCGTCTTTACTTGCCCAAGCCGTACCGTAAATACGTTGCAACATTTCATTATTGCTGTCGCCGCGCCAGTATGCGCCTGCCAGTTTGGTCAGCTTGAAGTTTTTCAAGAAACGGGTATTGGGAACGTGAGGACCGCGGCACATATCGACGTATTCCTGATGATGATACATACCCATTGCTTCCACTTCAGGCATGTCTTCAATCAGACGCAATTTGTACTCTTCGCCGCGATCTTGGAAAATTTTGATGGTTTCTGCACGGGGCGTCATCACTTTAATGACGTCATAGTCTTGTGCAATCAACTCTTTCATGCGCGCTTCGATGGCGGCCACATCATCAGGCGTAAATGGTTTTTCAGTTGCGATATCGTAATAGAATCCGTCTTCAATGACCGGGCCGATAACCATTTTGGCATCAGGGTAGAGCTGCTTGACCGCATGACCGACCAAGTGCGCGCAGGAGTGGCGGATAATTTCCACACCTTCTTTGTCTTTAGGCGTAATGATTTGAACGTGGGCATCTTCGGTAATCGGATCGCAAGCATCCACCAATTTACCGTTAACCTTGCCCGCTACCGTTGCCTTTGCCAGACCTGCACCGATAGACGCTGCAATTTGCGCCACGGTAACGGGTGATTCATATTGGCGGACCGAACCGTCCGGCAAGGTAATGTTCAACATCAGAAAGCTCCAAAACATTAAAAAATAACGGCATAAAGCCGTTATGGAAATTTGGTAGGCACAATTGGACTCGAACCAACGACCCCCACCATGTCAAGGTGGTGCTCTAACCAACTGAGCTATGTGCCTTCATCTAAGGCGCTTATTGTAACGAAGCGTGTTCCCTTTTGCAAGCATCTGTAAATACTTTTCAGACGGCCTAGATAATTTTGTTTGATTTATGCCTCATTGTTTTATTTCTTCTATTATTCAGACCGTCTGAAGCATTATTTTAGAGAAGATAAAATCCAGCCGTCAACCAGCGAAAAATCCTTTATAATCTGCCCTTTCATTTCGCACACACGCGAACATCCAATCTCTTATTATTATGCTCAAATTTACCTTACACAAAAAAGACGGTCATGCCCGACGCGGTACTTTGGAACTGAACCACGGCAAAATCGAAACGCCTGTATTTATGCCGGTCGGCACATATGGTTCGGTCAAAGCGATGAACCCGCAAAACCTGCATGACATCAAAGCACAAATCATCTTAGGCAACACTTACCATCTGTGGCTGCGCCCCGGTTTGGAAGTCATCGAACAATTCGGCGGCCTGCACGAATTTATCGGTTGGGATAAGCCGATTTTGACCGACTCAGGCGGCTTCCAAGTATTCTCGTTGTCCGACATGCGCAAGCTGACCGAAGAAGGCTGTACCTTCCAAAGCCCGATCAACGGCGACAAACTGTTCCTCTCGCCCGAAGTGTCGATGAAAATCCAAACTGTGTTGAATTCCGACATTGTGATGCAGTTAGACGAATGTACCCCTGGAGAAGCAACGCACAGCCAAGCGCAAAAATCGCTGCAAATGAGCCTGCGCTGGGCGGAACGAAGCAAAAAGGCTTTTGAAGACCTGAAAAACCCAAATGCGCTGTTTGGCATTGTACAAGGCGCGATGTATGAAGATTTGCGTGAAGAATCGCTGAAAGGTTTGGAAGAGCTCGACTTCCCCGGCTTGGCCATCGGCGGCTTGTCCGTTGGCGAACCTAAGCCCGAAATGTACCGCATGTTGCGCGCCGTCGGCCCTATCCTGCCGGAACACAAGCCACATTATTTGATGGGCGTCGGCACGCCTGAAGACTTGGTGTACGGCGTGGCACACGGCGTGGATATGTTCGACTGCGTCATGCCTACCCGCAATGCGCGTAACGGCTGGCTGTTTACCCGTTTTGGCGATTTGAAAATCAAAAACGCCAAACACAAACTCGACAAGCGTCCGATTGATGAAAGCTGCACCTGCTACGCCTGTCAGAATTTCAGCCGCTCCTACCTGCACCATCTGCACCGTGTCGGCGAAATCTTGGGCGCACAGCTCAACACCATCCACAATCTGCACTTCTACCAAGTCATCATGGCAGAAATGCGCGAAGCCATCGAACAAGGCAAATTTGCCGATTGGCAGGCGCAATTCCATGAAAACCGCGCCCGCGGTGTGGATTAATCCTTTAAAAGGTCGTCTGAAATCAGGTTTTAATTCAAACTGCTTTTCAGACGGCCTCAATATTCTTAATTAATAAAGCACAATCATGTCCCGTTTCCATACCGAACCTCCCTTAGCCTACACCGCACAAAACCGCACCGCCGTCCTGCTGCTCAACCTCGGCACGCCTGACGCGCCGACGGCTGCCGCAGTCAAGCCTTACTTGAAAGAATTTCTGTCCGATCAACGCGTTGTCGAACTGCCTAAACTTTTATGGCAACCGATATTGCGCGGCTTGGTATTGACTTTTCGCCCGAAAAAAAGCGCGCATGCCTATGAAAAAGTTTGGTTTAAAGAAGGTTCGCCGCTTGAGGTTTACACACACCGCCAAGCAGAAGCCCTAGCCAAACATTTGCCCGATGTCATCGTCCGTCATGCCATGACTTACGGCAATCCAAGCGTTGCCGATGTTTTGGCGGAACTCAAAGCCCAAGGCGTGGGCAAATTGCTGGTCATCCCGCTCTATCCGCAATATGCCGGCTCTTCTACTGGCGCGGCTTTGGATAAAGTGTTTCAAGAGTTATTGCTGCAACGCAACCAAATGAGCGTCCGCACTGTCTCCCGTTATTACGACGATGCCGCCTATATTCAAGCCATGAAGCAGCATATTGAAGCCTATTGGGCCCAAAACGGACGCGGTGAAAAACTGATGTTGAGTTTCCACGGTATTCCGCAAAAGCATCACGACGACGGCGACCCCTATCCTGACGAGTGCCACCATACTGCCAAACTGCTGGCGCAGGCATTGGGCTTGTCCGAACAAGAATACATCGTTTCTTTCCAAAGCCAGTTTGGCAAATCCCAATGGGTCAAGCCCAGCACGCAAGCCCTGTTTGATCAGCTACCGAAACAAGGCACAACCAAACTCGACGTATTCTGCCCCGGCTTCCTGGCCGACTGCCTCGAAACCATGGAAGAAATCGCCATTATGGGACGCGAACAATTCCACGCCGCAGGCGGCAAAGAATACCGTTACATCCCCTGCCTCAACGATTCCGCCGACTGGATTGCCGCACTTGCACAATTAAGTCGAGCCAATCTGCAAGGCTGGATTTGACTTAAACCAAAGGCCGTCTGAAAAATCCACTTTCAGACGGCCTTTAGCGTTATCATCAAGCTATTAAAACGCAAACCAAGCGTGTGGCCATCAAAAATACCACTCAAAAAGGAACACATCATGACTGCACTCCGCCCTATCCTGCTCCTTCTGACCGCACTCAGCCTCCCAACTGCTTTTGCCGCTGATGCCGCGTTGATGAGCAAAGGACAAAAAATTTACGAAACCAACTGCGCCGCCTGCCACGGGAAAAAAGGCGAAGGCCGGGGTGCCATGTTCCCGCCTTTATTCCAGTCCGACTATATTAATAAAAAACCGCAAGTGCTGTTGCAAAGCATGACCAAAGGCATCAACGGCCCGATTAAAGTAAACGGCAAATCCTACAACGGCTTTATGCCTTCTACCGCCATCAATGATGCCGATGTTGCCGCCGTTGCCACTTACATCATGAACGCCTTTAATAATGGCGGCGGTACGATTACTGAAACAGATGTCAAAAAATCTCACGGGAAAAAATAAAACGTCTCTCCCCTAAAGGCCGTCTGAATATTTCAGACGGCCTTTTCTGTACGACACATTTTTGTTTCTATATTTATGGTTACGTAACATCAACAAACATACGCAAAAAACCGTCAAACCGAAAAAAAGCATATGCGTTTTGTGTTAAAGTAAACATTATTTATCGGCTGTTTTGCGTCCAGGCCGTCTGAAAGGTTTTATGTCATGAACTTTTTCCGCAAGACTGTTTTATTTTTAGTCGTCCTCTCCATATTTGCCGCCTGCGGCTCCTTTATTTCCCAATACGTTTTGGGCATGAACCCGTGCGTATTGTGCATCCTGCAACGCTTGTGCGTATTGGCAGTCGGGCTGTTGGCCATTGTTACGGCATTCAGTTCTCAATCTTCCAAATTTGCCCGCTCGCTCTCGGCATTGTTGATTGCCACTCCGGCCGTTTACGGCGCCGGTGTCGCCGCCTATCAAATTTGGCTGCAAAGCCTGCCGCCCGGCACCGCCCCTTCTTGCGGCGCACCTTGGACCTTCCGCCTGCGCGACTGGCCTTTGTTCGATTGGTTTGAACCTATCGTCCGCGGCTTTGGCAACTGCGCCGAGCCGGACTATCTATTCGGCGTCGCCCTACCGGTGTGGAGTATTTTGTATTTCAGCTTCGTGGTATTGCTGCTGCTTTGGGCTTGGTTGAAAACCAGAAAAATCTGATTGGTTTCGATATAAAAAGGCCGTCTGAAATTTCAGACGGCCTTTTGTTCTTTAAACTGTTTAGTCCAGATTCAACACGGCAGAAGTGTAAACGTCTTGTACGTCGTCCAAATCTTCCAATGCGTCAATCAGTTTTTGCATCTTAACCGCATCTTCGCCGCTCAATTCAGTTTCGTTTTGGGCGCGCATGGTAACGTCGCCGTCAACAGATTTGTAGCCTGCGGCTTCCAAAGCCGATTTCACACCGGCCCAGTCGTTCGGCGCGGTAATCACTTCGATGGAACCGTCGTCGTTGGTGATGACGTCTTCCGCACCGGCTTCCAAAGCTGCTTCCATCAGCGCATCTTCGTCAACGCCCGGTTCAAACACCAAATAGCCTTGATGAACGAAGTTGAACGCTACGCAGCCGTCGGTACCCAAGTTACCGCCGTTTTTAGTGAACGCATGGCGCACATCGGCAACGGTACGGGTTTTGTTGTCGGTCAGACAGTCCACCATCAAAGCCGCGCCGCCGATGCCGTAGCCTTCGTAACGCAACTCGATGTATTCCACGCCTTCCAGATTGCCCGTACCTTTGTCGATGGCACGTTGCACGTTGTCTTTAGGCATATTGTTTTCAGCGGCTTTTTCCAAAGCCAGGCGCAGGCGCGGGTTCGCGCCGGGATCGCCGCCGCCCATGCGGGCAGCAACGGTAATTTCTTTAATCAGACGGGTGAAGATTTTGCCGCGTTTGGCATCTTGTCGGGCTTTTTTGTGTTGGATATTTGCCCACTTACTATGGCCTGCCATGTTGATTCCTTTCGTTTTTTCACGCGCTGAGGCGGAATTTGCTTCATTTGTAAGGCGTGCATTTTATCATAAGTTGCCTTTAGCCAAAATATTCAGACGGCCCGAATATTTGCAAAAACAGGCCGTCTGAAAACAAAGAAACTTTTTTAAATAAAGAAGCACATTTGCGGCAAACCTTTGTCAGTTTTTCGTTTTAATTCACGAAGGTTTACGGTATGATGACAAAATCGGTCAAAATTGTTAACAACTTAACCGGTATCGAATGGCAAAACGGCCTGCTCGCCGATATTGCCAAACGCGAAAAATGAGTGGGAGTAGTTACCCGTATCATTTTATTTTTATTGTTTTTATTAAAGGTTTTATTATGGAAGAAATATTGTCTGCTCTGGTGGGTGCAGTCAATCTGGTTCTTTGGGACTACCTGCTGATTTATGCCTTAATCGGTATTGGCCTGTTTTTTACCCTGTACTTGGGCGCGCCGCAAATTACCAAATTGGGGGCGGGTTTTAAAGCCGTTTTCGGCGGCTTGTTCAGCAAAAAAGACAAAGACCACGAAAGCAAATCCCTGTCTCAATTTCAAGCGCTTGCCGTAGCGATTTCTGCGCAAATCGGTACCGGTAACGTTGCCGGTGTCGCCACTGCGATTACTGCCGGCGGCCCGGGGGCCATTTTTTGGATGTGGTTGTCTGCCATTCTGGGCATGTCTACCATTTTTGCAGAAGCCGTTTTGGCGCAAAAATACCGCGTGGTCAGCCACGGCAAATACATCGGCGGCCCTGCGTTTTACATCACGCACGGCCTGACCCCGAAAATCGGCCGTGGCGCGGCGCGTTTCCTGTCCGGCTTTTTCTCCATCGCCTTGATTATCGCGCTGGGTTTCATCGGCAACGCAACCCAATCCAATTCCATCGCCTCGGCCATGAATTTGGCTTTCGATATTCCTCCGATGGCTGTCGGCATTGCTTTGGCGGTATTCGCCGGCCTGATCATCATCGGCGGTATCAACCGCATTGCCGGTATCGCGCAATTTGTCGTGCCGTTTATGGCGGTAATTTACATCTTGTGTGCCGTGATTATTTTGTTCAAATTCTCCGACCACATTATCCCGATGTTCCACAGTATCTTTGTTGCCGCCTTCAATCCCGAAGCGGTATTGGGCGGTGCGGCCGGTATCGGTATGCGCGAGGCAGTCCGCTTCGGCGTGGCACGCGGCCTGTTTTCCAATGAGGCCGGTATGGGTTCGACCCCGCACGCTCACGCGACCGCCAACGTCAAACACCCTGTGCAACAAGGTATGGCCGCGTTTATCGGTATTTTTATCGATACGCTGATGGTCTGCACGGCAACCGCGCTGATTATCCTGCTGACCGATGCCAACCTGTCCGGCGAAACCGGCGCAGCAGTTACCCAACTGGCGTTTAACAAAGCCTTCCCGGGTTTTGGTTCACAATTGCTCGCCGTCTGCCTGACCTTCTTCGCCTTCACCACCATCATCGGCTGGTACTACTTCGGCGAATCCAATATCCGCTTCCTGTTCCGCGGCAAACACTTGGGCATCTACCGCGCACTGGTTTTGGTGGCCATCGTATTGGGTACATTGGGCAAAGTGGATTTGGTTTGGAGTATGTCCGATATGTTCAACGGCTTTATGGTTTTGCCGAACTTAATCGCCCTCTTCCTGCTGCGTAAGGAAATCCGTGCGGTTTATGACGATTATCTGGCGCAAACCAAAGCCGGCAAAGAGTTGACCTACAACTACGAATTCCACGAATTCCACGACAAAAACCCAGATTAACGACAAACAAAAACCTCTCAGTCAAACTGAGAGGTTTTTTATTTCAGGCCGTCTGAAACTACAACACATAAAAATAAATACTGATAAATTGCGTCAAACTGCCTGCTAAGACAAACAAGTGCCAGATACCGTGGCCGTGGCGGATTTTCGTATCGTTGATAAACCAATAAATCCCCGCGCTATACAATACGCCGCCCAACACCAGCCAAAATAATCCACCAGCCGAAAGCGACTGTATCAGCGGCCATACCGCCACCACAATCAGCCAGCCCATCAACACATAAATCACCATCGACAGCAGCCGCTTCTCGCTTTTGCGCCCAATTGTCAGTTCCTGAACAATGCCTAGCAAAGCCAATCCCCAAGACACGCCGAAAAGCGACCAGCCCCAGCCGCCGTGAAGGGTAATCAGCGTAAACGGCGTATAACTGCCTGCAATCAAAAGATAAATCATACAATGATCAACCTTTTGCAAAATCGCCTTGGCCTTAGGCTGCGGAATACTGTGATATAAGGTTGAACCCAAATACAGAAGCAGCAGGCAGATTCCGTAAGTCAGTGCACCGGCAATCCGATAGCCGTCCGCCGATTCCACCGCTTTCACCAGCATCAGCACCAACGCCGCCACTGCCAATAAGAAACCGGCCAAATGGCTGTACGCATTAAATCTCTCGCCGTGATACATAAACCATTCTCATTTCTAAAAGACCAAAGTGTACGCGAAGACAGAGGCTTCGTCAGAGAAATCGGTTTAAAAATAAGTTAAAGCGCAAAGGCCGTCTGAAAAACACGGCCTTGCAATATAACAAAAACATCTTTGCAACAAACAAACCATTCTTTCCCTTTTTCAGACGGCCTCACTAAAGTATCGACTATCGCCAAGGTTGCAAAGAGAGAAAAAATGTCCATCCAAAACCACCACCTCGACTGGCTCGAAGCCGAGTCTATCTACATCATCCGCGAAGTCATTGCCAACGCCCAAAATCCGGCCTTGCTGTTTTCCGGCGGCAAAGACTCAGTCGTATTGCTGGCGCTTGCCGTCAAAGCCTTCCAAATCGAAGGCCGTCCGCTGAAGCTGCCGTTCAAACTCCTGCACGTCGATACCGGCCACAATTACCCCGAAGTCATCCAATTCCGCGACGACACAGTCGCGCGTACCGGCGTACAACTTGTGATCGGTAGCGTAGAAGAATCCATCCGCAAAGGCAGTGTCGTCTTGCGCCGCGAAACCGATTCTCGCAACGCCGCCCAAGCCGTTACGCTGGTTGAAACCATTGAAGAACAAGGCTTTGATGCGCTAATGGGCGGCGCTCGCCGCGATGAAGAAAAAGCGCGCGCCAAAGAACGCATCTTCTCTTTCCGCGACGAGTTCGGCCAATGGGATCCTAAAAACCAACGTCCTGAATTATGGTCGCTCTACAACACACGCCTGTTCCAAGGCGAAAACATGCGCGTATTCCCGATTTCCAACTGGACGGAATTGGACATCTGGCAATACATCGCACGCGAAAAACTCGCCCTGCCGCCGATTTATTACACCCACAAGCGCGAAGTTGTCGAACGCAACGGCCTGCTCGTTCCCGTTACCCCGTTGACCCCAAAACGCGAAGGCGAAATTGCCCAAATCCGTGATGTCCGTTTCCGCACCGTCGGCGATATTTCCTGCACCTGCCCTGTTGCCAGTACCTCCGCCACGCCCGAAGACATCATTGCTGAAACCGCCGCCGCAACCATTTCCGAACGCAGCGCCACGCGCATGGACGACCGCGTATCGGAAGCGGCAATGGAAGAACGCAAAAAACAAGGCTATTTCTAAACCGGTTTTTCAGACGGCCCATATATATTTCAAACCCGAACAACACGGCAAAACCATCTGCCCCTGCCGTGTTGTTTGCTTTATTATTCTTGCAAATATCATTTAACAACAAAAGCTTAATTAAAAATCCTTACCAAGCGACAAACAATAAAACATAAACAAACATGGTATAATAAACGCTTACAGGCAGAGATTTAGACAAAAGTCTCAGGCCGTCTGAAGGAGGAAAAACATGAATCGACGCGTTTATATCGTACATGGCTTTGAAGGCAATCCGCACGGCAACTGGTTTGACTGGCTTTGCGCCCAAATCAAAAGCACCGGCGCACAAGCAATCTCCCTCGCCATGCCCAATCCCGACAAACCAAGCACGACCGCGTGGCAGTTTACCCTTGACCAGCACATCGGCAAGCCCGATGCCCATACCTTCCTAGTCGGCCACAGTCTCGGCTGCATTACCCTCCTTCACTTTCTCAGCCGCCAACAGCCCCAAAAAATCGGCGGTCTGTTGCTTGCCGCCGGTTTTGCCGATACGCTGCCACCCCTGCCTGCGCTTGATGCCTACATTAAAGCAGCGTCGCCCGATTTCGACATCCTGCGCAAAATCGACATGCCCAAACACTGTCTGGTTTCCGACAACGACACCCATGTTCCGCCCGAACTGACTTTGGACATGGCGGCCAAACTCAAAAGTCCTGTTACCCATATTCCCGAAGGCGGCCATTTGATGGCTTCGGACGGCTTTACCCAACTGCCGCAGGCTTGGGAAGCACTGAAACCCATGTTGACCGAATAAACACGCAATATAATTTGGTTTTCAGACGGCCTTGTCTGTCTCCCCTCCCCACGACAGGCCGTCTGAACGACAATAAAAAAACAACCTGCCCTTTCAAGCAGGTTGTTTCTTTTTATGCCTTATTGACAGCAAATTTAATATTGCACCGTCCATTCAATCTCACCGCCGGCCCTCATCGGTACAAGCTCACCATCGCCGTAAGGTACGCTGATAGGTACGGTTTGTGTTTGTTTGACCAATGTGATGGTATCGGTATTTTCAGGCAGACCGTAGAAGTGCGAACCGTTTCTAGAAGCAAAGGCTTCCAGTTTGTCCAACGCGCCTGCTTTCTCAAACACTTCAGCATAAAGCTCAATGGCAGTCATCGCGCTGAACATACCGGCACAACCGCAAGCATTTTCTTTGGCAGTTTTGGCATGTGGTGCAGAATCCGTGCCGAGGAAGAATTTGTGCGCCTTATCACCGGTAACGGCGGCAACCAAAGCCTGACGGTGGGTTTCGCGTTTGAGAACCGGCAGGCAGAAATGATGAGGGCGCACGCCGCCGACCAAAAGGTCGTTGCGGTTGAGCAGCAAGTGTTGCGGCGTCACGGACGCGGCCACATTATCGCCAGCTTCCAATACCAGTCGGGCTGCTTCGGCAGTGGTGATGTGTTCAAACACGACCTTGAGGTTGGGCACTTGCGCCAGAACCGGCTTCATCACGCGCTCGATAAAGGCGGCCTCGCGGTCGAAAATATCGATTTCGGGGTCGGTTACTTCGCCGTGAACCAAGAACAAAATACCCTGTTTCGCCATTTCTTCCAACACGGGAATTAGCTTAAACAAGTCGGTCACGCCGGAATCGGAATTGGTGGTCGCGCCTGCTGGATAGAGTTTGAAAGCCACGATACCGGCAGCCTTGGCTTCACGCACGAGTTCGGGAGTAGCGTTGTCGGTCAAATAAAGCGTCATCAACGGCTGAAAGGCACTGCCTTCTGGCAGGGCGGCCATAATGCGCTCTTTGTATGCTTGGGCATCGGCAATGCTGACAACGGGCGGCTTCAGGTTGGGCATGATAACCGCGCGACCCATTTGTCGGGCGGTGTAGGGGGCAACGGCTTTGAGCGCGTCACCGTCGCGCAGGTGTAAGTGCATATCGTCGGGGCGGATGATGGTCAGGGTTTGCATAGCTTACTTTCGAGTGGTTTGGTTTGATAATGTTTCAGACGGCCTTTATTCGGCGGTAACGGTTTCTATCGATTTGATGTTTCAATCGTCAACCGGCCTAAGGCAAAACGGCGGCCTTATTGTCGTAAGAATGATGGGTCAAATAAAAAACAGCCTGTACCGGAAAATGCTCGGACGACGTTGTTTTGACGGTCAGCAAGGTTTCTTTCGGACTGCCGGACGCGCGCCATGCGTAGGAAATCTGACGCATAGGCAACGGGGCTTCCGCCAAATTATCGGCACGCAACTCAGCGTTCAAACCTTGCGGCGGATTTTCTGCCAAAGCTAAAAATTGTTTGAAAATCAGATGGTCGTCGGCTTTAGCCGTGCGCACGCTGCAACTGTCTTCAGTCAGGCTCAAATAATAATCTACGCCGTTTTCCGTTTTCTTCCAAATGCTTAATGCCTCCAAATCCATCATTCCGGCAGGCAAATCGGCAATATCTTTTTTCGACAATAAAACCAGTTTGTTGGCATTGGCAAACTCGCCGACAAGGGCGGCATCGCCGTCTGAGGCCACGCAGCTTTGGCGGAACAAGTCGGTTACATTTTGGGCATAATCGGCAGCGTTCTGCGGCGAAACGCCTTCCTTGCCGCATGCACTCAGGCAGACGGCCAATACGGCGGCACACAACGCGACGGCTTTAGACATTTCAGACGGCCTTATTTGTGTTTCAACACCAGCTTGAACACGCCGTCGGCTTCGCTCGATTCCAACAAGACATGTCCGGTCTGACGGCAAAACGCTTCAAAATCGCCGGGCGCGCCGCCATCGGTAGCCAATACGGTCAGCACTTCGCCCTCCTGCATTTGCGCCAAAGCTTTTTTAGCACGCAAAATCGGCAGCGGGCATTTCAAACCGATGACATCCAGAGTTTGTGTATTCATGATGAAAACTCGTCATATTAATCAGAATTAACGTCAATTATACCGCACTTACTTGCACCCCACCCTGCAAGCCCATAAAATAAAGCCGTTTTTCACTTTGGAGCTGTCTATGCGCCGTTTTGCCCTTCTCGCTCTCAGCCTTGCCGCGACTCAAGCATTTGCTTTGGGTTTCAGCCAAAAGGATACGCTGACCAACACGCGTTATCAGGAAAGCCCTGAAGAAGTTGCCGCACGCGAATTTAAAGAACATAAAGCCGAGTTGCCGCCCTTGCCCGATACCCAATCGGGCGATTGGTTCGACCTCTATGTCAACGAAACCTACGGCAAGCAGCCCAAAATCCTGCTCAGCAGCCTGCAAATCATGCCTGCGCCGGACAACAGCATCCGCTATGTCTTGAACGTACGCTCCGACAAAGGCTACGACAACCTCTCCGTCGAAGGCCTCTATTGCGCCCGTACGTCCTTTACTTACAGTAACGACAAGCGTTCTTCTTACAAAGTATTCGCATACGGCGACACAGTAAACCACCGCTGGATCGAGCCGCGTAAAGGCGATTGGAAGCTGATCGGCAATGCGTTCAGCCGCAATGATGCCCTGCACACCGCCCTGTATCAGGCATTCTGTATCGACGGTATGCCGACAACGGTCGAAGGCTTGGTACAACGTTTGAAAGAACGCGGCGGCCGTCACGGCACAACACTGACCAAGCACGACAAATAAACCGCTTTAATCAACAAAAAGGCCGTCTGAAATTTTTCAGACGGCCTTGTCTTTCAAGACGGTTTAGAATTTGTGATACAGGCCCACAGAAGCGGCTTTTTGTTCAACGCCGCCTTTGTTGGCCGCAGTCAGACGGGTTTTGTTGCCGACTTTCAGATACGCCAGTTGAGCATTGATGCCGGTGCGTTTGCTGAAGGTGTATTGGCCGCCGATAACGACTTGGTCGAATTTATCCACCAATTTCTCGCCACTGTTCACGCCCTTGGCAGGCCAGCCGTGTGCGTAAGTAATGCGTGGGGTCACGTTGCCGAATTTGTAGCCGACAGTTACCGCTGCATCAACTACTTTCACGGCTTCCTCTTTGCCTGTGTCGGTAGTGATGTCACTACCCTTGTACTGATTAAAATCATCGGTGAAATAGCCTAAATATTTGTTGGCTGTCTCATGGCCTTTGGCATATTGTACGCCGCCGCCGACAAAGAGATTGTCTTTATCGTAATAAGTTTCGACTTTGGCGATTTGCGCCGCTTTGGCTTTGCTTGATTTGTCGGTGTACGCGCCGTTGTAGTGGCCGTAAGCCGCATTGGCGGTAAAGCCGTTTTTAGAGAAACTCACGCCGCCGGTGTATTGGTCTTTGGCCGCTTGGGTATGCGTGTATTTATCTGAAGGATTGCGGTTGTCGCGCGGTGCGTAAGACACGTTGAATTTGAATCCGCCGAAATCCGGGCTGTCGTAGCGTACAGCGGCGTTGCGGTTGCCGGTACGGGTAAAGATGCCCAAGCCTGCGGCATTGGTTTTGTACATCCATGGATCGATGGTGTCCATTTCATTCAGCATATTGCTGAGTTTACCGGCGCGAATCTTACCGAAGTTACCTTGCAGGCCGATGAAGGAGTCCCGAGTGGCAAAACCTTGGGAACCGCCGGTAATGGCCGTTTTTTGTTCTACCTGCCAAATGGCTTTCAAATCGCCGCCCAAGTTCTCGCTGCCTTTGAAACCGATGCGGGAGGTATTGTCATTGATGCTGGTTGCGGTAGAGCTGGTTTCAGAACCTGCATCACCTTTGATTTTTACTTGACCGACGGTCACGCTACTTTTGATTTGACCATACAGAATCACTTCTGCAGATGCAGCCAGCGGCAAACCGGCAATAACCAAAGCGATAATCGATTTTTTCATTATTCTCTCCAAAACAAAGTTAAAATCTCGTGAAAACACGTTTAGCAATATTAATGTTTTCCAACGCTACAAACAACTACTTTCATCTTGATAAGCACTTTTATTTATTAGAGTTTAGACTTTTTACAACATTTTCAAATAAAACAGGCCGTCTGAAAGAAATTTCAGACGGCCTCTCCCATTCAAAGTCACTGCAAGGACAATCATCCCTCTTATTGCAATCATTTAATCAAAAATGATTGCTTGATAAATGTTTGCCATATATCAACCCAACATTCCCAAATTGCCACTATCATTAACTTTCTTCTTATGAAGAAGTTTTTTTATATCAATAATTTATTTGGTATAAATTTTTTCTTTTACCTAATATAAATAAACAGGAGCCCTTATGTTGAACAAACATCTCTTTTTATCTTTGCTAATGGCTGTCTCTACTGCAACGGTATCCGCCGAAACCCATCATGCACATTGGTCTTACACAGGTGAAAACGATGCTGCACACTGGGGCGATTTAAGTGAAGACTTTGCTGTCTGCAAAACAGGCAAACAGCAATCTCCTGTGGACTTCTCCGCAACAAAAGCAGTAAAAGGCAAACAACTGGCATACCGTTACAACGTCGCCGACTACAAAGTAGAAAATAACGGCCATACCCTTCAAGCCACGCCGCAAGGCAAGGCACAAACCATCGTGATTAACGGTAAAACCTATACCTTAAAACAATTCCACTTCCATACGCCGAGCGAACATACTTTCAAAGGCAAACATTTCCCGATGGAAGCGCATTTCGTCCATCAAGCCGAAGACGGTACTTTGGCGGTCATCGGCTCTGTATTTAAACCGGGCAAAAACAACCCTGCCTTGTCCGCACTCATTGCCAAAAAACTGAAAGCAGGCGAATCCGTAGATTTGAAAAACTTGAATATCCAAGCCCTGCTGCCTAAAGATAGCAAGTCATTTCAGCTGAAAGGCTCGCTGACAACGCCGCCTTGCAGCGAAAACGTGACTTGGGTTGTCTTAAAAACTCCGGTTCAGGCAGATGCGGCGCAGTTTAAAGCCATGCGCGACATTATCGGTGGCGAAAACAACCGTCCCGTACAACCTTTGAACGACCGCGAAGTCAATGAAGACAAATAACTTCTAAGGCCGTCTGAAAAGAAAAAAGCACCCGGATAACGGGTGCTTTTTCAATCACATCAATCAGGCTTTTTTGTTACCCAACGCGGCTTTCACAAACGCGCTGAATAAAGGATGGCCTTTGCGCGGATTGGAAGTAAATTCCGGATGGAACTGACACGCGAAGAACCAAGGATGATTTGGCAATTCGATGGTTTCAACCAAACGCTCACGGCCTGCGGATACGCCGCCGATGACCAAACCAGCTTTTTCCAACTGAGGCACATAGTTGTTGTTGACCTCGTAGCGGTGGCGATGACGTTCGCGGATATGTTCGCTACCGTAGATTTTTGCGGCAAGGCTGCCCGGTTTGAGGTCAACTTCTTGCGCACCCAAACGCATGGTACCGCCCAAATCGGCAGATTCGTCACGGGTTTCTACGCTACCGTCTGCAGTTTGCCATTCGTCAATCAGGGCAACGACAGGCGCAGCGCATTTCAAGTCAAACTCGGTAGAGTTCGCACCTTTCAAGCCTGCAACATCGCGGGCGTATTCGATCAGGGCAATTTGCATGCCCAAGCAGATGCCCAAGTATGGTACGTTGTTTTCACGCGCATAGCGTACGGCGGCAATTTTGCCTTCCACGCCGCGTGAACCGAAGCCGCCCGGCACCAAAATCGCGTCCATGTCTTTGAGCATGGAAACGTCGCCATTGCCCTTCTCAATGCTTTCGCTGTCGACAAAGGTAATTTGTACGTCGGTTTCAGTGTGAATACCGGCGTGTTTCAGTGCTTCGATCAATGATTTGTAGGACTCGGTCAAATCAACGTATTTGCCGACCATCGCGATTTTGACGGTATGTTTCGGATTTTGAATCGCGTGAACGATTTTCTTCCATTCGGTCAAATCGGCTTGTTTGACATTCAGTTGAAGCTGCTCGGTAATGATGCTATCGATGCCTTGGTTGTGCAGCATTTCAGGGCATTCGTAAATGCTGTCCACATCGTAGCTGCCCACGATGGCGCGTTCTTCAACGTTACAGAACAAAGCAATCTTACGGCGCTCGTCCGCAGGCATTTCTCTGTCCATACGGCAGATCAGGATGTCCGGTTGTAAACCGATGCTCAACATTTCTTTAACGGTATGCTGGGTCGGTTTGGTTTTGATTTCGCCGGCGGCGGCAATGTAGGGAACATAGCTCAGGTGGGCAAACAATGTATTATTACGGCCGAGCTGGCTGCGCATTTGACGGATGGCTTCCAAGAAAGGCAACGATTCGATATCGCCGACTGTACCGCCGATTTCAACAATCGCCACATCATAACCAGCCGCGCCTTCATGGATACGGCGTTTAATTTCATCAGTAATGTGCGGAATCACTTGTACGGTACCGCCCAAATAGTCGCCGCGACGCTCTTTGGCAATCACGTTTTCATAGACTTGGCCGGTACTGAAGCTGTTGCGGCGGGTCATGGTGGCGTTGATGAAACGCTCATAGTGACCAAGGTCGAGGTCAGTTTCCGCGCCGTCATCGGTCACAAATACTTCGCCGTGTTGAAACGGGCTCATGGTACCCGGGTCAACGTTGATATACGGGTCAAGCTTAAGCATGGTCACGTTCAAGCCACGCGACTCGAGAATAGTAGCAATAGAAGCGGCGGCGATACCTTTACCCAAAGAAGATACAACGCCGCCGGTTACGAAAATGAATTTAGTCATGATGTGATACCCATGTTGGAATGTGTGATTTTAACTTGAAGCAGCATATTCTGGCAAACGGCAAAAGCTTCAGGCCGTCTGAAAACAGCGTTTTCAGACGGCCTTATCATACTGATTCTATATATCAGCGCAGCTCGCGGCGCAGGATTTTGCCAACGTTGGATTTTGGCAACTCGTCGCGGAATTCGATGTCTTTCGGCACTTTATACGCCGTCAGTTCTTTGCGGCAGAAATCGATCAGTTCTTCCTTGGTCAAAGACGGGTCTTTGCGTACGACGAAGACCTTAATCGCTTCACCGGTTTTCTCGCTTGCCACGCCGATACAGGCGACTTCCAAGACTTTGTCGTTGCTGGCCACCACTTCTTCGATTTCGTTCGGATATACATTGAAACCGGATACCACAATCAAATCTTTTTTGCGGTCCACCAGCTTCAGCCAGCCTTTTTCATCCATCACGGCAATGTCGCCGGTCTCTAAAAAGCCGCGTGCATCGATTGCTTTGGCGGTTTCTTCAGGACGGTTCCAATAGCCTTTCATCACTTGCGGACCGCGTACCCACAATTCGCCCGGCTGTCCGATAGGCACTTCTTTGCCGTCCGCATCGCGTAATTCGACTTCGGTCGAAGGAACCGGCAAACCGATACCGCCGCTGTAAGCCTCGATATTCAAAGGATTGCAACACACACCCGGGCTGGCTTCGGTCAAACCGTAAGCTTCCACAATCGGCGTACCGGTGATTTTTTTCCATTTTTCCGCAACGGCTTTTTGCGTTGCCATACCGCCGCCCAAAGTCAGCTTCAAACGGGAAAAATCGACTTCGGCGAAATCCGGACGGTTGACCATCGCATTAAACAAGGTATTCACACCGATGAACACGCTAATCGGCTCTTTTTTCAATTCGCCGATAAACCCCTTCATATCGCGAGGGTTGGTAATCAGGATGATTTTAGAACCGGTATTCGCAAAGATCATCAGGTTTACCGTCAAGGCAAAGATATGATAAAGCGGCAACGCGGCAATAACCGTTTCTTTGCCTTCGTGCAGGCTGTTTTTAATCCATTCTTTTGCCTGCAACATATTGGCGCAGATATTGCCATGACTGAGGACGGCACCTTTTGCCAAACCGGTCGTGCCGCCTGTATATTGCAGCAAGGCAGTATCGTCACGTGTCAACTCGACTGGTTTGAACGTATTTGCTGCACCTTGCTTCAAGGCCGTCTGAAAAGTGATGGTATTTGGAATGCGGTATTCCGGCACCATTTTTTTCACTTTGCGGATGACAAAGTTCAGCAACGCGCCCTTAATCATGCCGAACATCTCGCCGACCGACGCGACAATCACATGTTTGATTTGCGTACGCGGCAACACCAGCTCCAGCGTATTGGCAAAGTTCTCCAACACGACAATCGTGGTCGCACCGCTGTCTTTCAACTGATGCTCCAACTCGCGCGGCGTATAAAGCGGATTGGTATTCACTGCCACCAAACCTGCCTGCAAAATACCGAAAAGCGCAATCGGATATTGCAAAACGTTCGGCATCATAATTGCCACACGCTCACCGCGCGGTAGTTTCAATACGTTTTGCAGGTAAGACGCAAAATCGGTCGCCAACTTGCCCACTTCGGCATAAGTCAGTGTTTTGCCCATATTTTGAAAAGCAGGTTTATCTGCGAATTTCTCGACACTTTGACGGAATACATCGCTGATGGAGCTGTATTGAGAGATATCGATTTCAGGGTTTACGCCTTGTTCGTAGCTTTTGAGCCAGAGTTTTTCCATATTGATCAGTCTTTTATTTAGTCGTTTTTTGAAATCGAGGCCGTCTGAAAGGCTTTATTCAATCTGCCGCTTCGTTTTCAGACGGCCCTTTTATTAAGCTGTAATAATGACAGGCTTGTCGGTGGACATGATGATACCGCCGCCCAAGCACACATCGCCGTCATACAGTACCGCAGATTGGCCTGGGGTTACTGCCCACTGCGGCTCGTCAAAAACAAGCTCGATGGTTTCATCATCTAAATAACGCAACGTACAAGGCGCGTCGGCCATACGGTAGCGCGTTTTGCAGGTATAGCGGCCTTCTTTCGGGCGTTCTGGCAATGTGAAGCTCAAATCGTTCATAACCAGGCTTTGCGTATAAAGCAAAGGATGGTCATGGCCTTGGACGACAATCAGTTCGTTTTTGGTCAAATCCTTGGCCGCAACAAACCACGGCTCGCCTGCGCCGCCGATGCCCAAGCCTTTGCGTTGGCCCAGCGTGTAAAACATCAAGCCGACGTGTTCGCCGACTACTTTGCCTTCAGGGGTCACCATTTTGCCATTATTGGTCGGCAGGTATTTTTGCAAAAACTCGCGGAACGGGCGTTCGCCGATAAAGCAGATGCCGGTACTGTCTTTTTTGGTTGCAGTCGGTAATTTGAATTCTTCGGCAAGACGGCGGACTTCAGGCTTCTCCAACTCACCCAATGGGAAAATCGAGCGCTCGAGTTGGAAAGGCTTGAGACGATATAGGAAATAGCTTTGGTCTTTATTTTGATCCAAGCCTTTGAGCAGGTAATGCACGCCGTTTCGAACTTCTTTGCGGGCATAGTGTCCGGTGGCAATGGTATCGGCGCCCTGCTCTATGGCATAGTCCAAAAAGCATTTGAATTTAATTTCGGCATTGCACAAGATATCCGGGTTTGGCGTGCGGCCTGCGCTGTATTCTTTGAGAAAATAGGCAAATACGTTGTCTTTATATTGCGCGGCAAAATTGACGATGTCGATGTCGATGCCGATGATATCGGCAACGGCAATGGCATCAAAGGAATCTTGTTTGATGCTGCAATATTCGTCGTTGTCGTCATCTTCCCAGTTCTGCATGAACACGCCGCTGATTTGATGGCCTTGCTGTTTGAGCAGGGCCGCGGTAACGGATGAATCGACGCCGCCGGAGAGGCCGACGATGATGTTTGCTGGTGTGTTGTGAGTATTCATGAGCGGAATGTGGGTTTTAAATACATTTTTTAAAGCGTGATTTTAGCACATTTTGATTTGACGACAGAAAAGGCCGTCTGCAAGCCCAACGACTTTCAGACGGCCTTTATATGCAAATTCAAGCAATTAGTGCTGATGTGCGCCACCGTGTGCGCCGTGATCATGCTGCATTTCGGCTTTAGGTGCGGTTTTCACTTCCAGCTCGACAGTTTGAGGTTTCGCGTTTTTGAATTTCAGGGTTACAGGCACTTTTTCGCCTTCTTTCAATTGTTTTTTCAGACCCATGAACATAACGTGGTAGCTGCCCGGTTTCAGCTCGGTTACGCCTTTTGCAGCCAAAGGCACGCCGCCTTTAACTTCGCGCATACGCATAACACCATTGTCGTTAATATGGGTGTGTACTTCAACACGTTCGGCAACAGGGCTGCTGCCGCCTACCAAGAAGTCTTGTTTGGCTTCATCGTTTTGGATTTTCATGAATGCGCCACCCATTTTCATACCTTCGACAGTGGCACGTGCCCAACCGTCTTCAATATGGATACCGGCTGCAGATACGGAAGTTGCCAAGCCTGCCAGAATCAGGGTTGCCATTAATTTTTTCATGTTTTGCTCCTTGTGTTTGCCAAATGGCTGGGATATACAGCCTTCATCTTACAACCAAAGGCCGCCTGAAAACTTTGATATAGATTAATTAATACTATCTAATCCTAACGAATTACTATATTACCACATTTTTAAGCAGTTAATGCAATAATCCAAACAATAAATAACATGAACAAAGCCATCAATTGCGCGGCCGAGCCGGCATCTTTGGCACGCTTGGCCAGCTCGTGTTTTTCAGTAGAAGTATGGTCAACGGCTGCCTCGATGGCGGTATTAAACAATTCGGTAATCAGTGAAATAAACGATGCGACAACAAGCACCATTTTGGTGACCGATCCGAAATCAAGAAACAACGCTAAGAAAATTAAAATCAGGTTCAACCAAAAAACTTGGCGAAATGCGCTTTCATAACGATACGCGGCAGCCAGTCCGTCTTTGGAATAACCAAACGCATTGATAATGCGCTTAATGCCGTTTTTACCTTTTTTTTCAGATGCGTAGGAAGATGGTTCCATCATATTCTCAACATAAAAAGGCCGTCTGAAAAGAAACGGTCGGGTCAATTTTCAGACGGCCTTTGGGTTTATTGTTTTGCCCAAGATGCTACGGCATCTGCAAACATAGCGGCAACGTTGAAATCTTTTTGCTTCATGATTTCTTGGAAGCCGGTCGGGCTGGTTACATTGACTTCGGTCAGGTTGTTGCCGATGACATCCAAACCGGCAAGCAAAATACCGCGACGCTTCAATTCAGGCGCAAGGGTTTCTGCGATCTCACGGTCGCGCTCGCTCAATTCCTGTGCCACGCCGCGGCCGCCGGCAGCCAAGTTGCCGCGCGTTTCTCCGTTTTGCGGAATACGCGCCAAAGCATACGGAACAACCTCTCCACCAATAATCAGAATGCGCTTGTCGCCATGTACGATTTCAGGAATATAACGTTGCGCCATGATGGTACGTGAATCAAGCTGCATCAGGGTTTCCAAAATACTGCCGATATTGGGGTCGGATTCGGTTAGGCGGAAAATGCCCATACCGCCCATACCGTCCAAAGGTTTGATAATGATGTCGCCGTGTTCTTTCAAAAAGGCACGGACATCGGCGGAACGTGTGGTAACCAAAGTCGGCGCGGTAAACTGGCTGAAGTTCAAAATAGCCAATTTTTCATTGAAATCGCGCATTGCCTGCCCGCTGTTAAATACTTTTGTACCCTGCTGCTGTGCCAACGTCAAAAACTGGGTCGCGTACAGATATTGCATATCAAACGGCGGATCAGTGCGCATAATGACCGCATCGAAATCTTTCAAGGCCGTCTGAACTTTTGCCTCTGATTTAAACCATTCGTGATCGTCATCGTTTTTCGCGCCGACAAACTCAAATGCCGCCACCTGAGCCACTACCAAGCCTTCACGGACGGACAATTCTCCGCTCAAGGTATGAAAAAGCTGCCAACCGCGCTTTGCCATTTCACGCATCATGGCGTAAGTAGTGTCTTTATAGGTTTTAAAACTTGCCATCGGATCGGCGATAAACAGGACTTTCATCAAAATTTCCTTGTAAACAGACGATATAATCATACCTTGTATTCGGCCCGCCTGAAAGGGTGGCAAAATATAGAAAAGGCCGTCTGAATCCTATTTTCAGACGGCCTTGAGGCTTTTAGGCGGCTGCCAAATGCAAGAGTTCGGCAGCATGGCTGCGTGTGGTATCGGTAATGATTTCGCCACCCAGCATACGCGCGATTTCCTCAATGCGCTGATGATGGTTCAAAACACTGATTTCGCTGACGGTTTGCTCCCCTTCGCTATGCTTGCGGACCTGCCAATGGTTTTCACCGCAAGAGGCGACTTGAGGAAGATGGGTTACCGCTAAGACTTGATGTTTTTTACCTAAGGCACGCAAAGCTTTACCGACCATTTCAGCAACGCCGCCACCAATACCGGTATCCACTTCGTCAAAAATCAATGTCGGCACTTGCGTGTATTGGCTGGCAACCACTTGCAAAGCCAAGCTGATACGCGCCAATTCGCCACCGGAAGCGACTTTGTTCAAAGGACGGGACGGATTGCCTTTATTCGCCGCTACTTGGAATTGCACCTGCTCCAGCCCATGTGCGGTCGGCGAAGACGGCAACAAGACGATGTCAAAACGTGCGCCCTTCATGGCCAAATGTTGCATATGCTCGGTTGTTTCTTCGCCCAAACGGCCGGCTGCCTGATGGCGCATGGCAGAGAGGATATGCGCGGCTTCATGGTATTCGGCAAGATTGCGTGCAACTGTATTTTCCAAGGCTTCCAAATCGGCAGCCGCGTGCAGGTTTTGCAGTCGTTCGTCGATTTCTGCCAGCTTTTGCGGCAACTCTTCCGGCTCAATGCGGTATTTCCGCGCCATGCTCATCAATTCGCCCATACGGCTTTCTTGTGCGGCCAATTCATTAGGATCGATGTCGCTGCGACCGGCCACATCACGCATATTGGCACTGATTTCACCCAATTCTGCTTCAATACTTGCCAACATATTCAGGCTCTCGGCAAAGCGCGGCTCAATGTTTTGCAGATTACCCAACAGTTTTTGGCATTGGTAGATTTGACGGTGGATGCCGTTATCTCCGTCTATGCTGTCGCCCACCTGCTCGGCGGTTTGCAGCAATTCGGCCGAATGCGCCAGACTGTCGTGGCTTTGGCTTAAGGTTTCCCATTCGTTGGGCTTAAGCTCCAATTGGTTCAATTCATTAAACTGCCATTCCAAACGCTCGCGCTCGATGGCCATGGTTTCTGCCTGCTCTTGCGCTTCTTGCAGGGCTTTTTTCGCATTGACCCAATTTTGATAAAGCTGTTTGACCGTTTCTGCCTGCTCTTTGCTGCCGGCAAATGCGTCCAACAACTCGCGTTGCGCAGATTCTTGATTCAACGAATGATGGGCATTTTGTCCGTGAATATCGATTAACTGCTCGCCAATAGCTTTCAGCTGCACCAATGTTGCTGCCTGATTATTGATATAACTGCGACTTTTACCCTTGGCATCGATAATACGGCGGATGCTGAGCTCTTCGGCATCTTCTTCCAAAAGGCCTTGCTCCTGCAGCTGCGCTTTCAGTTCAGGCAAACCGCTGATATCGAACAAAGCCGACAACTGCGCTTCTTTGGCGCCGCTTCGCACTTGACTGTAATCGGCTTTATCGCCCAACAACAGGCCAATCGCATCCAGAGTAATCGATTTGCCTGCGCCGGTCTCGCCCGTCAATACGGTAAAGCCGTTTTGAAAATCAAGATTCAGGTTTTCAACAATGACAAAATCACGCAAAGAAAGTGCCAACAGCATTGCAGTATTCCTTAGTAAATCACCCGCACTCATGCGGAATAGCTTTAGATAAGTTGATTATAACTAAGGTTTTTTATAGTTTAAATCAGATTTTTCTTATGATTTATCTAAGATATTTATTTTAAACAAATTATTTTTTAAGCGGGCAATAAAAAGGCCGTCTGAATATTGCTACATGTTCAGACGGCCTAAATTTATTTTACTCTGCCAGTTCTACTTGTTCATGCCCCATCAATTCCTGCCCTACTCCTGCAAGCAGGTTCAGATAACGCTCATACTGCTTGAGCATATCGGCAATCAATTCTTTTTGCGTCATATATTGCACATCGTATCCATCGCGCCCATCCGAAAA
>NZ_KV799706.1:181776-219597 GCF_001810035.1 Neisseria sp. HMSC058F07 | reverse complement strand
AAAATACGTCAACGGTATGAACGTTGCTGCATATTTGAAATGAGGCAGGCTGTCTTCACGAATCAACTGGTCGGTAATTTCCCGCTTTACGGATTTAATCCCATAGACAAAATCCCTTACCGTCCCTTTATGCACCACCAGCTCCACCGACGGCTCATCCTGTTGCAACAGGCAACGGATTTCTACGTCCATATTGTATTTTTCGGTCAATTCGTTTTTCAATTCCTGCATTGCCGGAAGCGCCGTATTTTTCATAAATTTGATGATATCGACTTCCTGCGTCTGATTCATCATTTGGCCAAGGCGTTCCCTCCAATGATCGCCCGACCAGAAAATACTGCTCGGATTGACGGCGGTTGCAAAATAGTTGGCATCGTTGTTCAGGGCTTTCCACAAAGAAACCATCATAAAAATCATCAACACCGCAAACGGCAGAGACGCAATCAGGGTCATGGTTTGCAAAATAGGCAACCCCCCGGCACCCAGCAACACAATAGCCACAGCCGAAATCAACACACCCCACATAACCGATTGCCACTTGGGCGAAGCCAGCCCTTTATCGCGCGAAGCAATATTGTTTAGCACATAAATGCCCGAGTCGGCAGAAGTGATAAAAAACAGCGCAATCACCAGCAATGCCACCAAGCTGCTGATGACCGGCCACGGCAGATAATTCAAAAAGGCAAACAACAGTTTTTCAGGCTCGTTGGTCAAGGCAGACAACGCGCCGTTTGCCACATGCGTGTCCAGCCACAAGGCCGAATTGCCAAATACAGTAAACCACAAAATACTCATCAGGCTAGGCACTGCCAATACGCCAAAAATAAATTCGCGAATGGTCCTGCCTCGTGAAATTCGGGCAATGAACAAACCGACAAAAGGCGACCACGAACACCACCAAGCCCAATATAACACCGTCCAGCCGGTAAACCATTTTGTATGCTCAGGCTCGTAGGTATATGACTTAAAGCTGAACGAAACGAAGTTACTCAAATAAGTGCCCAAATTGTCGCTGAATGCGAAAATCAAATACGTCGTCGGCATATTAAACAAGACAAACAACAGCAATGACAGTGCCAATACCAAGTTGGTTTCACTCAAAATTTTGACGCCTTTGCCCACGCCCGAAGTTGCGGAAAATATGGCAATCGCCATCACAACAACGATAATGCCGACCTGCAAAACATAGCTGTTGTCCTGCACCCAGCCCATCTTCAACAAACCTGAACCCATTTGTGCCGCGCCAAATCCCAAGGTTGTGATAATACCGAACAAAGTCGCAATCAAAGCCATCACATCAATGGCATCGCCCATTTTGCCGTTGATTTTGTCTTTTAAAATCGGATAAAAGCAGGAGCGCAACGCCAGCGGCAATTTATAGCGGAAACCGAAATACGCCAAGGCAAGCGCAATGATTCCGTAGATTGCCCAGGCATGAATCCCCCAGTGGAATACCGTATGCAGAATCGCCTCTTGCGCATTGCCTTTGGCAATCGGGGAAGAAAAATGCGATAAAGGCTCGGCCACACCAAAAAACATCAAGCCCACGCCCATGCCGGCCGCAAACAGCATGGCCAACCATGATAAAAACGAAAACTCAGGTTCGTCCTCGTTTGTACCCAGCCTGATACTGCCGAAGCTGCTGATGGGAAGCGCCAATAAGAAAATAAGGAATACAGAGAAAGTCAGAATGTAAAACCAACTGACATTTTGAAAGATAAACTGCTTCATTGCATTTAACAAAGCCTCAGTATTTTGAGGCCAAACCAAAGCAGCTGACAAAAGCAAAAGGACGAAGAAAAGCGTAATACCGACCACGCTTGGATTGAAAGAAGATTTGTTTTGAATAAATTGTTTGAATTTCATATCGGTTCCGTAGTTGATACAGCGCATATTTGAAGAACAAACGGGCTGCCGATTGATAAAGAAAGAAACGTTTCCGTATGCCTTCTCAAACTATTACAGAATGAGAGATATTTATTCTAATAATTCTTAAATTATATCACAAAATCAATAAGTTATTAAAATAGATGAAAATTATATTTAAAATCATGATGTTATACAATAATAAAGGCCGTCTGAAACACGATTGTTTCAGACGGCCTTTACATTCAAATCAGTTAATCAGTCTGCTTCCTGATTCAACTGCTTCTTCAGCCTCCTCATCGCCTGTCGGCGGCGTTTCCATCAAATCAGGCAACACCAGCTCACCCAATTCAGTCAGCGGCGGCAATTCTTCCAAACTTTCCAAACGCAAATCGCTTAAAAAAGTTGCCGTTGTCGCCCACAAAGCCGGACGGCCGACAGAATCACGGTGGCCGATGACTTCAATCCAGCCCCTATCCTGCAAGGTTTGCATGACATTTTGCGACACTGCCACGCCGCGTATGCCTTCAATATCGCCACGCGTTACCGGTTGCTGATAGGCAATAATCGCCAGCGTCTCCATCACGGCGCGGGAATAACGCGGCGCGCGCTGCTCTTGCAGGCTGCCCAGTCGCTCAAATGCGGCTTGGGCAATTTGGAAGCGCCAGCCCTCATGGGTATGCACCAGTTGCAAAGCCCTGCCCTGCCAACGGGCCTTCAGTTGCGCCAACACGTCAATCAGCTTGTCTTGCGACAATGGCGGCACGCACAATTCGCGCATGGCTTTTTCGTTTAAGGGTTCGACTTGCGTCAACAGCGCCGCTTCAATCAGCGCATCGGGAGAAAGTTTTTCAGTCATAATAAAATCAATGTTCAGACGGCATGAACAGCAAAAGGCCGTCTGAAAGACAATATGGTCAACGGTTTGTTATGCGCTCAAATGCGCTTTCAGTTTTTCTTCGTCCAAAAACCAATGGCAGATTTCGGTATCGCCATCCAGCAAAACAGGCACCAGCTCATTGTACTTTTCTTCTAAAACCGGATCTTCATCAACATCGACAATATCCAGCTCAAATCCAAACTGCTCCTGATAAGGCTTTAATTGTTCGCGCATTTTGTGGCACAGGCTGCAATACTCCCGAAACATCAAGGTCAGTTTCATGGCGGTTACTCTCGGAGGGACAAAAGCGGCCATTGTATAGCAAAATGCCTCCAAACCATACAGGCATGACAAAGGCCGTCTGAACAGGCGCGAAACGAAATCAAGGATTTCTGTCACGCCTTCAGACGGCCTTTGTGTATATTCTAAAATTAAGACTGAACGTTGATACCGGCAGTCACAGTATTTTGGGCACTGCTTGCAGTCAAAAATGACGCTGCCAATTCGCCGCAACAACCGCAACAAGTCGCCACACCTAATTGAGCCTGCAAATCGCTCATGGTGGTTGCACCGGCGGCGATAGTCTCTTTGATGTCGTGGTCAGTAATGGCGTTGCAGATGCAGACAAACATGATGTGCTCCAATAATTTTGTTACCCTCTGTAATTGAGAGTAGGATTTATTCTTGAACGTAAATATAAATAAAAACGGTTTGCATTGCAATATTGGCACTGTCCTTTTGTTTTGAAATTTTTCTATGTAAATTTGTATTTTGATTGTTATTTTATAAATAATAAACTTTATAACTGTTCAGACGGCCTCAATAACAAAAAGCGGCATCTTCGAGATGCCGCCTTTATTTATGAACGGGAATGGTGTTCATCGACCATGTTTTTCAAACGAATATTGGCAACATGGGTATAAATCTGCGTGGTGTTGATATCGGAATGTCCCAACATCATCTGGACCGAACGCAAATCGACGCCGTGATTGACCAAATGCGTGGCAAAAGCATGGCGCAAACCGTGCGGACTGAGCGAAGCAATACCGGCCGCTTCGGCATATTCTTTGACTATCATCCATGCAAGTTGACGGCTGATGCCGCTGCGTTTCTGGCTGACAAACACTTCGTCGCAGATTTTGTTTTTCAGCAACAACGGGCGCGATTCGTTGCAATAGCGTTCCACCCAATACGCCGCTTCCTGCCCCAGCGGAACCAGACGCAATTTGTCGCCCTTGCCTATGGTACGGATACTGCCGCGATGTAAATCGATATCGCTGAGCGTCAATTTGACGGCTTCGGTCACGCGCAAACCTGTTGCATACATGACTTCAAGCAAGGCTTTGTCGCGCAGCCCGTGCAGCGTTTCCACATCCGGCTCAGCCAGCAGCGCATCGATTTGGGCTTCGGTAATCAGCGTGGGCAGTTTGCGTTCCGATTTCGGCGCCTTGAGAAAACGGGTGGGATTGTCTGCTCTTTGGCCTGTCTCTTCCAACCAGCCGTACATACGCTTGCAAGCCGACAATGCCCGTGCTTGGGACGTGTTTTTTTCTCCCTCCGCATACACAGCATCAGACAGGGCAAATTCATCGGCACTCAACCAATCCTGCCCGCCCTCGGTCAAACGCGCGGCGACTTTGACCAAATCACGGCGGTAACTTTGCAGCGTATTGTAGCTGAGCCGGTCTTGCAGCCAAAGGGATTCAAGCAGCTTGTCTATTAAATCGTCCATACTCATCAAACTGTATTGAAAGGCCGTCTGAACGGCATGACTTTACATCCGTTCAGACGGCCTTAGGTTTTCAAAGCCCTATTAAGAGGCTTGAGAGATTGTATCCAAAACTTCCTGCGCGTGTCCGGCCACTTTGACTTTGCGCCACTCATGGGCGATTTCGCCGTTTTCGTCCAGCACAAACGTGCTGCGCTCGATGCCGAGGGATTCTTTGCCGTAAAGCTTTTTCAGCTTGATCACGTCAAACAGTTTGCAGACGGTTTCTTCTTTGTCGCTCAACAATTCAAACTGGAAGCCTTGTTTGGTGCAGAAATTCTGATGCGATTTGACACCGTCGCGCGAAATGCCGACAACGGTATAGCCCAATGCTTTGAATTGTTCCAATCGGGCATTGAAATCCAAGCCTTCGGTGGTACAGCCGGGCGTGCTGTCTTTAGGATAAAAATAGACAACCAACGGCAAATGTTCGGCGGAGTTAAAATCGCTACCGGAAGAAGATGGGAGTGTGAATTGATATTTTGACATATTATTCCTTTCAGACGGCCTAAACCTAGCCTACGTTTATTTTTCGCTTAAATTCAAATAACTGCGCGTACCTTGAAAATCTTCCAATGTACGCAACAAAAGCTGGAAGTAGTCGTCATTGCCGGCTAAATCCAACTCATCGGCATTGACAGTCAGCAAAGGCGCGCTTTGATACAAATGGAAGAAATGACTGTATTCGTCATGCACCCGTCCCAAATAGCCTTCGGGAAACAAGCTGATAATGCCTTCGTGACGTTTTTGCAGACGTTTGCGGTTGTTTTCGACAGCGGTTTGCAGATAAATCACCACATCGGGCTCCGCGTATTGCGGCAGAATGCGTTGCTTCATATCGGCAAAAAGCTGCTGCTCGTCATCATTCAAAACGATGGGCGTAAAAATACGGTCTTTTTCCGGCAAAAAATCAGCCACAACCATTCCGCCTTGCGCGCATTGGTCTTCAATAATATTCACGCTTTCAGCGCGGCGCATCAGGAAGAAAAGTTCGGCAGCCAAGCCATTATTGGAAACATTGCTGTAAAACTTCATGAGAAACGGATTGTGATCTGGATTCTCCGACAACAGCAACGCGCTGAAATGCTCTGCCAAGCGGCGGCTCAAAGCGGTCTTGCCGCTACCGATGGCGCCTTCGACAACAATATAACGAGGATTCATAGTAACTCTTTTTAATGTGTCTCCCAACAATATTTTATAGCAAAAAAGGCGTGTCCAACACGCCCTTTCTTGTTTTCGTCCGTTTTTTCAGACGGCCTTTATTCTTTCAACAGGTGAATACCCTGCTCACCCAAAGCCTGAGCCAAATCAGCCGCACGTCCATGCTCGCCCAACTCGAAATCCGGAAGGATTTCGGCCAACGGCAACATAACGAAACTGCGCCCATGCGCGCGCGGATGCGGCAAGGTCAGATGCGGGTCATCGCTGCGGATACCGTCAAAATCGATAATGTCCAAATCCAAGGTGCGCGGCGCATTGCGGAAGGTACGTTCGCGCCCAAATTCGGCCTCGATGCGGTTTAACTCTGCCAACAGCGCTACGCCATCCAATGATGTTTTCACGGTACAAACGGCGTTCACAAAATCGGGCTGATCGTCATAGCCGACCGGCGCAGTCAAATACAGGGAAGATGTTTTTTCGAGCCGAACATGAGGATGCGCGGCCAATTCGGCCAAAGCGGCGCGAATCTGTTCGGCAGGATTGGCGAGATTGCTGCCCAAAGCGACAACGGCAAAATGCGGATACATTTCAGACGGCCTCTTTTAAAACGGCAGCGTTTTGGTTTTGGCAAGGAAAACAATCGTGGCAACACACGACATGGCCAAAACGTAGACGATATAGAATTTCGGCGAACGCGGACGCGAACGCATCATAATCATGCCCAACACAATATAAACCAGCAACAGCAGGATTTTCATACCGAGCCACGGCGCATTGAACGGCGAAAAATGAGTAATCTTCATCAGCCACAAGCCGGTAAACAGCAACATGGTGTCGTTCAAATGCGGCATGGCTTTCCAAATGCCTGCCAACGGTTTCTCAGGATGACGCCAGAGCAGGAAAAAACGGATGTTGAACAACAGGATGGTAATGGCAACGAAAATCTGATGGCTGTATTTTACAAACAGATATTGCATGGCAGTTTCTTATGTTGAGGGTTGAAAAACAAAGCAGCTATTTTACCGCAAACATCTATTTCTGACGCAACTTTTCAATCGCCAGCAGATAGGGAGGCGCATTGCGGCGGTTGACAAAGCCATAGCGTAACACGGCAAAGGCTTCCTGCGGCAAAGTTTCCGTCCATTGCACAATCGCTTCAGCCTCTATTCGGCCGGCTTCATGTCCAGGATACAATACCGCCACGGCAAGCCCGCCCTCTTTCAGCAAACCCAAAGTATCCGTCAGCGCACGGATACTGCTTGCTGCTTCAGTTGTACAGCTTTTATCGCCTCCCGGCAGCCAACCGAAATTAAATACTGCGGCATCTAAAGGCTCGTCGATATAAGACAAAAGGTTTTCATGGCCGTCATGTATCAGGGCTACCCGACCATCTACGCCGTTTTCTTTCAGACGGCCTTGAGTCTGCGCCAGTGCCTTGAGTTGCACATCAAATGCCCACACCCTACCCGTCTCGCCAACCGACTGCGCCAACAGCAAAGTATCATGCCCGTTTCCGGCCGTCGCATCCAAAGCGCGGCCGCCTGCTTTTAAGGCTTGCTGTAACAGGGAGTGGGCAAAGGGAAGAATGTTCTCAAGCAGCATGATAAAGGTCGTCTGAAAATAAAAATACCCTACCGCAAAAGCGGTAAGGTATTGAAAAACAGGAATGCGTTACATCATTTATTCGGCAGGTTGTTGCACAGTCTCAACTTGAACCGGAGCAGCTGCGGCAGCGGCTTGAGGTTGTTTGTTTTCGTGTTGCAGGCTGACTGCGCGTGCAGGAACGATTGTTGAGATAGCGTGTTTGTAAACCATTTGAGTGACGGAAGTATTACGCAGCAGAACAACGTACTGGTCGAATGATTCCACTTGGCCTTGCAGCTTGATGCCGTTTACCAAGTAGATCGAAACCGGAACGTGCTCTTTACGCAACGCATTCAAAAAAGGATCTTGTAACATTTGTCCTTTAGCTGTCATATTCTTGAGCTCCATTATTATGATTGTAAAGACGCCAAAATCGGCGTTTGATGGGATTGTAGCCCCGAATAGGATAAATTACCAACTATTTTTTTCTATCACACCATTTAGGAATCCAGCAATAAGGGAACTTCACGTCAAACCGACTGTTTCATTTCCATATTCACAACAATCCCAAATCCAAATTGGATGTTTTTTAAAATTCGGCAAATCCTATCGAAAATATGCCATGAAGCTCTAACGAGCTGTTTTTCATTAAAAAAAGGCCGTCTGAAATTGTTCAGACGGCCTTTATGCTTATTTGCTGAATTGTTTTTTCACGCTGACTTTGGTTTTCTTCTTGAAGCGGTTTTTCTCTTCCTTGCGGCCTTCGCGTTTCTCAATACGGTTGCTCAAGCTGACACGGCGCAGCGGTTTTTTCTTCGGTTTGTCTTCCGCATTTTCATACGGGTTTTCCGAAACATTGTATTGAATTCTGAGCGGCGTACCTTGCAGATTGAAGGCTTTGCGGAACGTTTGGGTCAAATAGCGCGTATAGCTGTCAGAAATGGCGTGTAGCGAATTACCGTGTACCACAATCACCGGCGGATTCATGCCGCCTTGGTGGGCATAACGCATTTTCGGACGCACCAAGCCAGCACGCGGCGGCTGTTGACGCTCGATAGCGCTTTGCAATACGCGCGTGATTTTTGGCGTCGGCATCTTAATCATCGCCGCATTGTAGGCAGCCTGAATGCTTTCAAACAAACCGTCTATACCGCGTTCTTTCAATGCAGAAATAAAGTGGAACTTAGCAAAATCAAGGAAATACAGTTTGCGGTTGATATCGCGTTTCACTTGCTCACGGCGCTCTTCGCTGATGCCGTCCCATTTATTGACCGCTACGACCAAGGCACGGCCTGCTTCCAAAACGAAACCTGCAATCGTCGCATCTTGATCGGCGATATCTTGTTGCGCGTCCAATACCAAAACGGCAACGTTTGCCGCTTCAACCGCCTGCATAGCTTTGATAACGGAGAACTTTTCCACCGCTTCATCCACTTTGCCGCGACGGCGCACACCTGCGGTATCGATGATGGTAAACGGTTTGCCTTCGCGCTCAAAATCAATGTGGATGCTGTCGCGCGTCGTACCTGCCATATCGAAGGCAATCACGCGCTCTTCGCCGAGAATGGCGTTTACCAAGGTCGATTTGCCGACATTTGGACGGCCGATTACAGCAAAAACAGGATGTTTCGCTTCTTCCTCTTCCTTTTCAGGCTCAGGGAAGGTTTCCAAAATATCTTCAATCAGATAATACACACCATCGCCATGCGCACCTGAAATAACATAAGGGTCACCCAAAGCAAGTTCGTAGAACTCAGCGGCAAGTACAGCCCTATTGCCGCCCTCGCCTTTATTCACAGCCAAATAAACAGGACGCGGACTTTGGCGCAAACGGTCGGCAATAATTTTATCTTGCGGCGTCAAACCGGTACGGCCGTCCACTAAAAACACCACTGCATCGGCCTCATCGACAGCCTGCAAGGTTTGTTTTGCCATTTCGTGCAAAATGCCGCTATCGACAACCGGCTCAAAACCGCCGGTATCGATGACCAAATAAGGTTTGCTGCCGACTTTGCCATGACCGTAATGGCGGTCACGCGTCAGGCCGGGCAAGTCATGCACAAGCGCGTCTTTGGTGCGCGTCAAACGGTTGAATAAGGTAGATTTGCCGACATTGGGGCGGCCGACAAGCGCGATGGTTGGTTTCATGTGGAGTCTTTCTGTGTCAAGTGCCGCCTAAAAACGGGAGCGGAACACAAGCAGGTGTTTTAAAAACACGGTTGATAAGGATAAGTGTAGGCCGTCTGAAAAGTCATTGCAACTTCAGACGGCCTTGATTTCAAACAAACTTATTTCAAGCTGTCGATTTTCATTTGCAGCAATTCGCGGCCTACTGCGGTTTGCGGCATTTTGCTCAAAGCAGCTTCGTAACTTTGTACGGCTTCTTTGGTTTTATTTTGGGCAACGTAAACATCGCCTTTGGTTTCCAGCATCAAAGGCTCGAAGTCAGCCTCAACCTGAGTATTCAGGGCATTGATGGCGGCATCGTATTTTTTCTGCTGCAACAGGACAACGCCCAAACGCTGCGCTGCCAAAGCTTGAACCAGCGGTGCATTTTGGTTTTTCAGCACCCAATTCAAATGACCTTCCGCTACATCATAACGGCCGGCATCGAACTCAGTCGCCGCCACCATCAACGTAGCTTGGGCTGTCGAAATAGAATCAGGATAGTTTTTTTGCAATTCGGCCAAATCGGCGTTGATGGCTTTAGGGTCGGTTTTTTGCTGCGCCTTTTCCACCATTTGCGCCAATACGGCGGCGGCTTCCTGATCTTTTGAAGCTTTTTGGCCTTGGTAAATGGTGTAACCCAAATACCCCAAAGCCGCCACGATCAGCAAGGCAAAGATCCAACGGCCAGTGCGTTTCCAAAAATATTTAAAGTTGTCTAACTCTTGTTGTTCTTCCAAATGGGCTGCCATTTATGCGTTCTTCCATTGTTGAAAAGTGTCTGTCAAATCAGCGGCGGCAACGGTTTGTTGTTCGTGTTTGCCCTGCATATCTTTCAGGGTAACCGTACCGTTTGCCAGCTCATCCTGAGCCACAATCAGGGCAAAGCGTGCGCCACTGTTGTCTGCTTTTTTCATTTGCGCCTTCAGGCTTTGATAGCCGGAATGCTGCATCACATTGAAACCTTGAGCACGTAGAGCTTGCGCGTATTTCATCACCTGCAAGTCCGCACCTTCGCCTTGGTGCATTGCATAGACATCAGGCGCAGCGTTCACTTCCAGAGAGCCATATTCGCTCACCAAAAGCAGCAGGCGCTCAATACCCATTGCAAAGCCGATAGACGGCGCAGGTTTGCCGCCAAGCTCTTCAATCAAACCATCGTAACGGCCGCCACCGCACACAGTCGCTTGCGCGCCGAGTTTGTCGGTCGTCCACTCAAAAACCGTCTGATTGTAATAATCCAAACCACGGACCAAGCGCGGATTTTCAATATATTGGATACCCAAACCGTCCAACATCGCCTTGAAGCGTGCATAGTGGTTTTGCGAAGCCTCGCCCAAGTAATCCACCAAACGCGGCGCCGCATTGCAGATTTCCTGCAAATCAGGGTTTTTCGTATCCAAAACGCGCAAAGGATTGGTTTTCAGACGGCGTTTGCTGTCTTCATCTAGTTGCGCTTCATAGCGGGTCAAATATTCAACCAATGCCGCACGGTGTGCCGCGCGTTCCTCACGGTTGCCCAAACTGTTGATTTCCAAAGTCAGGTATTCGCGAATACCCAATTTTTCCCACAAGTCGGCAGACATCGCGATAATTTCCGCATCAATATCCGGCCCTTCAAAACCCAAAGCCTCGATACCAACCTGATGGAACTGACGATAACGGCCTTTTTGCGGACGCTCGCGGCGGAACATCGGCCCCATATACCACAGCTTTTGCGGGCTGTTGTAGAGAAGATTGTGTTCAACCACAGCACGCAGACAAGAAGCCGTACCTTCAGGACGCAAGCTCAAACTCAAAGAATCGTTTGAATCGGAGAAGGTGTACATTTCCTTGCCGACCACATCGGTTTCCTCGCCGATGGAGCGGACAAACAAACCGGTTTGCTCGACAATCGGCGTACGGATTTGCTGATAGCCGTAAGCGCGTGTCCAACGGCCGACCGTATCTTCAAACGCCTGCCAAAACGCAGCCGTCAGTTTGAAATCTTTTTGTTCGACAGGTAAAAGGTCGTTCATACCTTTTACAGATTGAATTTTTTGTGCCATTTCAATATGGGATAAGCGAAAATCAAATAGTTGGGCATTATAGCTGATTTTTAAGGGTTTGTGAGGTTGGAAACAAATCAAAAGGCCGTCTGAAAATTGGTTTTCGCATTCAGACGGCCTGTAAAGCAGATTACAGAATCATATTCAATGATTCCAACACTTCCCCTGCTTTTCAACTTAAATTTCTTAGAGACATATTCAATATAGATTCAATGCCGTTATACTTGGATTCTTTTCATCCCGTCCATATGCACATCATAAAAACACTGCACTCTCTTTTTGTTATCGGCTTGTTAACTACTATCTTCCCCTCACAAGCGACGGCTGCAAATAACGCCACAAACAATCAAACGAAAATAGATTTAGTCAAAAAGGTTTATCTGTCTAAAGTGGATTTAGGCTCTGAACATAATCGTGTTACTACGCCTGAACTACAAAAAATCATCCGACAATTCAATAAATTCGACACAAATATCCGTAAGCAACCCGATATGGAGATGGGATGTGACATGCCGATACATTACTACTTAGGCTTTGGTCAAGATCATCCTGATAACTTCCATAAAACCTTGCAAGTCAAAGTCACTTCTCCCCATACCGTCCGGGCAACATTTAAACAATTTGACGGCCATAGGGTCGGTGCAGATTTCACGTTGAAATGTACAGAAAACCGTTGTTTGATAGATGATTTTAAGATGATTGGCGATCAAACCGGCATCAAAACCGATTACAAACTTGTTTTGCGCAAACAAAAATGTGAGTGAGCCGACAAAACAAAAGGGCTGCCCAAACAAATGGAGCAGCCCTTTGATTTTGAAATCAAGGTCGTGAAGGATGCGGATTTAAGCGGACAGGCGGCAAATTAGGTTTTCCGTATTGGGAAACAGCTTGTCTGCCTGAAGCCACTTTCCCTGACTGCATGACGCCGCTATCGTTGCGTATTGGATGTGCGGCATACTCATCTTGATTTAATTGTGAACCTTCTTCATTGACTTCATGCTCTGCCACAAGTTCATACTCATTATCGTATGCCTTACTCTTGCCAAGCCGAACTTCCCCTCCCGCCATAGCGGATACGGAAAACGCGGATAACATGATGATTATGCCGATTTTTCTCTGCATAATATTCTCCTTTTCTCAAATATTGCTTCTTTATCATTTCTTTAATTTATGCCACAAAAGCAAGTTCAAACAAAACCAGTTTCTTTGGTCGGTTGAAGAATCTATTTAAGCACAAAACCGGCATCACTACATATCCGTTATTAGAAGTTTATTTTCCATATAAACAAGGCCGTCTGAAAAAATCCTAAAAAACGAGTACAATCCGCCGCATGAAAAAACGTACTAGTCCCCTACCCCTTTTAGACGGTGTCAAACCCAGCTACTTAGTTTTGCCACATAAAAAGCAATTTTACGGCTTGCCTCTGCTGCATTTTTTATGCGCTCATTTTCCCTTTGTCGGCGAAGAAAACTGGCGACGGCGGCTGAACAGCGGTTTTGTGGTGGGTTCGGATAGCGTGCCGTTTGATGAGAATACCTTGTTCGAACCCGGCAAAACGATGTTTTATTACCGTGAAACCAGCCGTGAGAGCGAGCCGCGTATTCCGTTTGATGAAAAGATTTTACATATTGATGAGCATTTGCTTGTGGTGGACAAACCGCATTTTCTGCCTGTCATCCCCAGCGGCAGATTTTTGCGGGAAACCCTGCTCACGCGCCTGCGTTTGCGGCCTGAATTGCAACATTTGAATGTTGAAGACATTACGCCGATTCATCGTTTGGACAAAGATACGGCAGGCGTTATGCTGCTTTCGCTCAACCCTGCCACGCGTCGCGATTATCAGACCATGTTCCAAGAAAAAACCGTCCGAAAAACCTATGAAGCGGTGGCACCGACGCGGACGGATTTGGACTATCCGCTGCATATTTCGTCACGAATGGAACGCGGCGAAAAATTCTTCCTCACGCGTGAAACGGAAGGCGAATCCAACGCCCACACGACCATCGAACTTATAGAAAACCGCGGCGCATTCAGCCTCTACCGCCTCACGCCGCATACCGGGAAGAAACACCAGCTGCGCGTGCATATGATGAGTTTGAACATGCCGTTGATGAACGATGCGCTTTACCCTACTCCATTGGCGGCCGGCGAGGAAGACTACGACAAACCTTTAAAACTTCTGGCCAAAAGAATAGAGTTCACCGATCCTGTCAGCGGAGAAATCCGCGTATTTGAAAGCCGCTTTACGCTTTAAGTTATCCAATCCAATAAAAAAGGCCGTCTGAAATTGTTCAGACGGCCTTTTTGTCACGAAATCATTTGATTAGTGATGAATGCAGCTGCACTCTTTGTTCATATCAATCACCATACGGCCGGTAATTTTACCTTCGCGCATTTCTTGGAAGATGGCAGGCGCTTCATCCAAAGCACGCAATTCGACTTTAGGCACAACCAAGCCTTCTGCGCCGAATTGGAATGCTTCTTCCAAATCTTTGCGGGTACCAACCAGAGAGCCGACCACTTCGATGCCGTCCAATACCAAACGTGGGATAGACAAGTCCATAGACTCAGGCGGCAAGCCAACTGCAACAACACGACCGCCTGCGCGGACGCAGTTAACGCCTGAGTTGAAGGCAGCAGCGGATACGGCTGTTACAACAGCTGCGTGTGCGCCGCCGGTTTTCTCTTGGATGACTTGAGCCGCATCTTCTTTGGCGGCATTGATTACTAAATCCGCACCGGTTTCTTTGGCAAAAGCCAGTTTTTCATCGTTGACGTCAACGGCAACAACGTGCGCGCCAAATACTTTTTTCGCGTATTGAACCGCCAAGTTGCCCAAACCGCCTGCGCCGTAAATTGCAATCCATTGGCCCGGACGGACGCCGGAAACTTTAATGGCTTTATAAGTGGTTACACCGGCACAAGTAATGCTGGAAGCTTGCGCAGGATCCAAGCCTTCAGGAACTTTGACCGCATAATCGGCACTCACGATACAGTGGGTCGCCATACCGCCGTCGGCAGTATAACCTGCGTTCAATACGGAGCGGCACAAGGTTTCGCGGCCGGTATTACAGTATTCGCAAGAACCGCAGCTTTGGAACAGCCATGCGATGCTGACACGATCGCCGACTTTCAGATTTTTCACACCGTCAGCAACTTCTTTAACCAAACCGATGCCTTCGTGTCCCAACACGCGACCCGGTTTGTCGCCGTAATCGCCTGCTGCAACGTGCAAGTCGGTGTGGCACACGCCGCAATACTCGACTTCTACCAACGCCTCGCCGTATTCCAGCGGACGCAGTTCGCGTTCAACAACTTCTACATCACCTGCTACATCTTTATTTACTACCACAGCATGCATTTTCATGAGAGAGTCTCCTAGGGTGTTGAAAAACTGTTTAGCTATAAATGAGAATACTCCCCATGTTCGAAACCGTCAACCCATAATCTTTTTCAAAACAACGAGTTATGATGTTATACCATAACAAATCCTATTCAAACCATCTGAATCTTTAAATATATTAACAAATGCACTTTCATTTCAATCAAATCCTTTATTTTTCAGACGGCCTGCTACATGAAATAACATTACAAATGTAAATTTTGAGAACATTATCATTTTTAGTACTTGAACTTAAAAAGAAAAAAGCATAAGCTGTTTTTATGGCGCAGAAATACGCCTTCCCATTCATTAAGGAGACAGTATTATGGCAAAAGATTTAAATGTGTTTGATAAAGAATATGGTCTTTTAATCAACGGCGAATGGACGAAAGGTAGCGAAGGCAAACTTTTATCCTCTTACAACCCTGCCAATGGCGATGAATTGGCCAAGTTCACAGACGCAACCGACGCCGATGTCGATGCTGCCGTGGCCGCTGCCCAAGAAGCGTTCAAAACATGGCGCAAAACCACGACTGCCGAACGCGCGGCCATTTTGAACAAAATCGCCGACGTGATTGACGAAAACGCAGAATTGTTCGCCCTGCAAGAAACCTTGGACAACGGCAAACCGATCCGCGAAACCCGCGCCGCCGACGTACCATTGGCTTCCGACCATTTCCGCTATTTCGCCAGCGTGATCCGCGGCGAAGAAGGCACTGCGACCCAACTTGACGCCGAAGACTTATCCATCGTTCTGCGCGAACCGATCGGCGTTGTCGGCCAAATCATTCCTTGGAACTTCCCATTCTTGATGGCCGCATGGAAAATCGCTCCGGCATTGGCCGCAGGTTGTACCATCGTCATCCACCCTTCTTCCAGCACTTCATTGAGCCTATTGTCCCTCGCTCAAAAAATCAACCACTTGCTGCCTAAAGGCGTGTTGAACGTGATTACCGGCCGCGGTTCCAAATCCGGCGAATACATGCTGCACCACAAAGGCTTCAACAAACTGGCCTTTACCGGTTCAACCGAAGTCGGCCGCCGCGTCGGCATCGCCGCTGCCGAATTGCTGATTCCGTCCACTTTGGAATTGGGCGGCAAATCTGCCAACATCTTCTTCGACGATATGCCTTTCGACAAAGCCCTCGAAGGCGCGCAAAAAGGTATTTTGTTCAACCAAGGCCAAGTCTGCTGCGCCGGTTCGCGCATTTTTGTACAAGAAGGCATTTACGACAAATTCGTCAATGCTTTGGCTGAAGAATTCAAAAAAATCAAAGTCGGCCTGCCTTGGGAAGACGACACCCAAATGGGTTCGCAAGTCAACGCCGGTCAACTCGAGACCATTTTGAAATACGTCAAAATCGGCGAACAGGAAGGCTGCCGCATCATTACCGGCGGTAAAAAAATCGAAGGCGCATTGGGCAAAGGCGAATTTGTCGAGCCTACTTTGATTGAAGCCAGCAGCAACGAAGCCCGTGTTGCCCAAGAAGAAATCTTCGGCCCGGTTGCCACCGTGATTAAATTCAAAACCGAAGAAGAAGTCATCAAAATGGCCAACGACAGCGAATACGGCTTGGGCGGCGCAGTGTGGAGTACCGACATCAACCGCTGCCTGCGTGTTTCCAATGCATTGGAAACCGGCCGCGTTTGGGTGAACTGTTACAACCGCCTGCCTGCCGGCGCGCCGTTTGGCGGCTACAAAACTTCAGGTATCGGCCGAGAAACCCACAAAATGATGCTCGCCGCCTACACCCAAGTGAAAAACATCTACATCAGCACCCGTGAAGAACGCGAAGGCTTCTATTAATCCGCCGTTCCACATTAATCTGATTTAGAAAATATAAAGGCCGTCTGAAACCTGTTTCAGACGGCCTTGTTTTATTCTGTTTTGCAATAAATGCTTCATATCTTTCTCAAAAAAAGCCCCATTACTTTCTCTCCGGCCACCGCCAGCAAGGCTCCGGTCACAACTACCATGGCACCCACATAGCTGACGATATTCATATCTGAAGCGGCAAAATAATCGGGGGCGAGATGATGGCCGATGGTGGAAAATATCATGGTGAATACGGGAATCAGCGTGGTGACGATACTGACTTTTGAAGCGTCCCAATGGTTGAGCGCTTCGCCGAATGAACCGTAGCCGATCAGCGTGTTCAGGCAGCAATAGATAAAGCAACCCCATAAAAACGGATTGCCGATATGGGCGATTTGCGACGGTTCGGCAAACGGCAGGAAAACAAAGCTGCTGCAAAAATAGATCATGAGCAGGATTTGTTGCGAATTGAAATGTTTGGACAGAAGTTTTTGCGCCACGCCGTAGCACACCCAGATCATACTGCCCGAAGCCGCCATCATTACGCCGACCGCATAGCTGCCCAAGCTGAAAAGTTCGCCGAATTTGTCGTTGAAAAACATGACCAAACCCGTCAGCAAAAGCATCAAGCCGATTTTTTGCCAATGCGTAAAGGCTTCTTTAAACACGCCTACGCCGACCAAAATCATGGTAAAGGGAGAAAGCTGCCACAACACCTGCGTGGTTGTCGGAGAAATATAGTGCAAGCCCATGGCAACAAGCACAAAGTTGGCGGAAATACCGATAATGCCCAGCATCAATAAAAATAAGGTTTGCTTGGAAAATTCCGACGGCCTCGGCAGCTTGCCGGTCAGCCCCAACAGCACAAACAACACCAGCGAAGCCACTAAAAAACGTATCCACACCAGCGTGGGCGCATCGACGGCTTTTAATGCCTGTTGGGCGATGACCGGCAGCGAACCCCAAGTCATGGTGGCAAGCAACGCCAATGAAAAGCCGAGCCAAGGTTTTTGTTTCTTCATTTTTCAGACGGCCTTTGTTTACGCGGCTTCCCAGTAGTCGATATAAAGCTGCAATTCGAGATTGTTCCGCCATTCGTTGGCAACGGGGCGGTACACCGTGCGGATGTATTCTGGAATGTCTTCGCTGCAACGCCAGAACATGGCTTCAAATTCGTAGCCGTCTTTTTGCAGCCAGACTTTTTTGTGTTTGCCTTCCGCACCCAACGGCTGCTGGCGGACAACATGAAATTCGTCAGTAAAACTCGGTGGCGCGAAGCCCTGCCCCCAAACGTGTTTAGCAAGGTTTTGCGCCTGTTCCAGCGTAATGTCGCGTGCAGGCAGGCTGCCGTCGGTGATGAAGGTTTGCGACAAATCGTCTTCGCACACCATCTCGCGCACGGCTTCTTCAAAGGCCGTCTGAAACGCGGGGATATTGTGTTCGAGTATGCTCAAACCCGCCGCCATCGCGTGTCCGCCGAATTTCAAAATCAAATCGGGATAGCGTTTGGACACCAAGTCCAAAGCATCGCGCAAGTGCAGATTGGGAATGGAGCGTCCCGAACCGCGCACTTCGCCGTTGTCGGCAGGCGCAAACACGATGGTCGGACGATAAAAACGGTCTTTGAGGCGGCTGGCAACGATGCCGACCACGCCCTGATGGAAGTCGTCGCGATACGCCACCAAAGTCGTCTGACCTGAAGGCAGGGTTTCAGGAAAAGCATTCAGCGCGTCTTGCAGCATAGACTGCTCGATTTCGCGGCGCTCGATATTGAGGTTGTTTAACTGCGCCGCCAGTTCCTGCGCCTCGGCATTATCTCGCGCCAACAGACAGGCAATGCCGACCGACATATCGTCCAGCCGTCCGGCCGCGTTGATGCGCGGCCCCAACGCAAAGCCCATATCAAAAGGCTGAGCCTTGCGCCAATCGCGCCGTGCCACTTCAAACAAGGCACGGATACCGGGGCGCATTTTACCCAAACGCATCCGTTTCAGACCTTGCGATACGAGGATACGGTTGTTGTGGTCTAGAGTGACGACGTCAGCGACGGTACCGAGTGCAACCAAATCCAAGAGGTCGCCCAGATTCGGCTCTTTCAGGCCGTCTGAAAAATAATTGCGGCGGCGCAGTTCGGCACGCAAAGCCATTAATACATAAAAAATCACGCCCACGCCCGCCAAGCTTTTGCTTTGGAAACCGCAGCCTTTTTGGTTTGGATTGACGATGATGCAGTCGGGCACGGTCTCGGCAGGCAGATGGTGGTCGGTTACAATCACATCCAAACCCAATTCCTGCGCGCGCGCCACGCCTGCAATGCTGGCGATACCGTTATCCACCGTCACCAATAAATCCACACCTTGCTCTGCCGCGATTTCAGCCAGCTCGGGCGTTAAGCCGTAGCCGTGTTCAAAGCGGTTGGGCACGAGAAAATCCACTTTCGCCCCCATCGCCGCCAAACCGCTCATACCGACGGAACACGCCGTCGCACCGTCGGCATCGTAGTCGGCGACAATCAGGATTTTTTCCTGACGCTCAACCGCATCCGCCAAACGGCCGGCGGCGGCTTCGCAGTTTGTCAGCGTTTGATACGGCAAAAGAGCTGCAAGCTTGTCGTCCAACTCGGCCGGACTTTGTACATCACGCGCAGCACACAGCCGCGCAATCAAAGGATCGGTACCGGCAGTGAGCAAGTCGTTAAAAACAGTCGGATTAATGGAACGTGTTTGGATTTTGACGGACATGGTGTGTGGGATTAAATAGAGAGAAATTAATATTTTTGAAGCGTTTATTTTAAGGGCCAGGCCGTCTGAAACCTGCAATCCGTTTTCAGACGGCCTTGGATATTATTTGCGTGAATCATCGACAATTTCACCGATCACGGCATAGGAGCCTGCTATCACTACGCCGACTGCATCCAAAGCCAGCGCCAATGGCGTTTTCAGGATATTCCCCGTCAACTTCCAAACATCGGTGCTTGTTTTGGTTTCCGTATAATAAATTCTGACTGGAACGGCAGTGTCAAAATGGCGGTCTTCGGCAACATTTTTCGGCGTTGCGTAATAATGACCTTCGGCAGAAATACACCGTGTGTAGACAGTTTTACCATCGAGCTCAACCGGCTTGAACGCCAGTTGTTTCAACTTGACAATCTCGGCAACTTTTTGAGTATCGTAACGCAGGCAGAAATTCGAGCGGAAAGTTTGCGCTTCAGGGGATTTCAATTCAACCGGCAAAGCCTCATACACCTGTTTTGGGTTTTGCCGAACCATTTGAAACCGTTTGCTCAGCTTAGCATCCAAGATCGCCTTCAACTTGGCCGAATCTTTAGAATTAACGACAAACCAATATTTTCCGCCCATCATGACCAAGCTGCCTTTTTCCAACTGCGTATTGTCTTTGGCAACCACGCCAAATGCTTGAATATTGTCTTTGGCAACGGTTTTTTCGGTTGTGGTTTTATGGAACGGGCTATTTCTTTCCCAAAGATCGTTAGTACAACCATTGAGGGTTAGTGCACTAATTAACAAGGCAGGTACAAAGCGGCGAAATTTCATGGTCATCCTCCTTCGGCATTACGATACAGGCCGTCTGAAAACCGCAATCCGTTTTCAGACGGCCTTGAGGTTTATTCCTCCCAATCCTGCCCTTCTTCTGAAGCATCGAATTGACCGGCCTCCATCACTGCTTTAATTTCTTGGAACAGCGCGCGGAAGTTTTTCGGCGGTTTGTTTTGTTCCTGCTCTTTTTTAGTGTTGCGGATCAAGGTGCGTAATTTGCCGGCGTCGGCTTGCGGAAAATCGGCCATAAATTGGGTAATCGAGCCATCGTCTGCCAACAGTCGGGTACGCGCCTGCTCGACGCGTTGCAAAAAGGCATTGTGCGCCGTATTGTCGCCGCGCAGTTTGGCCAAATAGGCTTCGATGGGCGCAGGGTCGGTATCGCGCATCAGGCGGCCGATAAATTGTGCTTGGCGTTTGAGTGCGCTGTTGGAGGTGATTTTTTTATAGGTAACGATGGCCTCGAACAGCTCTTCGTCCAAGCCGATTTTTTTCAACGTATCGCTGGAGAGTTTGGTCAATTCCATACCCAAAGCCTGCAAATCGTTCATCTGCTTTTTCATTTGGGTTTTGCTGACCCATTCGTCTTCTTGTTCAAACATTGTGTTTCCCTGATTTTCTGAATCTGCCTATTTTATCAGTTTTCAGACGGCCTTTCCGTGCGATTTTTGCAGAGGCCGTCTGAAACGGTTAAAATGCCGCAAAACCCTGTCAGGAAACCTTTTTATGCTGTTTAACCACACACCGGACGAGCTGTTGCGCTTGTGCGGACACACGCTGGATTTGGCCAAACAATCCGGCGCTACCTCGGCCGAAGCCGATTTCAGCGAGTCGCTCGGTCAAAGCGTCAGCGTGCGCTTGGGCGAAATCGAACAAATCGAGTTCCAACAAGACAAATCTTTAGACATTACAGTCTATGTCGGCCAACGCAAAGGCCGTGCCAGCACGGCCGACTTCTCCGAACGCGCCCTGCAAGATACGGTCAAAGCCGCCATTGATATTGCACGCTATACCGCCGAAGACGATTGCGCCGGCCTTGCCGATGCTGCCTTGATGGCAACCCATATCGGCGACCTCGACCGCTACCACGAATGGGATTTAAGTACCGAATCCGCCATCGATTTGGCCAAGCAATGCGAACAGGCTGCGCTGTCAACAGACAAACGCATTGAAAATTCCGAAGGCGCATCGGTTCATACCGGCCATTACCAATATGTTTACGGCAACGCCCACGGCTTTGCCGCACATCAGCAAAGCACGCACCACAGCATTTCTTGCAGCGTGGTCGCCAGCGACGAACACGGCATGCAGCGCGACTATTGGTATGATTCTTCCTGCCGTCACGAAGACATGGACGCGCCCGAACTCATCGGCCAAACTGCAGCCGAACGGACTTTACGCCGTCTGAACAGCCGCAGCGTTCCGACCGGCAGCTATCCCGTACTGTTCGACACCACCGTCGCAGTCGGCTTAATCGGCCACCTTATCGGCGCACTCAGCGGCGGCGCGCTCTACCGTCAAAGCAGCTTTCTGATTGACAGCATCGGCAAACAGGTGCTGCCCGAGTTTCTCAGCCTGCGCGAAGAACCGCATATCCTGCGCTCGTTCCGCAGCACTTATTTCGATGCCGAAGGCGTGGCCACGCAGCCGCGTTTTGTGGTGAAAGACGGCATAGTCGAAGGCTATTTCCTCAGCAGTTACAGCGCGAAAAAACTCGGCATGCAGACAACGGGCAATGCCGGCGGCGCGCACAATCTGTATCTGAACCACACCCATGCCACGCAGGCCGACCTGTTGAAAGAAATGGGGACGGGTTTGCTGGTTACCGAATTAATGGGTCAAGGCGTCAACGGCATTACCGGCGACTACTCGCGCGGCGCAGCCGGTTTTTGGGTGGAAAACGGCGTCATTGCCTATCCGGTTCAGGAAATCACCATTGCCGGACGTTTGCAGGATATGTACCGCGACATCATCGGCGTGGCAGACGACGCATTACGCCGTTCGTCCAACCAAATCGGCTCCATCTTGGTTTCCAAAATGACAGTTGCCGGCAACTGATTGAACTAAATAGACAAAAGGCCGTCTGAAAGATATCTTTTCTTTTCAGACGGCCTCGCCGTTATCTACTTCCATAAAAAATACATCATGCATATTGTCGTTATCCCCTCTTGGTATCCTTCTTCCGAAACTGATGTGGACGGAATCTTTTTTCGCCTCCAAGCCCAAGCCCTGCAACGCGAAGGCATGAAAATCGGCATGGTCGTGCCCATGTTCCGCTACTTGAGAAGCCAGCCGAAAACCATCTTCTCGCGCTTCTACGGCCTACGCCGCCATCAGCAAGGCGGACTCAAAACTTACGCCTACGACAGCATGTATTTCTTCCCGCGATGCCCGGTTGTCGATATCGACCGCATCCGCTGGGTCAACGCAGGCATGAAAGCTTTTGAAGCCTATATCGCCGACAACGGCAAACCCGACGTAATTCACGCCCATTGCGTCAACTACGCCGCCATTTTAGCCTGCGCCATCTTCAAAAAATACGGCATTCCCTATGTAATTACCGAACACAGCAGCGCCATTTCACGCGGCCTTGTCCGCAAAAACCAATGGCCGTCCATGCACGAAGCCGTGCGCCACAGCGCCGCCCGGTTCGCCGTCAGCCGTGATTTCTGCCGCATTCTCGAAAAAACCTACGCCGGTACAGACTGGCAATACCTGCCCAATATGCTGGGAGGCAATTTTGAACAGGATTTCGAGTTCCCCGAAAAAAACAATCAAGACTTCACCTTCTGCAGCGTCTCCCACCTGCGCCACCTCAAAGGCCACGACCTGCTCCTGCCTGCTTTTGCCGAAGCACTCAAAACCTATCCGCAACTCAAACTCAAAATCGGCGGCGGCGGCGTAGAAGAAGGCCGTCTGAAACAATTGGCAAGCAACTTGGGCATCAACCACGCCGTTACCTTTACCGGCGCATTAACCACCGACCAAACCCTAGACCTCATGCGCCACAGCAACGCATTCGTCCTCGCCAGCCGTACCGAGACCTTCGGCGTCGTCTATATCGAAGCACTGTCGCAAGGTTTGCCCGTTATCGCCACACGTTGCGGCGGCCCCCAATCCATCGTCACATCCGACAATGGCCTGTTGGTACCAATTGAAAACATACCGGAACTGACCAAAGCTTTGCTCACCCTCTACGAAAACCATGCACACTACGATCCCGTCCGTTTGCGCCAAGATTGCCTGCAACAATTCGGCAGCCGTGCCATTGCGCAACACCTGATCGACACCTTCCAAAAAGTGCTTAATAAATAGGCATAAACCATACAGGCCGTCTGAAATCCTTCAGACGGCCTGCCTGCTTCCAACAAGACAAATCTAGTGTAAATTTAAGACAATAACTAAACTTTTTGATTTAAAATCAGTCGAAGGAAAAATTGTTACCTACAATAATATCCCACATATATTATGCGCTATTACGGAACGATTACTCGCTGGAACAGCAAGCGCGGCTTCGGAGCCGCTACCATAGAAGACACAGGCCAAGAAATCTTTCTTGCCCTTGCCGCCTTCACCACCCTTACCCGCCTTCCGGCCGAAGGGCAACACATCTCCTTCAACATCACAGAAGGCCGACGCGGCCGCAAAGAAGCCGAAAACGTCTGCTTCGCCCTCGATTGCGCCGACTGCTTCGATGTCCTCGTCCCTCCCCCTGAAAAACCCCTCGCCGGCAAACAAGCTATCGTCGGCCTGATTGCCGTTATCTTCGTCTGCAGCATTTTCGCCGTCTTGTGGTACGGCCTCCACTTTTCCGACAACACACCGGAAGAGCCTGTCGTCAAAAAACAAGAAACCATGGTTCACGAAGTAGCCGCCAAAATCGAAGCCGAACGCAAAGCATGGCGCGATGCCGTCAACGGCAACAACCAACGCTCGGGGCAACCTCAACGCTCCAAAGATAATACTTCAAAACAATAACGCTGTATCCAATACAAAAAGGCCGTCTGAAAAAATGGGAAGATGAAATTATAGATTTCTTCCTCATTCTTTCAGACGGCCTTTGTTCTTACCTCAATTCGGCTCCGCCATTTCCAACGCCTGTTTGATGTTCACGGCGACGACGCGCGAGACGCCTTTTTCCTGCATGGTTACGCCGACGAGCTGCTCTGCCATTTCCATGGTCAGGCGGTTGTGGGAGATGTAGAGGAACTGGGTTTGCGCTGACATTTCTTTGACCAGATTGCAGAAACGCGAGGTGTTGGCGTCGTCCAGCGGGGCGTCGACTTCGTCCAGAAGGCAGAAGGGGGCGGGGTTGAGGCTGAACAGGGCGAACACGAGGCTCATGGCGGTGAGGGCTTTTTCACCGCCGGAGAGGAGGTGGATGGTGCTGTTTTTCTTGCCGGGCGGGCGCGCCATGATGGACACGCCGGCGGTCAGGAGGTCGTCTCCTATCATCTTGAGGGTGGCTTCGCCGCCGCCGAACAGGGTCGGGAAGAAGGTTTGGACTTTGCCGTTGACAGCGTCGAAGGTTTCTTTGAAACGCTCTTTGGTTTTGTCATCGATTTGGGCGATGGCTTCTTCCAAAAGCACGATAGCGGCCTGTACGTCTTCGCTTTGGCTGCGGTAGTAGCCGTCGCGTTCGCGCGCTTCTTCGAGTTCTTGCAGGGCGGCGAGGTTGACGGCGCCGAGGGCTTCGATTTGCTGGGTGAGGCTGCCGATGCTGTTGTTCAATACTTTTGGTGATTCTTTCGCCAACGCTTCGAGCGCGTCCAAATCGGCGGCGCGTTCAGTCAGGTTTTGATGGTAGCGTTTGGCGTTAATCAGGGCTTCCTGCTGCTGCAACAGGGCGGTTTGGGTGGCGGCCTGAAGCTGCGGCAGCTTGGTTTGCAGGGTTTGCACTTTAGCGTATTGCTCCCTGCCCTGCTCCTGAATCTGCGCGAGTTTCTCCTGTACAACAATATATTCTTCGTCCAAGGTCTGTACGGCTTCGCTTAATTCTTCAAGCTTGATGTGCTGCTCGTCGTTTTGGAACTCGGTTTCATAGGCGAGGGCAAGCTCTTGCTGGCGTTCCTGCCAGTCGAATGTTTGCTGTTCAAGCTGGGCAATTTGCTGTTGGTAGTTTTGTTTTTGCTGGTTGAGCTTGTGAACGGCGACTTCCGCCAGCCCGTATTGTCGGTTGGCTTCCAACAGGGCAAGCTGCGCCTGTTTCAGACGGCCTTGCTGCTCTTGGCGGCTGTGTGCGGTGGTTTGCTGCTGGTGTTCGAGTTCAGCGGCGGCCTCTTGCAAGGTAACGATGTCGTCTGCAAGGCCGTCTGAAGTATGTTGCAACACGGTCTGTTCTTCCGCCAACTGCGCCAGTTCGCGCTCGATGTGTTCGCGGCGGATTTGCCCTTGGTTGGTGCGCGCTAAAAGTTCGGCGGCGCGTTGCTGCGCTTGGCTGTATTGGCGCGTATGCTGCTGTTGCTGCTGCATCAGGTTTTTATGTTGCGTTTCGGACGAGCGCACGGCAACCTCCGCCTGTTTGAACGCGGCTTCGGCGGCAGAAAGTTCGGGGGCGAGGCTTTCCAGTTCGGACGCGATGCCGTCGAGACGCGCTTTTTGGGTAATCAGGCTTTCCTGCGCAGGTTTGGCATAAAGCAGGACGCTGACTTTATCGACCTGATGGCCTTCGGGCGTAAGCCAGATTTGATGTGCGCTCAAATCGCTTTGATGCGCGAGGGCGTAGCTCAAATCGGGCGCGCACAATATGCCGTCAAGCCAGTGGTGCAATGCCGTCTGAAACGGCGGCTGCGCTTGGATTTGGTTCAGCAATGCCTGTACGGGCAGGGATTTCTTGATACCGCCGGAGAGGTCGTCTGAAAGCCATGCAGCCTGCCCCTGCGGCAAAGGCGTGGGGGGAACGAAGCTGTGCGGTACGGAGCGGGCGTGCAGGCGTTCGGCAAGGATGACGGACAAGGCGTGCTGCCACTCGGCGGGTGCGATGATGTGTTGCCACAGTTGCGGCGCGGTGGCGTGGTCGGTTGCCTGCCAGAAGTCGGCGGCTTCCTGCTGTTGCGACAGGATTTGCGACAACGCCTGCTGCTGCGCCTGCAAGGTGATGTGTTGCTGCTTCAGGCTTTGGAAGCGGTTTGAGGCCGTCTGAAACGCTTCGCGGGCGGCGTGTAGGGCTTCTTCGGCGGCAATGATTTGTTCTTCGTAATGCTCTTGCTGGCTTTGCAACAAGGCGGAGGCTTCCTGCGCGGCGGCGGTCTCGGCTTCGTCGGGCAGGTTCAGGGCTTGGTTTTCCTGTTTCAGACGACCTTTGCGCTCTTCGTGTTTGGCAACGGTTTGTTCGGCATGGGTAAGCTGCTGCTGTTTCAACGCCAGTTCGCGGCGGATGCGGTTTGCCTCGTCCTGCTGGGTTTGGAAGGCGGCGTTGAGCGTGGCTTGTGCTTCTTCCAATTCGGGCAGACGCTCTTCGTGTTCGGCAACCTGCATCGCCCATTCCGCCAACTCGGTTTGCTTTTCTTCGACCTGCAACTCGTTTTCTTCCAGCTTGACGCGGATTTGCTGCTGTTCTTGATGGATGCGCTGCAACTGCGCCTGCGCTGCCTGCTTGTCGCGTTCGATGCGTTGGTGCAGGTTTTGCTGATGGCGGATTTGTTCTTCCAAACGGGCAATCTGCTCGCGCAACACACCGCGTTTGTTGCTCAATTCATGTACCGCCTGCTGTTGCGACTGTTCGGCGGTCTGCAAGGTGTGTACTTCGTCGTTTAATGCCTGAACCTGCGCGGCGGTTTCGTCCTGCTGCGCCTGCAAAGACTGATGCTGCGCGGTCGCTTTGTCGGCAGCGGCAAGCGATTGCTGCCATTGGGCGTAATCGAGCAAATCCTGTTGCTGGTTCAACTGCGCGGTCAGGGATTTGTAGCGTTCGGCGGTTTCCGCCTGTTTCTCGAGCTTTTCCACCTGACGCGCCAACTCGTTCTGCAAATCGCCCAAACGCTGTAAATGCTCGCGTGTGCCTTTCAGACGGCCTTCCGTCTCCTTACGGCGTTCCTTATATTTGGACACGCCCGCCGCCTCCTCGATATAGGCGCGCAACTCCTCCGGCCGCGCTTCGATGATGCGTGAAATCATCCCCTGCTCGATGACGGCATAACCGCGCGCGCCCACGCCCGTACCCAGAAACAAATCAGTAATGTCGCGGCGGCGCACGGTCTGATTGTTGATGAAATAAGTCGATTCTCCCTGACGCGTTAGCTGTCGCTTGATGCTCACCTCGGCATACTGCCCCCACGCCCCCTGCAAACTGTGGTCGCTGTTGTCAAACACCAGCTCCACCGAAGCCCTCGGCGCAGGACGGCGCGTCGCCGCACCGTTAAAAATCACGTCCTGCATACTCTCGCCGCGAAGCTGCTTCGCCGAAGCCTCGCCCAACACCCAGCGCACCGCGTCAATCACATTCGACTTGCCGCAGCCGTTCGGCCCGATGACCGCAACAAGCTGCCCCGGCACATGAATCGTAGTCGGGTCGGTAAAAGATTTGAAGCCGGAGAGTTTGATGTGGGTAAGGCGCATGGCAATGTTTCGAATCGGAAAAGAAGGCGTATTTTAACGGAAATACGCTTATCCGTTGAGAGAAAAGCATCCATAAAGTCCGACTGCTTTTTTATCTTCAAAAGGCCGTCTGAAAAGTTTGTTAAAAAGAAACAGACTAGCTATAGAACTCACTAAAATATTCAAAATAAATTCATATAAAACAATTAACTAAGAAAATATCCACCCAACCATCTTCCCTTTGATTAATTTTTGTACAGAAATGCAAACAAACTGTTTATTTTTTTATGATTTATGGTTATTATCAGATATTAAAGGTTTAAAAATCAGATAAACGATCTCTCCGACCTTTTAATCAAGCGAATAACCATACAGGGAATCTCATGTCAAACATCCAAACCAAACTTAAAACCATCGTTTTTACAGCCATCAGCGCAGCCATCTTGTCCGCATGCGGTGGTGGCGGAGGCGGCGGTTCATCTGCTTTAAGCACCGGCGCAACTCCTACCAATAATACCGGCAACTCTGCTGGCAACAATGGCAATCCTGCCAACAACAGCAATGCCAACACTCCGAAAGCTCCGTCTACTACGCTTACTAACAGTGCCGACAACCTTGCCGAACTGACCGATGAAGCTCCAATCGATCCGGCCAACGTTACCCAGCCTTTGCACACACATTTCATCTCTTCCAAAGGTGCACAGCAATCCAACCCTAACGTACAAATCCGCAAAGATGCCGCAGGCAAAATGTTCCAAACGGACAATCAAGACCGCAACCAAAATGGTCTGATCAGTTCTATTGACTTTAACAGCAATGATGAAGTCAAAATGGACGGCGTTGTATTATTTAATAAGACCTCTAATGGCAACGCAACCCAACCTACATGGACAAGTTACGCTTCTGTTATTGCCAAAGTATATTCAAAAGGCAATACTCAAACTGATGTCAGCGAACAAACGGGCAAGGAGAAAAATACCGAATTCGCATACGGCAAATCAACTTTGGATGACAAAATTGCTGAAGATTATAAAAAATTAAAGGCTGAAGAAGAAAAGCTTGAAAAAGAAGAAAATCCAGAAGCAGGTCCAGTTAACAATAAAAAAGTAACGGAGATCAAAGCAAAGATTGAAGAATTAAAGACTTCACACGCTAAAAATCTTGAAAATCGAACTAAACTAGCAGAAATTAATGAGAATGTTAGCAATAATCTAGCCTATTTCCGTCCAGACCAAGATGGCTTGGTATTCGACAAACAATTCGACGGTGTCTATGTCATCAATTTTGGCGATGGCACAGAAATTGTGTTGCATGATCCTTCTGCGGCCGGCTGGACATATCAAACCTTCGCGCATTACACCGACCCTAAAGGACATGTATACCAAGGCTACCAAAGCCTGGGCGATGAAACTGTCTTCACGACCCTGCCTGCTAAAGGTACAGCCACCTACAAAGGTATTTCTACTGCCTATGTGGTTACCGATAATAACAATCGTCAGTTGACTTCCAATGTCATGGCTATCGTTGATTTCGGCCTCAAAGGTATCCGTTTTGAAACATCAAACTCACACTTCCATACTTTGGAAAATGGTAAGCGCGTATCCAAAGCAGATAAAAACTACGATTTCAAAGGTACGGCAAGCTGGAAAGACGGCAACCTCTTCTCCGGCAAAGTCAGCACGGCCGATGACAAGTTAAGTGGCAACCTGAACGGCAAATTTTACGGCCCCAATGCTGCAGAAATTGGCGGCACTTACGGCTTGAAAAACAAAGATGCAACCGAACACTTAATCGGTGGCTATGGCGCGAAACGTCAATAAATCTACCTAAATAAAAAGGCCGTCTGAAGTTTCAGACGGTCTTTTGTTTTTTAACTTGGATTACACCGATACGGCTGCTTTGATGTGCGGATGCGGATCGTAGCCTTCCAATTCGAAGTCTTCAAATTTGAAGGCAAACAAGTCTTTGACTTCAGGGTTGATTTTCATGGTCGGCAGTTTTCGGAAATCACGGCTTAATTGCAGCTGGGCCTGCTCGATATGGTTGCTGTACAAATGCGCATCGCCAAACGTATGGATAAACTCACCGGCTTCCAGGCCGCACACTTGCGCCATCATCATGGTCAACAATGCGTAGCTGGCGATGTTGAACGGTACACCAAGGAAAATATCGGCGCTGCGTTGGTAAAGTTGGCAGGATAGTTTGCCGTTGGCAACGTAAAACTGAAACAGCGCGTGGCAAGGTGGTAAGGCCATTTCGTCGACCAAAGCCGGATTCCATGCCGATACAATCAGACGGCGCGAGTCGGGATTTTTCTTGATTTGTTCCACCACGTTGGCAATTTGGTCGATATGGCGGCCGTCGGGAGCGGGCCAACTGCGCCATTGGTAGCCGTAAACCGGGCCTAAATCGCCGTTTTCGTCCGCCCATTCGTCCCAAATGGAAACGTTGTTGTCTTTCAGGTATTTGATGTTGGTATCGCCTTTGAGAAACCAAAGCAGCTCATGAATAATCGAACGCAGATGCAGTTTTTTGGTGGTCAACAGCGGAAAGCCTTCACTCAAATCAAAACGCATTTGGTAACCGAACACGGACCGCGTGCCGGTGCCGGTACGGTCGGATTTGTCGATACCATTGTCGAGAACATGGCGCATAAGGTCGTGATAGGCTTTCATGTGTTTCCTTAATGTATGTGTTGTGGGAATTTCGTGTGTATTGTACCGAATTTTCAGACGGCCTGCCTCTCTGTCTTCAATGGGGCAACCTTCCCCATATTCGCGTAGTACACTCATTAACAATGTTGACAATTTAGCGCTAATTTACATAAATTTTTGAGCTGAATTAAATTTTTACAAAAAAATTTCAACATTTTCTAGTTTAATTACTAAGCATTTTATTTTTATTAGAATATATTTAATAAAATATTTTTAAATATTTTTGATTAAATTTGAAATATAATTCCATTTTTACAAATTGGTAAAAAAATAATGTCAACAATCCAGGCAAAATTCTTCTTGGCAAGTAAAATTTTTACAGCTATATTTCAAAACATAAATATTGAAATATCTCACTCAATAGGAGTAGAAAAATGACCGACCTGAACACTCTATTTACCAATCTCAAACAACGCAACCCCAACCAAGAACCCTTCCACCAAGCCGTTGAAGAAGTGTTCATGAGTTTGGATCCGTTTTTGGCAAAAAACCCGAAATACACCCAACAAAGCCTGCTTGAGCGTATTGTTGAGCCAGAGCGCGTGATTATGTTCCGCGTCACTTGGATGGACGACAAAGGCCAAGTCCAAGTCAACCGCGGCTACCGCATTCAAATGAGCTCCGCCATCGGCCCTTACAAAGGCGGCTTGCGCTTCCACCCTACCGTCGATTTGGGCGTATTGAAATTCCTCGCTTTTGAACAGGTCTTCAAAAACGCACTGACCACCCTGCCTATGGGCGGAGGCAAGGGCGGTTCCGACTTTGATCCTAAAGGCAAATCCGATGCCGAAGTAATGCGCTTCTGCCAAGCCTTTATGACCGAACTCTACCGCCACATCGGCGCCGATACCGACGTTCCTGCCGGCGACATCGGCGTAGGCGGCCGCGAAATCGGCTATCTGTTCGGCCAATACAAAAAAATCCGCAACGAATTTGCTTCCGTCCTGACCGGCAAAGGCCTCGAATGGGGCGGCAGCCTGATTCGCCCTGAAGCCACCGGCTACGGCTGCGTGTATTTTGCCCAAGCCATGTTGGAAACCCGCAACGACAGCATTGAAGGCAAACGCGTGTTGATTTCCGGCTCCGGTAACGTGGCGCAATACGCTGCCGAAAAAGCCATCCAACTGGGTGCAAAAGTATTGACCGTTTCCGACTCCAACGGCTTTGTCCTCTTCCCTGATAGCGGTATGACCGAAGCGCAACTGGCCGCTTTGATCGAGCTGAAAGAAGTACGCCGCGAACGCGTGGCCACTTACGCCAAAGAACAAGGCCTGCAATACTTTGAAAACCAAAAACCGTGGAACATTGCGGCCGAAGTTGCCCTGCCTTGCGCCACCCAAAACGAATTGGATGTAGACGCTGCCAAAATCCTGCTGGCAAACGGTTGCTATGTGGTTGCCGAAGGTGCGAACATGCCGTCAACTTTAGGCGCAGTCGAACAATTTATCAAAGCCGGCATCCTCTACGCTCCGGGCAAAGCCTCCAACGCCGGCGGCGTAGCAACTTCAGGTTTGGAAATGAGCCAAAACGCCATCCGCCTGTCTTGGACCCGTGAAGAAGTCGACCAACGCCTGTTCGACATCATGCACAACATCCACGAATCCTGCCTGAAATACGGCAAAGTCGGCGATAAAGTAAACTATGTCAACGGTGCGAACATTGCCGGTTTTGTCAAAGTAGCCGATGCTATGTTGGCACAAGGTTTCTAAACCTCTATCCAGCCAAACCAAAGGCCGTCTGTTTTCAGACGGCCTTTTTCTTTTCATGCAAATTTTATACGCCCAAATAACCTTCCCTGCTGGAAAGCCATCTTGCCAAATGCGCTTCGACGATTTCAGGGTTTTGTTCGATTAACATGGGCGCGATTTCGCGCGCTTGTTCCAAGAGGTGCAGGTCTTCTTCAAGATTGGCAAAACGCAGCATGGGGACGCCACTTTGGCGCGCGCCGAGAAATTCGCCGGGGCCGCGAATGTTGAGGTCTTGGTGGGCGATTTCGAAGCCGTCGGTGTGTTCGTAGATGACTTTCAGCCGCGCTTTAGCGAGTTCGCTCAAGGGTTCGGCAAACAGGAGGACGCACACGCTTTCTGCCGCGCCGCGCCCTACCCGCCCGCGTAATTGGTGCAGCTGCGCCAAGCCCATGCGTTCGGCGTGTTCGATCACCATCAGGGCGGCGTTGGGTACATCTACGCCGACTTCGATGACGGTGGTGGCGACCAAGACGTTCAGATGGCCTGCGGCAAACTGAGCCATGACTTCGGCTTTTTCGGCGGCCTTCATGCGCCCGTGTACCAAGCCGATGTTGAGTTCGGGCAAGGCTGCCTGAAGCTGGGCTAGGGTTTCGGTGGCGGTTTGCAGTTGCAGGGTTTCGCTTTCTTCAATCAGCGGGCAGACCCAGTATGCCTGCTGTCCTTTGCGGCAGATGTTGAGGACGAAGCCTTCGACTTCGGCGCGGCGGATGTTGTTGACTAGGCGGGTTTTAATCGGGGTGCGCCCGGGCGGCAATTCGTCGATGACGGACACGTCCAAGTCGGCGAAGAAACTCATGGCGAGCGTGCGCGGGATGGGCGTGGCGGACATCATCAGCTGGTGGACGTCGCGCCCTTTGCTTTTGAGGGCGAGACGTTGGGCAACGCCGAACCGGTGTTGTTCGTCCACAATCACCAAGCCCAGATTTTGGAACTCGACGTCGTCTGAAAACAGGGCGTGCGTGCCGACGGCGATTTTGACGGTGCCATCGGCGAGTTTGGCTTTGGCTTCATCTTTGGCTTTTTTGCGCTGGCTGCCGGAAAGCCAAACGACTTCAAGGCCTAACGGCTCAAGCCATTGTTTGAACTTGATAAAATGCTGTTCTGCAAGGATTTCAGTTGGTGCCATTACAGCCACCTGCGCGCCAGATTCAATGGCGGTCAAAGCAGACAAGGCGGCAACGATGGTTTTGCCACTGCCGACATCGCCTTGCAGCAGGCGGTGCATGGGGTGGGTTTGCGCCATATCGCGGCAGATTTCGGACACGACTCTTTCTTGGGCATCGGTCAGGGCAAACGGTAAGGCGTGGCGCAAGGCTTGAGTCAATATGCCGTCGCCGCCCAATGCCGTGGCTGAGCCGCTGACACGCTTCTGCCGCGCCAAGCGCATGGAAAGCTGTTGCGCCAAAAGTTCGTCGAATTTAAGCCGCTGCCATGCGGGTAGCGCGCCGTCGGAAAGCTGGTGGATGGTGAAACTCGGCGGCGGCGAATGCAAAAGGCGCAGGCTTTCGGCAAGGTGCGGTAGTTTCAGACGACTCAATAAGGCATCGGGCAGCGTGTCGTGTAGCGGCGTAACGTCCAACGCCGTCTGAATGATGCGACGCAAAGTGGGCTGGTTCAAACCATTTACGGTCGGATAAATCGGCGTGAGGCTTTCCGCCAAACCGCTGCTCTCGGCATCGCGGATTTTGGGATGAATCATCTCGTCGCCGTGAAACCCGTGTTTGATTTCGCCCACGGCTCGGATGCGTTTGCCGACCGCCATCTGTTTCTGGTTGCTGGCGTAAAAGTGGATGAAACGCAAAAAAAGGACGCTGCCGGAACCGTCGGCGATTTGGACAATCAGCTGCTTGCGCGGTTTGAACGTGACTTCCTGATGGATGACCTCGCCCTCAACCTGACACGGCACGCCGATCGGCGCATCCTTAATCGGCATGATGTGCGTCTCGTCCTCGTAACGCAGCGGCAGGTGCAACACCAAATCCCATGCGGTATGGAGGTTGAGTTTTTCGAGCTTCTTAGCAGAGACATCGGTAATTTTGAGCTGTTTTTGGGTTTCGGGCGTCATCTTAAAAGGCAGCTGATTGAAAGTTTGCTGTATTTTATCCGAAAACAAAAAGGCCGTCTGAACGCAATGTTTCAGACGGCCTTCAAAGCTGAATACTTGAAACGAATTAATATTTGAAAATACGCCGGCTATCGAATCAACTTCAGCCATTGTTAGGAAACAGCTTTCAAAAAAGAAGGATATTCAACCCATACTTTTATGAATTTAGCCAATAATGTTTACATACCCAATCATTATCCATTCTCTCTAGAAATGCCAATCCAATTTCAGTTTAACTGTCCGCGGTTCGCCATAGAAATTGTTTTGACCTCGCGTACGGTTGTAGTTATTTTCAAAATACGTCCTGTCAGCCAGGTTAGTTCCTATCAGGCTGATTCTGCCGTGTTTGTGAAAGTCATATTGAACAAAGCCATCTATAAGTCCGTAGCCTCCTTGGCGAATATTGTAAAGGCTACTTGTACGACTTTGTGCAGATATTCCGCCACCCAAGGTTAACTTAGTTTGAGGCAAGCGGTAGCTTGTACCGAGGCGGAACATATGTACCGGCGTGAAGTTACTGAAGTTATACGGGTCGGCAGTCGTATTTTTCTCCAACCGCTCCGCATTGACTTCTGCCGCATTTTTATACTTACTTTTGTTATATGTGTAGCCAACAAAAATACGCCAGTTTTCCGACAATTCGCCAGCCAATTCAAGTTCTGCACCGCTGCTCTTAACCTTACCCACAGGTTTAGCGATGGTTTGGAATGAGCCTCCGTTACTACTAGTATCAGGAACAAATCCGAAATCGACAACGGTACGGTTTTTCTGCTGTAAAACAAACAAGGCAAGCGAAGCATTCAGACGGCCTTGCAAGAACGACCCTTTCCAACCTATTTCATAGTTAGTCCCGATGAGTGGTGGAAGAACGGATTTGCTGGTTACATCAACGTTATCCTGTTGTTTAAAAATCTTAGTATAGCTGGCATACAAGCTTTGTTGCGGTGTCAGGTCGTAGGTAATGCCAGCATATGGCGTAAACCTATGGCTTTGCATTTTTGAGGTGTAATGCTCTTTGTCGATTTTGTTACTGCTCTCAGTTTGGAATGCCGTAGCAGGCTGGCCGTAGCGTACAGGCATTTCTTTGGCTTGTGTGGTTTCATAGCGCGTATAGTGCATACCACCCAAGAGATGCAGACGGTTGGTCGCATTAAAGCGCGTGCTGACAGTCAAAGAATGTGTTTTATTCGTGTTAAGGTATTTCGAATAATTGTATAACGCCGGAACATGATCATCTGCAACCTGAACAGTTTTCCACAGCGGTATTTTCAGATATTGGTTTGCCCATTTCAAATTTCCCTCTTCATCCCGCTCCTGTATTTTGTTTCCATTTGCATCCAATTCATAAACAGGATCTTGCACCATTACGCGCTCACCATTGTCGTTGACTGTCCAGACAGGCTTGCCCTCCGCATCCAAACGGGGAGTATATTTGGTAACATGCGCGCCACTGCATTCCGGCACATAGATTTTGTTATTACCTTTTTCGTTATAAATATGCCAATCTGGTTCGACAATGCCTTTTTCTAAAGGATTACGCTCCGGACCATCGGGATGAATGCCGCAACTGCCTGCACCTGCATAACCTTGAGGACGGACAAAATAACGGTTTTGATATATTTCCGTATAGGCAGAACGGATTTTTTCATTGTTATACGCATAGCCGACAAAGAAATCATGTTCACGCCCAAGCAGGCGGTAGTTACCTGTCAGATCCAGCTTAAAGCCCCATTGCACATCATGTTTGGTATAGTGCAACGGCATGAAGTTGTAACGGCGGTTGTATGTGTGGCGAAGATTGTATGCTGAGTCGTATAGACGGTTGGGAAACAGGCCTTCTGCATTGTTAATAATGCCTTGCTTTGCAAGCTCCTTATCAACAAACTCTTTTTTATCTACTTCTACACCCGGATCCTGCCAGTCGTTGCACAGGAAATCCAAACCAATGTCCTGCATACATTGATCAAAACCTGCCCGACGTGCTGCCGCTCTTTGGGAGCGATATTGTTCAAAAGCAGATGCATCGAAACGATGGGCAACATAATCTGCTTTTTTCTCTTCATATGTTTTAGTGACACCATCACGATATTCTTTTAATTTTGCCAACGCCTTGTCTTTAGGCTCAAAAGGAATAACCTCCCCCTTCTCGGTTAAGAAACCCGTTGCCTCAGATGCTGAAATACCTGCCGCGTGTTCGTTTTTCAGAAAAAATTGTCCGACTTTGGCATCTGAATCATTATGCGTATAAGAAATTTCTGCATTGAGTTGCCATCCATTGTCAAAGACATGTTTGAAACCGGAAAAAATATTGTATTTATCAGCATTCAGGCGTGACCATGAGGTTTCACCCAAATAAGTTTTACGTGGCAATTTCAAAGGATTGTTACAGGCAGGACTGGAGCTGAAGGCCGCAGTTTTTTGATCCTCACAAGGTAAAATCACGCCGGCAAAATCGGGAATGTCTTTATTTTTCTGATAAGTGCCGCCCAATGTCAGCATACTGTTATCACTCAAATCCGTATCGATCACGCCATAAACCATGTCTTTCTTGTTCCATACACCCTCTTTAAAAGAACGGTGGTCCTCATGAACACCAACCAGCCTACCGCGTACCGTATGTTCATTATTCAAGCTTCCAGATACATCCAAAGCCAAACGCTTGCTGCCCCTATGGTCAGTGCTGATTTCACCTGTATGCTTAAACAGAGCTGTTGGCCGCTTACGGATTAAATTAATGGTTCCACCCGGTTCGGAATTGGATTGAGTAAGACCGGTTGCACCTCTAACAACCTCAATGTGATCATAAACAGCAAGGTCTGTGCTCGGTGAGACATCGATTTTTGCCGTATAGCCCGAACGTCCAGACACATTCGTGGTAATACCGTCTTCACCAATCTGATCAACATAGAAACCACGAGACAAAAAACGAGTTTGTAGACCCGAATCCCGAACCACGTTGATTCCCGTAGTGTTTTTCATTGCCTCTTCTAAAGAATATATTGCTTTATCATCTAGCTGCCGACGCGTCATTACGCTCACCGACTGCGGCGTATCCTTACCTGAAATACGCAAGCCAGTCGCCGTTGCCATCGTTCCGATTGTATAAGACTGACTGCGCTCGGTATTCCTTTGTGCCTGCCGTTTGCCACTGACCTTGACCGTATCCATGTCTACATGTTCCACTTCTTGATGTCCCGTATCTGCAAAAACAGTTTGGCAAGGCAGCACTAATAACAAACAAATTGTTTTCATTTGAAAATCAGGTTTCACAACTATTTCCTTAATTAATAGAATCTATTTATCTGCTAGATAAAAATTACAATTTATTGATTTTAAATGGTATATAACCTATAAAATTTAAAATTAGATCGTAATGATAAACGATATCATTATATACTTATTGCATTAATATATGAACTTTTTGTTATAGATTTTTTCTTATGTCCTGATTTTTAGATAAAAAAAGGCCGTCTGAACGCAATGTTTCAGA
>NZ_KV799706.1:152330-181676 GCF_001810035.1 Neisseria sp. HMSC058F07 | reverse complement strand
GCCGTCTGAACGCAATGTTTCAGACGGCCTCAATTTAGGTATAACGCGATTAAGCGTTAGCTTCCTGTTGTTGTTGGTAGATTGCTTCGAAGTTGATCGGAGCGAGTAATACAGGTGGGAAGCCGGCGCGGGTTACGCTGTTGGAAATGGCTTCGCGTGCGTAAGGGAACAGGATGTTTGGACAAGCAACGCCCAGCAGCAGTTGTACGTCTTCTTCAGGAATGTTTTCCAGACGGAAGATGCCGCTTTGGGTAACTTCGTTCAAGAACATGGTGCGCTCTTCGTTCAGTTTGGCAGTCACGGTAACGGTAACGTCAACGCTGTAGAAGCCGTCTTCCAGTTTGGTGTTGCCGGTAGAAACGCGCATATCGACTTCAGGCTCGCCTTGTTCCAAGAAGATTTGTGGTGCATGAGGCACTTCCAAAGACAAGTCTTTTACATACAGACGCTCAACGCTGAATACGGGTTGCAATTCTTCGCTCATTTTATTTTCCTAAGTTAAGGGTTAAGGATTCAGTAATTCGTCCAACTTGCCTTCCTGCTGCAAGCGGTACAAATCGGTAAAGCCACCGACATGGGTATCGCCGATAAAAATCTGCGGCACGCTGCGCTGGCCGGAAAGCTGCTGCATTTCGGCAAAAACTTCCGGATTGCCGTCGATGCGGATTTCGTTGATTTCTTTCACACCCACCGCCTGCAACAGCCTTTTCGCCATGGTGCAGTACGGGCAATATGGACCGGTATAAACAGTAACGGTTTGCATGATTTCTTCCAAAATACCAATGTTCATGACTATATGGGCATAAGCGTTATTTTACAAGTGTTCCCGCCGTACGGTTGTAAAAAACATTCAGACGGCCTCTTGGCCATAAACATTTGTGCAGATGCGGAAAAACCATAATTAAAGTATGATAAGCGCTTTCGCAGAATGACTTTTGCCATTTGTTTTTTGGAGAAGGACACATCGCAAAAGTTTTTCTATTCAAAATCAGGTATCCCCATGCTTTCAGGAATTCCCATCCCCAAGGACGCCGTACGTCCATCCGAAACCGTCCTCGTCAACATCACGCCGCAAGAAACGCGTGTGGCCGTTTTGGAAGAGAACAATATCTGCGAGCTGCACATCGAGCGCAACAGCGGCCATAGCTTGGTCGGCAATATTTATTTGGGCGTCGTCAAACGCGTCCTTCCCGGCATGCAAAGTGCGTTTATCGATATCGGCTTGGAACGTGCCGCGTTTTTGCATATCGTCGACGTCCTCGAACAACGCCGCAATCCGGACGAAACCCAACGCATCGAACACATGCTCTTTGAAGGTCAGTCCGTCTTGGTTCAGGTCATCAAAGACCCCATCAACACCAAAGGCGCGCGCCTATCCACCCAAATCTCGCTGGCCGGCCGTTTCCTCGTCCATCTCCCGCAAGAAGACCACATCGGCATTTCCCAACGCATTGAAGACGATGCCGAACGCAGCAACCTGAGGGAGCGCCTCAACAACCTGCTGCCCGAAAACGCCTGCCACGGCTACATCATCCGCACCAACGCCGAAAACGCTTCCGATGCCCAGCTGCAATCAGACATCAACTACCTGACCAAAGTGTGGGAACACATTCAAAAACAAGCAAAAATTCAGCCGCCCGAAACCCTGCTCTATCAAGATTTGCCTTTGAGCCTGCGCGTATTGCGCGATATGTTCAGCCTTGATACGCACAAAATCCTGGTCGACTCGACCGAAAACCACCGCCGCATGACCCAGTTTGCCGAACAATACGTTCAAGGCGCATTGGGCAGAATCGAGCTGTTCAAAGGCGAACGCCCCCTATTTGAAACCCACAACATCGAGCAGGAAATCGCCCGCGCCCTGCAACCGCGCGTCAATCTCAACTTCGGCAGCTACCTCATCATCGAGTCCACCGAAGCCATGACCACCATCGATGTCAACACCGGCGGCTTTGTCGGCGCGCGCAATTTTGATGAAACCATCTTCCGCACCAACCTCGAAGCCTGCCACACCATCGCCCGCGAACTTCGCCTGCGCAATCTCGGCGGCATCATCATCATCGACTTCATCGATATGGCGCAGGAAGTCCACCGCGAAGCCGTCCTGCAAGAGCTTGCCAAAGCCCTCAGTTTCGACCGCACCCGCGTCACCCTAAACGGCTTTACCAGTCTGGGCCTTGTCGAACTGACCCGCAAACGTTCGCGTGAAAACTTAAGCCAAATCCTCTGCGAACCCTGCCCTTCCTGCCAAGGCCGGGGCCGTCTGAAAACGCCGCAAACCGTGTGCTACGAAATTCAGCGCGAAATCGTCCGCGAAGCGCGCCGCTACGATGTTCAAGCCTTCCGCATCTTGGCCGCTCCGAATGTCATCGACTTGTTCCTAGATGAAGAATCGCAATCGCTGGCGATGTTGATAGACTTTATCGGCAAACCGATTTCGCTGGCTGTCGAAACCGCCTACACGCAGGAACAATACGATATTGTGTTGCTGTAAAGATAAGGCCGTCTGAAAACTTTTCAGACGGCCTTCTTGTTTGAGCAAATAAAGATTACGGTTTCACTACTTTACCGTTGATTTTGACGGAAGTCAGTTTCAGGTTGTAGGTTTTGCCGTCATCGGTATAGCTGATTTGCGCCGGGATATTGTCGATATCGGAAGCAAACGAGTAAGTAACGGTATCGTCGCCACGGCGGACGCGATATTTGCTCACAGGCGTTGTACCGCCGTTCAATTTATAGCTTTCGTTGCCGATTTTGTTCATGCTGCCGACGGTGTACAGTTTTTTACCATTGGTAATTTTCAAACCTGACGGCAGGCGCACGTCATTGGCGGCCAGTTGCCATGCCAAAGTGAACAAGTCCATGGCCGGGCCGGATTTTTCGGTTTTCAAATCACCTGCTTTGCCGTAAGTGATGTTGCCGCCGGAGAATTTGGCCTCGGCATACACTTTGCCGCCGCGTACATCTTTGTAGTAAGACGGATTCAAGGTCGTGCCGTTAATACTGCCGCCGGATTCAAAGCGGATATTGTAAAGCGGTACTTTGATGGTAGAGACGATTTTGTATTGGTTGCCGCTGCGTGTGAAGGTCATGGTCGCAGGAATACCGTAGCTGCCTGAGTATTGCAAAACGGCAGATTGCGGCAATTCAGCGGCTTGCACGCCGACGGAGGCTGTAAGCAGGGAAAGTGTCAGCAGGGTTGTTTTAATCGGATTCATGATGTTTTCCTTGTGTGTATGGTGTTTCAATCAAGCCAGCAGGCTTTGACCGGCGGCATTGCGTTGTGCATTCAAAACGCGGTTGCCTTCGATTTTCAGACGGCCTGCAACAAAATCGGCAACGGCTTGCGGGAAAAGCCGGTGTTCAACCGTCAGCACGCGTGCGGCAACATCGTCAGCAGTATCACCGTCCAAAATAGGAACAATGCCTTGCGAAATAATCGGGCCGCAATCCAGCTCAGGGGTTACGAAATGGATGGTGCAGCCTGCCACTCGGCAACCTGCTTCCAATGCGCGTTCATGGGTATGTAAACCGGTAAAGGAAGGCAGGATGGACGGATGGATATTGATCAGGCGGTTTTCATAATGGGCGCAGAATTCCGGGGTCAAAATGCGCATAAAGCCCGCCAATACAACCAAATCGGGTTGATAGGCATCGATTTTTTCCATCATGGCCTGATCAAATGCCAGACGCGAGTCGAAGTTTTTATGGTTCAAACTGTCGGTGGCTATACCGCGCTCTGCCGCCCAGGCCAATCCGGCTGCGGTCTCGTTGTTACTCAATACGGCTGCAATGTTGGCATCGGGAATATCGGCATTCACAATCGCCTGCATATTGCTGCCGCGTCCGGAAATAAGGATGACGATATTTTTCATCATAATTCCTTGTTGGTTTGGAACAAAGGCCGTCTGAAACGGAATTTTTTCAGACGGCCTTTTATCCGTTGTTTAAGGGCGTAAGCCTTGATTCGGATTATTGAACTTTTTGTACGTCAACTTGTACTGGTTGCTGTGCAGCGGCAGCGTCAGGTGCGCCGACTTTAACCAGTTTTACATCGAATACCAAAGTGGCGTTCGGGCCGATTTTATCGCCGGCACCCACTTCGCGGTAAGCCAATTTAGCCGGGATGTAGAATGTTGCTTCGCCGCCTTCTTTCAAGAGTTGGATACCTTCAGTCCAACCTGGAATGACTTGGCTTACAGGGAAGCTGACTGGGCCGCCGTTGGCTTTGCTGCTGTCAAATACGGTACCATCAATCAGACGGCCTTCGTATTCAACGGTAACCATGTCGTCTTTAGTCGGTTTTTTACCTTCGCCTTCTTTGGTGATTTTGTATTGCAGACCGGAAGCGCTGGTTTTCACGCCTTCTTTAGTCGCGTTTTCTTTTAAGAACGCTTCGCCTTTTTCCAAGTTTACTTTGGCATCTTCAGCACGTTTGGCAGCCGCTTTTTCTTGTTGCTCTTGCAGGAATTTCATCATCACTTCCTGAGCTTGAGCTTCAGTCATTTTAACTTCTTTACCTTCAAACATGGCCTCCATGGCTTCGGTGAAGACTTTCAAATCAATTTCCGTACCTTGGTCTTTCATTTGTTTCAATGAACGGCCGATGTCCACACCCATTGCGTAGCTGGCTTGTTGGGCAGTAGAACCGATGGCAGAAGCATCTGCAGTCGCATTTGAAGCTGCGGAAGCAGCAGGGGCGTCTTTAGCGGCAGTGTCTTTTTGGTTGCAAGCAGTCAGTGCCAACAAAGCAGACAAAGCCAATGCGCTGAATTTGAAAGTTTTGTTCATGATTATGTCTTTTCCGGAAAGGTCAAAAAAGGGGATTATAGCTGAGTTTGATTGAAATGGAATCAAGGTGGATTAAAATTTGTAAAGGCTCTTATCAAAAACATTAAGGCCGTCTGAAAACAGGTTTCAGACGGCCTACTCTTAGCTATTGGTCAAACGATTAATACCAGCCGCGCAGTTTCATTGCCTTTTCAACACGACGGATACTCATCATGTAAGAAGCGGTACGCAGGTCGACATCGTATTCTTGAGCCAAGTTCCAAATATCGCGGAACGCACGGCGCAGAACCACGGTTTCTTTCTCTTGAACTTCGTCAAACTCCCAGTAGTAGCCTTGCAGGTTTTGTACCCATTCAAAATAGGACACAACCACGCCGCCGCAGTTTGCCAAAATGTCAGGAACAACCAATACGCCGTTTTGACGCAGAATAACGTCGGCTTCAGGAGTAGTCGGGCCGTTTGCGCCTTCAACCACGATTTTCGCGCGGACTTTGCCTGCATTTTCGGAAGTCAATTGATTTTCCAATGCACAAGGGGCGAGTACGTCCACATCCAAAGCCAAAAGTTCGGCATTGCTGATTTCTTTACCGTAGCCGGCTTCATTGGTGATGAAACCTTTGGTTTGGAATTCTTTAATGATTGCTTCCATATCCAAGCCGTTTTCGTTGTAGATGGCAACGTCAACAGTAGATACGGCAACGATTTTCGCACCGGCTTTGTGTGCATAGTAACCGGTGTGGTAGCCCACATTACCGAAACCTTGAATGGCGTAAGTGGCACCTTTCACGTCTTTGCCCAGTTTTTCCAAAGCTTGGACGGCGGCGAAGTTTACGCCGTAACCGGTGGCTTCGGTGCGCGCCAAGGAACCGCCAAACTCAACCGGTTTGCCGGTAAACACGCCCGGTGCAGAATGTTTCACGACGTTTTCATAGGCATCAACCATCCAAGACATGATTTTGCCGTTGGTGTTCACATCAGGGGCGGGAATGTCGATTTTCTCGCCGATCAGCGGAGAAATGGCTTCGGAATAAGCGCGGGCGATGCGTTCCAATTCTGCTTCGGAATAGTTACGCGGATCCAAAGTAATACCGCCTTTACCGCCGCCGTAAGGAATACCGGCTACACAGCATTTGATGGTCATCCAAATAGACAGTGCTTTGACTTCGTCCAGATTTACATTGGGATGGAAACGCACGCCGCCTTTGTAAGGGCCGACGGCGTTATTGTGTTGGGAACGGTAACCGGTGAAATTTTCTACTGTACCGTTGTCGAGTTTGACAGGGAAGTTCACTTCCAAAACACGTTGCGGCTTTTTCAAGATTTCAAATACTGCCGGGTCGGCATTCAGGCGATCGCAGGCAATTTTTACTTGTTTTTGTGCAATTTCAAACGGATTCAGTGTTTCTTTAACAGCAGATGCGGACATGTATTTTTCCTTTTCATACACATGATTAGACGAGAGCCATACTTGTTACTATATACAAAAACAGGAAAAAATGTAATAGCATGTAGTCGATAAAAAGCAAATCCATTCATTTATATATAAATTTAGTTTGAGGCCGTCTGAAAATATCGGTACGCCGACCAAAAAATTTTCAGACGGCCTAGTATAAATGCTCATCAAACCATTCAAAAAAACACTCAAACCCTTTGTTTTTTAATGCCTACCAAACCGCCCTTTTTGTTGACAAAATCCCTTCCACATTACCAACAGACGGACAGACTTACACCAGCAAAAATTGTTAACAATTTAAACAAATATCCCATTAAAGAATCAGCAAAACATCGGCAAATCAGGCAAACAATGTTAAAATAAGCGCTTAAATAATATGACAGAAAGCTACTCAATGACCACTGCTGCCTTAGAACACGTTCAAGCCGTTGCCTTTGATTTGGACGGTACCTTATGTGATTCCGTTCCCGATTTAGCCGCAGCAGCCCAAGCCATGTGTGCGCACTTGGGTTTACCTGTTTTGCCTACCCAAACGGTTGAAAGTTATGTCGGCGACGGCATCAGCAAGTTGGTTCATCGCGTCATTAGCAATGATCGTGAAAAAGAAGCCGATCCTGAAATCTGGGAAAAAGGTTTTGTGTTCTTTATGAAATATTATCGCGAGCACTTGAGCGACTTTACCCGCCCCTACCCTGAAACCGAAGCCGGTCTCGGCCTGCTCAAGTCCTTGGGTATTCCATTGGTTGTCATTACCAACAAAAACGAAGTGCTGGCAGCCGAGCTGCTGAAACAGCTCAATCTCGACGGCTATTTCAGCTTGGTTCTTGGCGGAGACAGCCTGACTGAGAAAAAACCCAGCCCATTGCCGCTTCAACATGCGGCTGAAGTTTTGGGCATCGATGTTGCGAATATGCTGATGGTGGGCGACTCCAAAAATGACATTATTGCCGCCAAAGCGGCCGGTTGCTTCAGCGTCGGCATAACATTCGGCTACGGCGACATGACCTTGCTCTCTCAAGACAAAGCGACCAAACCTGATTTGTTGATTCGCGCCCTGCCTGAAATCTACGAAAATCTGCAACCGCAAAAAAACAAAGACAAAGAATAATTCGGCTTTATTTTCAGACGGCCTTTTCGGTGCTTTCACCTAATCAGGCCGTCTGAAATGTAATTCAATGTAGTTAAAATCCCTCCCCTTCCATATCCCATGAAACCTCCCAAAACCTTACGTTCCCGCGCCTTGGATATTCTTTCCCGTCAGGAAGTCAGCCGTGTTGGCTTGAAACGCAAACTGGCTCCTCACTCAGAAAGCGAAGAAGAATTGGAAAAGGTTTTGGACGAATTTGCCGAACGGAATTGGCAATCCGACCAACGTTACGCAGAAGCCTATATTCACAGCAAAAGCAACCGTTACGGCACACTCCGCCTCAAGCAAGCTTTGGCGCAACAAGGTATCGATGCAGATGACTGTCGGGAGTTCCTACCCGATAGGGAGGACGAGCTGCAAACCGCCATTTCCGTCTTGCGTAAAAAATTCAAGCAAGAAGCTCAAGATTTGAAAGAAAAACAAAAACAGGCGCGTTTCCTTGCCTATCGCGGCTTTGGTGCTGACACCATTCAGACGGCCTTAAAAACCGCGTGGAATAAAGACGAAGACTTCTATCAATAATCATTCCCACTTGAAACTTTGCTTCTATCGGCGTACCCTTACGCTTTTATTCAATAATTCAATCAGAGCTTCATCATGTCCGACAAACCGCACGATACACCTAATCCCCTACTCGAAGATGAACGCAAAAACCCTGTTTACCGCTTGGGTCAGGCAGTAGCCGGATTCATGTTGCTGGTTTGGGCCGGCGTTTTGGCCTTAGTTTTCTTCTTGGTTTTCCGTTTTTGGTTGAGTTAAATCCAGCCTGAAGCATTATTTTTCTTCAAAACAAACTGACAAAGTTTGTTTGTACATACTCAAAAGGTCGTCTGAACACACTTTCAGACGGCCTTTTCTTATCATGCTGATCACAGATTATCCTCGAATCACTTTGCGGATATTCGGATTGGCATGCATTGCATGAATAATCTGATTAACCTGATCCAAGTCTTTGACTTTAATTGTGAATTTAAATTCTACAAAACCTTCCGTTCCTGCTTGCGCTTTGGTCGGCGTATCGACAGATTCGATATCCGCACCGGAATTGGAAATCGCTTGCGCCATTGAGGCCAACAAACCATGAGCATCTTCGGATTTAACGTTGAGGATGGTGCGGTACGTTTGATTGCGCAAACTGTCCCAGCCCGCATCGAGTTGCTCTTCCGGATCGGCTTTGACCAAAGTTTGACAGGTATCACGGTGGATAATCATACCCTTGTCTTTGACCAATAGGGCGCGGATCGCATCGCCGGGAATCGGATGGCAACATTCGGCAAAATGAATCCGGCCGGTTTCCTGATCGTTGACTTTGATCGGGCTGAGTTTGACCGCGCTGCCAAAATGTTGGCCCGCCAACTCAGCAATGTGCATGGCAACGTGTACCGGCAAAGTATGCCCCATACCGACATTGTAAAGAACCTCTTCAAACGAGGTTTGTTTGGTGTTCAAATCGGCAAGGTATTTTTCTTTGAGGTCGTCTGAAAGCAGGATGTCTTTAGGCAACAGGCTGGATAAAGCTTTTTGCAGCAGGTTCTCACCCAAAACAACGGCATCGTGACGATTCAGATTTTTAATGTATTGGCGGATGGCACTGCGCGCACGGCTGGAAACGGTAAAATTCAGCCATGCCACATTAGGCTTGGCGTGTTCGGAAGTAATGATTTCTACCGTATCACCGGTTTTCAGCTTGGTGCGCAACGGCATCATGACGTTATTGATACGCGCGGCAACGGTTTTATGACCGATATTGGTGTGAACGGCATAGGCAAAGTCAATCGGCGTCGCACCTTTAGGCAAGGTAAGGATATCGCCTTTCGGGGTAACGATATAGACTTCGTTGGGGAACAAATCGACTTTGACATGCTCCAGAAACTCGATGGCATTTGAGCTGCTGGCCTGCAGGTCAAGAATATTTTTCATCCATCGGTTCATATGGAGGACGGCTTGGTCCGGAGTATTTTCACCGGATTTGTAAATCCAATGGCCGGCAATACCGCCCTCAGCCACAGCGTCCATTTCACGCGTACGGATTTGCACTTCGATCGGTAAACCGTAAGGACCGACCAAAGTCGTGTGCAGGCTTTGGTAGCCGTTGCTTTTCGGAATAGCGATATAGTCTTTAAAACGGCCGGGCTTGGGGTGGTATAAATTATGCAATGCACCCAACGCGGCATAACAGGCAGGAATATTGTTTACAATGACCCGAAAGCCGTAGATATCCATTACTTCGGCAAAACGCAGTTTTTTAGCCAGCATTTTTTGATGAATGCTGTATAAGTTTTTCTCGCGGCCTTTGATTTTGGCTTCAATATTGACACCGACCAAACGCTGACCGAATGCACGCAACACTTTGCCGACAACATCGCGGCGATTTTTGCGGCTGTTGTCCATGGCTTTTTTCAGGGTTTCGTAGCGTCTTGGGTGGAGGTTTTGGAACGATAAGTCTTGAAGCTCTTGATACGCATTGTTCAGGCCAATGCGATTGGCGATTTGAGCATAGATTTCGAGGGTTTCTTTGGCGATGCGGCGGCGTTTTTCCGGACGCATAGAGCCAAGGGTGCGCATATTATGCAATCGGTCGGCCAGTTTGACGACGATAACACGCACGTCTTTAGTCATGGCGAGGATAAGCTTACGGAAACTTTCCGCCTGATGCTCGGCATGATCTTCAAATTTGAGTTTTTCCAGTTTGGAGAGGCCGTCTACCATTTCGGCAATGGTATCGCCGAATTCTGCCGCCATTTCGACTTTGGTTACACCCGTATCTTCCAATACATCGTGCATAACGCCCGCGCAAAGACCTTGAACATCCATATGCCAAATCGCAAGCTGCGTGGCAACGGCGAGAGGATGGGTGATGTAGGGTTCGCCGCTTTTACGGGTTTGTCCGTCATGGGCGTGGAAAGCGTAGGCAACGGCTCTTTCAAGCTCGGCCTGCTCATTGGTATTGAGATAGGATGCGGTGCGAAACAGAAGCTCGCGCGCTTCTGCTGTCAGCGGGTCATAGGGGGCGGTAGGCAGTGGGGCTGGCATTTTCAGACGGCCTTTTATGGCTATTTTTTTAAGCCGTCAGACTGTATCGGTTGTTATATCGCACCGATACAGTCCGCGCGGCGGTTTTATCGGTTTGCCGGTTGGTTTACTTATTGCGGGTCAGCAGCTCGGTTCCGATTTGTCCAGCAGCGATTTCGCGCAGGGCGGTTACGGTTGGTTTGTTGTTGCGGATGTCGTCAACCAAAGGCGTATTGCCGTTTTCGAGCTGGCGTGCGCGACGGGCGGCAACGAGGGTAAGGTCGAAGTGGTTAGGGATTTTACCTGTGCAGTCTTCAGTAGTAATACGGGCCATGTTTGCTTGCTTTCTTTCTATGTTTCAAATAAACGGTTATTTTCGCTGTTTTTTACGAATTTTCCAACAGGTTTGAAATAAATCCCTGTTGAGAGGATTTTTTCAGACGGCCTGCTTTAATAATGTGGAACAAATCGGCTTCGGCACGATCCAAATCGTCATTCACGACGACGTAATCGAACAAAACGGATTGCTCAATCTCATGTCGGGCTTTTGAAAGACGTGTTTGAATAACTTCTTCGCTGTCTGTACCACGGCCGATCAAACGTTGTGCCAATACTTCAAAGGAAGGCGGCAGGATAAAAATACTGCTGGCTTCAGGCAATGATTTACGCACTTGCGCCGCACCTTGCACATCAATTTCCAAAATTACATCATAGCCCTCTTCGCTCAACGAATTCACGCCGGCAATGCTGGTGCCGTAATAGTTGCCGAACACATTGGCGTGTTCCAAAAAGGCTCTTTGATCAATCAGTGATTCAAATTCTTCTTTGGGAACAAAGTGGTAATGCACGCCATGTGTCTCACCCTCACGTGGCTGGCGCGTGGTATGAGAAATGGAAACACGGATGTCGTCATGATTTTTCAACAGGCGCGACACCAAGGTCGTTTTACCTGTGCCGGAAGCGGCAGAAATGATGTAAATATTGCCTTTTTTATGATTTTGCATGGTGGTTCAGCCGATGGTATGTACCTGTAAATTATAACACAACACAATGTTTCTCGGAATTTCAGACGGCATGTTGCAAAATTTGGCTATTGTATCGATTAATTTGGCAAGTCCGCATATGACCGCTACAATATCGTGTTAAAAACTTTTTGATTTCGGAATGTCAAGATGTTGATTCATCCTGAAGTAATGGGCGTAGAGGCTTTGGCGGACAAAATCCGTAAAATTGAAAACTGGCCGCAAAAAGGGATTTTGTTTCATGACATTACTCCCGTTTTGCAAAGCGCAGAATATTTCCGCCTGCTGGTCGATTTACTGGTTTACCGCTATATGGGGCAAAAAGTTGATGTCGTTGCGGGCTTGGATGCGCGCGGCTTCATCATTGGCGCAGCTTTGGCCTATCAGCTGAACGTCGGCTTTGTCCCCATCCGCAAAAAAGGCAAACTGCCGTTTGATACGGTTTCTCAAAGTTACGCTTTGGAATATGGCGAAGCAACGGTAGAAATCCATACCGACGCCATCAAGCCGGGCGCACGCGTTTTGTTGGTAGATGATTTGGTGGCAACTGGCGGCACAATGCTGGCAGGTGTCGAGCTGATCCGCAAATTAGGTGGCGAAGTAATCGAAACGGCTGCCATTCTGGAATTTACCGACTTGGACGGCGGCAAAAAAATCCGTGAAAGCGGCGTGCCGTTATTTACCCTGTGCCAAAACAAAGGCTGTATGTAATAAAAAACCGCAAGCTAATCAGCCTGCGGTTTTTTATAATCAAAATTATTCGAGAACGTATCCGTCCGTATCCCAGAAAGTTTTTTTCACCAACTGGTCGTCTTTATAAACTAGCTCAGATTTCTTCGCACCATCATCATACCAATCCAAAATAATGCCACTGCGTTTACCGTTGCGAATACTCAATTCAGACACGATGCGGCCATTTTCATCCCAACTAATGATCTCCGTCGGTTTGTCATTGCTCATCATCATTTCAGTTTTCGGACTGCCGTCTGAATACCATTGTTTCCAATGGCCATTGGCTTTATCATGCTTAAACTGAATTTCGCTTTCTTTCACGCCATTTCGGTAATAGCGCGAACCCACGCCCTCACTCAAGCCATTTTGATAAGGCATTACTGCGGATTTTTTGCCGTTTGGATACCAGTTGACCCACTCGCCATGCGGTTTGCCGTTGCGATAGCTGCCAACCATCTTTTTCTGACCGTTGAAATGCCACAGGGTTAATGTGCCATTATCCAACGCCGGCACAAAAACCTTAATCTGACCGGCAGGTACTTCATAAGGATCAGAATATTTTTTCATCGATGGATAGTAAAAATCCTGCACCTGTGCCTTACCTGCCTCAATCTTGTATTGGCGGACATAAGCAACCGAAGGCATGGTCGCCGTCAGTTTACCGTTTTGATTGAAATAAACGGTATGTTGCTGGGCAAAGGCGGCAACGGGCATACTGAACAAAGCAGCAGCCAACAGGCCTGATTTTAAATAATTATTCATAATATGGAGTTTGGCAGTATATGTTCTACAAAAAGTCAGTAATAAAAATCTACCGGCATTTAAATCTATGACAAATATTATAAGCCATAGTTTCAAAGCCTGCTTGGATTTCATATTCGGCATACCATAGGAATTTGTATTTTCTTAAAATATTAAAAATTTTATAAAACAAAGGCCGTCTAAAACTTTTTCAGACGGCCTTTATTTTATTTATATCAAAATAATCTATTCTTCACCCAATAATTGCTCGCGGGTCAACAAGAATACAAACCCATCGCCACCGCTGGTTTCCAACCAAGTAAACGGTAATTCGGGATAAGCCGCTTCCAATACTTCACGATTGTGACCGATTTCAACCAGCAATACACCTTTTGGATTCAAATATTTCGCCGCTTGCAGAATGATTTGACGTGTAGCGTCCAAACCATCTTCGCCACTACCCAAAGCCAATTCCGGCTCGTGCAGGTATTCATCAGGCAACGCTTCCACTGATTCCGCGTCGACATAAGGCGGATTGGAAACAATTAAGTCGTATGTTTCATCCAAACCTTCGAATAAATCGGTATGCACCAAGCTGATGCGGTCTTCCAAACCATAATCTTCAATATTGATGGCGGCTACTTCCAGCGCATCCAAGCTTAAATCAACGGCATCGATTTGTGTATCAGGATAGTGGTGCGCCATTTGAATGGCCAAACAGCCGCTACCGGTACACAAATCCAAAGCTCGATGCACCAACTCATCATGTTCAATCCAAGGACGGATATCGTCGCCCAGCAATTCGTAAATGAAAGAACGAGGCACGATAACGCGCTCATCAACATAAAAATCAAACTCGCCCTGCCATGCCTGATGCGTCAGATACGCGGCAGGAATATGCTCCACTGCGCGGCGTTCGAGAATGGACAACACCTCTTCCTTCTCACTTTGCAACAATTTAGCATCCAAATAAGGTTCCAACGTATCCAAAGGCAGATTCAAAGTGTGCAAAATCAGATAGGCTGCCTCGTCATGGGCATTATCGCTTCCGTGTCCGAAAAACAGTCCGGCATCGTTAAAACGGCTGACGGCGAAACGCAGCAAATCGCGAACAGTGGTCAGCTCTTGAGCAGCTTGATTGAACATAATGTTTTGTCTTGTCAATTTAAGAATGTTGAAATTATAACAGAAAGGCCGTCTGAAAACTTTTCAGACGGCCTTCGATTTAATTCAGCTTAAGATTATTTATCGCGGCTGAATACGATTTTGGTAGCTTGGATAGCAACGCAGACAGCACCACCGATAAAGATCAAGTCAGCAGCAGTACGAACCCAACGCAGGGTATCCAGAATTTCCATTTGCAGGAATTCTTCACTACGTGCATACCACAGACCATGAGTGATAGAAGCGTAAGCTTGAATCACGCCGACCGGCAACAGGCTGATAGCAATCATACCCACCAGGCCGCCGTTCAACAGCCAGAATGCCCAAGTCATCAGTTTGTCGTCAAATTGAGCATTAGGTTTCAGGTAGCGTGCAACCAGCAATACGAAGCCCAGAGCCAAGAAACCGTACACACCGAACAGAGCCGCGTGAGCGTGAACTGCAGTAGTGTTCAGACCTTGGATGTAGAACAGGGAAATCGGTGGGTTAATCAGGAAGCCGAATACGCCGGCACCGATCATGTTCCAGAAGGCAACTGCTACGAAGCACATCAAAGGCCAACGCAGACGTTTCGCCCAGTCGGACAGGTGTTGGTAAGACCAGTGTTCGTAAGCTTCACGGCCCAGCAGAATCAAAGGTACAACTTCCAAAGCGGAGAAACATGCACCGATTGCCATAGAGGCAGAGGTAGAGCCGGAGAAGTACAAGTGGTGCAATGTACCTGGAATACCGCCCAACATAAAGATGGCAGCAGCAGCCAAAGTAGAAGCAGTGGCAGTACTACGGCGGACAAAGCCCATGTTATAGAAGATGAATGCGAAAGCGGCAGTAGCGAACACTTCGAAGAAACCTTCTACCCACAAGTGAACCACCCACCAACGCCAGTATTCCATCACAGCGATTGGAGATTTTTCACCGTAGAACAGACCAGGAGCATAGAACACACCCACACCGACCATAGAAGCTACGAAGATAGCCAACAGGTTTTTGTCTGTACCTTTTTCTTTAAAGGCAGAAATGGTGCAACGCAGCATCAGGAACAGCCACAACAGCAAGCCGACCATCAACAGAAGTTGCCAGAAGCGACCCAAATCCAAGTATTCGTAACCTTGGTGACCGAACCAGAAGTTCAGCTCAGGCGGAATGATGTGAGTCAAAGCAAAGAAGTTACCTGCGTAAGAACCGCCGACTACGATGAACAGGGCGATGTACAGGAAGTTCACACCGGCACGTTGGAATTTAGGATCTTTACCGCCGTTCACAATCGGAGCCAAGAACAGACCTGCTGTCAGGAAGCCGGTTGCAATCCAGAAAATAGCGGATTGGATGTGCCAAGTACGGGTCAGCGCATATGGGAACCAGTCGGCCATTTCAAAGCCCAAGGCGGTATCGATACCGTAGAAGCCTTGACCTTCGACAGTATAGTGAGCGGTCAAACCACCCAACAGTACTTGTACGACAAACAACGCAACAGTCAGGAATACATATTTGCCCAACGCTTTTTGAGAAGGAGTCAGTTGTACTTTGGAAATAGGATCCTCAGTAGGTACTTCAACCTCTTCGTGTTTGGTCAAGAAAGAGTAACCCCACATCAGCAAACCGATACCCATCAGCAACAATACCACGCTGGTGAAAGACCACATGTAGTTTTCAGTAGTCGGTACGTTCTTGATCAAAGGCTCGTGCGGCCAGTTGTTGGTATAAGTGAAGTTCTCATCAGGACGGTTGGCCGAAGCAGACCAAGAAGTCCAGAAGAAGAAGTTGAACAGTTTTTCACGCGCTTCTTGGCTTGGCAATGTGTTGTTTTTCATTGCAAAGTGTTCGCGAGTGGTTTGGAACTTAGGATCGTCGCTGTACACGCCGTGATAGTAAGGCAGAATACTTTCGATCGCTTTCACGCGGGTATCGCTGATAACGACAGAACCGTCTTCCTTAATACGACTTTGGTTGCGGTATTCGTCAGCCAAACGGGTTTTCAGAACAGCTTGTTCCTCAGGAGAAACTTCGTCAAATTTTTTGCCGTAAGTTTCTTGCGCAGTCAGATCCAACCATGCAACCAGCTCGCGGTGCAGCCAGTCGGCAGTCCAGTCCGGAGCTTGGTATGCACCGTGACCCAATACAGAGCCAACTTCCATACCGCCGGTAGTTTGCCATGCAGATTGACCTGCCAAAATATCGTCTTTGGTCATCAGGACTTTGCCGGATGCAGAAACGACTTGTTCAGGGTATGGCGGAGCCTTTTTATAGACCTCGCTACCCATATAACCAAGAATGGTAAAGCATACTGCCAGTACGGCAAACAGCAAGTACCAAAGCTTCTTGTACTGTCCCATTTTGAGTACTCCTTGATTTTGGTAAAAAGTGGTTGGGTATTAATTCATCAAATATGAATGTTAAAGATTGTATCACGGTTTTAAAAGTAAAGAAATATTTTGTCAATAATATTCCTTTAAAACCATTAACTTACATGATATTGATTCCTATTATCTTGTATAACTCCTCCTTTGTTATATTTTGTGTTAAGCCCACACTAACATTTTCACACAAAAATAAACTTTTCGGTTTAGTTTTTTATACTACTAAAGGAGTATTTAAGGATTAAAAGATTCATATTCATTGAACAATTTGATTTATGTCAAAATACACCCAAACAAGCGCCTACATAATCATACAAAATTTCAAACCATCCTATCAGGATACTTAACTTTTCTTACAATAAGGAAACTTTAAACATGAAACGCCAAACCTTAGCTGCACTTATCGCTTCTGTATTTGCACTGGCCGCATGCGGCGAACAAGCTGCTAAACCAGCTGAAACTCCGGCTGCCACCGCTTCTGCCGAAGCTCCTGCTGCTGCTTCTGACTCACAAGCTGCTGCCGAGACTCCTTCTTCAGAATTGCCTGTAGTCGATGCCATCATGACTCACGCTCCGGAAGTTCCACCTGCAATCGATCGCGATCATCCGGCTAAAGTACGCGTTAAAATGGAAACCGTCGAAAAAACCATGACTATGGAAGACGGTGTTGAATACCACTACTGGACATTCAACGGCGACGTTCCGGGCCAAATGATTCGTGTACGCGAAGGCGATACCGTAGAAGTAGAATTCTCTAACAATCCTTCTTCTACTGTTCCTCACAACGTTGACTTCCACGCTGCTACCGGTCAAGGCGGTGGTGCAGAAGCTTCTTTCACTGCCCCAGGCCACACTTCTACTTTCAGCTTTAAAGCTCTGCAAGCCGGTTTGTACATTTACCACTGTGCCGTTGCTCCTGTAGGTATGCACATCGCCAACGGTATGTACGGTTTGATCTTGGTTGAACCTAAAGAAGGCCTGCCTAAAGTAGATAAAGAGTTCTACATCGTACAAGGCGACTTCTATACTAAAGGTAAAAAAGGCGCTCAAGGCCTGCAACCTTTCGATATGGACAAAGCAATTGCCGAACAACCTGAATACGTTGTATTCAACGGCCACGTAGGCTCTATCGCCGGTGACAACGCCCTGAAAGCCAAAGCTGGTGAAACTGTTCGTATGTACGTTGGTAACGGTGGTCCTAACTTGGTATCTTCTTTCCACGTTATCGGCGAAATCTTCGACAAAGTATATGTTGAAGGTGGTAAACTGATTAACGAAAACGTACAAAGCACTGTGATTCCTGCCGGTGGCGCCGCCATGATCGAATTCAAAGTCGATATTCCAGGCAGCTACACTATAGTTGACCACTCTATCTTCCGTGCGTTCAACAAAGGTGCTTTGGGTCAATTGAAAGTTGAGGGTAACGAAAACCCTGAAATCATGACCAAAAAACTGAGCGACACCGTTTACCAACCTGCCGGTGCTGCCGCTTCTGCCCCAGCCGCTGCGTCTGCCGCACCTGCTGCTTCTGAAGCCGCTAAATAATCCCTCGGTTTAATACGCCAAGCCACTGCTACTCTGCTCTTAGAGTCGCAGTGGCTTCCATCACAATTAATCTTCCTATTCAATTTCAATCAGACAGATTGATTTTTCAGACGGCCTTGTTATGATTAGGCTATCTCAAAAATAAATTTTCTGTTTTCAAACGATAATAAGGGCGTACCATGAAACTCATACGACTCCTCCTCTTAGGCAGTGCCTTAATCTGCGGCAATACATTTGCAGCCGAAATGGTAAAAATCGAAGGAGGCAGCTATCGCCCTCTCTATCTCAAAAAAGAGACTTCCCTTATTAAAGTCAAGCCCTTCCAACTTGATAAATATCCTGTAACCAATGCCGAATTTGCCGAATTTTTGAAAACACATCCACAATGGCAAAAAGACAAAATCAGCTCTAAACAAGCTGAAAAGGCTTACCTGAAACATTGGGTAAAAAACGGCAGCAACAGTTATGCGCCTAAGGCCAGCGAACTCAAACATCCGGTAACCAATGTTTCATGGTTTGCCGCCAATGCCTACTGCGTTTCCAAAGGCAAACGCCTGCCGACTATTGACGAATGGGAATTTGCAGGCTTAGCCTCTGCCACTCAAAAAGACGGCTCTGCCGAACCCGGCTACAACCGTACCATCTTGGATTGGTATGCAGACGGCGGCCGAAACGGCCTGCACGACATCGGTAAAAACAAACCCAACTACTGGGGCGTATACGATATGCACGGCCTGATTTGGGAATGGACTGAAGACTTCAACAGCAGCCAACTCTCTGCCGGCTCGTCCAACACACAAATGTTCTGTAGCGGCGCATCCGTAGGCTCAAGCGACCCGTCCAACTATGCGGCATTCTTACGCTACGGCATCCGCACCAGCCTACAGTCCAAATATGTTTTAAATAACTTGGGCTTCCGCTGTGCGAGCAAATAAAGTTTAGTTTTTTATCACCAAAGCAGCTTTGGCGGTACTGAAAGGTATCGCCGCTTTTTTTGGCCGTCTGAAAAGATATGGCGCACAAAGACAAATTGTGGCATAATCCGCCCGTCTTTCTAAAAAGGCACTTAGGAGTTTGCTTAGGTCGTTTGGCTTGGCAAACTTGTCCGAACCTGAAAAGGTTCTTTTATTTTCGGAGTTATCCATCATGGCATTGACCGTAGAACAAAAAGCACAAATTGTTAAAGATTTCCAACGCAAAGAAGGCGATACCGGCTCTTCTGAAGTACAAGTCGCTCTGTTGACTTTCCGCATCAACGACCTGACTCCTCACTTCAAAGCCAACCCTAAAGACCACCACAGCCGTCGCGGCCTGTTGAAAATGGTTAGCCAACGTCGTCGCCTATTGTCTTACCTGCGTCGTACTCAGCCTGATACTTACCGTACACTGATTACCCGCCTGGGTCTGCGTAAATAATTTATGCTTAAATCAACACCGCCTTCGGGCGGTGTTTTTTATTAACATACCGATGCCGTCTGAAACACAGGCCCACGCTCTGTGTTATACTTCCACACGCTTAAGCAGCAAGGCTTAAACTTCCAATCACTCCTTAAAGCTCCCATCAAAGCGAGAATCTGAATTGTCTGTTCATTCCATGTTGCACTCAGGAAAATTTTGGCTGAAATCCCTGGTTTTCAGCATTGCCGTGCTTTTATGCCTCGCGGCGGTATTGAGTGCCTTAATGTTCCGCATATTCAATACAGAAAACATCGACGCATTCATACAGAAAAACTTTTCTGCCCATGGCTGCCAAGTCAAATACAACGCCAATATCAGCAGAAAATGGCTACCGCGCCCTACGCTGATTTTAAAAGACCTCAGCCTTTCCTCTTCCGAACCTGACACGCCGACGCTGAACATCGCTGAGTCCGAAATGGGCTTTGGTTGGAGCAGCCTATGGTCGGATGCGCCCATACTTGAGAAATGGATTCTTTTAAACCCGACACTGACACTGGACTCAAAACACCATCTGCCCGCCTGCCTGCAACAAGACCCATCGTCAAAAGAAAGTTTTCAGCTCAACCGCATCATCATCAATAACGGCAGCATCCGTTACCACAATAAAGAACAAGATATTGCCTTAAACGATCTGCAATTTTCCCTGCGCAGAGCCGATTCAGACGGCCGTCCATTCGATATCAGCGGCACACTGCAAAACATAGGCAACCCCATCAGTTGGCAAGGGGCCGGCCATCTTGTACAAGATGATGCCGGCTGGAGCGTTCCCGCCCTCAAATTAAACCTGCAAACCGTATTACTCAAAAACAAGCTGGATGCCCAAATCGCAGGCAGCCTTAATTGGCAAAACCAAACCGCCCTTTTCCGCGACTTCAATCTGCAAGCTGAAAGCGGCTATCAAAACTTGCATATCAACGCACGCTCGCCCCTCTTGCAGTTTAAAAACGGCTATTTGCACCTCAACACACTCAACGGCGCATTGACCGCCGGCAGTGAAAACAACCAATGGGACGGTTCATTCAAACTGGACAAAGCCAACCTCTACGCAACCGTTTTGACCGCCGCCAATTTTGAACTCAAAGGCAGCCATAAAAACGACCGACTCCAAACCAACTTTACCTTTTCCAGCCCATTGGTTTGGCAAAAAGGCAAAGGCATTGATGCGCCCAAACTGCACCTCAGCACCCTGCAAGACACCATCAACCGCCTTCCCCGCCCCCGATTCATCAGTACACTCGAAGGACAGGCCAATTTCAGCCTCAATACATGGGAAGGCCGTCTGAAAGGCGCATTTGACAGACAAGCCCTCGCCTTGGCCTTTAAATACCAACGCGATGCCCAGCCGCGCCCGCACCTTGACGCCGGTATCGCCTTACAAAAACTCAATCTGACCCCTTACTTGGAAGATCTGAAAACCCAGCCATCACTGAATCTTCCTTCCCTGCTGGCCAAATCCTGGTTGCCCGACATTGAGGCCAACCTCCAAATCGGCAGCATTCAAACTGCCGGTCTGCAATTAGAAAACATCGAATCCCTGCTCACCGCCGATAAAGAACATATAGCCCTACACCGTTTCAAAGCCGGGCTTTATGGCGGCAAAACCGAGGGAGGCCTGAGTATTGCGGCAACCCAACCTGCTTCCTACCACCTTCAGCAAAACGCAAAAGGCATACAAATTCAGCCGCTGCTGCAAGACCTGTTCGGTTTCCACAGCTTCAGCGGCAGCGGCGACGCCGTTATCGACATTAAAACTACCGGCAATGACCGTGCCCAAATGATACAAGCCTTAAACGGCAGCCTGCTTCTCGATATTACCAACGGTGCATGGCACGGCATCGATATGGACAGCATTCTGAAAAACGGCATCTCTTCGGAAAAAATCGACAACAGCAACCTCAAAACCCCTTTCCATCATTTCATCCTCAATAGCGAAATCGAGAAAGGCATCAGCCATCATATCAACACCGAACTGTTTTCTGACAGCCTGCACGTTGTCAGCAGCGGCTATACCGATTTAAATACCCAAAAGCTATCGGAAAACCTGCTTATAAGCAACGTACTGCAACCTAAAAACAAACCGATTCCCCTCAAAATCGGCGGTACCGTACAAAACCCTTCCATTACCCTCGATTACAGCCGCTTAACCAATGGCATGAACACACCTGCAGAAAAACAAAAAGCCCTGCAAGAAACCATACAAGAACAATGGAAGTGGCTCAAACCACGCTAAATTTTCAAATTAAAGGCCGTCTGAAACCCAAAAAGTTTCAGACGGCCTTTTAACAGATACATTGTCAGAATAAGATGTTTATTGGGGAATGACCATATACACAATCAGTGCAACAATGATGGCAAACCATATGGCCAACATTATCAAGCCTTTTTTGGAGAGTTTTCTTTTTCTCCAATCGAGCTTCAATATTTCTACCGTACCCTCAAACATAGACCCAATTATTTCCATCAATATTTGAAGTAGAAATTCCAATAAATCCGACATCTACAAACCCAAACGCTCCCAAATCTGATCGATTTTGGCCGTAACGGCAGGGTCTTTTTTGATCACACGCCCCCATTCGCGGTCGGTTTCACCCGGCCATTTGTTGGTCGCATCCAAACCCATTTTGCCGCCGAGTCCGCTGACAGGGCTGGCGAAGTCGAGATAATCGATGGGCGTATTTTCTACCAAAACAGTGTCGCGTACAGGGTCCATGCGCGTGGTGACCGCCCAGATGACTTCTTTCCAGTCGCGCACGTTCACATCGTCATCAACCACGATGATGAATTTGGTGTACATAAATTGGCGCAGGAACGACCAGCAGCCCATCATCACGCGCTTGGCGTGTCCGGCGTACTGTTTTTTCATACTCACCACCGCCATGCGGTAGGAGCAGCCTTCGGGCGGCAGGTAAAAATCAGTGATTTCAGGGAACTGCTTTTGCAAAAGCGGTACGAACACTTCGTTCAATGCCACGCCCAAAACGGCGGGTTCATCGGGCGGTTTACCTGTGTAGGTGGAGTGGTAAATCGGGTTTTCGCGCATGGTGATGCGCTCGACCGTGAACACGGGGAAATGGTCCTGCTCGTTGTAATAGCCCGTGTGGTCGCCGTATGGGCCTTCCAACGCGGTTTCGTTCGGATGGATGACGCCTTCCAGCACGATTTCAGCGCGTGCGGGCACTTGCAAATCATTGCCGATACATTTCACCAGCTCTGTCCGCGAACCACGCAGCAGTCCGGCAAACTGGTATTCGCTCAAAGTATCGGGAACAGGCGTTACCGCGCCCAAAATGGTGGCAGGGTCACAGCCGAGCACGACGGCGACGGGATACGGCGTATCGGGATTGAGTTTGCGGAATTCCTGATAATCCAACGCGCCACCACGATGCGACAACCAGCGCATAATCAGCTTGTTTTTGCCGATTAGTTGCTGGCGGTAAATGCCGAGATTTTGGCGTTTTTTGTTTGGTCCGCGCGTGACGGTCAAGCCCCACGTTACCAGTGGCGCAACGTCTTCCGGCCAGCAATGCTGAATCGGAAGTTTATACAAATCAACGTCTTTGCCTTCCCACACGATTTCCTGACACGGCGCGTTTTTCACCACGTTCGGCGCCATGCTCCAAATGTCTTTCAACAGCGGCAGTTTGGAAAACGCGTCTTTAATGCCTTTGGGCGGTTCGGGTTCTTTCAGATACGCCAGCGTCTGCCCGATTTCGCGCAACTTGGACACACTCTCCGCACCCATGCCCAGTGCCACACGTTCAGGCGTACCAAACAGATTCGCCAACACGGGATAATCATAGCGCGTACCGTCAGGCTTAATCGGATTCTCAAACAACAACGCAGGCCCTTCGGCGCGCAGCACGCGGTCGGCTATTTCGGTCATTTCCAAATGCGGCGACACCGGATGCTGAATGCGCTTGAGTTTGCCATCAGCTTCCAATCCGGCGATAAATTCTCGCAAATCTCTGTATTTCATGATTTCATTTTCCTGAACAGGCCGTCTGAAAACAGACTGCCATTTCGGGTTTGAAAGATAAACCAGCGGCTATTGTACCTGCCAAATCCGTCCATATCCCAACTTTCCACGACTGAATTTCCATATTTTTTGCAAACTACCGTCAAATTTAAACAATATCTGCTTGTGATTGCTTTCAGACGGCCTTATCTTTGGTAAAATTCCAACTTAATCCAGTCATCAATCAATATTTATCGTGGGACGGCGGCCATGTTTGCAATTTTAGAATCTTTTTTCGTTGAATACGGCTATGCGGCCGTGTTTTTCGTTTTGGTTATTTGCGGCTTCGGCGTGCCGATTCCTGAAGATTTGACACTGGTAACCGGCGGTGTGATTTCCGGCCTGGGTTATACCAACTCGCATATTATGTTTGCCGTCGGCATGCTCGGCGTATTGGTAGGCGACGGCTTTATGTTTGCGGCCGGCCGGATTTGGGGACAAAAAATCCTTAAATTCAAACCGATTGCGCGCGTGATGACGCCCAAACGCTATGCCCAAGTACAGGAAAAATTCGACAAATACGGCAACTGGGTTTTATTTGTCGCCCGCTTCCTGCCCGGCCTGCGTACCGCCGTTTTCGTGACTGCAGGCATCAGCCGCAAGGTTTCCTACCTGCGCTTCATCCTGATGGACGGTTTGGCCGCACTGATTTCCGTTCCGGTTTGGATTTATTTGGGCGAATACGGCGCACGCAATACCGACTGGCTGATGAAAAAAATGCACAGCCTGCAATCAGGTATCTTTATCGTACTGGGCATCGGCGCAGTCATTGTCGGCTGGATTTGGTGGAGAAAACACCGCCGCCACACCTTCTTCCGCGAGAAACTGCACGAAAAACGCGCGGCAAAAGCCAAAAAACAAACTAATCAATAAATCATTCCAGGCCGTCTGAAACACTCCCCCTCTTTCAGACGGCCTCAATCATTCATCAGAAACACCATGAAACAAAGAAACACCATGAAACAAAAAATCTTTGTCCTCTACACAGGCGGCACCATCGGCATGACCCAAAGCAGCGCCGGCCTGCGTCCCGATACCGCACTCGTCGATAAAGCCCTCGCCCCCTTTTCAGACGGCCTTGATTTCAAATGGCACGTTTGCCAGCCGCTCATCGATTCTTCTGCGGTAACGCTGCAAAATCAACGCGACTGGCTGGAGCTTATTATCGCCAAGCTGCCTGACTATGACGGCATTTTGGTGTTGCACGGCACGGATACCATGGCATACACTGCCAACCTCTTCGCCCTCTCGCTGCAAGGCTTGGACAAACCCGTTATCCTGACCGGCTCGCAATGGCCTTACGATGCCGCCAGCAGCGATGCGCCGCGTAACCTGGCCACCGCCGTTTCCGCTTTCTCGCTCAAGCTCAAACAAGTAGCGATTGCCTTTGACGGCAAGCTCTTCCCCGCCGTCGGCAGCAGCAAGGTCAGCACTGAAACCGCCGCAGGTTTTGACAATCTGCATTTTGGCGCACTCGCCGAATGGGAGGAAAATAAAGGTTGGCACAATATCCGTACCGCCTCGACCCAACATTCAGACGGCCTCAAACCGCGTCTTCCAAATCCTGAAGCCAAAGTTTCCGTCCGCACGCTGATTCCCGGTTATGCCGCGCAAGAACTTTCAGACGGCCTGCCCCACCTTTCCGCCCAAGCCCTGATTCTGCAAAGCTACGGCCACGGCAATGCGCCGAGTAACGATGCGTTTGTCCGAGCCGTCCAAGCCTTTACGCAACAAGGCAAATTGCTGCTCAACATCAGCCAAGTGCCGCAAGGTTGCGCCGCCGCCGTCTATGCCCAAGGCGATGCTTTGCGTCAGACAGGTATCATCAACGGCGGCAAATGCAATCTCGAAACTGCCACTGCGCTGATGACCCTTGCCATTTCCCATGACTGGAATGCAGATAAGGTGCAACAAGAATTGCAACAATTAAATCTGCTGTAAACCGCCATTTAATATGACTTTCACCGACACCCACTGCCATCTTGCCGACCCCAAACTTGCCGACATGCTGCCTGCCGTGCTTACCGAAGCGCAAGCCGTTGGCGTGGCGCGTTTTATCGTACCGGCCACATCCCCCAAAGATTGGCATCCCGTTGCGCAGTTGGAAAGGCCGTCTGAAAACATCCATATCGCTTTGGGCATTCATCCGTGGTTTGCAGACGGCCTCAACGAAGCGGCATTCCAAGAGTTAGAGAAAGAATTAATCCAGCATCCTCAGGCATGGGTTGGCGAAATCGGCTTGGATTTTTATGGCAAAGAGCAAACCCAAGCGCAACGCGACACGCAAACCGACGTCTTTATCCGCCAACTCATCCTCGCCCAAAACCTCAACCGCCGCGTCATCATCCATAATCTGAAAGCCACCGCCGCCATTGCCGCCGCCGTCAAAACCGCCGGTTTCACACAAGGCGGTATCGTTCACGCTTTCTCCGGCAGCGTAGAAGAAGCGCGGATTTTGGTGAAACTCGGCTTCAAAATCGGCATAGGCTCACTGCTGCTCAATCCCAATGCAAAAAAAGTCCGTGCCGCCTTACAAGCCTTAGATGACACGGATTTTGTTCTTGAAACCGACAGCCCTTTTATGCTCGGCCATGAAACCAATACACCAGCCAACATCCGCCGTATCGCCGAAATTGCAGCCGAACTGCGCGGCATACCGCTGGCGCAACTGGCTGAAATAACCGAGCAAAACGTGGATTCCCTGCTCCATACTTCCCCTTGATATGCCGACCTCAAGGCATCAAAAAGCCTTGCCCGGCCATTTCGTTTCCAAACCGACACACTCTGCCCTCCCTACCCCATATTCATGAATAAAAAGCGATACAAGGCCGTCTGAAAAAATGTTTTTGGCACAAAATATCGTTCACTCCGTCATCTCGGCTTTTTAACACCGTATTTTCCCTTTGATTGATAAAAAGTATTACGCATATTATTGGGCAAACTTTTTATTTACGTTAAAATATGCCTTTTTTTGATAATAAGGCCGTCTGAAAAAGGCGGAAACTAATTATGGCTGAACAACATACACACGCTTCCACCTGGAAGAGCAAAATCAATGCTCTCGGCCCGGGTATCATGATGGCTTCGGCGGCAGTCGGCGGCTCGCACCTGATTGCCTCCACGCAGGCAGGCGCACTTTACGGCTGGCAGCTTGCGCTGATTATCATTCTGACCAACCTGTTCAAATACCCTTTTTTCCGCTTCAGCGCACATTACACGCTGGACACGGGCAAAAGCCTGATTGAGGGCTATGCCGAAAAAAGCCGCGTTTATTTGTGGGTATTTTTGATTTTGTGTATTGCATCGGCAACGATTAATGCCGGTGCAGTCGCCATCGTTACCGCCGCCATCGTCAAAATGGCGATCCCATCGCTGACTTTCGATGCCGGCATGGTGTCCGTCATGATTATGGTTTCCTGCCTGCTGATTTTGGCAAGCGGCCGCTATAAAGCATTGGACAACGTTTCCAAAATCATCATCGTCAGCCTGACCATTGCCACCGTCGCCGCAGCCGCCGTGGCCATGTCTCGCGGCATGCAGATGAAACCCGACTTTATCGAGCCTACCCCGTGGACACTGGCAGGCTTGGGCTTCCTCATCGCACTGATGGGCTGGATGCCTGCACCGATTGAAATTTCCGCCATCAACTCTTTGTGGGTTACCGAAAAACAACGCATCAACCCTTCCAGCTACCGCGACGGCATTTTCGACTTCAACGTCGGCTATATCACCAGCGCGATTTTGGCGGTCGTTTTCCTCGCCTTGGGTGCATATGTACAATACGGCAACGGAGAGGAAGTGCAAATGGCGGGCGGCAAATATGTTGGCCAACTGATTAATATGTACGCCGTGACCATCGGCGACTGGTCTCGTCCGCTGGTGGCATTTATCGCCTTCGCCTGTATGTACGGCACCACCATTACCGTAGTGGACGGCTACGCACGTGCGATTGCCGAACCGGTACGCCTGCTGCGCGGCAAAGACAAAACCGGCAATGCCGAATTGTTTGCTTGGAACGTCTGGGTTGCAGGCTCAGGCTTGGCCGTGATTTTCTGGTTCAACAGCGCAATGGCGGAACTGCTCAAATTTGCCATGATTACCGCCTTCGTTGCCGCCCCTGTATTCGCTTGGCTGAACTACCGCCTCGTTAAAGGCGACAAACGCCACAAACTGACCATGGGGATGAACTTCCTCGCCATTATTGGTTTGATTTATTTGACCGGCTTTACCGTTTTATTCCTACTGAACCAAACAGGCATCTTGGCTGCGCCTAAATAAGCCCATATAAAAAAGGCCGTCTGAAACTTAAAAACAGGTTTCAGACGGCCTTTCCAATCCATCATATCTTTTTGAATTTTCATTCAAACCCATTATAATAACGCCTTATTTCGCCGTTGCAGACCACCCGACGGCATCCGTATTTTGGAAAATTTATGAAGCCGTCTATCTTAGAAAAACTACAACAACTCAGCGACCGACTAGAAGAAGTCACACATTTGCTCGGACAGCCTGAAGCCACGTCCGATATGGACAACTACCGCAAACTCACGCGCGAACACGCCGAATTGACGCCCGTCGTCGAAGTCTTCCAAAACTATCAGCTGGCGCAAAGCGACTTGGCAGATGCCGAAGAAATGCTGTCCGACCCTGAAATGAAAGACTTTGCTGCCGAAGAAATTGAAACGGCCAAAGCCAAAATCGACAAACTCGATACCGAATTGCAAAAACTACTACTGCCAAAAGATGCCGACGACGATAAAAACATCTTTATCGAGGTACGTGCCGGTACCGGCGGCGACGAAGCTGCTCTGTTTGCAGGCGATTTGCTGCGTATGTACAGCCGCTACGCCGAGCGCAATCGCTGGCAGGTTGAAATCGTTTCCGCCAACGAAAGCGAATTGGGCGGCTATAAAGAAGTCATCGCCCGCATTATCGGCTTAGGCGCGTACAGCCGTCTGAAATTTGAATCGGGCGGCCACCGCGTGCAACGCGTCCCTGCTACCGAAAGCCAAGGCCGCATCCACACCTCCGCCTGTACCGTTGCCGTCATGCCCGAAGCGGACGAACTGGAAGACATTGAACTGAACCCCGCCGACCTGCGCATCGACACCTTCCGCGCATCCGGCGCGGGCGGTCAGCACATCAACAAAACCGACTCCGCCGTCCGCATTACCCACTTACCGACAGGCATGGTAGTCGAATGCCAAGACGGCCGCAGCCAACACGCCAACAAAGCGCAGGCGATGAAAGTCCTCGCCGCCCGCTTAAACGACGCGCAAAAACGCGAAGCCCAAGCCAAAGAAGCCGCCGAACGCAAATCCCTGATCGGCAGCGGCGACCGCAGCGAACGCATCCGCACCTACAACTACCCGCAAGGCCGCGTGACCGACCACCGCATCAACCTTACCCTGCACAAACTGGATTTTGTGATGGACGGCGATTTGGAAGAAATCACCAATGCCCTGATTGCCGAGCATCAAGCCGAGCTTTTGGCGGCAATGGGGGATTGATGGATTTGGTCCATTGCGTTTATACTTTTCAGACGGCCTGATGACATATGTCAATATGACCGTGTATATGTTATCCCAAAGTGATAAAATGCAGCACCAGCTGCACAACAGCAACACTCTTCTACAATCACCGAAAGAGAGGACACAAAATGGCAAAAATCCTGATCGCACCGGTATCTACCGGCCTGAGCGCCGATGCAGCGGCAAAAGCATTTGCAGCGGCATTGAATGCGCAAGTTTTCCAAGCCGTTGACTCCACTACAGAAACCCTGTTGGCTCAAGGCAAAAGCGACGACTGGTTCGACGCGCTTGTCGGTAAAGTTGCAGCATTGAACGCAGATAACCTCGTTATCGAAGGCATCACTCCTGATGCGGACAAATTGTTCTTGGCAGGCAAAA
>NZ_KV799706.1:142621-152230 GCF_001810035.1 Neisseria sp. HMSC058F07 | reverse complement strand
AAAACGTCGAATTGGCGTTGTCTTTGGACGCAGGCGTTGTATTGGCGCTGAAATCCGACAACTCCGACGCAGCCGCCGTTGCCCAACAATTAAACCTCACCAAACAGCTCTACACCAACTCCCCGGGCTTATTGGAAGGCTTTATCATTGACGGCGCAGCCGCTGCTTTAGGCGCACAAGTTGCCGAGCAAACCGGCCTGACTTTCTTCGGCTCCAGCGACAAACTGCAAGACGTATCCGCTTTGGCCAAACGCGAAGCCAAACGCCTGTCTCCAGCCCAATTCCGTTACAACCTGATCGATTTCGCACGCAAAGCCGATATGCGCATCGTCCTGCCTGAAGGCGCAGAACCACGCACCGTCGCCGCTGCCGCTATCTGTCACGAAAAAGGCATCGCCCGTTGCGTACTGTTGGCGACCCGCGAAGAAGTTGAAGCCGTAGCGAAAGAACGCGGCATCTCCCTGCCCGATTCTTTGGAAATCATTGATCCAGCTACTTTGGTTGAACAATACGTTGAACCAATGTGCGAATTGCGCAAATCCAAAGGCCTGACTCCTGAAGATGCACGCAAACAGCTGCAAGACACCGTCGTACTGGGTACCATGATGATGGCTCAAAACGACGTAGACGGTTTGGTTTCCGGCGCAGTCCACACTACTGCCAACACCATCCGCCCTGCCCTGCAACTGATTAAAACCGCTCCGGGTGCAAGCCTTGTATCCAGCGTATTCTTCATGTTGCTGCCTAACCAAGTTTTGGCATTCGGCGACTGCGCGGTTAACCCGAACCCAACTCCGGAACAACTGGCCGACATCGCCATCCAATCTGCCGACAGCGCCAAAGCCTTCGGTATCGATCCCAAAGTGGCCATGATTTCCTACTCTACCATCAACTCAGGCAGCGGCCCTGATGTCGATGCAGTGATAGAAGCAACCAAACTGGCTAATGAAAAACGCCCTGATTTGGCCATCGAAGGCCCGTTGCAATACGATGCGGCTACCGTTCCATCTATCGGCCAATCCAAAGCTCCGGGCAGCGCTGTTGCCGGTCAAGCAACCGTTTTAGTTTTCCCAGACCTCAATACCGGCAACTGTACTTACAAAGCCGTACAACGCAGCGCCAACGTCCTGAGCGTAGGCCCGTTGTTGCAAGGTTTGCGTAAACCGGTTAACGACTTGTCCCGCGGCGCATTGATTGAAGACATCGTCTTCACCATCGCCCTGACTGCCGTTCAAGCCAAACAAATGCAAGGCTGATTGACAAGCTGATGCTTTGAAATCAAAGGCCGTCTGAAACCGATGTTTCAGACGGCCTTTCGTATATTTGCGCCAACTATATTATAATTCGCCATTATTTTCTGAAAGACTGCCCCAATGACTGCCTACCAGCAACAACTAGCCGACAAAAAGCAATATCTTCAGCAACTTTTCCAAGGACTGGATTTTCCTGAAATCGAAGTCTTTGAATCTCCGGAACAGCATTACAGAATGCGTGCCGAGTTCCGCATCTGGCATGAAGGCGGCGAAATGTTTTATGCCATGTTTGAGCGCGGGCAAAAGGCAAGTGGGGCAAGCCTGATCCGTTGCGACCAATTTCCTGCCGCGTCCAAATCCATCAATGCCTTGATGCCGAAACTGATTGAAGCCGCGTCCAATCATCCCGAACTGAAAAACCGCTGGTACGCCGTCGAATTTTTATCCACTTTAAGCGGCGAAATGCTGGTGACCATGATTTACCACAAGAAGCTGAACGACGCATGGCAACAAGCCGCGCAAGAGCTGGCGCACAATTTGGGCATTCATATCATCGGCCGCAGCCGCGGACAAAAAATCGTATTGAGCCAAGATTTTGTGACCGAAGCATTGGAAGTCAACGGCAAGACCTTCCGCTATCGTCAAATCGAGGGCAGCTTTACCCAACCCAATGCCCAAGTGTGCCAAAAAATGCTGACTTGGGCGTGTGATGCCGCGCAAAACTTAGGCAAAGACCTGCTTGAGCTGTACTGCGGTAACGGCAATTTCACCCTGCCGCTTTCGCAACATTTCAATCAGGTGCTGGCAACCGAAGTTTCCAAAACTTCCGTCAACGCCGCCCAATGGAATATTGAAGCCAACCAAATTACCAATCTCAAAATCGCTCGTCTGTCTGCGGAAGAATTTACCGAGGCCTACACGCAAAACCGTGAATTCCGCCGCCTGCAAGAACAAGGCGTCGACTTGAAAAACTATGATTTTTCAACCATTTTCGTTGATCCTCCACGCGCTGGTGTTGATGATGAGACGCTCAAATTAGTTGCCCAATTCGACAACGTCCTCTATATTTCCTGCAATCCTGAGACCCTGCGCACCAACCTCGACACGCTCTGTCAAACCCATACCATCGAACGCGCCGCCCTGTTCGACCAATTCCCATTTACCCACCATATCGAAAGCGGCGTTTGGTTGAAGAAGAAAAAATAAAACCATACAAAAAGGCCGTCTGAATGTTCAGACGGCCTTTAATTAACGGCATATTAAGTGATTTTCAAATCAATCCGCTTCCAAAACCACTTTCATGGCTTGGTTTTCAGCAGCGTGTTTGAATACATCGTAAGCTTTTTCCAATTCGCTGAATTTGAAATGGTGGGTCATCATCTTGGTGTAATCCACTGAGCTGCTGGAAATGGCTTTCATCAGCATTTCGGTAGTATTGGCGTTAACCAGGCCGGTAGTAATGGCAAGGTTTTTAATCCACAGTTTTTCCAGTTTAAAATCAACGGATTGACCATGTACACCAACCACAGCAATATGGCCGCCAGGTTTCACGATGTCTTGGCACATATTCCAAGTCGCAGGGATACCGACCGCTTCGATGGCGCAATCTACGCCATCTTCGCCGACGATAGCGGCAACTTGCTTGCTCACATCGCCGGAAGCAGGGTTGATGGTATGGGTCGCGCCCAATTCTTTCGCCAGTTTCAAGCGATTTTCGTCCATATCGCAAACAATGATGGCGGCAGGGCTATACAGTTGCGCAGTCAGCAATGCAGACATACCGACAGGGCCGGCACCGGCGATGAATACGGTATCGCCAGGTTTCACATCACCATATTGCACGCCGATTTCGTGGGCGGTAGGCAAGGCATCGCTCAACAGCAGAGCAACTTCTTCGTTGACGTTGTCAGGCAGCGGAACCAAGCTGTTGTCTGCATAAGGCGTACGGACGTATTCGGCTTGCGTGCCGTCAATCATATAGCCCAAGATCCAACCGCCGTTGCGGCAGTGTGAATAAAGTTGGATTTTACAGTTGTCGCAAGTACAGCATTTGCTGACACATGAAATAATGACTTTATCACCGACTTTGATGTTTTTTACAGCGTCGCCGACTTCTTCTACAATACCGATGCCCTCATGACCGAGAATACGACCGTCGGCAACTTCAGGGTTTTTACCCTTCCAAATACCCAAGTCAGTACCGCAAATCGTGGTTTTAACGATTTTGACGACTGCATCGGTCGGATCGATAATTTGAGGGCGGGGTTTTTCTTCGAAACGGATGTCGTTTGCGCCATGATAAACCATTGCTTTCATGTGAATCTCCTTGAGCGGTTAATAAACTTTAACAATACAGCGTAAATCCACATTAACTATATTTATATACCCCTCCACCTGATAAGTCAATCCTGATTATTATTTTGCATGTTATGCTGTAACATGCTGTTTTAAAAATAAATAACTAAAAAGTAAATATTAATGAACACACCCACATCCTTCGCACGACGACTCATCGATTGGCAGCGCCAACACGGCCGTCACGACTTGCCTTGGCAGGTCAAAGACCCTTATTCCGTCTGGCTTTCAGAGATCATGCTCCAACAAACGCAGGTTGCTACCGTATTGGACTACTATCCGCGTTTCTTAGACAAATTCCCAACCGTGCAATCGCTTGCCGCCGCGCCGCAAGACGAGGTTTTATCCTTGTGGGCAGGCTTGGGCTATTACAGCCGCGCACGCAATCTGCACAAAGCCGCGCAACAAGTCGTCGGACAATTCGGCGGTATCTTTCCATCCGAACGCAAAGACTTGGAAACGCTCTGCGGCGTAGGCAGAAGTACTGCCGCCGCCATTTCTGCCTTTGCTTTCAACCGACGCGAAACCATCTTGGACGGCAACGTCAAACGCGTCCTCTGCCGTGTTTTTGCCCAAGACGGCAATCCGCAAGACAAAAAATTTGAAAACTCGCTTTGGACGCTTGCCGAAAGCCTGATGCCGTCTGAAAACGCCGATATGCCTGCCTATACACAAGGGCTGATGGATTTGGGCGCAACCGTCTGCAAACGGACAAAACCTTTGTGCCATCAATGTCCTATGGCAGACATCTGCGAAGCAAAAAAACAAAACCGCATTGACGAGCTGCCCCGTAAAAAAACCGCTCCCGAAGTGCAAACCCTACCGCTTTACTGGTTGATTATTCATAATACTGACGGCGCATTATTGCTTGAAAAACGCCCTGCCAAAGGCATTTGGGGCGGTCTGTATTGCGTGCCCTGTTTTGAAAAATTAGACAATTTGTATGCTTATGCCGAGCGCTTCGGCATTGTTTCAGACGGCCTTGAAGAACAATCCACGTTTACCCACCGCCTGACCCACCGCTTATTGATGATTACCCCTTTTCAGACGCAACAAAGGCCGTCTGAACATCTTTCAGACGGCCTTTGGGTATCATCGGAACATTTGGCGGATTATGGCTTGCCCAAACCTTTAATCAAATATTTGGCTAAAGGCTAAACCGCTCTATTCCACAATCTCTTTAAATACAACTTCTTTCCCACCGCGAATCAGTACGGCAAACCCATCGCCAATCTGCCAACGCGAGCTTGGATTGGCGTACTCGACACCCTGACTGCGCAAGCGGACTTGCACCAGTTTCTCAACCGTATTGCCTTCACGCAGCTCAACCATCATCGGGCTGTGGCTGTTGATATAAATTGCAGTAATCGTCCGACCTTGTGCGGATTGATAACGGACAGAATACGTCTGCGCCTGTGCAATGACTGGTAACGGCGCGTCAGGGCGCACGGCCTTATACGAGCCGCACGCAGCGCACAAACTCAGGCACAAAGCGCAGATGACTTTGTTCAACATAGGCATAGATCAGTAATGGTGATGCGGAATCTCGCCATCAAGACGATAATAAGTGCCGCAATACGGGCATTCAATCTCACTGTTGGACTGAATCGGCAAGAACACGCGCGGATGGCCGTTCCATGTTTCATGATTAGGGCCGGAGCAATGCAGCGGCAAATCCTGCGGCTTGATGACTACAACGTTTTTTTCAGACTGTGTACTCATGGTTTGGTTCCTCACTATGTTTTCTTATCTTCCAATATTGTAAAGCAAAACGACCGATAGGTTCAGACTGAAAACATTATATAATCACTTTTTTCAGACGGCCTTTGATGATGATGACTACCCTGCTCCGCCTTCAAGATTTCGATACTTCCGATTCCGCTTCATTTCTTTATACACTCAGCGCAGCCTATTTGGATCACACCGAACAGGCAGGCGACGAGGAAATGTCCGGCCTCAACGACGAACAGCATACATTGACCGCCCTTTGCTACCTCGACAGCCAAGTTCAAGAAGGCGGCTTCGTACAGCTTATCGCTTCAGGATACGGAGAATACATCTTTGGCAATCCTGTTACCGACAGCCTGCGCTGCTGGCGCATCAAGCCGATACCGAAAATCTTAGACAAAGCCAAAGCCCTGTACGAAAAACACGGCGAAGCCATTGAAAAAATGGCAGACGAGCAAAGGGATTTCGACGAAATCCGCAAAGCTTTTCCCGATTTTGAAGAGCTTGACGGCGATTATTATGACGTTGCCGACGAAGACTTGGAAATTGCGGCAGCCTACGTTCAGGCAAATTGGGATAAATTTGCCAAACTGTCAGGCTGAAACCATAAAACTTTGCCGGTTTGAATCATCTGTTCAAACCGGCAAAATCATCAATACATCGAATTAACGTTTGTTTTTCTGATAAATCGGCATTACTTCAGGCAACATTTTGCGGATTGCATTGATACGCGCCTGATTGGTCGGGTGGGTCGACAAAATAGACAATGAGCTGCCGCCATGTACTTTGTTCATTTTTTCCCACACGCTTACCGCAGCCTCAGGGTTGTAGCCTGCTTCAGCCATCAAACGCACACCGCCGGCATCCGCTTCGCTTTCCTGATGGCGTGAGAACGGTTTGGTTGCCAACAAATCTGCTCCCAAGCCAACCAAATCACCATCTACACCGGTTGAGCTGGCCAAAATCGAACCACCCAAGCCGGTCAATACTTGCCCGCCCAAAGCTTTTTTACTGTGCTCCAACAGAGCATGGGTCATTTCATGGCCGACAACGGCGGCAATTTCAGCATCCGTCAGCTTCAATTTTTCTACTATGCCGGTGTACACGGCCATTTTACCTCCCGGCATTGCCCATGCATTCATTTCATCACTGCGGATAACGTTCATCTGCCAATTGAAAGGCACACCGGTTTTGTTAGCGCGCTCAGCATGAGGACGCAGACGTGCAAACACACGTTGAACACGTTGAGCAGTTGGAGAGGAAACATCCAAAGCTTTTTGACCACGCGCTTTTTGAATGACTTGTGAATAACTTTTAGCCGCGTCTTCATTTAAAGTCGCAGTATCGTAGCCAACCATATCCGCTACAGAAGTACAGCCGGTCAACGCCAAAATCACGCCCATGCCGGCCCAATATTTTTTATTCCATTTTTTCAACATGTTTTCTCTCTGTGTTTTTAAGTTAATGTAACGACATTGTACCCAAATTTAATACACTTTACACAAAAGGCCGTCTGAACGGTTTCAGACGGCCTTTAAGCGTAATATTTAAGAACGGCGCTGCAGCATCCAAGACTCAATCTTACGCGCATCGTTCACGCGGGTTGTGGAAGACGGAGAGTTGAGCAACACAATGGTAATCGGCTGATTCTGCACATTGGCCTTAACCACCATAGAACGTCCTGCTTCACGAATATAGCCTGTTTTCTGCAATTCAATATTCCAGCTGCCCTCACGCACCAAGGCATTGGAGTTTTTGTAGTTTTGACGACCGTTTGCCGTCCAAACCGAGCCGTAATTTGAAGTCGAATTTTTACGGATCAGCGGATATTTGCTGGCTGCCGCAACCATGCGGTTCAAATCACGCGCAGTTGAAACGTTTTGGAAATTCAAACCGGTAGGCTCATAGAAACGGCTGCTGGTCATACCCAGGCTTTGCGCTTTGGCATTCATTGCCGCAACAAACGCGCTCATACCGCCCGGATAAGTACGGCCCAATGCATGAGTGGCACGGTTCTCACTGCTCATCAGGCTCAAATGCAACAATTCGCCGCGTGTCAGCGTCGTGCCGATGCTCAAGCGGCTGCCCGTACCTTTCAGACGGTCGATTTCAGCCTCGGTAATCGTGATCGGCTCGTTCATATCCAGATGCGCATCCAAAACCACCATCGCACTCATCAATTTGGAAATAGAAGCAATCGGCATGACACGATCAGGGTTTTTCTGATACAGCACTTCACCGGTTTTATTATTGAAAATCAAAGCAGATTGCGAAGAAAGCAGAGGACCGGCCAAAGCGGCTTGAGCTTCGACTTGGTCGGCATGACTCAACGCAAAAGCTTCCATCGGGTCATTTTGCACTGGGAAATTTTGCTCCAAAAATTGTCCCAATACATCCATATCATCGGCAACGGCAGGCGCGGAAGCAAAAGCCAATGCCACACCTGTCCATACCATTCCTAAAGTTTTATAGAATTTCATATCTGCCAATTCAAAAAAATACATTTAATTCAACATTCTGTTAAATTTTTCGCTAATTGTAAAGCGAGTTGAGAAAACTTTGCGTTTGTTTGCGAGATATTCAAATCCAGCGCCCTCATCTGTTTCTTAGACGATACGGCGCAATGCCTGCTCTGATTTGAAAAAACACAAGATAGTCATTATACTTAGGCTCCCTTGTCAGAGGCATTCCCTCAATCCGGCAATACGCCCGAAATATCTGTTCCCCCTTTACAACACAGCCTCCATACAACCATACGAAGAAATTATTATGTCTGAAGAAAAACGCACCTGTTCATTTTGCGGGAAGTCCGAAAACGACGTTAAAAATCTGATCGAAGGCGAACACGCCTTCATCTGCAACGAATGTGTAGAAACTTGCGGCATGATGCTGCAAGACAACGAATCCGGCGAAATTGAAAACGAGCTTGCCAAAGCAAAAGAAGAAAACACCGAGAAAAAACTGCCTACCCCGGCCGAAATCGTTGCCAACCTCAACGACCACGTTATCGGTCAGGAACACGCAAAAAAAGCGTTGGCAGTATCGGTTTACAACCACTACAAACGCCTGCGCCATCCAAAAGCAGAGGGCAAGGTTGAATTGTCCAAATCCAACATCCTGCTCATCGGCCCTACCGGCTCAGGTAAAACCTTGTTGGCGCAATCTTTGGCGCGCAAACTGGATGTACCTTTTGTCATGGCGGATGCCACAACTTTAACCGAAGCCGGTTATGTCGGTGAAGACGTCGAACAAATCATCACCAAACTTTTGGGTAAATGTGATTTTGACGTTGAAAAAGCCCAGCGCGGCATCGTTTATATCGATGAAATCGATAAAATTTCACGCAAAAGCGACAATCCGTCCATTACGCGCGACGTATCTGGCGAAGGCGTGCAACAAGCCTTGCTGAAACTGATTGAAGGCACGGTAGCCAGCGTTCCCCCTCAAGGCGGCCGCAAACATCCGAACCAAGAATTCATCAACGTTGATACCACCAACATCCTCTTTATTTGTGGTGGCGCATTTGCCGGCTTGGAAAAAGTCATCCGTCAACGTACTGAAAAAGGCGGTATCGGCTTTGGTGCGGCGGTGCACAGTAAAGATGAAAACGCCGATATTTCAGCTCTGTTTGAGACAGTCGAGCCTGAAGATTTGATTAAATTCGGTTTAATTCCCGAGCTTATCGGCCGTCTGCCCGTGATTGCTACATTGGCAGAATTGGACGAAGATGCTTTAGTCAACATTTTGACCGAGCCGAAAAATGCCTTGGTCAAACAATATCAAACCTTGTTTGAAATGGAAGATGTCGGCCTTGAGTTTGAAGAAGATGCTTTGCGCAGCATCGCCAAACTAGCAATGGAACGCAAAACAGGTGCGCGCGGCCTGCGCTCTATCGTCGAACGTTGCCTCTTAGACACCATGTACACTCTACCAGATTTGAAAGACGTAGCAAAAGTCGTCATCAATAAAGAGGTCGTGGAAAAAGGCGAACAGCCAAAACTTTTCCGTGAAGACGGCAGCGAATATAAGCAATAAGGTTTATTCTCCGAAAAAGACGTGTACCCGTTACACGTCTTTTTTATTTTCTTAATAAAACCAAAACCATATTTCCTAATAATGCCCTTATACATAAAAAAACAAAGGCCGTCTGAAACATATTCAGACGGCCTTTGTTTTCAAGTTGCTCTAAGTCTGTCTTCATCCGGAGTATTGATGAGAGTGACTTCCTTGAATTTTATGAAGCTTATTTTTTTGCTTTTTTAGCAGCTTTTTT
>NZ_KV799706.1:73210-142521 GCF_001810035.1 Neisseria sp. HMSC058F07 | reverse complement strand
TTTTTTGCAGGAGCGGCTTTAGCAGCAGGCTCGGATGCGGCAGCTTCAGGAGTAACAGCCTCAGGCGCTGCTACAGGTTCAGAGGCAGCAGGCTCGGAAGCAGCTGATTCAGCGGTACGTTGATAGCCTTTGTCTTTCATGCAGGCGTCAAACACAGCGCGGTCAGCATTTTCACCAGATGCCTGTTGGCATTGGGTCATTGCTTCTTCAACAGTGACGCGTGGCGCTGCCGCTTCTTCAGCAGGTTTGGAAGAAGAACAAGCTGCCAACATCAGGCTACCGGTTGCAAGAGCGATCAATAAAGTTTTCATAATTGTATATTCCTAAATTTTGATTTTATGGTTTACCGTTAAACGGGAGATACAGGCTACAAAACAAGCTCTGCACCTCAATATTGAGTACGTGAGTACAATTTAGTTTCATTTCAGCCTGTAAGTTTTTGATAAATTAATTCTATTGACGTTAAGACAAATGCTTAATCCTCAATAAACTCAAAACCTTGCAGGCCAGTAAATTTTTCTGTTTTTGAACTGTAAAAATATCAAAACTTGGTCAATTCTAGCCGCAACCATCATTTGGGGAGTCCATCTTTTTATGGCATAATGGGCTACTTGACGGATTATTCCGCTCCCCATTTTTTTCAAACCGCAGAATCAAAATCATACTGCGGTTTATCCATTTCAGAATCAGATTTTTCAGACGGCCTCACCATTCAAAAAGCCGTCTGAACAGAAAGCCACCATCATGAATCCTTTCTCTTCACTCGGTTTAGGCAGCGAATTAGTCTCTGCCCTGACCGATCAAGGGTATGAAAACCCGACGCCTATCCAAGCCGCAGCGATTCCTAAAGCCTTGGCAGGACACGATCTTTTGGCCGCAGCACAAACCGGCACAGGTAAAACCGCCGCCTTTATGCTGCCCAGCCTCGAACGCCTGAAACGCTACGCCACATCCAGCACCTCCCCTGCCATGCACCCTGTCCGCATGTTGGTATTAACCCCTACCCGCGAACTGGCCGATCAAATCGATCAAAACGTGCAGGCATACATTAAAAATCTTCCTTTGCGCCATACCGTCCTCTTCGGCGGCGTCAATATGGACAAACAAACTGCCGACTTGCGCGCTGGTTGTGAAATCGTTGTCGCTACGGTTGGCCGACTGCTCGACCACGTCAAACAAAAAAACATTAATTTAAACAAAGTTGAAATCGTCGTACTCGATGAAGCCGACCGTATGCTTGATATGGGTTTCATCGACGATATCCGCAAAATCATGCAGATGTTGCCCAAACAGCGACAAACCCTGCTCTTTTCCGCCACTTTCTCACCGCCTATCCGCAAACTTGCGCAAGATTTTATGCACACGCCCGAAATGGTTGAAGTGGCTGCGCAAAATACCACCAACGCCAATGTCGAGCAACACATCATCGCCGTTGATGCACTCAAAAAGCGCAACCTGCTCGAACGTCTGATTGTTGATTTGCATATGAATCAAGTCATTGTATTCTGCAAAACCAAACAAAGCGTCGATCAAGTTACCCGCGACCTCGTCCGCCGCAACATTGCCGCTCAATCCATCCACGGCGACAAATCCCAACAAAGCCGACTGGAAACCCTCAACGCCTTTAAAGAAGGCACATTACGCGTTTTGGTTGCCACCGATGTTGCTGCGCGCGGTTTGGATATTGCCGAGTTGCCTTTTGTCATCAACTACGAGCTGCCAACCCAACCTGAAGACTACGTCCACCGCATCGGACGCACCGGCCGGGCCGGTGCCGACGGCGTTGCCATTTCCTTGATGGATAAAACCGAACAGAAAATGTTTGAATCCATTAAAGAGCTGACCGGCAGCGATTTGAATGTGGAACGCATCGAAGGCTTTGAGCCGTATTGGTGGGGCAACGACAATCAAGATGAAGCTGAAGCACAACCGGTTCAGCACAACGACAGCCGCTCTCGCCGCGAAGATAGAAACAAACGCAACGAATACGCGAATAAATCAGATAAAAGCTCAAAAAAAGCAGAAGAGAAAAACGATCCGGGTATTGTCTGCGGCAAAATTGCCGGCAGAACACGCCGCAGCCGTCACGAGCGTCAGCCTTGCGCCCTGCTCCAACCTGGTTTTGGCGTAAAGTAAACAACGCTGATTAATCGGTTTTCTGATTATTTATCCTAAGCAAAGGCCGTCTGAAACTTATCTTTCAGACGGCCTTTTATTAAACTAAAAATAAAAAGGACGTGATGAACACGCCCTTTATTTTTCCGTTTCAGACGGCCTTTATTATTTAAGGCCGTCTGAAAATCGGTTTACCTTGCTATATTAAACATTCACTTTCTCGGCTACTTCGTTGTAGCTGTCGATTTCATTGAAGTTCATGTAGCGGTAGATTTGGTCGCCCTGCTCGTTAATGATGCCGATATTGGCTTGGTATTCTTCAACAGTCGGGATTTTACCCAGTTTGGAGCAGATTGCCGCCAACTCAGCCGAGCCGAGGTAAACAAAGGTGTTTTTACCCAAGCGGTTCGGGAAGTTACGGGTAGAAGTGGACATTACAGTCGCACCTTCGTGTACTTGCGCTTGGTTACCCATACACAATGAGCAACCCGGCATTTCCATACGCGCGCCTGCACGGCCGAGTACACCGTAGTGACCTTCGTCAGACAACTCTTTCGCATCCATTTTGGTCGGCGGTGCCATCCACAGACGTACCGGGATGTCGCTCTTGCCTTCCAAGAGTTTGGAGGCGGCGCGGAAGTGGCCGATGTTGGTCATACAAGAACCGATGAACACTTCGTCGATTTTGGTGCCGGAGCGTTCAGACATGAAGCACACGTCGTCAGGGTCGTTCGGGCAAGCAATAATCGGCTCTTTAATGTCGTCCATGTTGATTTCAATCACGGCGGCGTATTCGGCATCTTTATCCGCTTCGAGCAATTCAGGATTTGCCAACCATGCTTCCATGGCTTTGATACGGCGTTCCAAAGTGCGTGAATCTTGATAGCCGTCGGCAATCATGTTTTTCATCAACACAATATTGGATTTCATGTACTCGATAATCGGCTCTTTGTTGAGCTTCACGGTACAGCCAGCAGCAGAGCGTTCGGCAGACGCGTCAGTCAATTCAAAGGCTTGTTCCACTTTCAAATCAGGCAGGCCTTCGATTTCGAGGATGCGGCCGGAGAAGATGTTTTTCTTACCGGCTTTGGCAACAGTCAGCAAACCTTGTTTAATCGCGTACAACGGAATTGCATTTACCAAGTCACGCAGGGTGACGCCCGGTTGCAGTTTGCCGCTGAAGCGTACCAATACAGACTCAGGCATATCAAGCGGCATTACGCCCGTGGCTGCTGCGAAAGCAACCAAGCCCGAACCTGCAGGGAAAGAAATACCGATAGGGAAACGGGTGTGGCTATCGCCGCCTGTACCGACTGTATCAGGCAACAGCAGACGGTTGAGCCATGAGTGAATCACGCCATCACCCGGACGCAGGGATACACCGCCACGGGTAGAGATGAAAGCAGGCAATTCTTTATGAGTTCTCACATCGACAGGTTTTGGATAAGCCGCGGTGTGACAGAAAGACTGCATCACCATATCTGCTGAGAAGCCCAAGCAAGCCAGGTCTTTCAATTCGTCGCGAGTCATCGGGCCGGTAGTATCTTGCGAGCCGACAGTAGTCATGCGTGGTTCGCAGTAAGTACCCGGACGCACGCCTTTGCCTTCCGGCAAACCGCAGGCGCGACCAACCATTTTTTGAGCCAATGTGAAACCGGCTTTGCTTTCAGCTGGCGCTTGAGGCAGACGGAACTCGGTAGAAGCAGGCAATTTCAGTGCTTCGCGCGCTTTGGCAGTCAAACCGCGACCGATAATCAGGTTAATACGGCCACCGGCTTGCACTTCGTCCAGCAATACTTGTGATTTCAATTCAAACTCGGCAACAATCTCGCCGTTTTTCACGATTTTGCCTTCATAAGGCAGGATATCGACGACATCGCCCATTTTCAGAGCAGATACATCGACTTCAATCGGCAATGCGCCGGAGTCTTCTTGAGTATTGAAGAAAATAGGAGCAATTTTGCCACCCAAGCACACACCGCCGAAACGCTTATTCGGTACGAACGGAATATCTTCGCCTGTATGCCAAATCACGGAGTTGGTAGCAGATTTACGTGAAGAACCGGTACCGACCACGTCGCCAACGTAAGCAACCGGATGGCCTTTGGCTTTGAGTTCTTCCAACAATTTAATCGGACCGACTTCGCCCGGTTTGTCAGGATTGATGCCGTCGCGCGGGTTTTTCAACATAGCCAGCGCGTGCAGAGGGATATCAGGACGGCTCCATGCATCAGGTGCAGGAGAGAGGTCGTCTGTATTGGTTTCACCGTCGACTTTGAAGACGGTAACAGTGATTTTTTCTGGAACTTTGGCACGAGAAGTGAACCATTCGGCATCTGCCCAAGATTGCAATACTTCTTGCGCGTATTTGTTGCCTTTTTCGGCTTTTTCTTGAACATCGTGGAAAGAGTCAAACATCAACAGAGTGTGTTTCAGACCATTTGCAGCGATAGGCGCAAGTTTGTCGTTGTCCAAGAGTTCGATGAGTGCATGAATGTTGTAACCGCCAAGCATAGTACCCAACAGCTCGGTAGCATACTCAGGGGAAATCAGCGGACTGGATGCGCTGCCTTCGGCAACGGCAGCCAAAAATGAGGCTTTAACTTTGGCGGCATCGTCCACACCGGGTGGTACGCGGTGAGCCAACAGCTCAACCAAGAACTCACCTTCACCGGCAGGTGGATTTTTCAGCAGCTCAACCAAATCAGCAGTCTGCTGAGCAGTCAGAGGAAGGGCGGGAATACCAAGGGCGGCGCGCTCGGCGGCGGCTTTACGATAGGCTTCTAACATCTCTTTGTTCCTTTTTCTGTTTTTTCTTCTGGACAATTGCAAATGATTTGCAATTAAGGATTGTAAACAATCCTTTTAAGTATCATAGACCAGTTTTCAAAAAATGGGAACAGTTATGTTACTAAGTGTAATAAATTTAAACTATTTTATTTAATGTGTTAATAGTCTAATTATCTAAAGCTGCCCTATTCTAGGCGTTTTAGCCAAACAGACGGGAAACTTCGGCTGATTTTTTACGGTACGGCAATATGATTTCAACGCGGAACAGGCCGTCTGATTGGATATATCTGATTTTCGCGTCGGTGTCATACATCAAAGTCAGGCGCTCTTTCAGATTGCGCAAGGCCATAGAATTACCTTTATGCGGCTTGGTATTTTCGTTGGGTTCCGTTCCGCACGGATTTTCGATACTGATGAAAATAGATGATTTTTCCAATTTTGTTAATACCGTAATTATCCCTGGACGGTGGATAGATTCGACACCATGGAATACGGCATTTTCCAAAAGCGGTTGCAACAACAGATGCGGTGTTTCCGCATCATCAGGCGCATGGTGCTGCCACATGACCTGTACGCGCATATGTCCCATGCGGATTTGCTCGATGGCAATATATTCCTGCGCCCACTCGATTTCCTGTCCTAAGGTACTGTTTTGACTACCGTCGCGCAGTTGTGCGCGGAACAAGTTGGCCAAATTTTCCAGCAAAGTCTCCGCGTCATACGGACGCAGACGGATTAAGCTGATGGCGGCATTCAAGCTGTTAAACAAGAAATGCGGACGGATACGCGCTGTCAACGCGCTCAGTCTGGCTTCGGAAATGGAAGGCGCAAGGCTATTGCGACGGGCTGCTTCGATGTACATGAAACTGAAACAAAAAAAGGTCAGCAAGAAGAAGTGTTGAATCAGCAGCCAAATTTCCGTCTTCAAAATCACTAGATCGACAAACAAGAAAATCAGCAGGTTGGAGACGTAGGAAACCACAACGCTGTACTGCGAGCGAAGCAGGGAAGGCGCAAATGCCTGTAAGAAATAGACCTTGAGTAAAATTAAGAGGATGACGGGGCAAGCCCATGAAAAATGTTGGAAAATCTGTTCCGGATAAGGCACACCCGATACCGTCATCAACGGAAAGATAAACAAACTGATTAATAAAACAATAAGCAGGCGCACCAAAGTTGCGGAATTGCGCAAATCCGGCACTGCGAAATTCTGGTTTATTTGACGTATAATAGACATGATTTCAACCGTTTTCTTTCATAATGTATAGACGGGTCTGCTATATTGAAGACGTAGACCCTGTTTTTTATTTATATTTTAAGGATGCTGATATGAGCAAGGACAAAACCTGGTCAGGCCGTTTTAACGAACCTGTTTCCGAGCTGGTCAAAAAATATACCGGCTCGATTGATTTTGACAAACGGCTGGCAGAATGGGACATCCAAGGCTCGCTGGCACACGCGCAAATGCTGACACAGTCGGGCGTTTTGAGCGAAGACGACCTCTTTGCCATCCGTCAGGGCATGGCCGAGATTATAGCAGAAATCAAGGAAGGAACGATTTCCTGGTCGCTGGATTTGGAAGATGTCCACATGAACATCGAACGCCGCCTCACCGACAAAATCGGCGATGCCGGCAAACGCCTGCACACCGGCCGCAGCCGCAACGACCAAGTCGCTACCGACATCCGCCTGTGGCTGCGCGACCAGATTACCGTCATTCAAGACCTGATTCAAAACCTTCAGACGGCCTTGGTTGATTTGGCGGAACAAAACGCCGAAACCGTCATGCCCGGCTTTACCCACCTGCAAGTTGCCCAGCCGGTCAGCTTCGGGCATCACATGCTCGCCTACGTTGAAATGCTCGGCCGCGATTTCGAGCGCATGGTCGACTGCCGCAAACGCGTCAACCGTATGCCGCTCGGCGCCGCAGCCCTTGCCGGTACCACCTACCCGATTCAACGCGAAATTACCGCCGAGCTGCTGGGATTTGAGCAAATCTGCCAAAACTCACTCGATGCCGTATCTGACCGCGATTTTGCCATTGAGTTCACGGCCGCCGCTTCTCTGATTATGGTCCACCTGAGCCGCCTTTCCGAAGAATTGATTTTGTGGATGAGCCCGCGTTTCGGCTTTATCGACATTGCCGACCGTTTCTGCACCGGCTCGTCCATCATGCCGCAAAAGAAAAACCCCGACGTACCCGAACTCGTGCGCGGTAAATCCGGTCGCGTGATTGGCCACCTGATCGGCCTGGTTACCCTGATGAAATCTCAACCTTTGGCATATAACAAAGATAATCAGGAAGACAAAGAGCCTTTGTTTGATACTGCCGATACGCTTATCGACACCCTGCGCATTTACGCCGACATGATGCGCGGCGTAACCGTCAAACCCGACAACATGCGCGCCGCCGTAATGCAGGGTTTTGCAACTGCTACCGATTTGGCGGATTACTTGGTGAAAAAAGGCATGCCTTTCCGCGACAGCCACGAAGTTGTTGCCCAAGCCGTGCGCCATGCCGATGAAGCTGGCGTTGATTTGAGCGAATTGCCGCTTGAAGTCTTGCAAGGTTTCAGCGGTTTGATTACCAACGACGTTTACAGCGTGCTAACACCCGAAGGCAGCTTAAACGCGCGCAACCACTTGGGCGGCACCGCGCCTGAACAAGTCCGTTTCCAAATTAAACGCTGGCGTGAATTGTTGGCTTAAACCCATCTAAATACATAATAAAAGGCCGTCTGAAAATTTTCAGACGGCCTTTTGATTACCCGTGTTACACTCAACCGCACAATAAAAACAGATAAACCTAAACTTACCTTCAAACGAGAAAACACGCCTCCTGACTTTGCCGCCATCTTCAAACAAAAGGAGCAAGGATGAAAAACATTGTCTTAAAATTGGTTATGATCTGCCTATGCTGCGGATGCTATGCCGTATTCGTTGCCTGGGAAAATGGCGGATTCAGCCAGCTCCATGATTTTCAAGCAATAGAGAGCAACGGCATGAGCGTATACCTTCATCAAATCTCCGCCGCCACCATGCAGGCTGAAAAAAACGAGCTGTCGATTTTGCAAAACAACCAAAACAGCTTAGCCTCTTGCGTCGGCATTGAATCTTTATGCGAACACGCCAAGCCGGGCATCTGGGTTGAACATGCCAAATTCTTACAGCATAAGGACACGGGCAAATTATTGGTACTTTCGTTGGACTATTTAGAAAACAGTGACACCGCAAAAACCCTACACAACCGCTATTCTGCATCGCTCCTACCCCAAGCAGATAGAAAGGATGCGTGGCATTACGCCTGGCGTACATTTTTGAGCTCAATAATATTTCTAATGGTCGTCAATCTGACGCCAATGATTTTTGCCCTATTCGAAGAAAAGACAAGCGCAGCATAAAAACATGCCGTCTGAAAACATTTTCAGACGGCATGTTTCATTATTAAAGCTTAACGCGGATGAACCATATCGGCAGGAACGACCAATTCGTCAAACTCTTCGCCTGTCAACAAGCCCAATTCGATGGCGGTTTCGCGCAACGATTTGTCGTTTTTATAGGCGGTTTTGGCGACTTTGGCGGCGTTTTCGTAGCCGATTTTGCGGTTTAACGCAGTAACCAACATCAGAGAATGGTGCAAGAAATAATCGATTTTTTCCGGTACGGGTTCGATGCCGACGGCGCAGTTTTCGTTGAAGCTGTTGCACGCATCGCCCAACAGGCGGATGGATTGCAAGAGGTTGTAAGCGATAACGGGCATATAGACGTTCAGCTCGAAGTTGCCCGATGCGCCTGCCATGCCGATGGTGACGTCGTTGCCGAACACTTGGCAGCACACCATGGTCATTGCTTCGCATTGGGTCGGGTTGACTTTGCCCGGCATGATGGACGAACCCGGCTCGTTTTCGGGGATTTTGATTTCGCCCAAACCGCAGCGCGGGCCGCTTGCCAGCCAACGGATGTCGTTGGCGATTTTGTTCAGGCTTGCCGCCAGCGTTTTCAATGCGCCCGAAGCGGCAACGGCGGCATCGCGTCCGCCCAAGGCTTCAAATTTGTTCGGCGCGCTGACAAATGGCAGGCCGGACAGTTCGGCGAGTTTGGCGGCGGCTTTTTCGGCGTATTCGGGATGGCTGTTTAAGCCCGTGCCGACCGCCGTGCCGCCCAAAGCGAGTTCATACAAGTCTTTAAGCGCATCGTTCAGACGGCCTAAACCGTGATCGAGCTGGGAAACGTAGCCGGAAAATTCTTGTCCCAAAGTCAGCGGCGTCGCGTCCTGCAAATGGGTGCGGCCGATTTTGACGATAGGGGCGAATTCTTTGGCTTTTTTGTCCAATGTATCGCGCAGGGCTTTTACCGCCGGAATAAGGTGGCGGTTGATTTCAATCGCGGCGGCAACGTGGATGGCGGTCGGGAACGCATCGTTGGTCGATTGCGCGTGGTTCACATGGTCGTTGGGATGGACGGGCTGGTACGCTGCCAAACCCGTACCAGCGATTTCGTTGGCGCGGTTCGCCAGCACTTCGTTCATGTTCATATTGGACTGCGTGCCGGAGCCGGTCTGCCACACTACCAATGGGAACTGCCCGTCAAGCTTGCCGTTCAACACATCATCTGCCGCCTGCGTAATCAAATCTGCCTGTTCGGGCTTAATCCTGCCGAGGGAAACATTGGTGGCGGCTGCGGCTTTTTTTACCAGCGCCAAAGCATAAATCAACGGCTGCGGCAGGGTTTCGCCGCCGATTTTGAAATTGTTGCGGCTGCGCTGGGTCTGCGCGCCCCAATAGGCTTCGGACGGGACTTCGACATTGCCCATGGTGTCGTGTTCGGTACGGGTACTCATGCGTTTCTCCTATATTTAAACAGAAATAATAATGATTCTTAAATTTATTATACCCAGCAAAAGGCCGTCTGAAAAGAGAGGGGTTTTCAGACGGCCTTTTGCTTTATTACCCTGAAATATTAATAGTAGACAAAACCCGATTTCGGAGCAAATACAACCTGCGCCGCCACTCCCCTCTTCTAAAAATTCTCCTTCTTGCCGATTTGTATTTTGCGCTAGGTGTTTATCGACAATAAATACCTTATCGTTTCTTTACTTTGCTTCTCTCTAAGAGCATAATAAATAAAAATGATTATCAGGATATAGATCATGAAACAAAACCATTTGATTTGCTTGTTAATGAGCAGTTTTGCCGCCGCAAACGGCTTTGCCGAAACCTTGGCAGACCCAGACGAAATCCAGCCTGTCAAAACCTTCTCCCCTCCCAAACCGATTGCACCAACCGCCGCACAAGGCTATTTCCCCGAAAACCAATTCGACCGCACCGACCGCAGCGATCATTACTTTGTTACCGAAAACATAGACCAAGCCTTCCGTCCGCTGAAAGCAAACAGCGGCTTCTACGGCAAAAGTTTTTACAATTCCGTTACCGCGCAAGCGCGTGGAGCAAAAGTGTACGGCGTGGTCAACCTCAATCACACCAAGGCCAACGGCTATAAAGACGGCGACAGCAATCAGACCGATTGGAAATATAGCCGTTTTAATCAAGCTTTGGTACTCGGTTTCGTGCCGTCTGAAAATCAGGAATACCGCCTCACCTACCTACACGACGACATCAACAACGACCGCCAACCGCAGTTCGTCAACGACGCATTGGATACCGAACGCCACATCGCCAAACTCAACGCGCGTTGGGGCAATGCCGATTTGAGCAATACGGTCAGCGCGGAAGCAGGCATCATCAAACTCAAACGCCATGCCGACAATTACTCCCTGCGCCAAAACAATACGCCGCAGCAAGTATTCGTAGAGCTTGACCGCAAAGTGTACGACTTCTCGCTCAAACACGATGCGAACTTCGGCAAATTCCACAACACCGCCGCCGTTAGCTACCGCAACGACAGCCAAAACGGCGAGCGCAACGCCCACACCGCCATGCGCGATTTCCTCAACGGCTACCGTTTCGCCGATGTACACCTCGACCGCTGGCGCATTGCCGATACCTTGTCTTACAAGTTTGACGACCGACACAAACTGGGCTTGGGTTTGAGCTACGAAATCAACAAAGCGGACGTACGCAAAAATACGGCGCAACCCGCCCATCCGATGAACCGCAACCTTGCCTTCGCCTCATCGCAGCAAATCTGGAAAACCCATTACGGCTACGACTTCAACGGCAAAGTGCGCCGTCATGCCTTTTCAGGTGAACTCAAATACGATTTTACGCCGTCTGAAACGCAAAAATACGGCGTTTCCCTTGCTCACTTAGAACGCATCGGCGACAACACCGAACGCTTCAACTCGCTTGCCGCCATCGTGCAAAACCGTATGAACGGCATGCTGATGAACCAAAACCCAGCCGCCGCCATCGCAGGCAATCCCCTGCTGAAAACCGAAAAACACAACCGCATCAAGCTCACCGCCGACAGCCGCAACGACTACTACAACGGCTATATGAACTCGTTGGCAGGCGCAGGCTGGAACGTGGGCGGCACACTTGTGGCGGACAAAGTCAAAGACCTGATTATTTTTGACCGCGCACACGGACAAAGCGGCACGGCTTCCAAAGGCAGCGGCATCATCACACGCAACGTGGATGCACGATTGTTTACCGCGCAAGCCTACGCGCGTTACAACTTCAATCCGCATTGGGCGGCAGGCATCAAAGCCACCTACAACTACGGACACAATGAAACCGACGGCAGGCCGCTCTATCAAATCCGTCCGTTTGAAGCCGCCGTCCAAGCCGACTACAAAAACTACTTTGCCCACGGCAGCTACAACATCGGCGCAGCAACACGCTTTGTCGCCAAACAAACGCGCGGCGATTTTGACGCGGCAAGAGGTCTGGGCATAGACAAACGCGAAGCCGCCAAAGGCTTTACCGTTGCCGACCTTTACGCAGGCGTAAACATCAAAGACAAATACGGCTTGCGCTTGGGCGTAAACAACGTGTTCAACAAAAAATACGCCGAACACATCAGCGGCGACCACGTCCTCGCCCTGTCGCCCAGTGTGGTGTATGCACCGGGCAGGACATATTGGTTGAGTTTGCATGCGGCTTTTTAAAATCAGGCCGTCTGAAAGAATGCCTACACTGGCTTATTAAGAATTAGGAGATAAAAAATGGACATGAAAAGACGCGATTTCTTAAAAATGACCGCCGCTCTGGCAGCCGCAGGCGTTTCGCCTTCATTGTTGGCAGCCGGTAAAGAACAATTTACCGTGTACGGCGCACCGGCAATGCCCAGCGTAACCATTGCCGTAGCGGCGTTGCAAGGCAAGCTGGCGAAACAGGCAGATGTATCGCTGAAAATCTGGCGTTCGCCCGACCAACTGCGCGCAGGCGTAGCAAGCGGACAATTTAAAGTGATGATGAGCCCGAGCAATGTCGGCGTAAACCTGCGCAACCAAGGGCAGAAAGTCGGCATGGTCAATATTTTGACCAACGGCATCACGCAGCTGATGTGCAAAGGCAGTGCGATTGCCTCGCCTCAGGATTTGGTCGGCAAAAAAATCCTCGTACCGTTTAAAAATGATATGCCCGACATCGTGCTGCAAGCCTTACTGAAAAAACTGAAAATCGACGCGCACAAAGTCGGCATCACTTACACCGCCACGCCGCCGGAAGCAGTCGGACTGTTTTTGAGCAAGGACTACCACGCTGCCATCCTGCCCGAACCGATGGCAACCGCCAGCCTACTTAAAGGCAAAACCATGGACGTAAACGTCGTGCGTGGATTTGACTTGGTGAAAGCATGGGGACAGGCGTTTGACACCAAACCGCTGATTCCGATGGCAGGCATCATCGCCAACGAAGAATATTTCCACGCACACAAAGCGCAGTTCGACATCTTCCATCAGGATTTGAAAAACGCGCTCAACTGGATACTCGCCAACCGTCAGAGCGCCGCGAAAATCGGCAAAAACTACCTCCCCGCCCCCGAACCCGCCCTAGTCATGGGCTTGGACGGCGCGCGGCTGACGGTAACCAAAGGCAGCGAAGTGAAGAACGAGATTTTGAAGTTTTACGAAATCCTGATGCAGTTCAACCCGAAACTCTTGGGCGGCAAGCTGCCGGATAACGGGTTCTTCTTAGCTTAAAAGAGGAGAGAGGCCGTCTGAAAATAGTGAAAGCCATTGAAATTTGACTTATCATTTTTCAGACGGCCTGTTAGGACATTATCAGCAGCGTAGGTCGGATTCTTGAATCCGACATTTCGGCTAAATGGGGGCTGTCGGATACGAGTATCCGACCTACTTTTTTCAGACGGCCTATCCTTGCCAAAACATAACGACAAACCAACACCCAAACCATGATTAAAACCGACAAAATCCGCAAACCGCAGCCTGCGCTGTTTTACATCATCGACTACCTTTGGAGCGGCTTTGCCGGTCTAGGCGTGGCGATGGTAGTGGTGGCGTTGTGGGCGTGGGGCAGTGCCGTGTTCGGCGAGTTTATGCTGCCTGCGCCGGTGGAGGTGTTTCAAAAATCTTTGGCTTTATTGAAACATTTTCAGGAAAACGAAATCGGGATTTCGCTGTGGCGGTCGGTGGTGGGGATTTCGGTTGCGCTGGTAGCGGGATTGGCGGCGGGACTGGTGGCGGGCAGTTTTAAGACGGCGATGGCATTGCTTAAACCTGTGATTACGACTTTGTTGGCGATGCCGCCGATTATTTGGGTGGTGATGGCTCTGTTTTGGTTCGGGTTCGGCAATCCGAGCGTGCTGTTTACCATCATTGTGTTGGTTGCGCCGCTGACGTTTGCGAGTGCGGCGGTCGGGATGGCGAGCGTGAACAAGCAGCATGAGGAATTGTTTGACGCTTATAAATTAGGCCGTCTGAAAAAAATCCGTTATCTGTATATCCCGCATCTGACGGGTTATGTGATTTCCAGCATCGGCGTGGCGGTGGCGATGGGGGTGAAGGTGGTGATTATGGCGGAACTCTTGGGCGCGGGCGAAGGCGTAGGCGCGCGGATTGCAGACGCGAGGGCGATGCTGGAGACTTCGACGGTGATGGCTTATGTGGTGTTGGTTATCGTGTTTGTGTCACTGTTTGAATACCTGATTACCAAACCTTTGGAAATTTTGTTTATGCCGTGGAGGAGATGATGCTCTGTCTTGAAAACGTGCGTTTTGAAATTCTCCGCGACCCCATCGTGCGCGATTTCAGTTTGAACCTGCAACATGGCGAAGTGAAAGCTTTGTTCGGGCCGAGCGGCTGTGGCAAGACGACGGTTTTGCGTTTGATTGCGGGCTTGGAAACGCCGAAATCGGGCACGATACGCAATACTTTCCGCAAAACGGGTTTTCTGTTTCAGGAAAACCGCCTGCCGGGAAACTTGACCGCGATGCAGAATATCGCTATTTTTATGGACAAACCCGATGAAGGCGAAATCATCGCGCTGGCGGCGAAAGTCGGGCTGACTGCGGGCGATTTGAACAAATATCCGACCGAATTGTCCGGCGGCATGGCGAAACGGGTAGCATTTTTGCGCCTGCTGCTGTGCGGCTGCGACCTTGCCTTGCTGGACGAGCCGTTCGTCGGTTTGGACCGTGATTTGCGCGATATTTTGGTCGCCATGCTGGTGGAAAAAATCGAGCGGCAGGGCATGGCGTGTATGCTGGTAACGCACGACCGCTTCGAAGCCGCACGCCTGAGCCATGAAATCATGCTGCTTTCCACTAAGGGCATGAACGTGCAAAACGTGATTACCCTGCCTACGCCGCTGTCCGAACGCGATTCGGCTTTTGAAGAAGCCGTGGTGGCAAGAGAGTTTCAGGGGATTCATTATTATGAGTGATAGGAATTTAAATTTCTGACAAACCTTGCGGTTCGTTGCCCTCTCCCTAACCCTCTCCCACGGGGAAAGGGGATCAGGTTTCTCAAAATCAGAGAGCCGTAGAATTGGGAATCAGATGTCAGGTAAACCTGAAAATGTTCAGGCTCGACAGCCCAATTCCCTCTCCCCGTGGGAGATGGCTAGGGAGAGGGTAAGCAAGCCGCAGGCTTGCCTCTTTAGCGAAAGATACGAATCTGTTATCCGAACGCGATTCGGTTTTTGAAAAAGCCGTGGTGCCAAGGGGGCAGGGGATTCATTATGAGGTGCTTTATGTTTTCGACTGTGATTACTGCTGCTGTTTTATATATTGCTACAGCAGTAGATTTGTTGGTAATACTATTAATATTTTTTGCTAGAGCAAATACTAGAAAAGAATATCGAGATATTTATATCGGACAATATTTAGGTTCTGTAATTTTAATATTAGTTAGTTTATTTCTAGCTTTTGTTTTGCATTATGTTCCGGAAAAATGGGTGTTGGGTTTATTAGGTTTAATACCGATTTACTTAGGTATTAAAGTTGCTATTTACGACGATTGTGAGGGCGAAAAAAGAGCTAAAAAAGAATTGGATGAAAAAGGGTTGTCAAAATTAGTCGGTATTGTTGCTTTGGTTACAGTTGCTAGTTGTGGTGCAGATAATATTGGACTTTTTGTTCCTTACTTTGTGACTTTAGATCTTGTCGACTTATTAGTTACTCTTCTTGTATTTTTAATATTGATTTTTGTTTTAGTATATACAGCACAAAGATTGGCTAATATTTCAGGTGTTGGTGAAATTGTAGAGAAGTTTAGTCGTTGGATAATGGCTGTTATTTATATTGGTTTAGGGTTATTTATTATTATTGAAAATAATACAATTCGAACAATAATATCAATAATATGAATGATACGGGCATTTGAGTATCTGACAAACCTTGCGGTTCGTTGCCCTCTCCCTAACCCTCTCCCACGGGGAGAGGGAATCAGGTTTCTGAAAATCAGAGGGCGCTCGACAGCCTAATCCCCTCTCCCCGTGGGAGAGGGCTAGGGAGAGGGCAAGCAAGCCGCAGGCTTGCCTCTTTGGCGAAAAATACAACCCTGTCCGCCCAATAAATCCATATCCGAAAGCATCTTCATGCAGAATCAAGCCAAGCCATGAATAAATTTTTCACCCACCCCATGCGGCCGTTTTTTGTCGGTGCGGCGGTACTTGCCATATTCGGCGCGTTGGTGTTTTTCATCAGCCCCGGTGCCGTCATTTTGCACCGCCAAATCTTCTTAGAACTCATGCTGCCTGCGGCATACGGCGGCTTCCTGACTGCAGCCATGCTCGAATGGACGGGTTATAAAGGCCGTCTGAAACCTGTCGCTACTTTGATGGCGGCATTACTGCTCGCCGCATCTGCCATACTGCCCTTTTCGCCACAAACTGCCTCGTTTTTCGTTGCCGCCTATTGGCTGGTATTGCTGCTGTTTTGCGCCTGGCTGATTTGGCTCGACCGCAACACCGACAACTTTGCCCTGCTGATGCTGCTTGCCGCGTTTACCATTTTTCAGACGGTCTATGCTGTCAGCGGCGATTTGAACTTACTGCGCGTGCAAGTACATCTGAACATGGCGGCAGTGATGTTTGTATCCGTGCGTGTCAGCATTCTTTTGGGCGCGGAAGCCCTTAAAGAATGCCGTCTGAAAGACCCCGTATTCATCCCCAACGTCGTCTATAAAAACATCGCCATTACTTTCCTGCTCTTGCACGCCGCCGCCGAACTTTGGCTGCCCGCGCAAACCGCCGGTTTTACCGCGCTTGCCGTCGGCTTCATCCTGCTCGCCAAGCTGAGTGAGCTTCACCATCACGAACTCCTGCGCAAACACTACGTCCGCACTTATTACCTGCTCCAACTCTTTGCCGCCGCAGGCTATCTGTGGACAGGCGCGGCGAAACTGCAAAATCTGCCCTCCTCCGCCCCATTACACCTGATTACCCTCGGCGGCATGATGGGGGGCGTGATGATGGTGTGGCTGACCGCCGGGCTGTGGCACAGCGGCTTTACCAAACTCGACTACCCCAAGCTCTGCCGCATTGCCGTCCCCATCCTCTTCGCCGCCGCCGTCTCGCGCGCTGTTTTAATGAACGTGAACCCGATATTCTTCATCACCATTCCTACGATTCTGACCATCGCCGTGTTCGTACTGTATCTTTTCACGTTTGTACCGATATTTCGGGAAAATGCGTTTACGGATGATCCGGAATAAAACAAAAGGCCGTCTGAAACTTTCAAACGGCCTTAGCTTTAAATAAATGCTTTATTTGTTGGCGTTCAAATAAAGATTAATTAGGCGTGTAGTGGAACTGTCGTGTTTTTGCACTTCGGTCTCGCCGGTCAATTCGGCAAGAATGGTTTTGGCCAGTTGTTTACCGAGTTCTACGCCCCATTGGTCAAAGCTGTTGATGCCCCAAATAATGCCTTGAACGAAAGTTTTGTGTTCGTACATGGCAATCAGGCTGCCCATATTGCGCGGGTTGATTTTGTCCATTAGGATGAGGTTGGTCGGGCGGTTGCCTGAGAAGGTTTTGTGCGGAACCAGCTCTTCGATACGCTCTGCTTCCATGCCTTGGGCTTGAAGCTCGGTGCGGACTTCGTCAGGCGTTTTGCCGCGCATAAAGGCTTCGGCTTGGGCAAAGACGTTCGCCAGCAGGATTTCGTGGTGACCGCGCAGGTTGCTGCGTTTTTCAAGGGAGGCGATGAGGTCAATCGGCGTGATGTGCGTACCTTGGTGCAGCAGTTGGAAGAAGGCGTGCTGGCCGTTGATGCCGGTTTCGCCCCAAATAATCGGCGAAGTTTCGTAACCGACCGGTTTACCGTCAAGGGTAACTTGTTTGCCGTTGCTCTCCATGTCGAGCTGCTGGATGAATTTGGGCAGGCGGTGAAGATGTTGGTCGTAAGGCGCGATAACATGGCTGCCGCCGCCGTAGTAATTGATGTACCAGATGCCGATGAGGGCGAGGATGACGGGCATGTTGCGCTCTAGCGGCGTGTTGATGAAGTGTTGGTCCATCAAGTGCGCGCCGTTGAGCATTTCGATGAAGTTTTCTTCGCCGAGATACAGCATAATCGGCAGGCCGATGGCCGACCACAGGCTGTATCGTCCGCCGACCCAGTCCCAAAATTCAAACATATTGGCGGTATCGATACCGAATTCGGCAACGGCTTTTTGGTTGGTCGATACGGCAACGAAGTGTTTGGCCACGGCGCTTTCATCGCCTGCATGATCCAAGAACCATTTACGCGCGGTCAGGGCGTTGGTCAGGGTTTCTTGGGTGGTAAAGGTTTTGGACGCAATGATGAACAGCGTAGTTTCAGGGTGGACTTTGGACAATACGTCGCGCAGTTGGGAGCCGTCCACATTGGAGACGAAGTGCATGTTCAAACGCGGATGGCCGAAAGGCTTGAGCGCGGTACACATCATCAGAGGACCGAGGTCAGAGCCGCCGATACCGATGTTGACGACGTCGGTAATGACTTGATTGGTATAGCCCAACCAGCTGCCGCTGCGGACTTCATGCGCGAACTCGCCCATGCGTTGCAGGACATGGTTGACCTTAGGCATGACATCTTCGCCATCCACGACGATAGGGGCGTTGGTGCGGTTGCGCAGGGCGACGTGGAGAACGGCGCGGTTTTCCGTCGTATTGATTTTTTCGCCGTGGAACATTTGCTGCATCCGCTCCGGTACGCCTGCTTCACGCGCCAGCTCGAACAACAGTGCCATGGTTTCGTCGTTGATACGGTTTTTAGAATAATCCAAAGTCAGGCCGCCAACCTGCAGCCAGTAGCGCTCGGCACGTTCGGGATCTTGCTCGAACATTTCGCGCATGTGTTGTTCTTTGGTTTCGTCAAAATGTATCCATAATTTTGACCAAGCTGGTAAATCGTGAAGGTGTTTCATCGGATGCTCTCCTGGATAGTGGACAGTTTTGTTGAGAAAACGGCCGTGAGGTCGTCTGAAACGGGAACGGGGTGGTTTCCGTTTTTTGAGGTTTCAGACGGCCTTGATGTGGGTTGGGGCTGTCTGAAGATATCAATGAAGAATCAATCTTTATCGTATTCGATGTGCTTGTTATGTATGCTTTTTTTACTTTTTTGCAGTTGCGTACTGGCAGTATCGCCCAAACGCAAGGCCAAGCCGATGGCAAGAATATCGATAACGGCCAGCTGCAGAAGACGGGACACCATAGGCGTATAAAGCTCGGCATTTTCCTGAGTAGCAATGCTCAATACACAGTCGGCCATTTGAGCCAACGGTGAATCATTGCGGGTCAGCGCGATAACGGCTGCGCCGTTTTCTTTGGCGATACTGGCCGCATCCAACAATTCGATAGATGAGCCGGTATTGGAAATCGCCACCAACACATCCTGCTCGGTCAATACGGAAGCCGCCATCAGCTGGGTATGTGTATCGACATAGGCAACGGTGGACATACCGAAGCGGAAGAATTTGTGTTGCGCATCTTGGGCAACGATGCCGGAGTTGCCGACACCATAAAACTCAACGCGTCGCGCGTGCATCAGAATGGCAATCGCGTTTTCCAGCTCGGATTCTTTCAGGAAACGGCGCTCACCCAAGAGGGAGGCTGCGGCATTGCCCAATACTTTTTCGACCACGCTGCCCATGTTGTCATCGGCGTTTAATTCTTCATGAACGTAAGGCATGCCTTCGTGGCCGATGCTGGCAGACAAAGCGAGTTTGAACTCAGGCAAGCCTTTGTAACCCAAGCTGCGGCAGAAACGGATTACAGTCGGCTGACTGACGGAAGCACGCTCGGCGATTTCCGCCACAGCAGCATGAACGAACCATTTCGGCTCGGCCAGCGCAGATTCGGCAACTTTGCGTTCCGCGCCGGAGAGATTGGACAATGATTCGCTGATTTTGCTTAACATATACTCTACCCTTTGATTTTTTGACGTTCAGGACAAGGTTTTTTTCCACCCCCTGCCCTGCACCGCCGTTTGTGTGATTAAACGTTATTTAAATGATTGTCTAATGCAACCGCCGCGCCGACGATGCCCGGAAATTCGCTCAATACGACATACACGGGAATGGCGGCAAGATAAGCTTCAAAGCGGCCTTTGTTTTCAAAGCGGCTGCGGAATGGAGACGTTTTAAAGTAATCCAACACGCGCGGGATAATCCCGCCGCACAAATACACGCCGCCGCGCGCACCCAATGACAAAGCCAAATTGGAAGCAACCGTACCCAGCATGGCGCAGAAAATATCCAAAGTCTGACGGCAAATCGGCGATGTTCCGCTCAATGTCTTATCGGTGATTTCAGAAGGCTTCAGACGGCATTGTTTGATGTTGTCGCGTTTGGCCAATGCTTCGTAAATCAGGCTCAAACCTGCGCCGCTCAAGAAACGCTCGGCAGAAACATGGCCGTATTTGTTTTTAGCGTATTGCCAAATCAATACTTCCATATCGTCAAACGGCGGGAAGCTGGTATGGCCGCCCTCGCCTGCCAACGCTACCCAGCCGGCAGCGCTGTGCACCAAACCGCTGACACCCAAACCGGTACCCGGACCGATAACGGCTTTAGGCGCAAATTCGATTGGTTTTTGACCGCCGATTTGTATCAAGTCTTTCTTATCGGTTTTTGTTACCGCCAAAGCCTGGGCGGTAAAGTCGTTCAACAGAATCAACGTTTCAAAACCCAAAGCCTGGCGGGTGGTTTCGATGGAGAATGCCCAGTGGTGGTTGGTCATCTGCACCCAGTCGCCCAAAATCGGATTGGCAATCGCAAAGGCGGCGTGCAAGACTTTCGGACTGCCTGCGCGTTCCAAATAAGTTTTGGCGGCATCGACAATGGTGTCGTAATCCTGGCAAGGCAAGACTTCAGCCTTTTCAATCACTTGTGGTGCAGTTTCAAGTGCAAAACGGGCATTCGTACCGCCGATATCGGCAACCAAACGAGGATAAGCTTCAGTGTGCATAGTAGACATGGCAGTTAATTCCTTGGTGATTGATAATCAGACTGGTCGGATATTCGGTATCGGCCCTTGCGGCAGCTTTATCAAATACTGCTTTTTTCTCTGCGCCTTGAATAGCCAAAAACACATTTGGCGTTTTGGCAATTGCACCCAAAGTCATGCTTACGCGCTCATGCGGCGCGGTAACCGGCGTAGTATGAATCAATGTCGGGTCATTGGCTTCATTGATTGCTGCCTGTAATTGAGGCGCTTGAGGGAACAACGACGCCGTATGCCCGTCTGAACCCATGCCCAACACCAGCACGTCAGGTTGCTTGTAATGTTTCAATGCATAAGCAACGACAACTTCAGGTTGTAATTCAGTTTCAGACTTTCCGTCTTCAACAACAGGAATCCATGTGGCAACGGCCGCGTTATTTTTGAGCAGATATTCGCGTACCAAGCCTGTATTGCTGTCGGCATGCGTGGTCGGGACAATACGCTCGTCCACCAAAGTAATGCCGACGTTTTGCCAATTTAAATCTTTTTGCGACAAAGCCTCGAAAAACGCAATCGGCGAACGACCGCCGGAAACAGCCAAAACCGCATGGCCTTTCTCATTCAACGCGGCTTGCAATGCGGCGGCAACGGCATCGGCGAGAGCTTGCGCGGCAGTTGCAGCGTTTTCTTGTTCGTGCCAAACAAACATGTTTCGTCCTTTCATGGTTTCAGACGGCCTTTTGTTGGAAAACAAGGCCGTCTGAAAGAAATATTATTGCTCTTCGTGCCACTTGTTGCCGTCACGCGCCAACAGCGCGCGCGCAGCTTCAGGACCCCAAGAATGGGCTTCGTAAGCATGTGGAGGCGTTGTACTGTTCGCCCAGTTTTCCAAAATCGGCATCACATATTCCCAAGCGGCTTCGAGTTCGTCACGACGGTTGAACAAAGCGAGTTTGCCGTTAATCACGTCCAGCAGCAGACGCTCATAAGCCTCAGCGCGGCGCCCCTCTACGGCTGTGCCCAAGTCCACGCCAATCGGTGTCACTTCGACTTTGTTGCCTGCACCCGGGGTTTTTACTTGCGTGTAAAGGCGGACGGACTCGGTCGGTTGTAGTTCAATAACCAAACGATTCGGCGCAGGTTGGCTGTTGTCAAAAATATGGTTTTGCAGCGGACGGAAGTTCAACACGATTTCCGCCACTTTGCCTGCCATGCGTTTGCCGGTACGCAGGTAGAAAGGTACGCCTTTCCAACGCTCATTTTCGATTTCAGCTTTGATGGCGACATAGGTTTCAGTGAAACTGTCTTTCGGTACAGCGACTTCTTCCAGATAGCCGTTCATGCCGTTTGCTGCAACATACTGACCACGAATAACATTTTCGTTGACGGACTCGATAGTCAGGGGTTTCAGCGATTTGATGACTTTCACTTTCTCGTCGCGTACGGCATCGGCATCCAAGCTCGCCGGTGCTTCCATGGCAGTCATACAAAGCATTTGCATCAAGTGGTTTTGCACCATATCGCGCAACGCGCCGGTAATGTCGTAAAACTCACCGCGTTCTTCCACGCCCAACTGCTCGGCGATGGTCAGCTGTACGCTTTCAATATATTTGTTGTTCCACAAAGGCTCGAACATCACATTGGCAAAACGCAAGGCCAGCAGGTTTTGCAGGCTTTCTTTACCCAAATAATGGTCGATACGGTAGATCTGCTCTTCTTTGAAATAACGGGCGACATCTGTATTGATTTGCTGTGAAGAGGCCAAGTCCGTACCCAACGGTTTTTCCAAAACCACGCGCACGTTATCGGCATTCAAACCGATTTCAGCAAGGTTTTCACAGGCTTGCGCAAAGAATTTCGGCGCAGTTGAGAGGTAGATCACGACATTTTCAGTATTCTTGCGTGCTTTTACCAAGTCGCCCAAGGCAATGAAATCGCCTTTCTCTGTAACATCGACTTTCAAATACTCGAGACGTTGGATAAACGATGCCCACGCTTCATCTGAGAAGTTTTGTTTGACATGGATTTTAGAATTTGTTTCCACTTTAGCCAAAAAGCCGGCGGTATCCAATTCGCTGCGGCTTACGCCCAAAATACGACCTTCGGGATGAAGCAAACCGGCTACATGCGCCTGATACAGGCAAGGCAAAAGTTTACGCATTGCCAAATCGCCGGTCGCGCCAAACAACACCAAATCAAAATTTGTCTGTGTACTCATTGTTTCATCTCTCGTTGAGGAAGCTTGCTTCAAAACTTTTGGACTGTCGTCATCTATAAAAATCGATTAGAATCAAAAGCCTTTAAGCAATAAGCAGTAAAAAACCAATCGCCTGCACCAAAATTTCAAACAAGCGGGCTAATGAGTAGTAATACTACACATGGCTACACATTTTGTCTATTCTCATTTTTACAAATTGTTTGATTTAACATAAAAGTTTGATGACTTTTGCAGCCTGCCATTTTACGAATTGACCATACCTCGATTTAAATCAAATTTCTTCCACTTAGTAAATTATTTTGTAACAAAATTACAGATTTTGTACTATAATATGCGGACGCTTCGAAGAGAAAATCTTCAAATATTCAGACGGCCCATATTATTCATTCCCATAGCTCAAGGCCGTCTGAAGAAAACACCCAATACAAAAATCAGAAACGCGCAAACAAAATCCCTATCATATCGTTTAGCCAGGAGACCGCACATGAACCCCACTCCTATTCACCCGAAACTCGCCGAAATTACCGAGCGCATCATCGAGCGCAGCCGCCCGACGCGTGAAAAGTATCTGGCGAAAATCCGCAGCGCCAAACAGATGGGACGCTTAGAGCGCAACCAGCTCGGCTGCAGCAACTTGGCACACGGCTATGCCTCCATGCCTAAGAGCATCAAAATCGAAATGCTTCAGGAAACCGTCCCCAACTTAGGCATCATCACTGCCTACAACGACATGGTTTCCGCACACCAGCCGTTTAAAGACTTCCCTGACCAAATCAAAGACGAAGCACAGAAAAACGGCGCGACCGCCCAAGTCGCCGGCGGCACGCCCGCCATGTGCGACGGCATTACGCAAGGCTACGCCGGCATGGAATTGTCGCTGTTCTCCCGCGACGTGATTGCCATGAGTACCGCCATCGGTCTGTCGCACCAAATGTTCGACGGCAGCCTGTTTATGGGCGTATGCGACAAAATTGTTCCCGGCCTGATGATCGGTGCGTTGTCTTTCGGCCATATTCCAGGCATCTTCGTTCCGGCAGGCCCGATGTCCAGCGGTATCGGCAATAAAGAAAAAGCCCGTACCCGCCAGCTTTTTGCCGAAGGTAAAGTCGGTCGCGATGCCTTGCTTGAAAGCGAAATGGGTTCTTACCACAGCCCGGGTACTTGTACCTTCTACGGCACCGCCAACTCCAACCAAATGATGATGGAAATGATGGGTGTACACCTTCCTGCTGCCGCCTTCGTCCACCCTTACACCGACCTGCGCGAGGCCCTGACTCGCTACGCAGCCGGACACCTCGCACGCGGTATCAAAACGGCACCATCAAACCATTGGGCGAAATGTTGACTGAAAAATCCTTCATCAATGCCCTGATCGGCCTGATGGCAACCGGCGGCTCGACCAACCACACCATGCACCTCGTTGCTATGGCGCGTGCTGCAGGCGTGATTTTGAACTGGGACGACTTCGATGAAATTTCTTCCATCATCCCATTGCTGATCCGTGTGTATCCAAACGGCAAAGCCGATGTGAACCACTTTACCGCGGCAGGCGGCCTGCCTTTCGTTATCCGCGAATTGCTGGACGCAGGCCTGTTGCATGACGATGTCGATACCGTTGTCGGACACGGTATGCGCCACTACACCAAAGAGCCTTTCCTCATCGACGGCAAACTCGAATGGCGCGAAGCCCCCGAAACCAGCGGCAACGACGACATCCTGCGCAAAGCCGATAATCCGTTCTCCCCGGACGGCGGTCTGCGCCTGATGAAAGGCAACATCGGTCGCGGCGTGATTAAAGTGTCCGCCGTGCGCGAAGGCTGCCGCATCATCGAAGCGCCTGCCATCGTATTCAACGACCAACGCGAAGTATTGGCCGCATTTGAACGCGGCGAGTTGGAACGCGATTTCGTCTGTGTTGTCCGCTACCAAGGCCCGCGCGCCAACGGTATGCCCGAATTGCACAAACTGACCCCTCCTTTGGGCATCCTGCAAGACCGCGGCTTTAAAGTGGCACTGCTGACCGACGGCCGTATGTCCGGCGCGTCCGGTAAAGTTCCGGCCTCTATCCACATGACGCCTGAAGCCCTGATGGGCGGCAACATCGCCAAAATCCGTACCGGCGACTTGATCCGCTTCGACTCCGTTACCGGCGAACTCAACGTCCTGATCAACGAAGCCGAATGGAACGCCCGCGAAGTCGAACGTATCGACTTGAGCGCGAATCAACAAGGCTGCGGCCGCGAACTCTTCGCCAACTTCCGCAGCATGACCAGCAGCGCAGAAACCGGTGCCATGAGCTTCGGCGGCGAATTTGCCTAAACCCTTTTCAGACGGCCTCTTAAAACAATCAGGTCGTCTGAAACCATGTTAACGACCCTATTACGATACAGTCCCCAACGGAGACCTAAAATGTCTAAACTGACCCCTCGTGAAATTCTGACTGCCGGCGCAGTTGTGCCGGTAATGGCGATTGACGACTTGAGTACTGCCGTCGATTTGTCCCACGCCCTTGTCGAAGGCGGCATTCCCACCCTCGAAATCACCCTGCGCACCCCTGTCGGTCTCGACGCCATCCGCCTGATTGCCAAAGAAGTTCCTAACGCCATCGTCGGCGCGGGTACGGTAACCAATCCCGAACAGCTCAAAGCCGTCGAAGACGCAGGCGCGGTTTTCGCCATCAGCCCGGGTTTGCACGAATCCCTCGCCAAAGCCAGCCACAACAGTGGCATCCCCCTGATTCCGGGCGTTGCCACTCCTGGCGAAGTCCAACTGGCTTTGGAACACGGCATCGACACCCTCAAACTCTTCCCTGCCGAAGTCGTTGGCGGCAAAGCCATGCTCAAAGCCCTGTACGGCCCTTACGCCGATGTTCGCTTCTGCCCGACCGGCGGCATCAGCCTGGCAACCGCTCCCGAGTACTTGGCGCTGCCTAATGTCTTGTGCGTCGGCGGCTCATGGCTGACCCCAAAAGAAGCCATCAAAAACAAAGACTGGGATACCATCACCCGTCTGGCTCGCGAAGCTGCCGCTTTGAAACCAAAAGCCTAATCAGGTTATTAAGTTAAAAGAGAAAAGGCCGTCTGAATATGATTTCAGACGGCCTTTTTATATCAATTAAGCCAATACTTTCCGCGCCGCTTCCACACCCCAATACAAAGCCTCTTCAAACACCGAATAGCTGCTTAAGTCACTGTGTGCAAATAATAATCCAGTATTTCGATTTCTGATTTTTAATAAAGCCTCATCGCTTAAATAGCCGGGTTTCGGCACGCTCATGCCATGCCCGCGAACGGTAATGTCAACATGGGAAACATGCCGCCAAAAGCCTTCGCCGTAAGCGGTAAGCAGATCTTGTGCGGCAAACTGGAGCAGCTCTTCATCGCTTGCTTCAAGCAGCTGGCGGCGGACGGCTTGTGGCGTATCGTGATTGAGCGCGGCGTAGGCGGTAAAAATCGTACGTTCAGGACGGGCAACCCGGATAAGCTGGTTGGTCGCAACAACATAGCCCAGTCCTTGGCTGCCGTAAACCACATTGTCCCACGCAAGTTCGCTGTTGTTTTTTTCTTTCGGAAAACTGTGCAGTTCAAAATTGGAAACCAGCCATGGCGCGTATTCGGGAATATTCAGACCAAATTGTTCGGGAGATTCAATAATGTGGGCGGCAACCATCAGCGGCATGGCGGAGATAACGTGTTGCGCGGTGACGGCAACGGTTTCCCCTTTTGCATTATCACGCAGCCACACTTCAATCCGGCCGTCTGAAAGCGGTTTGATTTTGACGGCAGAAGCATTAACCGAAGCAGGTTTCTCCAAACGGATACTGTTTTCAGACGGCCATTGCCAGCCTTCCTGCAAATCGGCATGACGGCGCAGGTTTTCAGAAAGATGTGCCAAACCTTCGGGCCAAGTGAGGACAGTTTCTGCATTGTTGCGGGCGGCAAAATAATGCAATCCGGCAAAGGCAGATACTTGCCCGATGCCTTGTCCGTAATCGTCGCGGCAACAATAATCGAGATACCACAAAAGCTCGGGCGAATGGTAACCTTCCTGATCAAGCCATTGTTGAAACGTCAGATGATCGAGCTTTCGCCATGTTTCATCTATCGATGACAGCGCAATCGGAATGGCAAAAATTTTCTTACCGTCATTGCCGTAAGCCTGTTTCAGACGGCCTATCAAATCAAAAAACCGTTTGGAATCCGCATCTTCTTTCGGCAATAAATGTTCTACCCATTTATCCTGATATAAGAGGCGCGATTCGGGCGCATAGACCAAATCGGTTTCCCTAAAGCTGCCATCCGACTGCAAAATACCGAAATCCGCCAACATCTCGCGCACATACACGCTTTCTTTCGACGGCAAAGCCAAATAATGCGCACCGCTCGGCGCTTTCAGGCCGTCTGAAGACGTATAGGCGGCATTGTTGCCATTACGTTCAAACCCTTCTGCCAACAATACATCGCGGTGATTATGCTTCGCCAAATACCACAATGCTCCCAACCCAGCCGCACCGCCGCCGAGTATCAACGTATTGCATTCATAACGACGGGTCGGCGAACTGAGCAATTCCCCGTCACGCAACAAATGCCCCAACGGCAAGCCGACACGGTTAATAGAAACCGGCGGTTTGCGGTTGAGGTACTTATAAGTCTGCCAAGAGAAAGCAGAGGCGGCACCAAGCACGGCGGTATAGCTGAGAAATTGACGGCGGGTTAGCATGTTTTATAAAAAGGTCGTCTGAAAAAATAAAAGTAAAACGATACAACGAGGTTAAGCAGATCTCACGTTATTTATGCCCTGCCGAATAACCATGATAGGATCTGCCGGAATGCGATGAATCACTGTCTTCCGCTTGGACATAGTTGAATAAGACGGTAAGAAAAATGATGAAAGCAAAGAAAATAATCATCCCTACCCGTTCTTCTTCGTAATCACGATCGTTTTTATATCTGTCAGAAATCCATATCCATACCAACGCACACAGACTGACCACTATACCGACAGGACTACGTAGATGCGGCGACAGCCAGGCCGGAAGGTTGACGATGATAAGAATCAGCATAGCAATGATACGGGCTACATTATCTCTACTCCCAACATTTCTATTGTCGCCCTTCAGCCAGTAAGAGAGCATCTCCTTAGTATCAAAAGACAGACCGAATGCCTTTCTCATTTGACGGTAAGACACAGGACTGCTTTTACTCCAGACAATTTCGTCCTTGCTCTGCTCGGAACACAGAATGACATTCCGGCCATAACTTTTCTTGCCGCTATATTCCTTGTAATGAAGCAAATCGCCTTGTTTGACTTTCCAATAAAAAGCACCAGCCGCTACCTCGACCTGCCCGCGGTAATGATCAATCAACATTTCACCGGCAGGATTGCCACTTGAATCAAAGTCCGGCCATGTTTGTAAGGTTTCTGACAGCCGCCAGCGTTTTCCAGACTCAATCAGCCAGGCAAAACCTTGTTGAGTGTTATAAAGCAGATATTCCGTCCAGTATTCGGACTGATTTTGATTATAGGACGATATCTCGACAAATCTTACAGCCCCGATAATCAGATATTCTGTATCGTTCAGACGGCCTTTCGTACCAATGGAAAGTGTGAACAGATTTTCTTGTTCTTTCCTTTGGGCATTTGCCTCCATCAACGCAACAGTATCTTTTGTCGTATTCAAACTGCTGCCGCAAGACTGACATAAAAGGAAAGAAGTAACACCCCTTGGCCAATGAACAGGAGAGCCGCAATGCGGGCAGTTTTCAGAAAGAATCTCTCCTTTCAGACGACCTGCACTTTCATGGATTTCATCATCACTGCGCTTATTTTCCAGCTTCAAACTGTCCAAACTGACTATGCGTCCGAAGTAGGAGTCCATTGGAAACGTCGAATAATCCAAGGTCAAAAACAAATTGCCCCGTCGCCAGTCGCAAACCTCGCCTGCCGCTTGGTTCTCAGATAAGTTGAACGGCAACTCGCCTTGCGCATCGGTATTACGGTAATGTATGGTGCGGACATCTGACGCAATAAAGGTTTGGCCATTAAAGATCAACGAACTGGAACCGGCTTTCACCGACTTAAAATTTTTCGGCCCCCGTCTCCTCTTCTGGGCAAGTAAACATGTCATCACATATAAATCGCCAACCTCGGAAAGCCAGCCGGTCTGCCCGTCATCAAACAAGACATACCATTCATTCCATGCGCCGACATCGTAATGCACCTGCAATCGCCCAATCAGCGTAAATTTCCGATCATCAAAAACGCCTCGCGTTCCAATCTGCAACGGACTGAAATCTTCCAGCAACGCAGAATCACGCCCTGAATTGGCAACAAAATATCCGCTCCTCCCCTTACCGATTCTAGCAACCAGCATACTGTGACAATGGCCACACACCAGCGTCACGGCAGTAGCGGAATACGCCTCCACAGGCGCACCACAGCTTGGGCAATCGGTTTTAAAAAAAGGCGTTTTTTCCATATAACGTCAATATTTCAGTTTAATCAGAACAAGGTTTAAGGCCGTCTGAAAACGGATTGAATATGCTTTCAGACGGCCTGACAGATTTTATTGTTCAACCGATGGTTATATATCGTCCAGTATACCTTCGCCACGTTGCGCAACCGTCCAAACAGCCCTTTCCGCCGCCAACTCCCTGCACAACACTTCCTTCACTTTTTCCAATTTCATGCCACCGCAGATAAATGCGTCAATGGCGACGAAGCGGTGTTCCGGCCAAGTGTGGATACTGATATGGGACTCGGCAAGCAGCAAAACACCGGTTACGCCGCCTGCGCCGCCGAAGGTATGGAAGTGTTCGGTCAATATGGTGGCTTCTGCGGCCTGTGCAGCAGCCATCAAAGCGGTTTTCAGACGGCCTTCATCTTTTAAGATGGCTTCATCGCAGCCATATAAGTCCAATAGGCCATGATTACCGGGCATGTGGGTCATTTATGGCCTCCAGAATAGCTACCGCTGGAAAAGCCACCGTAGCTTCCGCCTGAATGAACTCGGCTGCTGTCATCATCCAAATCAGACAAATCTGCATAATTCATCATCGTAACAAAAACAATCAAAGCCATTGCACAAATAACATATCCCACTCGAGAGATACTCTGTTCGCCATTTTCATCTCTCTTCCGTCCAACTATAAAAAGAGTATAGACACCCCAACCGATAAGAAATATATCGAACAGTATATCGAAGCCATTCATAAACAATGACGGAATATTGACGATAACCAAAATAGCAATCATCAGAAGTCGTAATTTTTCATCGATATCATCCGCACTCATTTTCACGGTATAAGATGATATTTTATTGGTCAGATTAAACGCATCTGCAATTTCCCGATAAGCAATTGGGGCACTTCTAGTCCATGCCATTTCGTGACTGTTTAGTTCGGAGCCAATCTTACGGCTTTGTCCGTCTCGGTAATCGCTGTAATAGTTCAAATCACCGTTTCGGACACGCCAATAAAACGCGCCGCTGGCAATCCTGACCCGTCCGCCATAGTCATAAAGTTTGCCATATCCTTGCGGTTGGCAGTTGCGGTCAAGGCGCGGCCAATCGTTCAAGGTTTCGGAAATATTCCAACCTTCATCAGTTTCAACCAGCCATAAGAAACCCTGAGTTGGGTTGTAAAGCAGATACTCCGTCCATTGCCCTTCTGGTGCCAATGTATGTTTGGCACCTTTGAACAAGTTATCAAATGTTTCCTGCGCATCTGTTTCTAAATATCGGATTGCGCCGATAACATGAAATTCTTTATTTTTCAGACGGCCTGTCGAGCCGACAGGCAAAGTAAACATCGTATTTTGTGACAAACGCAGATTGTTCGCGGTAATAAGCTCCGCTTTATCTTTGCCAACCGCCAATTCGCTGCCGCAACTTTGACAGTTAAGATGGGAAGTCAGCCCGTTTACCCAATGAATGGACGAGCCGCAGTTAGGACAGTTTTCTGAAGTAATACTGCCTTTCAGACGGCCTGCGCTTTCTTTAATTTCATCTTCGTGGCGCGTGTTTTCCAGCTTCAAATCATCTAGGTTTACCATCCGCCCGAAGAAGGCTTCGGGTGTTTCATTGTTGTAATCGAGCGTGATGAAAAGGTTTTCGCAACGCCAGTCGGAAACCCGATTTTCTGTATCCTCTTTCAAAACAAACGGCAATTCGCCCTGCGCGGCGGCGCGTTTCAAGCTGATTTTGCGGACATCGGAAGCAATATAGTGCTTATCTTGAAAAGTCAGCTCGCTAAATCCGGCTCGCGTGTCTTCAAATTTCGGCGGATTATCGATTTCGACCGGCATGGTCATCACATACAAATCGCCCGCCTCAGAAAGCCAACCGGCCCTGCCGTCGTCAAACAGCGCATACCATTCATTCCACGCACCATCATCGTATTGCACCTGAAGCCGTCCAACCAAGGTAAAGCGTTGAGCGACAAATGTGCCGCTGGTTCCGATTTGAAGCGGACTAAAATCTTCCAGCAATGCGGAATCGCGGCCGGAATCGACAACGCCGTTATCTTTCCGCACCAGCATGCTGTTGCAATAGCCGCACACCAGCGTCACGGCAGAAGCAGAATGCGCCTCGACAGGCGCGCCGCAGCTTGGGCAGTCGGTTTTGAAGAAAGGAGTTTGAGACATGGGTTTGCTTTTTTAGAATAAGTTGGGATGTTTCAGACGGCCTTAACGTTCTTGAAGTCGGACAGGCTTAATCAAATCATTTGAAAGGCCGTCTGAAACCTTTTCCACAGAGGCAGCTCAATGCTTCTTTCGAATGATATTTTTCAGACGGCCTTCAATTGATCAACCAATCAGCTGTTTCAACACTTCAGCCTTGGCTTTGTCAAAATCTTCTTGCGAAATCAAACCGCCATCCAGCAAAGACTTGAGTTTTAACAATTTCGCCTGCGGATCTTCGGCAACCGGCTGAACATTTTGCTGAGCCTGTTGCACATTCGGCTGCATCATACCTGCCATGGCACCCGCCATCGCCTGACCAATACCGGCACCCACGCCCAAACCGGCACCGATTCCGGCAAGTCCGCCTTCATTTTGTGCCGCAAGCGGGATAGATTCGGCGGTTTGATATTGGGTGTAACGTCCCAAATCGCCGATAACGCCCATCGAAATTTTCTTATCCAACGCAGCCTGAATAGACGCGGGCAAGGTAATGCTTTCAACAGTGAAATTTTCCAGCGCCAAACCCAGCTTGGCAAATTCTGCGCCGAGCAATTCGCCGATTTTTTGCGACAACAAAACTTGGTTCGCAGCCATATCCAAAAACGGAATACCGGAGCTGCCAAACGCGGCAGCCAGTTGAGTGACTGCAATATTGCGCAGCTGGTTTTCCAAATCTACGCCGCTGTATTGCGCCGCCACACCGCTGACTTCTTTGAAGAATTTTGCCGGATCGCTGATACGGTAAGAATACATACCGAACGAACGCAGTTGCACCGCGCCAAACTCGGCATCGCGCACGGTAACAGGTTGGGATGTACCCCATTTACGTGCAAGCTGTTGTTTGGTGTTGAAAAAGTAAACATCCGATTTAAACGGAGACTCAAAAAGCTTGTCCCAGTTTTTCAAGTTGGTCAGCACTGGCAGCGTTTGCGTATTGAGCGTGTAACGCCCCGGCCCAAACACGTCGGCGGTTACGCCTTCATCGACAAACATCGCCATCTGCGCCTCACGCACAGTCAGGCTCGCACCGTTTTGAATCTCCTCATCGGCAATCGGAAAACGCCACATCAGCAGGCTGTCATCGGGATTTGGCCATTGAATAACGTCGATAAACTGTTTCTTGATAAAGTTGAACATCGCAGTTCCTTATTTGAAGAAGAAGGGATAACTTATGGGCAGTCAGGTTAATTTGCCTGATCGGTTATATCGCTTATTTTATACAAATAGAATGTCATATGATATAAACATTCAAAATGTCTTTATGCATGGGAATAGAGTGGGTGGCTGCATATACTTTTATCGCAAACTAAATAATAACTATATAGATATTAACTTTTGAAAACTTCGAAATTAAACCTCTTACCGACTCAGTTTTACACTATTTCCAGGTTTTTTATCCATACTGTCTCATAAAAAAGACAAATATTTGCGATAAATCATTAAAGAATATAATAAAAGTAAATATATTACCCCATCAGCATTGTTAATGTTCATTAAATATTATAAACTTTGCCATGCAATAACATTAAATTATCACACTGATTTTCCCAAACTAAAAGGAATTTACATGAAAAATTCTGCTCATTTCTGTCTTGCTGTGTTAGCACTGTCTGCTGCAGTAGGCGCACAGGCTGCCCGCCCTGTTGAATTTACCGTTGGCAGCGAATATTACAACGAAACCTATCGCGAATATGAACAAGATGGTAGTCGAATAATGCAACAAAAAGGCAACCTGTGGTCTATTAATGCGGGGGTTAAATACCGTTTCAACGATCGCCATGCGGCAAAATTGGAAGGCCGTTATTCCCGTGGTAAATCAGATTACACAGGAAGCTTCCAAAATGGATTTGGTGAATCCACAGGTTATGGTTCTGCCACACTCAAAAATGCACCTCGCCGCGCATACGATATCCGTGCCTTATATGAATATACACATCCAATTAACGATCGCTTTAGCCTGACTGCCGGTGCAGGCTTGGGACACCGTGTTCTGAGAGATTTGAGCCGACGTGTCGATCCTGATGATTATGACCGCAAAAACCGAACCACATATGCGCAAATCAATGCCGGTGTAAATATCGCACTTCCAGCAAACTTTGAGATTGCTCCTCGTATTGCCTACAATCGTGCCGTTAAGGGCCGCCAGTATTCTTACGAGCCAGATCGAGAAGAAACCAGAATGAAACAAGGCGGTGGACAAGGTATTGAGGTTGAAGTACCTGTATCTAAAAAATTCTCTAACGGTTCTAAAATCAGTCTGACCCCGTTCTATCGCGGCTGGAAAGTCAAAGATTCAAACTTCACCGTTACAGAAGACTATGGCTTCATTCAATTGGGCGCGATCGAACCTAAAAACCGCACCCGTGAAACAGGCATAAGATTGCAATACTCGTTCTAATTTAGCAAACTTAAGTAGTTAAAACATTTCAGACGGCCTTGTATATAACAGGCCGTCTGAATTTTTTGATGCTTTCAGAATTTCACTATAACGCCAATACCATCAGACATAAGACCTTATCAGTCAAAAAAATCTACCGATAATTTTTCTAGGTAGGAGTCAGGAACAGCACATCTTTTGCTATCCAACCGACCATCAAAATCAAGTCAAGCAAGCCGCATTCAAAATGCCGATCGAGATGGACACTGCACCAAACAACGCGCCGACGGCAACATTGTTACCGATGAGTTCTGCGGTAGCGCCTTTAATCATCATTGTCGCAGCGAAATAGACAAAAATCTGAATTACGGCTGCGGCAAGGGCCCACAGGATAAAATCGATGAAGCTGACGCTGTGTGCAATGCTTGAGGCAAGCGTCAGACAAAAACCGACCAACGCGCCGCCAAATGACAAGGCGCAGGCAAGGTTGCCGTTTTTAATCAGGCGCAATTCTTCAACGGGTGTAATCCGCAGATATACGGCAGCAAAAACAACGGTCATGGCGATACCTGCCAACATGTATTGCAGGTAGAGCAGATATTGGGACAGAGAAATACTCACGATAAGATTCCTTGGTTTGCAATAAAGTGATTATGCCATATTTTTGAAGATAAACCCTTCGAAAAATATGGCATTTTTAGAAGCGCTTCAGGCCGTCTGAAACGGTCTGATTTTTAATTCATGTTTTATTGTGATAATCGTTGACGATTTTTGTATGTTTATGTAACTATTGCGCACCGTTATTTATTAGAGCAAAGAGGAGAATATGAGCATACTCGCCGCTATCCGCCCTAAAGAGCCTTTGCGCCATTTGCGCTGGTTTGACATGCTGATTGTGACCGCTATCCTGTTCGGTCAATTTGCCTACCGTTCTACCCAACTTTATATCGCCAGCCTGATGCCGCAAGTGGAAACAGCCGCGGTTGCCGAAGAGGCGCGCGATACTGCGGTAACCGGCGTGGCTTATTCTGAAAACATGAGCCTGCAGTTGACGCTGCTTGCTATTGCTCTGATTTACCTCGTTATCCGCCGTTTCGACTTCAAACAATTGCCGATTCGTTTTAACTTAGGCGTGTTGTTTTGGACGCCTGTGATTTTTATCCTGATGGGTCTGACCGCCGATGCGGTAACTTCGTTAAGCGGCGGCTATAATTACTTCACCACTGAAATCTTCCAATACATCAAACCATTATCCATTTTCGACAAATTCGCCGCCCTTGCGCCGATGGCCATCCTCTACGGCCTTTTAAACGGCTTTTACGAAGAATTCTGTTTCCTCGGCCTTTTAACCTGCGTGGAAGACAAATACAAATGGCAGGCATTGGCCTATTCAACCTTGGTACGTGTCTCCTTCCATACTTACCAAGGCATGCTTTGGGCGACCGTTATCGGCGTTGTTTTCGGCTTGATGTACTACTTCTTCTACAAATACAAAGTCAAAAACCTGTTGCCGTTTTTCCTGATTCACGCCTTGGCAGATATCTTCGGCTCCGGCTTCATCTATTTGATTTGCGCTTAATGGCAATGGTTGACTGAATAAACAAGGCCGTCTGAAACATCATCTTCAGACGGCCTTTTATCATCTATCGGCTTACTTAATCAACGTAATTGCCACATTCGCATCTTCAGTTGCAACGGCCTCAATCACGACATCTCCGCCAAATCGCAGCACCGAGCCTGCGCCAACCGTATGTTTTTCCTTCTGATTCAAGGTTACGTCAAAGCTTCCTTTTCCAACGGCAAAAATCAACGTTTTAAAACCCGGATGATCGTGCGGCTTAATCTGCTCCCCTTTCTTCATGTCTTTCTTAACGACCATGTAATTTTCGCCGCTGAAAATCTTACCGTTTTCTGAAGAAACCTCTCCCAAAGGCGCGGCAGAAACAGCAACGGAAAACAAAGCAGACAGCAATACGGCAGAAATATTGGCAACTTTCATGACAAGCCTTTCTTGAAAATAGGGCTTTCATTCTACAAAAAACCACTATATTGTTCAATAATAATTCTCATTTCTTAATCTAAAGGCCGTCTGAAACCCAACGATATTTTTCAGACGGCCTGATTGATCTGTATAATATTTTCTTATTAATAAAATCGCTTTATATACCCATCAAATGGAAACCGTCAGAAAAGATCCGCTCGGCTCGGCATGGATGGTTATTGCCGCGCTCGGCTTTACCGTCATGAACCTCTCCATCAAAGCCGCCTCAACGCAATTCGGCTTTTCCAGCGGCGAGCTGGTCTTTTGGCGCATGCTGGTCTCCACCCTGTTCTTAGGCATCATGGCCAAAGCGCAAGGCAACACGTTTTCCACGCCGCATTGGAAAACCCATCTCAACCGCAGCGTCATCGGCACGCTTGCCATGATGTGCACGTTTTATTCCGTCATGCACCTGCCGCTGGCAACAGGCGTCACGCTCAACTACACGTCCTCCATCTGGCTGGCCATCTTTTCATTTTTCATTTTAAAAGAAAGAATTACGCTTTATACCCAAGCCATTTTGGTTATGGGCTTTATCGGCGTTATCCTCTTGCTCAACCCATCTTTTCAAGGCGGACAAGAATTTGCCGCGCTGGTCAGTTTGGCAGGTGGCGCCATGTCGGGCTGGGCGTATTTGCAGGTGCGCGAACTCTCTCTTTTGGGCGAGCCGGGCTGGCGCGTGGTGTTTTACCTCTCGCTTACCGGCCTGATTATGGGCGCAGTCTGGAGCACCATCACAGGCTGGCATCCGCTGACCATCTCTTCCCTGCCCTATCTGGCCGGCAACGGCATCTCCGCCATGATTGCACAATTGGCCATGACCCGCGCCTATAAGGTCGGCAAGAAATTTACCGTTGCCTCGCTTTCCTACCTGACCGTCGTTTTCTCCGCCCTATCCGGCGTATTGCTTTTCGGCGATAAAATCACTTGGCAGGAAGCTGTCGGCATGGTTATCATTGTTGCAGGCGGCGTGTTCAGCAGTTTTACTCCGGCCTCAATCAAAAAATTTCTGATGAAGCAATAATTTAACAAGGAGAACACCATGATTTCCATCCGCGAACAATCTTACGGCTTAAACGTAGCGCTGTACAACGAGTTCACTTTGGACGATTTCCGCCAATTGGAAGAAGCCTTGTTGGCCGCGAAACAAAAAGTCCATCTGCCCGACATCCTGTTGGACTTGTCCATGCTGAAAGACTTCACCATCGATATGGCGGTTGAGCAAATCAAATTCCTCAACCAACACGAAACCGACTTCGGCCGCGTTGCCGTCATTACCGACGACATTTGGATCAAACTCGGCGCGCGCCTTTCCAGCCTCTTGACCAACCAACATCCCAAATATTTCAGCGATGCTGCCGAAGCACAGGCTTGGTTGTTGGCAAGCAATTTGAAATAAAGATAAGGCCGTCTAAACGCATTACCTGAGCAAATTCAAAACCGCTTAGGCTCAAAATCAACGGTATCACAATATTTTTCAAAGCATAAAAAAAGGCCGTCTGAAACCTTGCAACCCGCAAAGTTTCAGACGGCCTTTCATCGTTTTTATTCAAAAACTTACATCACATCCAATACATCAATACCCAGCAATTCCAAGCCTTGTTTCAGCGTGTCGCCGGTCAGCTTCGCCAGTTGCAGGCGGCTGTTGCGGGTTGCGCCTTCTGATTTCAAAATCGGGCAGGCTTCGTAGAAGCGGCTGAACAGAGTGGCAATTTGATAGAGGTAGGCGGCGAGGTAGTGCGGATACGCAGTATCTGCCACACTTTGCAGTACGTCTTCAAATTTCAACAGCTCGGCGGCCAGTTGTTTTTCCAAAGGTTCGGTCAAAACGGTTGGCGCGGTTGCATCCCATTCGCCTGCTTTGCGGAACACGCTTTGCACGCGTGTGTAGGCGTATTGCAGGTAGGGGGCGGTGTTGCCTTCAAACGAAAGCATGGCATCCCAGTCGAACACATAATCGCTGGTGCGGTTTTTACTCAAATCGGCATATTTGACTGCGCCGATGCCGACAACTCGGGCAATTTTCTCTGCATCACTTAATGCTGTATCAGTATATTCCTCTGCTCCTCTGACAATCTTGTCAATCTTATCGATAGGAAGATGATACACAACATCGTTTTCCAAAGTAATTTCCAACTTTTTATTTTCTAAGTTGTACTTTAATTTATTTTTTAAATTATCAGAATTAGTTAAAGAAGAAATCTTTTTTAATCCATCTTCTAATTCTGTTGTTAATTGCCATTTTGGATTTTTCTCTTTTACGACTTGTTCGGCTCGATTGATCGCTTCATCAAGTAAATCAACCAGTTTCACGGTGTCGCCACTGCGCGTTTTGAACGGTTTGCCGTCTTTGCCCATCATGGTGCCGAAGCCGATAAACTCGGCTTTTACATCTTCCGGCAGATAGCCTGCTTTGCGGGAAGTTGTAAAGAGTTGCTCAAAGTGCAGGGCTTGGCGGTGGTCGACGACATACAACAGGCGGTCGGCATGAAGCGTACCGACGCGGTAGCGCAAACACGCCAAGTCGGTGGAAGCATAAAGGAAGCCGCCGCCTTGTTTTTGCACGATAAATGCGGCAGGTTCGCCTTCTTTGTTTTTGAACTCGTCCAAAAACACGACTTTCGCGCCGTCGTCTTCGACTGCCAAACCTTTCTGAGCCAAATCATCGACCACGGGCTGCAAATCGTTGTTGTATGTCGATTCGCCCGCCACGTCTTCTGGACGCAGTTTCAGGCCCAACGTGTCATAAACGGCTTGGGCGTGCGAGAGCGAAATATCGACAAACTGTTTCCACAACGCCAAAACGGTTTCATCGCCGCCTTGTAGCTTCACAACGTATTCGCGTGCAGTGTCAGCGAAGGCAGGATCTTCGTCAAAGCGTACTTTGGCGGCACGGTAAAACTGTTCCAAATCAGCCAGCTCAAACGCGGCATTGTCTTTTTGCTGCTCAACCAAATAAGCGACCAACATGCCAAACTGCGTACCCCAGTCGCCGACGTGGTTTTGACGGATAACGGTGTTGCCCATAAATTCCAACACGCGCGAAATGCTGTCGCCGATGATGCTGGAACGCAGGTGGCCGACGTGCATTTCTTTGGCAAGATTAGGCGAAGAATAGTCGATAACGACGGTTTGAGGTTTGTCGGTTTTTGCTACGCCGAAACGCGCGTCGTTTAAGGCCGTCTGAATGTTTTGGGCGAGGAACTCAGGACGCAGGCGCAGGTTGATAAAGCCCGGGCCGGCTACTTCCGCACTTTCAATCACAGCGTTGTCCGCCAATACTTCGGCCACTTTTTGCGCCAACTCGCGCGGATTTTGTTTGGCTTTTTTCGCCGCACCCATCACGCCGTTGATTTGGAAATCGCCGTGTTCGGCATTCTTGGTCGGCTGCAAAACAACGGGGCTGTCGGCAATGCCTGCGGCGGCAAAGGCTGCTTGGGCTTCACGTTCGACGGTTTGGTATAAATTCATGTTGTCGGTCTCTATCAATTCAAATCAGGCGGTATTTTAAAAGAATTTCGGGCTTTAAAACAGGGCAAGCTGCAATACTTTTCCAGCGGCTTGTTATATGATTGCATTCTGATTCAACGATTTTGCTGTAAAGGCCGTCTGAAAGGAAAAGCCATGAACCCGAAAAATACGCTTTGTCTGATTGTCGATATTCAAGAACGCCTGCTACCCGCCCTTTCCGGCGCGGATGAAATGTTGGAACGCTGCCGCCTGCTGATTCAAGGTTTGACGGCTTTGGACATCCCCTTTGCCGTAACCGAACAATATCCGAAAGGTTTGGGCAGCACCGTATCCGCCGTATCGCTGCTGTTGCCCGAAGGCACGCCGATTGTCGAGAAAACCCAATTTTCGGCGTTTTTGCCCGAAATTCAGGAAATCTTACGCAAAAACGACATTAAAAACGTTATTTTGATGGGTGCTGAAGCGCATATCTGTATGCTTCAGACGGCCTTGGATTTGAAGGCGCAAGGTTACGCCGTATTCCTGCCTTTCGAATGCACCGCCTCGCGCACAACGGCCAACCGCGACAATGGTTTGGCGCAAATGAGCCGTCAAGGCATTATCGTTTCCAATGTCGAAAGTATTTTGTTCCAACTGCTCGGCGATGCCAAACATCCGGCCTTTAAGACTATCTCCAAACTAATTCAATAACAGGCCGTCTGAAATGCAATACACCATCCGTCCTGCCCTGCGCCAAGACTTGCCCGCCATCGTCGATATTTACAACAGCACCGTGGCCACGCGCCAATCCACGGCCGATTTGTCGCCGACCACGGTTGCCGAGCGTGAAATGTGGTTTGCCGCGCACACGGACAAACGCCCGATCTACGCCCTTTACGATGCCGACGGCACCGTATTGGCATGGGGCAGTTTCAGTGACTACCATCCGCGCTACGCCTACCACATCAGCGCGGAAGTCAGCATTTATGTCCGCCACGATATGCGCGGCGCAGGCGTGGGCAAAATCCTGTTGCGGCACATGCTCGAACGCGCACCGTCCTTAGACATCCACAACGTCATCGCGCTTGTGTTCGGCCACAACTATCCGAGCCTGAACCTGTTTCACCGTTTCGGTTTTGAAGAATGGGGGCGGCTGCCACAAGTCTGCGACTTGGAAACCATGTTGGCAGACGTGGTGATTTTGGGCAAAAGGATTGTGGATTGATTACGGCAAAGGCCGTCTGAAAACTGAATTCAGACGGCCTTTTGACGGCAAAACCTTTATTCCGGTTTCTTCGCCAGCATGGTAACGAATTTAAACTGAATCGGATTGCCGAATTCGTCTTTCGCGTGCATCGAACCCAGCTCTTCCTTGTATTCCACCAATTCCCAATCCTTATAGTATTCGCGCAGCTCGCCCTCACTAAACTTGAACGGGAACGGCATCGGGCAAGGGAAATCTTCCGTATCCATCGCAGACACGATCAGGTTGTAGCCGCCGGGGTTGGTGTGTTCCTTTATATTGGCAATCACGTCAGGAACGTAACGCGGCATCAGGAACATAAACACCACGGTCGCCACCATATAATCGAAGTTTTCCTGAATATTGGCGGCGTTGAGGTCGTATTCAAACGCGCGGACATTCAACTCTTCGATACGCGCCAGCTCTTCCACGTTTTGAACCGCATGGGGATTATTATCGACAGCGGTAACGTCAAAACCTTTCAAACCCAGATACAGCGCATTGCGGCCCTGACCGCAGCCCATATCCAAAACCTTGCCGACAGGTACGATGCCTTCGGCAGCACGGACGGCCGAATGTGTCGCGCTCATGCCGTATTTCTTATTGAAATAGTCTGCCGCCTCGCAGTAAAACGACAGTTGGATTTCCGTGTCTTGCGTTTGCGGCGCGATAAAGTGCCATGCTTGCGGATGGATAATCCAATCATCGCTTTCAGGCGTCAGCTCGTGCGTGGACGTAACATTGCCCGCCTCGTCCACTTCATTGAAGTTCAGACGGCCTTGGAGGACATTGAGGCAGCCCCAAGTACCGGCGGCAGTATTGTGTTTGGACAACAAGGCTTCGGGAATCTCGTCCGCCGTCCACACCGGCATCTGCTTGTAACAAAACAATTCTTGCTGTTCGCTCATCATGTTTCCTTTCTATTTTGACGGTTTCAACACAGCTTCTGCCAAGGCTTTTTGAATGGCAATCACGCTCTTGTCGCTTTTAAATTGCAAGGTTTCGGTTGGCACCTCGCCGGAAGAAACCCAAATCTTCAGCTCGGCATCCAAATCAAAATGACCCGAGGTTTCCACCGAAAAGCGCGATACTGAACGGTATGGAATCGAACGGTAAGACACTTTCTTGCCGGTCAACCCCTGCTTGTCCACCAACACCAGCCGATATTCGGTAAACACAATCAAATCGCGCACCAGGCTGAATGCCATTTTTACCTGTTCGCCATCAATCAGGATATTCGCCAAATCGCGTTCCACCGCATCGGCGTCTTTTTGCGAAGCATTGCCCAAAAGGCCGCTGAACAATCCCATATCTGCCTTCTTTCTATACGAGTGATAAAGCGCAGGGTATTTTACACGCGTAAACCGTATTTGCCGATATTTCAGACGGCCTTATGTTATGATAATGATACCGCCTTATTCGACAAAGACATGCCCATGGATAAACCCGTTTACCTCTACACAGACGGCGCATGCAAAGGCAACCCCGGCGCAGGCGGCTGGGGTGTATTTATGCGCTACGGCACACACGAAAAAGAACTGTTCGGCGGCGAAGCCGAAACCACCAACAACCGTATGGAACTGACTGCCGTCATCGAAGGCCTGAAATCCCTAAAACGCCGCTGCCAAGTCGTCATCTGCACCGACTCGCAATACGTCAAAAACGGCATGGAAAGCTGGATACGCGGTTGGAAAAAAAACGGCTGGAAAACCGCCGCCAAAAAACCGGTTAAAAACGACGATTTATGGAAAGAGCTGGATAGTTTGGTTCAACAACACGATGTCCGCTGGACGTGGGTAAAAGGCCATGCCGGACACCCTGAAAACGAAAAAGCCGACGAGCTCGCCAACCGAGGCGCGGCAAAATTTTTATAACATTTCATCCATGACTGCACTCAAACATCTCAAACCATTCTTTTGGATTGCCATCATTGCATTGATTTGTGTGACGCCCCTAGCGCTTATGTTCGCCTATTCGCCCTTTCATGATGTCGATGATTTTTTTCGCTTTGGCTTGTGCGATCACATTGAGAGTGCCGAAGAATGTGACGACTTAATCACGCCCGCCTATTTATTTTGGTGGTTTATACCTAAACCGTGGCTTTTCGCATTCATATCTCTGAGTGCCATTTACCTCGTTCTAAAAATCCTGATTGAAATCATCCGATTCCTATTCAGACTGAGAAAGAAAAACCCATGACCTGCCCCATCTGCACCGCAGACAACGAAGACATTTTGCTGCAAACGCCCAATCTGCGCGTTATCGCCGTACACAACGAAGCCGGCGCACCGGCATTCTGCCGCGTTATTTGGAATAACCATGTTTCCGAGATGACCGACCTTTCCCCTGCCGAACGCAACGAAATCATGGAAATGGTGTATCAAGTTGAAGCCGCAATGCGCCAAGTCTTCCGCCCGGCCAAAATCAATTTGGCCAGCCTCGGCAATGTTGTGCCCCATCTGCATTGGCACGTTATCGCCCGCTTTGAAAACGACGCCAACTTCCCCGCGCCGATTTGGGCCGCACCCGTCCGCGAACACGGTATGACCTTGCCCGAAAATTGGCCGGAACAAATCAAAAACTTAATCGCTTAAACTTTCAGACGGCCTGTAAGGTCCAACACGCCAAGCTTCAGGCCGTCTGAACATATAACGAAAGGAAAACCTCAATGAACTCCACCACGCGCCGCCATTTCCTGCGTACCTGCTCTGCCGCGGCAGGCGCAGGGTTGTTGCAAGCCTGCGGCACAGGCACGACCACCACGCCGCAAACTAAAACCACATCTACCACCGCGAAAGCCAAAACCGTGCAACCTAAGCAACCCCATCCGCCACGTTCCGGCGACAACCTCCTGCGCGTTGTTGCGCCGTCAGGCTTCGCCGAAGACTCCAACCGCGTGACCACCGGCCTGACCCGCCTCTACAACGCAGGCTTTACCGTGACCAACCAACAGGCAGGCAGCCGCCGTTACCAACGCTTTGCCGGCAGCGACGCCCAACGCGCCGCCGACTTCCAAGACGTTGCCAGCGGCCGCGTCGAAACGCCCAAAGTCTTGATGGGCCTGCGCGGCGGCTACGGCGCAGCACGCATCCTGCCGCAAATCGACTTTGCCTCACTCGGCGCCAGAATGCGCGAACGCGGCACATTGTTCTTCGGTTTCAGCGACGTGTGCGCCGTCCAACTCGCCCTGTTGGCCAAAGGCAATATGATGAGCTTTGCAGGCCCGATGGTGTACAGCGAATTCGGCAAAGCAGACCCCAGCGTCTTTACCATGGATTCGTTCATCCGCGGCACGACCAACAACGTCAACATCGTTGATGTTCCGACCATCCAACGCGCCGATGTCAACGTCGAAGGCACATTATGGGGCGGCAACCTCAGCGTTCTCGCCTCCCTCGCCGGTACGCCTTACATGCCCGATATTCAAGGCGGCATCCTCTTTATCGAAGACGTCAGCGAACAGCCTTACCGCATCGAGCGTATGCTCAATACGCTTTATCTGTCAGGTGTTTTGCAAAAACAACGCGCCATCATCTTCGGCGATTTCCGCATGGGCACCATCCGCGACGTGTACGACTCCAGCTACGACTTCTCCGCCGTCGTCAACCACATTTCGCGCACCGCCAAGATTCCTGTATTGACCGGTTTCCCATTCGGCCACATCACCAACAAAACCACTTTCCCTTTGGGCGCGCATACCAAAGTCCGCAGTACCGGCAACGGCGGTTATTCCGTAACCTTCAGCGGCTATCCTACGCTGAACCCGTCCGCGCTGACACTCGACAGCCTGCTGCCGCCTCCTGTTCCGACTTACGACAGCACCATCTACCGCGACAGCATCACTGAAGAAGTGACCGAATAAGGCTTGTTCAAATCAAAAGGCCGTCTGAAACCCAGTTTCAGACGGCCTTTTTATATCTTCATCTTAACCGTAACGTCGTTGGAAATCTTTCATAAAGTCGGCCAACGCGTTCACACCTTCAAGCGGCATCGCATTGTAAATGCTGGCACGCATACCGCCGACGGTTTTATAACCCTTGAGCAGGCACAAGCCCTGCAACTCGGCTTCCAACACAAAACGGCGGTCCAAGTCTTCGCTTGCGGTTTTGAAGACCACGTTCATTTTGGAGCGCGCATCAGGATGAATATCGTTGATGTAAAAACCTCCGCTGCCGTCTATCGTCTCATACAAGGTTTGCGCCTTTATTCGATTGACTGCTTCAATTTTTTTCACACCGCCCTGCGTTTGCAGCCAGCGGAACACCAAACCCGACATATAAATCGCATAAGTGGAAGGCGTGTTGTACATACCGTCGCGGTTGATGTGCGAACGGTAGTTGAACACATCGGGAATATCGTTTGGACAACGCTCCAGCAAATCCTCGCGGATAATGACCACGGTTGCACCGGCAGGACCGATATTTTTTTGCGCGCCGGCATAAATCAAGCCGTAATCGGACACATTAAACTCACGAGACAAAATCTCGCTTGACATATCGCACACCAACGGCGGCAGGCCGTCTGAAAGTTTGGGGACGTTTTGATACTGCAAGCCGTTTACGGTTTCATTAATCGCAAAATGAACAAACGCAGAATTCGGGTTGACATCCCAATCCTCAACCGCAGGCAGGTTTTTATAGGCATATTGCTCGCCGCCATGCGCGGACAAACGGATTTCGGCATTGCTCAAACGGCTCATCTGTTCATAGGCAATACGGCTCCAGTTGCCCGTTACCACCGCGTCGGCAGTCGCAAAACCGTGCGCCAAATTCATGGCCACCATATTAAATTGCGTGGTCGCACCGCCCTGTAAAAACAAGATTTTATAGTTGGACGGAATATTCAAAAGCTGGCGCAAGTCTTGTTCGGCATGATGCAGAATACTCAAAAACATATCCGAACGGTGGCTCATCGCCATCACGGGGAATCCCGTACCGTTGTAGTCGAGCATCTCCTGTTGTGCGGTACGCAATACCGCTTCCGGCAATACGGCAGGACCGGCGGAAAAATTGTAAATCGGATGTGCAGACATGGCGGCCTTCTTTCTTATTCGGTGGGTATGAAGAAATTGTAGAACCGCCTTGCACATTGTGCAAGCACGAAAAATCCGGAAATTCAAGACCGTCTGAAAACAAAGCAATACCAATTCTTTGTTTTCCAAAATAATTTCAAAACTATCATATCAAAACTTGTCAACAATTCCCTTTTCAGACGGCCTCAACCCTACCCTTTACATTTAAGCAATCACTTCAAAAAATCCACGCCAAATCAACACTTTTCTTTTATCTTGAAAACAGTTATAATAGGCCAATTTTTCAAATCACACGAAAAATGGCCGCGCGGCCATTTTTTTGTTTATGTACTTCAGGAGAAGCATGGATATTCAAAGCATTCTTGATAAAACCCTGCCCGGCTTGGGCTACGAGCTGGTCGATTTCGAACTGACCGCACAAGGCGATTTGCGCGTTTTCATCGATAAAGAAGGCGGTATCACCGTCGAAGACTGCGCCACTGTCAGCAACCATCTGAGCCGCGTGTTTATGGTTGAAGACATCGACTACAAACGTTTGGAAATCTCCAGCCCTGGCCTTGACCGTCCGTTGAAAAAAGCCGCCGACTTCGTGCGCTTTGCCGGCCAGAACGCCAAAATCAAAACACGCCTGCCGATTGATGGTCAGAAAAACTTCATCGGCCGCATCGAATCTTGCGAAAACGACATCGTTACCGTCTCTTTCGACGGCAAAACTGCCCAAATCGAATTGAGCAACATCGACAAAGCCCGTTTGCGCCCCGAATTTAAATTTTAAAAACCGATTACTTGGAGATTCTAGAAAATGAGTCGCGAAATGTTACAGCTGGCCGAAGCGCTGGCAAGTGAAAAAAACGTTGAAACGGAAGTCGTATTCAAAGCCCTTGAATTCGCCCTCTCTACTGCTGCCAAGAAAAAAGCCGACCGTGAGCACATGGACGTGCGCGTCGAAATCGACCGCGATACCGGCGAATACCAAACCTTCCGCCGCTGGCTGATTGTTGCCGATGAAGACTACACCTACCCTGACGTAGAAAAAACCATCGAGGAAATCCAAGAAGAAATTCCCGGCACAACCATCCAAATCGGCGAATACTACGAAGAGCAGCTGCCAAACGAAGGCTTCGGCCGCCAAGCAGCTCAAACTGCCAAACAAATCATTCTGCAACGCATCCGCGATGCGGAGCGCGAGCAAAACCTGAACGAGTTCCTCGCTTCTAAAGAAGACATCGTTTCCGGTACGGTAAAACGTGTCGAGCGCCACGGCATCATCGTTGAAGTCGTCGCGGGCAAACTCGACGCACTGATTCCGCGCGAAGAAATGATTCCGCGCGAAAACTTCCGCAGCGGCGACCGCATCCGCGCCCTCTTCCTGCGTGTGGACGAAATCGGCAATACCGGCCGCAAACAAGTCATTTTGAGCCGTACCAGCGGCGACTTCTTGGCCAAACTCTACGCCAACGAAGTACCTGAAATTGCAGACGGCCTGTTGGAAATCCGCGAAGTAGCACGCGACCCCGGCCAACGCGCCAAAGTTGCCGTTAAAGCCAACGACCAACGTATCGACCCGCAAGGTACTTGTATCGGCGTGCGCGGTTCCCGTGTTAACGCCGTGAGCAACGAATTGTCCGGCGAACGCATTGACATCGTATTGTGGTCTCCTGAGACAGCCCAATTCGTGATGAACGCGCTGTCTCCTGCCGAAGTGAGCCGCATCGTGATTGACGAAGACAAACACGCCGTTGACGTGATTGTTGATGAAAACCAACTGGCGCTGGCCATCGGCCGCGGCGGTCAAAACGTCCGCCTGGCTTCCATCCTGACCGGCTGGCAGCTGAACATCATGACCGTTGAAGAAGCCGACGAGCGCAATGCCGCCGAAGACGCCGTTATCCGCAACCTCTTCACCACCCACTTGAACATCGACGACGAAACCGCCGATATCTTGGTGGAAGAAGGCTTTGCCACTTTGGAAGAAGTTGCTTACGTTCCAGCGGCAGAATTGCTCGCCATTGACGGCTTTGACGAAGAAATCGTTGAAACCCTGCGCAACCGCGCACGCGACGCGATCCTGACCATTACCATCGCAGCAGAAGAAAAACTGGGTGAGGTGTCTGAAGACATGCGCAATTTAGACGGCGTAGATTCCGACATGTTGCGCAAACTGGCCGAAGCCGGCGTTACCCAACGCGATGATCTGGCCGAATTGTCTGTTGACGAATTGGTCGAAATTACCGGTGTTGACGAAGAAGAAGCCAAAAAAGTGATTTTGGCTGCACGCGAACACTGGTTTACTGAAGAAAACAACTAAGGGGGTACTGAATGAGTAATACAACCGTAGCGCAATTTGCCGCCGAACTAAACCGCCCCGTCGATGATTTGCTTAAACAATTGAAAGAAGCCGGGGTCAATAAAAACAGCGGTAATGACAGCATAACCACTGACGACAAACAATTGCTGACCGCTTACCTGCAAAAGAAAAACGGCAGCAACAGCGGCACCATCAGCATCCGCCGCAAAAAAACCGAAGTCAGCACCGTTGATGGCGTAAAAGTGGAAACACGCCGCCGCAGCCGTGCCGTTACCATTCCTTCTTCCGAAGAATTGGCAGCGGAAGCCAAAGCCAAAGTAGCAGCGGAAAACCAAAAAGCCGAAGCAGAAAAAGCAGCCGCCCAAGCTGCCGAAGAAAAAGCCAAAGCTGAAGCAGAAGCTGCCGCCAAAGCCGAAGCCCGTGCCAAAGCAGAGGCTGAAGCAGCCAGACTGAAAGCAGCCAAAGCCGCACCAAAAGCAGAAGGTAAACCTGCCGAAGCCCAAAAAGAAGAAGCCAAACCGGTTGAAGCCGTAGAAGCCAAGGCCGAAGCAAAAGTTGAAGCTCAAGCAGACAACAAGCCGTCTGAAAAATCCGTTGAAGCTGAAAAACCAGCCGAAGCCAAAAAACCTGCCAAAGCCAAACAAGACAAAGGTGGCAAAGGCAAAGAAGCGAAAAAGGCAGCCAAACCTGCCGCTCCTGCCGTACCGCAACCTGTCGTCAGCGTGGAAGAACAGGCTCAACGCGATGAAGAGGCTCGTCGTGCCGCCGCCCTGCGTGCGCATCAAGAAGCCTTGTTGAAAGAAAAACAAGAGCGTCAAGCACGCCGTGAAGCCATGAAACAACAGGCCGATCAAGACTCAAAACCTACTAAAGAAGCCAAATCAGGCGAACGCAGCAAACCTGCCGAGAAAGCAAAAGCGGCATCCGGCGAAGGCAAATCCGAACATAACGCGCGCGGTAAAAAAGAAGACCGTCGTGAGCGTGACGAAGAAAACCAAGGCCGTAATGCCAAAGGCAAAGGCGGAAAAGGCGGCCGTGACCGCAACAATGCGCGCAATGGCGACGACGAGCGCGTACGCGGCGGTAAAAAAGGCAAAAAACTCAAACTTGAGCCAAACCAACATGCCTTCCAAGCGCCGACCGAACCTGTCGTACACGAAGTTTTGGTACCTGAAACCATTACCGTTGCTGACTTGGCACACAAAATGGCCGTTAAAGGCGTCGAAGTGGTGAAAGCCCTGATGAAAATGGGCATGATGGTAACCATCAACCAATCTATCGACCAAGACACTGCCCTGATTGTGGTGGAAGAACTCGGCCACATCGGCAAACCTGCCGCCGCCGACGATCCTGAAGCATTCTTGGATGAAGGCGTTGAAGCAGTAGAAGCCGAAGCATTACCGCGTCCGCCGGTTGTTACCGTGATGGGTCACGTTGACCACGGTAAAACTTCCCTGCTGGACTACATCCGCCGCGCCAAAGTGGTACAAGGCGAAGCGGGCGGCATTACCCAACACATCGGTGCATACCACGTTGAAACTCCACGCGGCGTGATTACCTTCTTGGATACTCCGGGTCACGAAGCATTTACCGCCATGCGTGCGCGCGGTGCGAAAGCAACCGATATCGTGATTCTTGTGGTAGCAGCCGACGACGGCGTGATGCCGCAAACCATCGAGGCAATTGCCCACGCTAAAGCTGCGGGCGTGCCTATGGTGGTTGCCGTCAACAAAATCGATAAAGAGGCTGCCAACCCTGAGCGTATCCGCCAAGAGCTGACTGCGCACGAAGTCGTGCCTGACGAATGGGGCGGCGATGTACAGTTTATCGACGTTTCCGCTAAAAAAGGTCTGAACATCGATGCATTGCTCGAAGCCGTCTTGCTCGAAGCCGAAGTTTTGGAACTGACTGCCCCAGTCGATGCACCTGCCAAAGGTATCATCGTTGAGGCACGTTTGGACAAAGGTCGTGGCGCGGTTGCCACATTACTGGTTCAAAGCGGTACGCTGAAAAAAGGCGATATGCTGCTGGCCGGTACTGCATTCGGTAAAATCCGTGCAATGGTTGACGAAAACGGCAAAGCCATCAATGAAGCCGGCCCGTCTATCCCTGTCGAAATCCTCGGCTTATCCGACGTACCGAACGCAGGCGAAGATGCAATGGTATTGGCCGACGAGAAAAAAGCGCGCGAAATCGCCCTCTTCCGTCAAGGCAAATACCGCGACGTGCGCTTGGCCAAACAACAGGCCGCGAAACTGGAAAACATGTTCAACAACATGGGCGAAAACCAAGCCCAATCCTTGTCTGTCATCATTAAGGCAGACGTACAAGGTTCTTACGAAGCTTTGGCGGGCAGCCTGAAAAAACTGTCCACCGACGAAGTGAAAGTGAACGTGTTGCACAGCGGCGTGGGCGGCATTACCGAATCTGATGTCAACTTGGCCATTGCTTCCGGCGCATTCATCATCGGCTTTAACGTCCGTGCAGATGCTTCCGCACGCAAACTAGCTGAGAATGAAAACGTGGAAATCCGTTACTACAACATCATTTATGATGCCATTGACGACGTGAAAGCCGCCATGAGTGGTATGCTCTCTCCGGAAGAGAAAGAGCAAGTAACCGGCACGGTCGAAATCCGTCAGGTTATCAGCGTATCCAAAGTCGGCAATATTGCAGGCTGTATGGTTACCGACGGCGTGGTCAAACGCGATTCCCATGTCCGCCTCATCCGCAACAACGTGGTTATCCATACCGGCGAACTGTCTTCTTTGAAACGCTACAAAGACGACGTCAAAGAAGTCCGCATGGGCTTCGAGTGTGGTCTGATGCTCAAAGGCTACAACGAGATTATGGAAGGCGACCAACTCGAATGTTTCGACATCGTCGAAGTTGCCCGTACTCTGTAATCAGACAGGCCGTCTGAAAAATCAGAAGCAGGTTTTGCAATGCGAAACCTGCTTCTTTTTTTCAGACGGCCTTTTTACAACCATTCATAGTTTGAAACTATGGAAATTGATGTGTGGTATATAAGAAACAAAACAGCCGCACAAGGCAAAGCCATTTGGCAAAAGAATAGACGGCAAACTAAGCCTGATAAGGCTCTCTATATATTGTCATATCTTAACGTTTCAGTTGTTTTTCTCAAATTTCGGCACTAGTATATACAGCCTAAACACAATACAAATTAAGCAATACCGGCCATATGCCGGATACGTTTACTTCCTTGTTACTCTCATCAATATCTAAAGAAAATATCATGACAATCGAAAAAGCAATGCGCATTCGCAATGCGCAATTTGAATTACGACATTTAGAGCAATTACAACCTTCCGCCCTTGCACAAGCAACAACAGGTACTTCGAGAGATGACGTTTATTATGTAACCCGCAGCGACGATAAAATCATTGAAAACCCAAATGGAGGCGATGATACGGTTTACAGCAACGTCAGCTATACCCTTCCAAACCACGTTGAAAACCTTGTTTTGACCGGTACAGCCAACATCTTCGGCGCAGGCAACAACAGTAACAACATCCTCATCGGCAATGAAGGCCGCAACCGCCTCAACAGCGGTTGCGGTGACGACATCGTTTACGGCGGCGGCGGCAACGATTTCATCAACGGCGGCGAAGGCAACGACTGTCTTTTCGGCGAAACAGGCAATGACACCCTAAATGGCGAAGCAGGCAACGATGTGCTTGAAGGTGGCGAAGGTGACGACACCTACCTTTTCTCTGCCAAAAGCGAGCAAGACACCATCATCGACAATCAAGGCCACAACAGCATCCGCTTTCATACCGACCTAAGCCTTAACGATTTAACCGTTGAAGCCCGAAACAACGAAACCGGCGGTCAAGACTGGCTGATTGCCGTGAAAAACAGCAACGCCGTTTTAACCATCAAAAACCAATACACTCAAAACGGTACAACACCGGCAGTCTCCCAATTCATCATCGGCACACAAAAACTGGATGTAAACAGCTTTGCCAAATATTTCGATATTTCCCTGACTGAATATACCGAAAGCGGTAAGACCATCGATGGTAGCGACGGCAATGACCACCTGATTGGCACATCCGGCGATGATATTATCGACGGCAAGGCCGGTGCCGACATTATGGAAGGCAGGGACGGCAATGACACTTACTATGTTGATAACACAAAAGACGTGGTTATCGAACAGGCTGGCGGCGGCGAAGACACCGTATTCAGCAGCATTTCCCATACTGCCGCCACCCACGTCGAAAATGTTACCTTGACCGGCTCGGCCAATATTTTTGCCGCCGGCAACAACAGCAATAACATCCTGACCGGTAACGAAGGCCGCAACCGCCTCAACAGCGGACGCGGTGATGATACCGTTTACGGCATGGGCGGCAACGACAACCTCAACGGCGGCGACGGCAACGATTATCTGGATGGCGGCGACGGTAACGATCTCATCAACGGTGATGCTGGCAACGATATTTTGATGGGCGGCAACGGCAAAGACATTCTGAAAGGCGGCGCCGGAAACGATACCTATATCTACGGCGACAACGATACCATTATCGACAACCAAGGCATCAATACCCTCAAGTTTTCAGACGGCCTGAACAATGCCAAGCTCAACCTGAAGACCATTCATAACGATGATGGCAGCCAAAGCTGGGAAATTACTTCGGATCAAGGTTCAGCCTTGATTCAAAACCAAATCGGTGCTGATGGCAGCATTTCCATCGACCGTTTCCAGTTCAGCGACCAAACTTACACTGCCGCACAGTTCCAACAAGCCTTCCAAGCGCTGAAAGCCAAAAACATTAACTTTGTCGGCACAAACGGCGACGACACTTTGCATGGCAATGCAGGCAACAATGAAATCGACGGCGGCAACGACGGCCGCGACATCCTCTATGGCCACGACGGCGATGACATCTTGCGCGAACACAGCGAAACCTATTACGGCAACGAACCCGCTTCCGACGATAAACTCTACGGCGGCAACGGTAACGACAAACTCTATGCCCATGTAGGCACCGACTTACTCGACGGCGGCGCAGGCAATGATTATCTGGAAGGCGGAGAACACAACGACACCTATGTTTTCGGAAAAGGTTACGGCCACGACACCATTTTCGACTACAACTTCGGTTTTGATAGCGAGGCAAGCCTACACAGACTCAACGCTAATGTCGTTAAATTTACCGGCGGCATTACCCTTGACGACCTCGAAATTACCGTTGAAAAAGGTTACGACAAAACCGGGATTGCCGACATACCCGACAGCAACCAATTTGTATCCCCCCCCCTGTTGGATGGCGATACTTGGCATATCCGCATTAAAGGCACGGACGATGTTTTAACCATCAAAAACCAAAGCGGTATTTATGGTGCGATTTCCGAGTTTCAGTTTGACGGCAATACCTCATACAGCACAGGCGAGCTGATCAACCACTTCAAACTGTCTATCCCGCACATGATCGGCAACAAAAACATCGTCCAATACACAGGCCAACCCGTTGAAGAACTCAACCGTGATGTGTACAACAACTTCAATCACACCATCCACGCCGATAGCGACAACAGCGATTTAGATTTGTCGCATTACACTTCTGTTGTCGAATACAGGGGCAACCGAAGCGATGAAACCATTACTTTGGGCCGAGGCATCAACATCGTTGATACGGCCGGCGGCAACGATACCATTACCGACCCGGGTGCCGACAACACCGTTATCATGTTTGGCAGAAACAGCGGCAACGACACCTTTAATCCGTATGGTGGCAGCGATACCCAAGTCCTTTTCAAAGAAGGGCTGACGCTGAAAGATTTACAGTTGAAAACCGGCGATGATTGGGTCTTAACCATCAAAGATACAGGCGACACCCTGACCATCCATGACATTGCCAACAATAATGTCGACAGCTTTGTATTCGGAAACGGTAAGAGCTACACCGCCGATGAAATCAGCAAAGCACTGATTACTGAAAATACACAAAACAACGGTATCCTGTAAAACTCAAAGGCCGTCTGAAACCTTAATTCAGACGGCCTTAGTCCTTTGCTGATTTATTTATCGTTCTGCTATATAATTATTCTCATTCGAATTCACAAGAAAGAATAAAAATGGATGCCTTAAATCTCCTCACCACTCGTCGCTCTTCCAAAAAACTGACTGCTCCTGCACCCAATGCCGAGCAACTGGAACAAATGCTGCAAGCGGCAACACAAGTACCTGATCACGGCAATATGCGCCCTTACCGCTTTACTGTAATTCAAAGCGAGGCCGGCTTACAACGTTTCCGCGAGCTTTTGGGCAAGACCGTTACCGAACTCAACTTCGGTGATGATGCCATGAAAAAGGCCGAACGCGTCGGCAACATGGCGCCTATGATTATTGGCGTTACATTTGCGCCAAACCGTGAAGTGGCGAAACCCAAACCTGAATGGGAGCAAATGCTGACTGCAGGCTGCGCCGCCTATGCTTTACAACTGGCTGCTTCTGCTCAAGGCTTCGACAATGTTTGGATTACGGGCATGTGGGTCAACAGCCCATTGTTGCGCGAAGCATTTGAGTGTGCCGACAAAGACAAAATCATCGGCCTGATGATGATTGGTTCGCCGACCGAAGAAGGAAGCGGCCCGAAAAATACCAACTTAGAATGTTTTACAACTTATTGGTAAAGCCTGAAAATACTAAGGCCGTCTGAAAAACCTGATTTAATGGTTTTCAGACGGCCTTTTTATGTCTCTTGTCAAAATATCAAGCAGGATTCATAAACGCTTCAACTTCTTCCAAAGAAATATCCGCCGTCGCGCCATGACGTGAAGCCACCAATGCACCCAGCGCACAAGCAAAAGCAATGGCTTCTTGAGGAGGCGCATTATTGAGCAGCTTGTAAGTCAAACCACCAAGAAAGCTGTCGCCGGAGCCGACAGTATCCACCACTTTGACGCGGAAACCGCAATGACGGTACAACTCGCCGTCCTTATACAAAACCGCGCCATGACTACCCAAAGTCACACACAAGATTTTGACGCCGGTCAGCTCAACGAGGTAGCCGATATTTTGTTCGATACTGTGATAAGGAGAACCGTAAGCCGCAGCCAACTCATACAGCTCATCATCATTGAGTTTGACCATATCGGACTGTTTCATGGTCTCAAGCAAGCGGTCAATATCGTAATGAGGCTTACGCAGATTAACGTCAAAAATTTTGAATTTGGCTTCTTTCAGCAAAACCGCCAAGCTTTTACGCGAAACTTCATCGCGGGTTGCCAAGCTGCCAAAAACGAAAGCATCTGATTCTGCCACACGTTTGATTGCCGCATCATCAACCGCAATCCTGTCCCACGCGCAAGGATAAACAATCTCATAAGACGCACTGCCAGACTTGTCCAAGTGTACTTTCACCAAGCTGGTCGCACATTCGTGACAAACCTGCAAATAATCAGTATTGACGTTTTTACTTTGAATTTGACGTAGCAATTCCTCGCCATCGGCATCATCGCCGCGACGACTGATGATGACAGCATCGATACCCAAAGACTGCAAACGGACAGCAACATTTAGGGGTGCACCACCCAATACCTTTCCGTTTGGAAAATCGTCCCACAGCACTTCGCCGAAACTGGTTACTTTCATTCTTGGCCTTCCTTTTTTGAGGTTGATTGGCAGGGTCTGCACACCCGACAGATTTTTGCAAATCATGTACTTGTAGTAAAACTCCAGCATCGGGGGCAAAAGTATTATGTTTTAAAATATTGGGACTGACAAGCAATTAAGGGAATATCAGACAATAAACTTGATTCATCACAAAATTATATTGTTCCTATTTTTTCTTTTTCTTTCACATTTATCCCCTCCTGTTTCATTAAAACAAAATATTCTGAAATTTAAATACAAAAGGCCGTCTGAAAACTGATTCAATCAATTTTCAGACGGCCTTTATCGCAGCATTGCAGCGATTAAACTACAACTTCTTCTTTTTTCTTCACTTCTTTGGCAATGTTCTCACGACTCAAGCCAAACATCAGCAAGAGCGGGCTGGCAACCAATACGGAAGAGTAAATACCGAACACGATACCGATAGTCAGCGCCATAGAGAAACCGTGCAAGGCTGCACCGCCAAACACCAGCATAGAAACAACCATTGCCTCGGTCGAACCGTGGGTAATGATGGTACGGCTCATGGTTGCAGTAATCGCGTTGTCGATGACTTCCGGCACAGTGTGGCCGCGCATATGCGGCTTGCGGAAGTTTTCGCGAATACGGTCAAATACCACCACAGATTCGTTTACGGAATAACCCAAAACAGCCAAGATACCTGCCAAGACAGTCAATGAGAATTCCCATTGGAAGAAGGCGAAACAGCCGAGAATAATCACGATATCGTGCATATTCGCAATAATCGCGGATACTGCAAAACGCCACTCAAAACGCATGGACAAGTAAATAATAATACCTGCCACCACGAAGCCCAATGCCATCAAACCATTGGTAACCAATTCTTCACCAACCTGAGGGCCGATGAATTCGACTTGGCGCAAGGTAACGTCAGGGTTGTCTTTTTTCAGCAAATCCATCACTTGGTTGGACAGCTGTGCAGACGTTACGCCTTCTTTGTTCGGCAGGCGAATCATAATGTGTTTATTCGTACCCAAGGCCTGAACCTGTACATCACCCATTTTCAGCGTATCGAGGCGTTCGCGCGTTTTATTCACATCCACGCCCTGCTGATATTGGACTTCCATCACCGTACCGCCTGTAAATTCGACGGAGAAATTCAGGCCTTTGGTTACCAAAAAGAACACGGCGGCGATAAACGTAACCAACGAAATAAAAGTCGTCAGTTTGCCGTAGCTCATAAACGGAATATCACGTTTGATTTTAAATAATTCCATGTTTTACTCCTTGCCTTCTGCCATTTCAGCTTTCGGCTTCCATACCGAACCGATGGAAATATTTTGCAATTTGCGGCGACGGCCGTACCACAGGTTGACCAAAGCACGGAACACGACCACGGATGAATACATCGAAGTCAGAATACCGATACAGTGTACAACCGCAAAACCGCGTACCGGGCCGGAACCGAATACCAACAAAGCGATACCGGCAATCAGGGAGGTCAAGTTGGAATCGACAATGGTTGCCCAAGCGTGTTGGAAACCGAGGTTGATGGCCTGCTGTGGTACGACACCGGCACGCAGTTCCTCACGGATACGTTCATTAATCAACACGTTGGAGTCAATCGCCATACCCAAGGTCAAAGCCAAGGCGGCAATACCCGGCAAGGTCAGCGTTGCCTGCATGGCAGACAAAATACCCACCAAAAACAAGATATTGGTACTCAAGGCAATGGTAGAGAAGAAACCCATCAAGCGATAGTAAATCACCATGAATGCAGCAACAGCGGCAAAGCCCCACAAGGTAGAGTGGAAACCTTTTTCAATGTTTTCTTTACCCAAAGACGGGCCGATGGTACGTTCTTCGACAATCTGCATCGGCGCGGCCAGCGAACCGGCGCGCAGCAACAATGAAGTATCGTTGGCTTCGGCTGTCGTCATGCTGCCGGAAATCTCCACGCGGCCACCGGTAATGGCGGCTCGGATGACAGGCGCGGTCACGACTTCGGATTTACCTTGGTCGATCAACACCATAGCCATACGTTTACCCACATTGGCCGAAGTCAATTCGCCAAAAATGCTGCCGCCCGCACTATCCAGGCTCAGGCTCACGGCAGGCGCGCCCATTTGGTCAAAGCTAGGTTGCGCATCGTTGATGTTGTCGCCGGTTAGTTCAACTTGTTTGTTGACCAAGATAGTTTCCGGATGATCGCCACCGCTTGACAGCAATTCGTAACCGGTCGGCACATTGCCGTTCAAAGCTTCTTGCAGTTTGATCGGATCGTCTTCCACCATACGCACTTCCAAAGTCGCAGTACGACCGATAATATCTTTTGCTTTGGCAGTATCTTGCACGCCCGGCAGCTGTACGACAATGCGGTCAAGGCCGGATTGTTGGATAACCGGTTCGGCTACGCCCAATTCGTTCACACGGTTGTGCAACGTATTGATATTTTGTTTAACTGCATCAGAACGTACTTTATTGATTGCCTCTTCAGACAAAGTCAGCACGATATTGTTACCGTCCGGCAGCAGCGTGGCTTCAGGGAACAATTTTTGCAACTGAGGCAAGGCTTTTTGTACATCGGCAGCATCTTGCAAAGGCACGGTCAGACCGTTTTCAGTCTGATGCACCGTGCCGGTACGGATTTTTTCGCGGCGCAATTCGCGGCGGATATCGCCGGAATAACGTTCAAACGTTTTCTGCATCGCGGCTTTCATGTCCACCTGCATGGTGAAATGCACGCCGCCGCGCAAGTCCAGACCCAGGAACATCGGATTGGCTTTGATTTTCGCCATCCACTCAGGGCTGTCTGCCAACAGGTTGAGCGCGGTAATATAGCCCTCGCCCAAAGTATTTTCGATGACGTCGCGCGCTTTCAGTTGCGTTTCGGTATCTTTGAAACGCACTTTCAGCGAGTTGTCGACGATGAACATACCATCAGTCTGAATACCTGCCTGTTTCAGCGCGGCATCCACTTTAGACTGGGTTTGCTCATTGATAACGATGGCTTGTCGGTTGGTCGATACCTGTACGGCAGGCGTTTCACCGAAAAGGTTGGGCAGCGAGTAAACAGCCGCAACCACAATCGTGAACGCAATCAGCAGGTATTTCCATAAAGGATAACGGTTCATGGTAAACCTTTGCTTTATTTATAAAGGCAAACAGCCGCGCTCGGAAAATGAGGCGGCTTTTTGCAAAAAAACGGATTATTCGGCTTTCGCGGCAATCGCGTTGCGCTCAACTTCCACTTCGATTTTCGCACCTTGACCGATGTCGACAGTGTAGAATTGCTCGCCGACTTTGGTCACGCGGCCTTTGAAGCCTGCCGCCAAAACGACTTTATCGCCGACTTTCAAAGCGGCCAACATCGCTTGGTGCGCTTTGAATTTCTTTTGTTGAGGACGCATAATCAGGAAGTAGAACACCACCATGATCAGCACTAAAGGGGCAAATTGAGCCACTGCTTGATTCATAATATATCCGTTCTTTCAAGTTTTAGATTAAGTAAAAAACTGCACACTGCAATCAAATACATTGGTTGGACTGTAAAATTGAGCTATTCTAAAGGTCGTCTGAAAAATTTCCAAGTATTTCCGTATTTATTAACCATATTTAGCAGTCTTTACGACTTGTCCGACACATACTGTTCCATGTTCAAAAAAATCCTTTGGCGCATCAGCACCCGCCTACGCCGTTTGTTTGGCAAAAACGCCCGCACCGTATGGATTTCGCATCCGATATTCCTACAGCACCAGCCGGGGCCTAACCATCCCGACAGGCCCGAACGCATCAGCTCCATTCAAACTGCCTTAAAACAAGAAGGCATTTGGCGTCGCCTGCAAACCACCGAAGCACCGGAAATCAAAGATGCGCAGCTGGCATTGGTCCACTCGCGCAACTATCTGCACGAGTTGGAAGCCGCCCAGCCGCTCCCCGGCAAAATCCACCGCATCGATGACGATACGGTCATCTGCCACGACTCCCTTCAAGCCGCCCGTTTTGCGGCCGGAGCCGTTGTCAAGGCAGTCGATATGGTGATGAATAAAAAAGCCTGGCATGCTTTTTGCGCCATCCGCCCGCCAGGCCACCATGCCCACAGCAACAGCGCCGGCGGATTTTGCCTGATCAACAACACCGCCACCGGCGTGATGCACGCCATTGCCCAATACCGCTTGCAACGCATCGCCGTCATCGATTTCGACGTCCACTTCGGCGATGGAACGGCGGAGATTCTCCAAGACGATCCGCGCGTGATGTTTTTCAACCTGTTTGAAACCGATATCTTTCCCTTCCCTCAGGCGGAACAATACGCCGGCAATAAAAATATGCTGCATACGCCCCTCAAACCAGGCACAGGCAGCCGTATCTTCCGCACGACCATCCGCGAACAATGGCTGCCCAAGCTCACGGCCTTCCGCCCCGAGTTGGTGTTGCTTTCGGCAGGTTTTGACGGGCATAAACAAGACGAAACAGGCCGTCTGAACCTGCATGAAGCCGATTTTGCCTGGCTGACGCACAAAATCGTCCAAGCAACGGCAAGCTGCCAAGGACGTGTTGTTTCCGTGCTGGAAGGCGGCTATACCTTGGAATCCATGTCCAAATCCGCCGCCGCCCACATCCGCGTATTGGCGGGCTTAAGCAAGGCCGATTACGTCATCGCCTACCAAAAGCATCTGAAGCGCGGCAAAAGTAACAATCCTACACCATAACGCATTCAAACTATTGCCCAGGCCGTCTGAAAACAGATTATCCATTTCAGAAGGCCTTTTTTTTCATTTACAAACTTTAATTTGAGCAAAGACAAACCATTTCCATATTATCAGTAGTAAAATAACAAACATAAAACATATCAATAAAAACATTTCACACGCCACACTGCTTCCCTTTCCCCAATTGACCGTCTTTTTCAGACGGCCTCCACTTTAAAAAAGGAGCGTTACAATGAAAGCAGCACGTTTTTATAACAAAGGCGACATCCGCATCGAAGACATTCCCGAGCCAACCGTAGCTCCGGGTACTGTCGGCATCAATGTTGCTTGGTGCGGTATCTGCGGTACAGACCTGCATGAATTCATGGAAGGCCCGATTTTCATTCCGCCTTGCGGCCATCCGCACCCAATCTCCGGCGAGTCTGCGCCAGTCACCATGGGTCACGAGTTCTCCGGCGTGGTTTATGCCGTAGGCGAAGGCGTGGACGACATCAAAGTCGGTCAACACGTTGTTGTCGAACCCTACATCATCCGCGACGACGTACCGACCGGCGAAGGCAGCAACTACCACCTCTCCAAAGACATGAACTTCATCGGCTTGGGCGGCTGCGGTGGCGGCTTGTCTGAAAAAATTGCCGTTAAACGCCGTTGGGTACACCCTATTTCCGACAAAATCCCATTGGACCAAGCTGCTTTGATTGAGCCTCTGTCTGTCGGCCACCATGCTTATGTACGCAGTGGCGCGAAAGAAGGCGACGTCGCATTGGTCGGCGGCGCAGGCCCAATCGGTTTGCTGTTGGCTGCCGTACTGAAAGCCAAAGGCATCAAAGTCATCATCACCGAATTGAGCAAAGCGCGTAAAGACAAAGCACGCGAAGCCGGCGTGGCCGACTACATCCTCGACCCATCCGAAGTCGATGTCGTTGAAGAAGTGAAAAAACTGACCAACGGCGAAGGCGTAGACGTTGCATTCGAATGCACCAGCGTCAACAAAGTGCTGGACACCATGGTCGAAGCATGCCGTCCGACTGCGAAAGTCGTCATCGTATCCATTTGGAGCCACCCCGCTACCATCAACGTCCACAGCGTTGTGATGAAAGAGCTGGACGTGCGCGGCACCATCGCCTACTGCAACGACCACGCCGAAACCATCAAATTGGTTGAAGAAGGCAAAATCAACCTTGAGCCTTTCATCACCCAACGCATCAAACTGGACGAATTGATTTCCGAAGGCTTCGAGCGCTTGATCCACAACAATGAATCCGCAGTAAAAATCATTGTTAATCCTAATCTTTAATCCTAAGGCTTAAAGAATAAACAGGCCGTCTGAAACTTTTCAGACGGCCTGTTTACTTGATAAATTCCCGAATGGCCCAATCCTCTGCCAACCATTCACTTATCAAGAGCAAAATCTCATGAATCCAAAATACGCCCCACTCTTTCAAACATACACCCTCAATAACGGCGTAACCATCAAAAACCGCCTTGCCGTCGCCCCCATGACCCATTTCGGTTCACAAACCGACGGTTTAATCAGCGACCAAGAGCGTACCTTCCTCAGCAACCGCGCAGGCGATATGGGCCTGTTTATCACGGCCGCCACTTTGGTTCAAAAAGACGGCAAAGCCTTTCACGGCCAACCTGAAGCCACAGGCGAACACTGCCTCGACAGCCTGAAAGAAACCGCACAAATCCTGCGACAACAAGGCACAAAAGCGATTTTGCAAATCCATCACGGCGGTTCCAAAGCCATTGATGACCTTTTGGACGGTCTCGACAAAATCAGCGCTTCCGCCAACGAAGCCGAACACGCACGCGAAGCGACCGCAGAAGAAGTCGAAGCACTCATCGCCTCTTATGCGCAAGCCGCCGATTTGGCGCTTCGTGCCGGTTTTGACGGCGTGGAAATCCACGGTGCGAACGGCTATTTAATCCAACAGTTTTACTCTGCCCAAAGCAACCGCCGCAACGACCAATGGGGCGGCAGCTTGGAAAACAGAATGCGCTTCCCGCTGGCCGTTGTCGATGCCGTGGTTGCCGTCCGAGAAAAACACCAGCGCGACGATTTCATTATCGGCTACCGCTTCTCCCCCGAAGAGCCGGGCGAAGACGGCTTAACCATGACCGAAACCGGCGCACTGATTGACGCATTGGTACAAAAACCGCTGCAATATCTGCACGTTTCCCTGTGGGAATTTGATAAAAAAATCCGTCGCGGCGGCGATACCGCCCAAACCCGTATGCAGTTTATCCACGAACGCATCAACGGCAAACTGCCGCTTATCGGCGTGGGCAACCTGTTTACCGCCGACCAAATTTTGGCCGCCTATGAAACCGGCTGGGCAGAATTTATCGCCTTGGGCAAAACCGTGATGATTAATCCGCACATCGCCACGCAAATCCGCGAAGGCCGCGAAGCTGAAATCGAAACGCAACTCGACCCGACACGCGCCGACCATTACGGCCTCCCCGACACCTTGTGGGGATTTGCCTCCAGCGGTACGCAATCATGGCTGCCGCCGGTAAAAGGCGCGGAATGGAAACCGATGGATATTTAATCATCGATTCATAGCACAAGGCCGTCTGAAACTTTTCAGACGGCCTTTGGTTTGGTGCAAACATTGAATTATCAAGCATTTTTTTGTACAATTCCGCATCTTTCAATCTATTGCAGGGCGTGTCGCACACGCCCTTATTTTAGCCTGTTTTCCAACACCCATACCCTTCAGGCCGTCTGAAAAAGCGGCCTGAAACTTTTTGCAAAGAAAACCATGTCCCAAGAAATCCTCGACCAAGTGCGCCGCCGCCGCACGTTTGCCATCATCTCCCACCCTGACGCGGGTAAAACCACGCTGACCGAAAAACTGTTGCTGTTTTCAGGCGCGATTCAGAGCGCGGGTACGGTAAAAGGCAAGAAAACCGGCAAATTCGCCACCTCCGACTGGATGGAAATCGAGAAGCAGCGTGGCATTTCCGTGGCATCAAGCGTGATGCAGTTCGACTACAAAGACCATACCGTCAACCTCTTGGACACGCCGGGACACCAAGATTTCTCCGAAGATACCTACCGCGTATTGACCGCCGTCGACAGCGCCTTGATGGTCATCGACGCGGCAAAAGGCGTGGAAGCGCAAACCATCAAACTCTTGAACGTCTGCCGCCTGCGCAATACGCCGATTGTTACGTTCATGAACAAATACGACCGCGAAGTGCGCGATTCGCTGGAACTCTTGGACGAAGTAGAAAACATCCTGCAAATCCGCTGCGCGCCCGTAACTTGGCCAATCGGCATGGGCAAAAACTTCAAAGGCGTGTACCACATCCTGAACGACGAAATCTATCTCTTTGAAGCGGGCGGTGAACGCCTGCCGCACGAGTTCGACATCATCAAAGGCATCGACAATCCCGAATTGGAACAACGCTTTCCGTTGGAAATCCAACAGTTGCGCGACGAAATCGAATTGGTACAGGCGGCTTCCAACGAGTTCAATCTCGACGAATTCCTCGCCGGCGAACTCACGCCCGTGTTCTTCGGTTCGGCAATTAACAACTTCGGTATTCAGGAAATCCTCAATTCATTGATTGAATGGGCGCCTGCGCCGAAACCGCGCGATGCGACCGTACGCATGGTCGAGCCAGATGAGCCGAAGTTTTCCGGATTTATCTTTAAAATCCAAGCCAATATGGACCCGAAACACCGCGACCGCATCGCCTTCTTGCGCGTCTGCTCCGGTAAATTCGAGCGCGGCATGAAGATGAAACATCTGCGCATCAACCGCGAAATCGCCGCCTCCAGCGTGGTAACCTTCATGTCGCACGACCGCGAGCTGGTGGAAGAAGCCTACGCCGGCGACATCATCGGCATCCCGAACCACGGCAACATCCAAATCGGCGACAGCTTCTCCGAAGGCGAACAACTGGCATTTACCGGCATTCCCTTCTTCGCACCCGAACTGTTCCGCAGCGTCCGCATCAAAAATCCGCTGAAAATCAAGCAACTGCAAAAAGGTTTGCAGCAACTCGGCGAAGAAGGCGCGGTACAAGTCTTCAAACCGATGAGCGGCGCAGATTTGATTTTGGGCGCGGTCGGCGTGTTGCAGTTTGAAGTCGTTACCTCGCGGCTGGCCAACGAATACGGCGTAGAAGCCGTGTTCGACAGCGCATCCATCTGGTCGGCGCGCTGGGTATCGTGCGAAGACAAGAAAAAGCTGGCGGAATTTGAAAAAGCTAACGCAGGCAATCTGGCGATAGACGCAGGCGGCAACCTCGCCTACCTTGCGCCTAACCGCGTCAACTTAAACCTGACGCAGGAACGCTGGCCGGACATCGTGTTCCACGAAACGCGCGAGCATTCGGTTAAACTGTAAAACGCAAAGGCCGTCTGAAACTTTCAGACGGCCTTTTTTTCATTCGATATCAACCCAATAAATCCCAAGCAAACTTTCCGATGGTCAGGCACAGCAGCAACATAAACCCATAACGCAGCAGCCTGGTTCCGCCGCGCATTGCCAAGCGCGCGCCGACCACGCCGCCGCACAAATTCGCCACCGCCAACGGTATCGCCCATGCCCACACAACATGGCCTTGCGGAATAAAAAACGTCAGCGCAGCAAGATTGGTGGTCGAATTGATGACCTTTGCCGAGGCGTTAGCCGCTAAAAAATCATAGCCGTAAAAGCGGACGAACACAAAAGCCAGCAGGCTGCCCGTTCCCGGCCCGAACACGCCGTCGTAAAACCCGATTAACGCGCCGAAAAATAAGCCCCATAAAGTTTCGCGGCGCGTCAGCTTTTCAGTGCGCACCGTCTGTCCCAAGTCTTTTTTCAAAAAAGTGTACAGACACATGGCAATCATGATGACCAACATCGTCGGTTTCATGTATTGCACGGGGAAATACACCACCGTTTTCGCGCCCAAATATGAAGCGACAAATGCCAACACCGCGGCAGGCAGCAGCATTTTCCACGGCACGGGGATTCGGCGCAGGTATTGCCCCGTCGCAGTCAGCGTGCCGCAGCAGGAAGCAAATTTATTGACACCCATTACCGAGGCCACAGGTGTAGCGTTTGGCAATAGGTTGAATAATCCGGGAATCTGCAATAGCCCGCCTCCGCCAACCGCCGCATCCATCAGCCCTGCGGCAAAGCCGACCAACACCAGATAATAAAAAAACGAATCTGCAAGCATAATGTCCATCTCTAAAAAGCAAAGCGATTTTGCGCGTATTTGCCTGTCCTGACAACCTACAAGGCCGTCTGAAAAACAAGGAACGATATCCTGTTTTCAGACGGCCTTTCTTTTTAAATTCAACCGCTCAAATTGCGGCTTAAAAATTTTTCCATTAAAATGCCGCCCCTTATCTTTCCTACACACAACACATTTTATGGAACATTCCACCCCGACCAAACGCACAGCCCACGACCGAATGGGCATCTTCGCGCATTTCATTTTTGCCAGCCGCTGGCTGCAACTGCCGATTTATATAGGCTTGATTATCGCCCAAGTCATTTATGCCTGTAAGTTCCTCAAATCCTTGTGGCACTTGGTATCCAATTTCAGCATCATGGATGAAAACACCATCATGATCGCCGTATTGAACCTGATTGATGTTGTGATGATTGCCAACCTGCTGACCATGGTCATTGTCGGCGGCTACGAGACCTTCGTCTCCCGCCTTCACGTTGACGAACATCCCGACCAGCCCGAATGGCTCAGCCATGTCAATGCTTCGGTTTTGAAGGTTAAGCTGTCGATGTCCATCATCAGCATTTCCTCCATCCATCTGCTGCAAACCTTCCTCAACGCCGCCAATCTGTCGGAAAAACAAATCATGTGGCAATGTATTACCCACATCTGCTTCCTGATTTCCGCCCTCGCCATGGCTTTAACGGACAAAATCGTGTACAGCACGACGCATAAAGCGCATTGATAATAAAAGGCAATCAAAAGGCCGTCTGAAATATTTCAGACGGCCTTTTGCTATCTGGCAATGTTTACAGCTTATTGCTTACGCTTGTCCCACCAGGCAAACAAATTGCCCAAAACCGTTCCTGACACAGAGTGCCAAACGCAGGCAACGGCGGCGGCAACGGCAGATTCGGCATTACCGGGGAAAAATTTAGCACTCAAACCGGTGGCAAGTCCGGCATTTTGTACGCCGACTTCGATGGCAAGAGTGCGTTTTTTGGCGGTGTTCATGCCGGTCAGTGCGCCGCTGTAATAGCCGAGGATGTAGCCACCGATGTTGTGGGTAGCGATGGCGAGTACCATAACGAAGGCGGATTCAGCAAAGCGGTGGCCGTGAACGGCAGCAACGCCGCCGACGATGCAGGCAAACGCGACAACGGCAACAGCAGGCATAATCGCGCGCACGTCTTCAAACCAGTGTTTTTTATGCAGCAATATATTGGCGGCAGAACCGATAACCACAGGCAACAAGGTAACGAGCAACATAAATTTGAACATACCCCAGCCGTCCATTTCGACGGTTTGTCCGACCAAATAAGTCATCCACAGCGGCGTCATCACAGGCGCAAGGACGGTGGAGACGGTGGTCATACCGACTGAAAAGGCGACATCGCCTTTAGCCAAAAAACTCATGATATTGGACGAAACACCGCCCGGGCAGGTGCCGACCAAAACCAGACCCAGCGTTAATCCAGGCGAGAGGTCAAAGGCTCTGGCAATACCGATAGCGAGCAGGGGCATAATCGTGTATTGGGCGATGGCGCCGATAAAAATATCGAGCGGACGTTGCGCCAGAATTTGATAATCTTCTTTGCCTAAAGTCATGCCCATACCGAGCATGATGATACCGAGTACAACGACTTGAGTATCGCCTTTTACCCATGAAAACGTAGCAGGTTCGATAAAGGCGATAATGGAGGCAAGGACGATAATCAAGGCGGTGAAGCGGGTCATTTGCCGACTGATAGCGGTCAGAAAGTTCATATTTTACTCCTTTGTATGTTTTTATCATGACAATAATTGCCATAATTTAACACATATTAACTCTTGTGCGCAATGACAGTAACGAAACAGGAAATCCATCATCCAATAATGTTTAAAAACAAACCACACTAACTCCACCCAATATCAACACAAAGGCCATCTGAAACCTTTTCAGACGGCCTTGTTTTATCCGTTCATTATCGATTTATTCGATATTTTGAACCTGTTCGCGCATTTGTTCGATTAAGACTTTCAGTTCAACCGACGCTTGCGTGCATTCGGCGGCGATGGCTTTGCTGCCCAAAGTGTTGGCTTCGCGGTTCAACTCCTGCATCAGGAAATCCAAACGTTTGCCTACGCTGCCCTTGCCTTCGGTAACGATACGGCGTACTTCGGCGATATGGGTGCGCAAACGGCTGAATTCCTCATCCACATCGGATTTTTGGATGAATAAAGCAAATTCCTGTTGCAAGCGGTCGTTGTCGATATTGCCGACGGCTTCTGCCAAACGGGTTTTGACTTTATCCATATGCGCTTGCAGAAGGCTGGGGAACAATTCGTTCAAAGCGTCCACAATCTCTTCCATGCCATCCAGGCGTTGCAGCAGGTGCTCACCCAGTTTTTTGCCTTCGCGTTTGCGGGCGGCTGTAAACTCTTTCAAAGCGCTGGTCAATAAATCTTTAACGCCTTTGGCCAAAGCCTCGGCATCTTCGCCCTGGCCTGCCAAAACGCCGGGGAAACGCAAAACGTCTGCCACGCTCAGCTTGCCGAAATTGTGTTCCTTGCGCCATTCTTTGTTCAAATGCGCCAGTTGGGCAACCAAATCCTGATTGACCTCCAAAGTCTGTCCGCCCGAGGAGGCATCCTGCAGCTGGATGCGGCATTCCAATTTACCGCGCGCCACAGCCGCGGCAATCTGCTCGCGCAACGCGCCTTCCAAATAACGCAATTCTTCCGGCATACGGAATTGAACATCCAAATAACGATGGTTGACCGCGCGGATTTCCAAATTAATCCGCTTGCCTCCGCATTCGCCTGCGGCATTGGCAAAGCCGGTCATGCTGTGGATTTGAATAGTTCGTCTTGTAGCCATGGTTTTACTCCGTTTCCAAATACGAGTGAAAGTATGGACACTATAACACACCCGACCGACGATTTTCAGACGGCCTTTGGTGCCAAATTCCTCTATAATTCAAGGCAACCTATTTTTTATTCCCCCCAAAGGTTCATCATGAGTAACTACACCCGCACCGGCCGCGCCGCCGACAGCCTGCGCGACATCAAAATTACCCCCAATTTCCTCCCCCATGCCGATGGCTCCTGCCTTATTGAGTGCGGCAACACCAAAGTGATTTGCACTGCCTCCATCGACGAAAATGTCCCACCGTTCCTGCGCGGTAAAGAACAAGGCTGGGTAACGGCCGAATACGGTATGTTGCCGGCTTCCACCGCCTCCCGTATGCGCCGCGAGGCCGCCGCGGGCAAACAATCCGGACGCACACAAGAAATCCAACGCTTGATTGGCCGCTCTCTACGCGCCGTCGTCGATATGGAAAAACTCGGCGAACGCCAAATCCTGATTGACTGCGACGTCATCCAAGCCGACGGCGGCACGCGTACCGCCTCCATTACTGGTGCCTACGTTGCCCTGCAAATCGCCGTAGACAAACTCCTTTCAAACGGCCTTATCAGCGAAAACCCCATCCGTGAAGCCGTTGCCGCCGTTTCCGCCGGCGTGGTGGGCGGTGTACCGCTTTTGGACTTGGACTATCCAGAAGATTCAGGCTGCGACAGCGACGTTAACATCATCATGACCGCATCCGGCAAAATCATCGAAATCCAAGGCACAGCCGAAGGCGCACCCTTCAGCATCGAAGAATTGGGCAAACTCATTGCCCTCGCGCATAAAGGCATTGCTGAATTGGTTCAACACCAGCAGGCCGCTCTTTTGGCCCGATAATCAGCAAGGCCGTCTGAAAACTTTCAGACGGCCTT